>NZ_DASPLW010000001.1:0-61139 GCF_035627355.1 Ramlibacter sp.
CGGTGGCACCCAGCACGATGGCGGCCTGCTCCTCCTCGTTGCCCTGGGCCTGCATCAGCGGGATCAGTTCTCGCGCGATGAAGGGGAAGGTGACGAAGATGGTCGCCAGCACGATCCCCGGCACCGCGAAGATGATCCTGATGCCGTGCGCCTCCAGCCACGGGCCCAGCCAGCCCTGCGCGCCGAACACCAGCACGTAGGTCAGGCCGGCCACGACCGGGGACACGGAGAACGGCAGGTCCACCAGCGTGGTCAGGAAGGCCTTGCCGCGGAACTCGTACTTGGCGATGCACCAGGCGGCCGCGATGCCGAACACCAGGTTCAACGGCACGGCGATGGCAGCGGTGACCAGCGTCAGCTGGATCGCCGACCAGGCGGCCGGATCGGCCAGGCCTTCGAGGTAGGCGCCCCAGCCCTTGCGCAGGGCCTCGGTGAAGACGGCCGCGAGCGGCAGCACCAGGAACAGGAACAGGAAGGCCAGCGCCCCGGCGACCAGGGCCCGGCGGACCCAGTTCGCTTCGGTGGTGATGACGCGGCGGTTGGTCAGGGCAGTCATGTCATTGGCCTCCCGCCCGCTTGCGCTGCCAGGACTGCAGGCCGTTGATGACCAGCAGCAGCAGGAAGGACATCACCAGCATCACCGTGGCGACCGCGGTGGCGCCGGCATAGTCGTACTGCTCCAGCTTGCCGATGATCACCAGCGGCGTGATCTCCGACACCATGGGCATGTTGCCGGCGATGAAGATCACCGAGCCGTACTCGCCGATGGCGCGCGCGAAGGCCATCGCGAAGCCGGTCAGCAGCGCCGGGAAGATCGACGGCAGGATCACCTTGGTGAAGGTCTGCCAGCGCGTGGCGCCCAGGCACATGGCGGCTTCCTCCAGTTCGTGCTCGGTGTCTTCCAGCACCGGCTGCACGGTGCGCACCACGAACGGCAGGCCGATGAAGATCAGCGCGATCACCACCCCGTTCGGGTTGAACGCGAGTTCGATCCCCAGCGGCGCCAGGTACTGGCCGATCCAGCCGTTGCCGGCCAGCAGCGCCGTCAGCGAGATGCCGGCCACGGCGGTGGGCAGCGCGAACGGCAGGTCGACCAGCGCGTCGACGATCTTCTTGCCGGGGAAGGGATAGCGCACCAGCACCCAGGCCACCAGCAGCCCGAACACCACGTTGATGGCGGCGGCCAGGAAGGAGGCACCGAAGGTCAGCCGGTAGGACGCCAGCACGCGAGGCGAGCTCACCGCGGCCCAGAAGGCCTCCCAGCTCATGCCGAAGGTCTTGATCACCAGCGCCGAGAGCGGGATCAGGACGATCAGGCTCAGGTACAGCAGCGTGTACCCGAGCGTGAGGTTGAAGCCGGGCAGGACCTTGCGGCTGCGCCCGCGCGCCCGGCCCGGCGCGGCGGCACCCGAAGACGGAAGCACCGGACCCCCGCCTGCGCGGGGATGCCGGGCTCCATCTTCGTGGCCAGGCAGCGGCCCGCCGGCCGCCGTCGTGGCTGCATTGGGCATTTACCGGACCGTGTAGATCTTGTCGAACTGGCCGCCGTCGTTGAAGTGCACCTTCTGCGCTTCGGACAGGGATCCGAACAGCTCCTGCACCGAGAACAGCTTGACCGGCTTGAAGGTCTGGGCGTGCTTCTGCAGCACCTTCTGGTTGCGCGGACGGATCGAGTGCTTGGCCGCGATCTCCTGCGCTTCCTCGGTGTAGAGGAAGTCCAGGTAGGCCTTGGCCAGGTCCGCCGTGCCCTTCTTGGCCACCGTGCGCTCGACCACCGCCACCGGGTTCTCGGCAATGATGCTGATGGACGGATAGACCACGTCGACCTTGCCCTTGCCGAACTCGCGGTTCACGGACTCGACCTCGGACTCGAAGGTGATCAGCACGTCGCCGGTGTTGCGCTGCAGGAAGGCACTGGTGGCGTCACGGCCGCCGCGGGCCAGCACCGGCACGTTCTTGTACAGCTTGGACAGGAACTCCTGCGCCTGGGCGTCGGTGCCGCCCTTCTTCTTGATGTAGCCCCAGGCCGCCAGATAGGCGTAGCGGCCGTTGCCGCCGGTCTTGGGGTTCACCACGATCACCTTGACGTCCGGGCGCAGCAGGTCGTCCCAGTCCTTGATGCCCTTGGGATTGCCCTCGCGCACCAGGAACAGCATGGTGGACGTGGTGGGCGCCGCGTTGTCCGGGAAGCGCTTGGCCCAGTCCTTGGCGACCACGCCGCGGTCGGCCAGGAACTCGATGTCGGTGGTGGTGTTCATGGTCACCACGTCGGCGGCCAGGCCGTCGGCCACCGCACGCGCCTGCGCGCTGGAGCCGGCGTGCGACTGCTCGACCTTCACGTCCTGCCCGGTCTGCTTCTTGTAGTACGGCACGAAGGCGGCGTTGATGTCCTTGTAGAACTCGCGCGCCACGTCGTAGGAGACGTTCAGGAGGGATTGCTGGGCGGCAGCGAACCCGCTGGCCGCCAGGGCCAGCACGGCCACTGCGGTTTTGAGAGATTTCATTTGGGAAGATTGCGGGGCCGTCCGGCCCCGCTGGCTGGGAAAGGAACTTCTCGGAATCAGCGGTTCGGTTGCGGCGTCATGCGCAGGTAGGGCTTGACGGTGCGGTAGCCCTTGGGAAAGCGCTGGGCGATCTCGGCCGGGTCCTGCAGGCTGGGCACGATGACGACCTCGTCGCCGTCCTGCCAGTTCACCGGCGTGGCGACCTTGTGGTTGTCGGTCAGCTGCAGCGAATCGATCACGCGCAGGATCTCGTCGAAGTTGCGCCCCGTGCTGGCCGGGTAGGTGATGGTGGCGCGGATCGTCTTCTTCGGGTCGATGATGAAGACGCTGCGCACCGTGGCGTTGGCCGACGCATTGGGGTGGATCATGTCGTACAACGTCGCCACCTTGCGATCGGCGTCGGCCAGGATCGGGAAGTTGACGGTGCAGTTCTGGGTCTCGTTGATGTCCTTCACCCAGCCGTGGTGGGAGTCGATCGGGTCCACGCTCACGGCGATGACCTTCGCGCCCCGCTTGGCGAATTCGTCCTTCAGGAGCGCGGTCTTGCCGAGTTCGGTGGTGCAGACCGGCGTGAAATCGGCCGGGTGCGAGAACAGCACCACCCAGGCGTCGCCCGCCCACTTGTGGAAGGAAATCGGGCCCTCGGTGGAGTCCTGCTGGAAATCAGGGGCGGTGTCGCCCAGTCGCAGCGTTGTCATGGCTTCTCCGTTCGTATAAGGGGAAGCTCGATTGTGGTGGTTGGGTTATGAAAACCCAACGAATCTCTCGTTGTTTGCATATGTGCGCCGGTCGCATGCCCGAGTACGCGGCAGTGGACCAGACCCGGCGGGATCAGACCAGCGGCCGGGCTTCGCGCGCGCCTTCCTGCAGCAGCGGCAGCATCTCGCGTCCGAACGCCGGCTGCAGCACCCGCTCCCGCCGGGTCACCACGTTGAGCGCGCCCACCACCGCGCCTTCCAGGTTGCGCAGCGGCACGGCGGCGGCATGCACGCCCAGCTCGTGCTCCTCGTTCGCCACGCACCAGTCCTGCTGGCGCACCTGGTCGATGATCTGGCGCAGCTTCTTCAGCTCGACCACGGTGTTCGCGGTCAGGCGCGGCAGTTCCCGGCCCTTGAGCCACTCGGCGAATTCGGTGCGGCGCTTGGCCGCCAGCAGCACCCGGCCGGTCGAGGTGGCATGGGCCGGCAGGCGCGCGCCCAGGTGCAGGCCGTAGGCCAGCAGCCGGGTCGGGCCGCTGCGCGCCACGATCACCACCTGGTCGCCGTCGAGCACCACGACCGAGAAGGCCTCGCCGGTGCGCACGGCCAGCTTGTCCAGGGTCGGCTGCACCGCGCGCGGCAACCGCGCCGAGGCCAGGTAGCTGCCGGAGAACCGCAGCACCTTGGGCGCCAGCCAGAACCAGCTGCCGTCGGTTTCCAGGTAGCCCAGGTGCGCCAGGGTGAGCAGGTGGCGCCGGGCCGCCGCCCGCGTCAGGCCGGCGCGCTGCGCCGCCAGGGTCGCGTTCAGGCGCTGGCGTTCGGTGTCGAAGCTTTCCAGCACGGCCATGCCCTTGGCCATGCCTTCGATGAAATCGGCGCGGGCGATCACGACGGCGGGTTTCCGGATGACTGCGCGATGATCGCGCAAGGCGCGCAATGATCGCACAAAGGCGGCGCTCGCCCCCTGCCCCTGCCGCCGTCGCAGGCCTAAGCTGCGCCCCGTCTTCCTTGACAAATATCAGCCATGAAGAAAACCCAGGTCGCGATCATCGGTGCGGGTCCCTCGGGCCTGCTGCTCGGCCAGCTCCTGCACAAGGCCGGCATCGACAACATCATCCTCGAGCGCCACACCGGCGAGTACGTGCTGGGCCGCATCCGGGCCGGCATCCTGGAGCAGGTCTGCATCGACCTGATGGACGAAGCCGGCGTCGGCGAGCGCATGCACCGCGAGGGCCTGGTGCACGGCGGCATCGACCTGCTGTTCCAGGGCGAGCGCCACCGCATCGACATGAACGGCCTGACCGGCGGCAAGAACGTGATGGTCTATGGCCAGACCGAGCTCACACGCGACCTGATGGATGCGCGCAAGGCCGAAGGCCTGGAGACGGTGTACGAGGCACTGGATGTCGCCGTGCATGACTTCGACAGCCAGCGGCCGCGCGTCACCTACACCCACAATGGCCAGGCGCACGAGATCCAGTGCGACTTCATCGCCGGCTGCGACGGCTTCCACGGCGTGTGCCGCGCCTCCGTGCCGCGCAGCGCGATCCAGGAGTTCGAGAAGGTCTATCCGTTCGGCTGGCTGGGCGTGCTGTCCGACACCCCGCCGGTGCACGAGGAGCTGATCTACGTGAACAGCCCGCGCGGCTTCGCGCTGTGCTCCATGCGCAGCCACACGCGCAGCCGCTACTACCTGCAGGTGCCGCTGACCGACAAGGTCGAGGAGTGGTCCGACCAGGCCTTCTGGGACGAGCTCAAGCTGCGGCTGGATCCGCAGGCCCGCAAGAACCTGGTCACCGGCCCCAGCATCGAGAAGAGCATCGCCCCGCTGCGCAGCTTCGTGACCGAACCGCTGCGCTTCGGCCGCCTGTTCCTGGCCGGCGACGCCGGCCACATCGTGCCGCCCACCGGCGCCAAGGGCCTGAACCTGGCCGCCACCGACGTCAAGTACCTGTCCGGGGCGCTGATCGAGTACTACCGCGAGAAGAGCGAGGCCGGCATCGACGCCTATTCCGAGAAATGCCTGCGCCGCATCTGGCGTGCCGAGCGCTTCTCCTGGTGGTTCACCAGCCTGATGCACCGCTTCCCCGAGCAGGGCGAGATCGGCCAGAAGCTGCAGGAAGCCGAGCTGGACTACCTGGTGCACAGCGAGGCGGGCTCGCGCACCATCGCCGAGAACTACGTCGGCCTGCCGCTGGATTTCGGCCGCGACTGACGGCGGCGCCCAGGCCGGGGCGCCCGCCGCGGGCGCCTCCGGCACTCCCGGCGCACAGCCAAGAGATGGCGGTGTCCGGCGGCCACCACCGTCGCTCTGCTAGCCTCGCGGCATGACCGCCCCGCTCCGCCCGCTCGCCCGCGTCCGCATCCTCAGCCTCGCCCTCAACCTGCCCGGCCCGGCCGCGCTGATGCGCTGCCGCCGCATGGGCGCCAGCTGCACCAAGATCGAGCCGCCCGCGGGCGACCCGATGCGCCAGTACGACCGCGTGGCCTACGAGGAGCTGCACGAGGGCGTGAAGGTCGTCGAGGCCGACCTGAAGACCGACGAGGGGCAGGACGTCGTCCACCGCGAACTGGCCCGCACCGACGTGCTGCTGACGTCCTTCCGGCCGTCGGCCATGAAGAAGCTGGGCCTGGACTGGCCCGCGCTGAACGCGCGCTATCCCTCGCTGTGCCAGGTCGCCATCGTCGGCGGGCCGGGTCCGGCCGCCGAGGTGCCCGGCCACGACCTCACCTACCTGGCCGAGAACGGCCTGGTCACCGGCACCGACCTGCCCGCCACCCTGTTCGCCGACATGGCCGGCTCGCTCGTCGCCAGCGAGGCGGTGCTGCAGGCCGCGCTGCTGCAGGCCGAGCGCTACACCGGCTCGGGCGACGTGCACCCGCAGGGTCGCTATTTCGAAGTGGCGCTGGCCGAGGCGGCTCGTTATCTCGCGCTGCCGCGGCACTGGGGCCTGACGCAGCCTACCGGCGCGGTCGGCGGCGCGCATGCCGGCTACCGCGTCTACCCCTGCCTCGACGGCCGGGTCGCGGTGGCGGCGCTGGAGCCGCACTTCGCGGCCGCGTTGCGCGCGGCCGCGGGCGTGGCCGCGTCGGACCTGAAGGCCATGTTCGCGGCAGACACGCACGCGGCGATCGCGCGGTTCCTGGCCGGCAAGACCTGCGCGGAACTCGATCAGCTGGCGCAGCAGAACGACCTGCCGCTGCACACGCTCGGGAACGGCTGAGCCTCCGCGCGACGCAAGCCCGGCCCTACTTTTCCTTGGGCGGCTTCCCGCGCGCGGCGTCCAGCTCCCAGGGGCTGGCCTCCACGTTCGGACCGTCGGGGTAGCTCTCCGGGCCTTTCGAAATGCCCGGCTTGGCCTTGCCGCCTTTCACGCCCGCCGGTACGTCCGGCGCCGCCTCGTCGAGCAGGTCGGCTCCCGCGGGCGCCTGCTCCGGGTTGGCGTCCTCGCCCAGGGTCGTGTGGGTCGGGTCGCTGGCGTGGTTCTCGTTGCTGCCGTGGGCCGGGCCGCGGCCTATGCTGGTACTGCTGCTCATGGGCATTCCTGTAGCGGTCGTTCGATCCACTCTAGGAGTCCACGGCCGCACAGGGTGTAGGCCCCGGCCGATACCATGGCCGCCCATGAGCGATCCATCCAGCAGCGTGGCCACCCCTGCCGACGTCGTGCAGTTCTGGCGCGAAGCCGGCCCCGAGCGCTGGTTCCGCAAGGACGAGGCCTTCGACCGCGATTTCCGCGATCGCTTCCTCGCGTCGCACGAGGCCGCCGCGCGCGGCGAGCTCAGCCACTGGGGCGCCACGGCCGAGGGTTCGCTGGCACTGCTGGTGCTGCTCGACCAGTTCCCGCGCAACGCCTTCCGCGGCAGCGCGCGCATGTACGCGACCGACGCGCTGGCGCGGACGGTGGCCGACCGGGCGCTGGCGCGCAGCCAGGACCAGGACATCACCGACACCGGCTTGCGCAACTTCTTCTACCTGCCCTACATGCATTCCGAGTGGCTGCCGGACCAGCTCAGGGCGGTGGGCCTGGCGCGCGGCACGCATGCCGAGCCCCATGCGTGCGAGCACCACGACATCGTGGCGCGCTTCGGCCGCTTCCCGCACCGCAACCCGCTGCTGCACCGGCCGAGCACGCGCGAGGAGCAGGCCTTCCTCGAGGGCGGCGGATTCGCCGGCTGATCGGGCCGGGTCCCTCGATGCGGACCTGGGCTTCAGTGCGGCAGCGCCGCGGCCCCCTGCACACCGACGTTGAAGGCCCCGGCTTCGCGCACCAGCTGGGCCGCGCGCTCGGCCAGCCCCGGGTCGGGCGTGCGTGCCACCAGCACCGTCGCGCCCCGCTCCATGGCCTCGGTGATGACGTCCATCTGGTGGTGGTTCACGGTGTTGCGCACCAGGTCGGCAAACACCTCGCCCAGCGCCTTCAGGAAGGAGTCGCTGCCCTCCTTGCGCGCCCGCTCCACCTTCTTGAGGCGCTCGAGATCGTGCTCGATGTGGATGTCGTCGCGCGCGATGCCCTGCCGCGCGAGCTCGTGCAGGGCGAGTTGCGCCGCCAGGCGGTCGTCGAAGGCTGCGAGGATGGTCGGCATGCGAATCTCCTTGGCTCAGGGGGATCGGTTCTGCGGGCGTGCGGCCGGCGGGCGCGCCGGGTCCAGCCGCACCCACGCCGGTGCGTGGTCGCTCGCGTGCGGGCGGCCGCGCACCCAGGTGTCCACGCCGGCTTCCGCCAGTGCCGGCGCCAGCACGCGATTGAGCAACAGATGGTCGATGCGCAGGCCGGCATTGCGTTCCCAGTGCTGGCGAAAATAGTCCCAGAACGTGAACACCGGCTCGTCCGGGTGCAGGTGCCGGATCGCATCGGTCCATCCCTGGCCCAGCAGTCGCTCGTAGCAGGCGCGCGTCTGCGGCTGCAGCAGCGCATCCTTGCGCCACGAGCGCGGGTTGTAGATGTCGAAGTCGGTGGGCACCACGTTGTAGTCGCCCGCGACCAGAACCGGATGCCCGCTGTCCACCAAGCCGGCGGCGTGCGCGATCAGGCGCTCGAACCAGGCCAGCTTGTAGTCGAACTTGGGGCCCGGCTGCGGGTTGCCGTTGGGCAGGTACAGGCAGGCCACCACGAGGCCGTCCACCGCCGCCTCCAGGTAGCGGCTCTGCACGTCCGCGGCGTCGCCCGGCAGTTCGCGGCGGATCTCCACCGGCGCCGCCCGGCTGAGGATGGCCACGCCGTTCCACGAGCGCTGGCCCTTCCACAGGGCGTGGTAGCCGGCCTCGCGCACGGCCGCCGACGGGAACGCCTCGTCCGGCGCCTTCAGTTCCTGCAGGCAGGCCACGTCCGGCCGCTCGCGGTCCAGCCATTCGAGCAGGTTGTCCAGCCGGCTCTTGATGCCGTTCAGGTTGTAGGTGGCGATCTTCATCGACGGGGTGGCGATGATGGCGCGCCGCTCCTTGCGCGGCCGTAGGACCGCGCCGCCAGCCACGGTGGCGTCCTACTTCCTGCCGCGGCGCCGCGGCCTAGAGTGGCTGCGATTCCAGGAGACAAGCATGGCTGACCCCAGGCAAGCGCGCGAGAGCGCACCGTCGGCGCAGGACGACCTGCTCGGAGAGGCCGCCCGCAACGACGGCACGATGGAAGGACTGGACCCGCGCGTGGGTGCCGACGGCACGCCGCGCGACCGGTCGGATTCGGCCGCCCCGGAACGCGCCCGGGGCGAAGGCGAGGCACGACCCGGCAAGGACGAGAACCAGGCCGGCTTCGTCAAGGACGCGGACAAGCGCGCCCAGCCCTGATCGTCACGCACGCACGCTCACTTGAGCTTGCTGCGCCGGAACGCCTCGGCGCCGCCGCTGCCGCCGCCGTCGGGGAAGTCGTGCGGATCCAGCCGGTCGCGGTCGGGTCCCTGCGGCGCCTCGATGAGGGTGCTGGCGCTGTTCTCGCCATGGTCCGGCTGTGCCGGCGGCGAAGCCTTGGGGCTGTCGCCGAGCTTGGCGCGGCTGGGGCTGGTGTCCTTGCGGTTGAACCATCGCATGAGGCCCATGCTGCGCTTCCGGTGAGCGATGCGCCGTAGGCCCGCCATGTGTAGGCCCGTAGGAACGGGCGGCAGAACCGCGGCTGCGGCACGGACTCCAATCCGGACCATGCGCGTCGCGCCCGCCGCCCTGTTGCTCGCCTCGTTGTCGGTCCTGCCGGCACAAGGCGGCGCGGACGATCCGCTGAAGTCGCCGGCCTGCGGGCGCAGCATCGCGGCGCTGGAAGCAGCCCGCACCGGACCGGCCGGCGCCGCCGCCGTCGAGGGACTGCGGCGCCAGGCCACCCAGGACTGCCTGGGCGGAAGTGGCGCGCGCACGCGCCCATCGCCGACGACCCAGCCGCCGGTGTCCGTCGCCCCACCGGTCGTCGATGTGCCGCAGCCGCCACCGGCGCCGGTGGCAGCACCGCCGCCTCCACCGCCGGTGGACATCGAGCGCCCCGCCGTGATCACGTCCTGCGATGCCGCCGGCTGCTGGACCAGCGACGGCGTCCGGCTGAACCGGTCCGGCCCGCTGCTGCTCGGGCCCGGCGGCGCCTGCGTCACCAGCGGCCACGTGGTGCGCTGCCCATGACCGGCACGGCAGCGGCGCTGACAGCGATCGCAGAACAGGCCTACGCACAAGGCGCTGCCGGTATGGCGCAATGGGTGCGTTGCGTCCGACACGGAGCCCATCCATGGCAAAGAAGATCGTCACCGAAGCCGACCGCCGAGCCACGCCGCCGCCGCCGGCCAACGCCGGCTACACGCCGCCCAGGCAGGGCATCGGCCAGACCGTCAGCCTGGAGCGTGGCACCCGCACGCGCAGCAAGAAGAATCCCGGCAAGCGGCCGCACCAGGGCGGCTGAGCCGTTGACCGCGAGAAGGAGACCGCCAATGAAACTGGACATCTACCGCCGGCCCGAGCCGGAGCACAAGCTTTCCTTCATGGCCGTGCCGGCGGGGCAGATGATCCCGCAGGAAGTCACCAACGTCGATTGGCGGGTGGTGGCCAACAACCTGGAACTGGATGCCGAGTCGGCCTGCATTGCCGAGTACCAGATCGAGCATCCGGGTGCACAGATCCGCGAGAAGGGCTACGCCATTACCAGCGTGCTGCACCAGCTCGAATCGAGCGACTGAACCCAATGCGCGGCTTGGGTGCCGCGCCGAAAGCGATCCATACGCGGCGCGGCCTAGGCCGGTGCGGCCACGGCGGGCGGCCGCAGGCTGCGGATCGCCCACTTCTCCAGCTCGGCCAGCACGAACACGAACAGGCCGGCGGCCAGGACTTGGGTCCACTGCCGCAGGTCCAGCGGGGCGGAGCCGAACACGCGCTGCAGCAGCGGCAGGTAGGTGAAGCCCAGCTGCAGCACGGCGCAGGCCGCGATGGTGACCCACACCATCGGGTTGGCGCGGCCCGGCTGGCGCGCCAGCGCCGGTCCCAGGATGGAACGGCTGTTGAGCAGGTACAGCATTTCGGCGGCGACCACCGCGTTGACCGCCATGGTGCGGGCCGCATCCAGCGACGTCCCGCGCTGCAGCTCGGCGAGGAACAGCCCCATCGTGGCCGCCATCATCAGCACCGACACGAATAGCACGCGCCAGGCGAAGAAGCCCGACAGCAGCGGCTCGCCGGGGGGCCGCGGCGGCCGCGCCATGATTCCCTGCTCGGCCGGCTCGAAGGCCAGCGCCAGGCCCAGGGTGCTGGAGGTCACCATGTTGATCCACAGCACCTGGGCCGGGGTCAGCGGCAGGGTCAGCCCGAACAGGATGGCGGCCACCACCACCAGCGCCTCGCCGCCGTTGGTGGGCAGCATGAAGAGGATGAACTTGCGGATGTTGTCGTGCACGCCGCGGCCCTCCTTCACCGCCGCAGCAAGGGTCGCGAAGTTGTCGTCGGCCAGCACGATGTCGGCGGCCTCCTTGGCCGCCTCGGTGCCCTTCATGCCCATCGCCACGCCGACATCGGCGCGCTTGAGCGCCGGCGCGTCGTTGACGCCGTCGCCGGTCATGGCGACCACGTCGCCGCGCGCCTGCAGCGCCTGCACCAGCCGCAGCTTGTGCTCCGGCGAGGCGCGCGCGAAGACGTCGATGTCCGGCACGATGCGGCGCAGGGCCGCGTCGTCCATCAGCGCGACCTCGGCGCCGGTCACGGCCGGCTTGCCCATGCCGATGCCCAGCTGGGCGCCGATCGCCTTGGCGGTCTCGGCATGGTCGCCGGTGATCATCTTCACGCGGATGCCGGCGCGGTGGCAGTCGCGCACCGCCACCGCGGCCTCCTCGCGCGGCGGGTCGATGATGCCCACCAGCCCCAGCATGGCGTAGCCCTCGCGCACGTCGTCCCAGGCCAGGCGCCCGCCGGCCGGTGGCCGGGCCTTGCAGGCCAGCGCCAGCACGCGCAACCCCTGGGCCGCGGTGTCGGTCGCCATGCGGCGCCACCAGTCGACGTCGATGGGCCGCTCGCCGTGCGCGCGCCGCTCGGTCGCGCACAGGTCGATCACGCGTTCGGGCGCGCCCTTGACCAGGATCCAGTCGGTACCGTCCGGGTCGCGGTGCCAGGTCGCCATCAGCCGGTGCTCGGACTCGAACGGGATCGCGTCCAGCCGCGGCCACAAGGGATCCATGGCGCTGCCGCCCAGCCCCGCCTTGCGGGCCAGCACCAGCAGCGCGCCTTCGGTCGGATCGCCGTCCACCAGCCACATGCCGGCGTCCTCGCGCAGCGAGGCGTCGTTGCACAGCAGGCCGGTGCGCACGGCCATGGCCAGCGCCGGGTTCGACCTCGCGTCGACGTGCCGCCCGTCCAGGCTGATGGTGCCCACCGGCGCGTAGCCGACGCCGCCGACCTCGAACACGTGGCCACCGCAGACCAGCCGCTGCACCGTCATCTCGTTGCGCGTGAGGGTGCCGGTCTTGTCGGTGCAGATCACGCCCACCGAACCCAGCGCCTCCACCGCCGCGAGCCGGCGCACGATGGCCTTGCGGCGCGCCATGCGCTGCACCCCCAGCGCCAGCGTGATGGTCATGACGGCCGGCAATCCTTCCGGAATCGCCGAGGCCGCGAGCGCGACCACCATCATGAACATCTCGTCCGGCGGATGGCCCAGCACCGCTGTCCCCAGCAGCCAGGTGCCGGCGGCCAGCAGCAGGATGGCCGCCGCCAGCCACTGGCCGAAACGGGCGATCTGCCGCAGCAGCGGCGTCGCCAGGCTGGCCACCGCGCCCACCATGCGGTTGATGCCGCCCAGCTCGGTGCCGCCGCCGGTGGCCACCACCACGCCCCGGCCGGCGCCGTGCACGACCAGCGTGCCGGAGTACGCCATGCCGAAGCGCTCGGCCAGCGGGGCATCCAGGGCCGCTGCCGCCGTGTCCTTCTCGACCGGCACCGATTCGCCGGTCAGCGCCGACTCGTCGATGCGCAGCTCGCGCGCGTCCAGCAGCCGCAGGTCGGCCGGGACGCGGTCACCGGAGGCCAGCAGGACGAGGTCGCCGGGCACCAGCGCGGCGGCATCGAGCTCGATCTGCTGGCCGTCGCGCAGCGCGATCGCATGCGGCGACAGCAGCGAGCGGATCGCGTCCATGGCGGATTCGGCCTTGCCTTCCTGCACGAAGCCGATCAGCGCATTGACCACCACGGCCGCGATCAGCACCGCCGAGTCCACCCAGTGCCCGAGGAAGGCCGTCACGCCGGCCGCGGCCAGCATGATGTAGAGCAGCAGGTTGTGGAACTGCATCAGCAGCCGCAGCGCGGGGCCACGGCGGCGCGCCCGGGCGAGCCGGTTGGGCCCGTGGCGGGCCAGTCGTTCGCGCGCCTGGGCACTGTCCAGCCCTGCCGGGCCGCTGGCGACCGCCTGCAGCACCTCGTCCTGAGGCAGGCTGTGCCAGGCCGGCTGGGCCTGGGGGGCGCCGGCGACCCCCACCGGCGCGGCGACGGACCCGGGCAGCGGCATCCGCTACGACCGCGCCGCGAACGGAACCACCAGCACGTCGGGCTGCGCGTGCGCCAGGGCCCAGGACGTGACGCTGCCCAGGAACAGGTCGCCCAGCCGCGACTGGCCCTGCTTGCCGACCGCGATCAGCTCGCAGCCCCGCTCGCGCGCCTCGTCCAGCATCACCATGCGGATGTCGCCCTGGCGCACGGTCGCCGTGGTCCGGGTGGCGCCGCCCAGTCCGGCCTGCAAGGCATCCAGCGCCGCCTGCGCCTCCTCGCGCACGCGCGTCCGGTGCTCGGCGAGCGCCTCGTCGCTGACCCCGGCCATGAGCAGCTTGCCCTCCTCCGGCAGCTCGTAGGCATGCAGCAGGTGCAGGGTGGCAGCCGGCGCGATCCGCTGCACGGCGCGCACGGCTTCCCGCGAGCAGTCGGAGAAGTCCACCGGCACCAGCACCTGCGCGTAGTCGGCGTCGGGCTCGTTGCGCACCACCAGCAGCGGCCGTTCGGCGCTGCGCGAGAGCCGGTCCGCCAGGGTGCCCAGCGCGAGTTCGCGCAGCGCATGCTGGCCGCGGGCGCCCACCACCAGCAGGTCGGCGGCGAGCGAGCGCCGGCCCAGCTCCTGCAGCGGATCACCCTCGCACAGGTCCTGGTGGACGGCGGCGACCAGCCCTTCGTCGGCGATCTGCTGCGCCAGCACGGCCAGCTGGATGCGGGCCTGCTCGACCATGGCGTCGTGGAGGTCGCGCTTGCCGGCCAGGAGGTCGCGCAGCCCGCGCCAGGCGCCGGTGTCCACCACGTGCAGCAGGCCCATGGCCGCGCCGTGGGCCGCGGCCAGCCGCGCGGCGCGCCGGGCCGCCATCCGGCTGTCGGGCGAGAAATCGATGGCGGCCAGCACGTGCTGAAGGGCATCCATGGTCGTTCTCCGGTTCGCGCCCGCGGCAACGCGGGCTGCGGCCATTGTTCCCGCAAACGGGAGCGGCCGGGCTGACGGGAATCAGGCCGGGTCGCGCCTGCCCAGCACGGGCGGCAGGTCGGCGCCGGCGCGGCGCTCGCGGAAAAGCGCGGCGCGTGCCAGCAGCACCGTGGTGACGGGCGCGGTGATGGACAGCAGGATGATGACCAGCCAGACGTGCAGCGACAGGCTGCTGCCGCTGGCCGTGAAGTGCACGATGGAGGCCAGCGCCACCGCCCAGCTTCCCAGCGTGTAGGCCAGCGAGGGGGCATGCATGCGCAGGAAGTAGTCGCGCAGCCGCAGCAGGCCCAGGGCCCCGGTCAGCGTGAGTAGCCCGCTGGCCAGCAGCAGCACCGCGACGATGGCTTCGACGATGCTCATTCGATCACCTCGCCGCGCAGCAGGAACTTGGCCATGGCGGCCGAGCTGGCGAAGCCGAACAGCGCCATCAGCAGGGCGGCCTCGAAATACATGCTGCTGTCGTAGCGGATCGCCAGCACCAGCAGCGCCAGCATCGCGACCACGTAGATGAAGTCCAGCGCCAGCACGCGGTCCTGCGCACGGGGGCCGCGGGCCAGCCGCAGCGAGGCCACCAGGATCGCCAGCGCATACAGGACCAGGGTGGCGCCGACGGCGAGCGAGAACAGGTTGCTCATCCGAAGATCTCCTTGAGCGGGCGTTCGTAGCGGTTCTTGTAGAACGCGACGAATTCGGCCTCGTCGGCCAGGTCGAACACGTGCAGCCGCAGCGCGCTGCTGTCGCCGGCCAGCTCGGACCACACGGTGCCGGGGATCACGGTGGTGATCATGGACAGCGCGGCCAGCCCGAACGGGTCGTGCAGGTCCAGCGGGATGGTCACGAAGCTGCCGCGTGGCGGCTGCCGGCGGCCGCGCAGCACGCCGTGGGCCACCTGCAGCGCCGACTGGATGACGTCATGGCCGACGGTGAGGATCAGGCGGGCCAGCACCAGCGGCCGGCGCAGCGGCCCGCCGGCCGGCTTCAGGGGGGCCACCAGCACGGGCACGGCCAGCCCGATGACGCCGCCCAGGATCAGGTGCGCGGGGCTGAGGCTGTCGTTGAGCAGCAGCCAGAGCGCCCACAGCGATGCGGACAGCAGCAGCGAGGGGAACCAGCGCCTCATGGCCGGCCCTCCGCATCGACGGGCAGCAACGCCGGCGCGAAGCCGCGCTGCACGGGCCGGGCCGACTGCACCGCGTCGATGTAGCGCTTGGGCGCATGCAGGTCGTCCGCGGTCGCGCGCATGTAGGCCAGCGCGGGCTCGGCGCGCACCACCAGCGCGACGGTGGCGCCCAGCAGCAGCGCGACGGGCAGCGCCTCGGCCAGCCGCAGGCTGGGCGGCTTGCGGCCCTGCGGCGCCCAGAGGTGGCCGATGAAGGCCCGGGTGAGCGCGATGGCGGCGAACAGGCCGGACACGAACAGCAGCCCGAACAGCGTCCAGCGCGCCGCGCCGGCTGCGCCGGTGGCCGGATCCGCTTCCAGCAGCGCCGACAGCATCGCCACCTTGCCGACGAAGCCCGACAGCGGTGGCAGCCCGGCCAGCGCCAGGGTGCAGAGCAGGAAGGCCAAACCGAGGAAGGCGACGGCGGCCGGCATCACGCGGCCGATCAGCGCCACCTGCTCGTCGTCCAGGTTCACGTCCTGCGGCGGCTCGGCCCCGAACATGGGCAGCCGCCCCACCAGCGTGTCGGCCCGCGGCGGGTCCACCTCGGCCTCGCGGGCCCGCTCGACCAGCTCGGCCAGCAGGAACATGGCCGCGCCGGCCAGCACCGAACTGGCGAGGTAGAACAGCGCGCCGCTGGTGAGCGCGGGCCGGTCGAAGCCGATGGCCGCCAGCACGGTGCCGGACGAGGCGATGATGGAATAGCCGGCCAGCCGCCCGAGCTGCTGCGAGGCCAGCATGCCGAAGGCGCCGAAGCCGATGGTGACCAGCCCGCCCCACACCAGCACGTTGCCGCCGAAGTGGGCCGAGGCGCCGGCGCCATCCGGGAAGCACAGGGTCCACAGCCGCAATACCGCATACACGCCCACCTTGGTGAGGATGGCGAACATGGCCGCGGCCGGCGCGCTGGCCGCCGAGTAGGCCGGCGGCAGCCAGAAGTTCAGCGGCCACAGCGCCGCCTTGGCCAGGAAGGCGACGGCCAGCAGGGCCGCGCCCGCGTGCAGCAGGCCGAGGTCGCCCTCCGCCACGCCTGGAAGCCGGCTGGCGATGTCGGCCATGTTGAGCGTGCCGGTCACCCCGTAGACCAGCGCCACCCCGACCAGGAACAGCAGCGAGGCCAGCAAGTTGACGGCGATGTAGTGCAGCCCGGCCCGCACCCGCAGGCTGCCGCCGCCGTGCAGCAGCAGGCCGTAGGAGGCAGCCAGCAGCACCTCGAAGAACACGAACAGGTTGAACAGGTCGGCGGTGAGGAAGGCGCCGTTGAGGCCCATCAGCTGCAGCTGCAGCAGCGGGTGGAACCAGACACCGGCGCGGTGCCAGCGGGCCAGCGAGAACAGCAGGGACGCCAGGCCGGCGCAGGCGGCCAGCACCAGCAGCAGGCCCGACAGCCTGTCCAGCATCAGGACGATGCCGTAGGGCACCGGCCAGTTGCCCGGCAGGTAGACCCCGAACACCCCGGGCTGGCCGGCGGCGTGCACCCCGGCCAGCAGCCACACGGCCAGCGCCAGGCTGGCCAGCATCGAGAGGACGTTCAGCCCGGCCTTGATCATCCAGCGGCGCTCGCCGATGGCCACCATCAGCGCGGCGGTCAGCAGCGGCAGCAGGATGGGCGCGGCCACCAGGTGGGACGGCTGCCCGAAGCTCACGGCCGCTCCTCCTGCCCGTCCACGTGGTCGCTGTCGGTCAGGCCGCGCAGCGCCATCAGCACCACCAGGAACAGCGCGGTGGTGGCGAAGCCGATCACGATCGCGGTCAGCACCAGCGACTGCGGCAGCGGGTCGGTGTAGTGGGCCAGGTCGGCCGGCAGCCCGGGCTGCACGATCGGCTCCTTGTCGACCGACAGGCTGCCGACGCTGAAGATGAACAGGTTGGTGGCATAGGACAGCAGCGACAGGCCGATCAGCACCTGGTAGGTACGCGGCCGCAGCACCAGCCAGACACCGGCCGACACCAGCACCCCGATCGCCAGCGAGACGACGACTTCCATCAGGCCGCCTCCTCCACCGGGGCTTCCACCGGGGCCGCGCGCGGGCGGCGCCGGGCGCGCAGCGACTGGTGCGCCAGCGCGGTGAGCAGCAGCAGGGTCGAGCCGACCACGACCGCCATCACCCCCAGGTCGAACAGGGTCGCGCTGGGCACGTGCAGCTCACCGATCACCGGCAGGGTCACGTGCGCCGTGTGGGTGGTCAGGAAGGGGTGGCCGAACAGGAGCGAACCCAGGCCGGTGAGCACCGCCAGGATCAGGCCCCAGGCGATCCAGCGCGGCGGGCGCAGGTTGACGCGCTCCTCCACCCACTGCGTGCCGCCCACCATGTACTGCACGACGAAGGCGATCGCCACCACCAGGCCGGCGACGAAGCCGCCGCCCGGCTGGTTGTGGCCGCGCAGGAACAGGTGCACGGCGACGACGATCGCGATCGGCAGCACCAGCCGCACCAGCACCGCGGGCACCATCAGGTAGCCGTGCGGATGGCCGCCCTCGTCCTCGTCGGGATCCGGGGCCCTGAGCAGGTCGGACGAGGACAGCGAGCGGGCCGCCAGCTGCTGCGGCGGGAGCTCGATGACCTCGCGCGGCGGGCGGAAGCGCCGCAGCAGCGCGAACACCGTCAGCCCGACGATGCCGAGCACGGTGATCTCGCCCAGCGTGTCGAAGGCGCGGAAGTCCACCAGCATCACGTTCACCACGTTGGTGCCGCCGCCCTCCGGCAAGGCCCGCGCCAGGTAGAAGGGCGAGATGCTCTGGGGCGCGGTGCGCGTGAGCATCGCGTACGACAGCGAAGCCAGGCCGGCACCGGCCAGCACGGCCAGCACGAAGTCGCGCTGCCGCCGCCACCGTGCCCGCCAGCGCGTGCGCGGGTCGTCCAGCACGAACCGCTTGGGCAGCCAGCGCAGGCCCAGCAGGAACAGCACGGCCGTGACGGCCTCCACCGCGAGCTGCGTCAGGGCCAGGTCAGGAGCGGAGAACCAGGCGAAGGTCAGGCACAGCACGATGCCTACCAGGCTCAGCAGCATCAGGGCCACCAAGCGGTGGAACTTGGCCTGCCAGGCCGCGCCGACCGCGGCTGCCGCCCCGATGGACCACAGCAGCACGAACTCCGGCGTCGCCGGCACCCGCTCGCGGTCGCCCCACTCCAGCGGCACCACCAGGGTCGAACCGAGCCCGGCCGCGCCGGCCACCACCAGCATCCAGAGCACCTGGGTCTGCAGGTGGCGGCTGCTGGCCAGCCGGGTGGCGCGCCGCGCGGCCTGGGTGAGCTGCGCCAGCACCACCTCGAACAGGCGCTTGCCGTCCAGGCCGCCGATCAGGGGCGTGTCGCGCGAGGTGCGCTGCTTGAAGCGCTCGCCGAAGGCCAGGTACACCCCTATGCCGCCCACCATGGCCACCAGGCTCATGGCCAGCGGCGCCGTGAAGCCGTGCCAGATCGCCAGGCTGAAGGCGGGCAGGTGCCGGCCGACCACGGGGTCGGCGGCGGCGCGCAGCACGTCGCCGATGGCCCAGTTGGGCACGATGCCCACCGTCAGGCAGGCCAGCACCAGCAGGGCGATGGGCGCCCGCATCCAGTGCACCGGCTCCTCCGGCACGCGCGGGCAGGTGGGCGGCGGCCCGAAGAATACGTCGTGGCCGAAGCGCAGCGAATAGACCACCGCGAACACGCCGTACACGGTGGCGATCGCCGGCAGCGCGCTCTCCAGCCAGGGCTGGCCCTGCACGAACACCGTCTCGGCGAAGAACATCTCCTTGGACAGGAAGCCGTTGAGCAGCGGCACCCCGGCCATGGCGGCGCAGGCCACCATCGCCAGCCGCGCGGTGCTCGGCATGTAGCGGTACAGGCCGTCGAGCCGGCGCATGTCGCGGGTGCCGGTCTCGTGGTCGATGATGCCCACCGCCATGAACAGCGAAGCCTTGAAGGTGGCGTGGTTCATCATGTGGAACACCGCCGCCACCGCCGCCAGCGTGCTGTTGAGGCCCAGCAACAGCGTGATCAGGCCCAGGTGGCTGATGGTGGAGTACGCCAGCAGGCCTTTCAGGTCATTCTGGAACATGGCGGCGTAGGCGCCCAGCAGCAGCGTCACCACGCCGGCGCCGCCCACGATCCAGAACCACATGTCGGTGCCGGCCAGCACCGGCCACAGGCGCGCCAGCAGGAACACCCCGGCCTTCACCATGGTGGCCGAGTGCAGGTAGGCCGACACCGGCGTGGGCGCCGCCATGGCGTGCGGCAGCCAGAAGTGGAAGGGGAACTGCGCGCTCTTGGTCAGGGCACCCAGCAGCACCAGCCCGAGCGCGAGCGGATACCACTCGTGGGCGCGCACGCGCGCGCCGGCCAGCAGCACGTCGTCCAGCTCGTAGCTGCCCACGATCTGCCCGATCAGCATCACGCCCGCCAGCAGCGCCAGGCCGCCGGTGGCCGTGACCACGAAGGCAATGCGGGCGCCGCGCCGGGCTTCCTTGCGGTGGTGCCAGTACCCGATCAGCAGGAAGGAGAACAGGCTGGTCAGTTCCCAGAACACCACCAGCTGGACCAGGTTGCCCGAGAGCACCACGCCCAGCATGGAGCCCATGAAGCCGAGCAGCAGCGAATAGAAGCGCGCCGCCGGGTCCTCGGCCGAGAGGTAGTAGCGCGCATAGATCACCACCAGCGCGCCGATCACCGTCACCAGCATCGCGAACATCCACGCGAAGCCGTCGACCCGGATCACCAGGTCCAGCCCGAGGCTGGGCAGCCAGGCGATGCGATGGCTGACCACGCCGCCGGCCGCCACCTGCGGGAACAGCATGGCCAGCGGCACCGCCGTGGCCAGCGCCACGGCCGCGGCGAGCAGCGATTCCTGGTTGCGTGCGCGCGTCGGCAGGACAGCAGCCAACGCGCTGCCGGCAAACGGAAGCAGGAGCACCCAACCCAAGGACATCCATTCGAGTGTAGTGGACGAGCTGCTCCATCCCTGCGCGCCGCCCTGTCATTTCGGGCAGCCGGGCGCCGTCGCGGCGCGCACGGATACCTCGCGAGCGGGCGGCCGCGCGGCGGTCGGTGATCCTCCATTGGCTACCATCCCCGTCCCATGCAGTACACCGTCGCGGTCCGGACCCTGTGCGAGTTCACGGCCAAGGCGGGCGACCTGGACCTGCGCTTCACGCCCGCACCGACCGCACAGGAAGGCATCGCCGGGCATGCGGCAGTGACCCGTTCGCGCGGCGCCGGCTACGAACGCGAACTGACCCTGGAAGGAAGCTTCCACCAGCTGCGGGTGCGCGGCCGGGCCGACGGCTACGACCCGGCGCGCAACCGGCTGGAGGAGATCAAGACCTTCCGCGGCGACCTGGCGCGGCAGCCGGCCAACCACCGCCACCTGCACTGGGCCCAGGCCCGCATCTACGGCTGGCTGCTGTGCGAGGCGCGCGGCATCGAGTCGCTGGAGATCGCGCTGGTCTACTACGACGTCGGCCGCCAGAAGGAAACCCTGGTGCAGGCGCACCACCACCGCGACGAGCTGCGCGAGTTCTTCGAGGCGCAGTGCGAGCGCTTCCTGGCCTGGGCCGGGCAGGAACTGGTGCATCGCCAGCAGCGCGACGCCGGCCTGACCACCCTCGCCTTCCCGCACGAGGCGTTCCGCCCCGGCCAGCGAGAACTGGCCGAAGCCGCCTACCGGGTGGCCGCCAACGGCCGCTGCCTGCTCGCCCAGGCGCCGACCGGCATCGGCAAGACCGTGGGCACGCTGTTCCCGGTGCTGCGGGCCCTGCCCGGCGCGCGCATCGACAAGCTGTTCTACCTGGCCGCCAAGACACCGGGGCGGCAGCTCGCGCTGCAGGCCCTGGAGCGCATCGCCACCGCCTCGCCCGGCCAGCGGCTACGCGTGCTGGAACTGGTCGCGCGCGACAAGGCCTGCGAGTATCCGGACAAGGCCTGCCACGGCGAGTCCTGCCCGCTGGCCAAGGGCTTCTACGACCGGCTGCCGGCGGCCCGCGCCGCCGCGCTGGAGGGCGGCGCCATGGACCACGCGACGCTGCGCGAGGTGGCGCTCGCGCACACGGTCTGTCCCTACTACCTGTCGCAGGAACTGGCCCGCTGGGCCGACGTGGTGGTCGGCGACTACAACTACTGGTTCGACGGCAGTGCCCTGCTGCACGCCCTGGCGCAGGAGCAGGGCTGGCGGGTGGCGCTGCTGGTGGACGAGGCCCACAACCTGGTCGAACGCGGCCGCGAGATGTATTCGGCTCAGATGGAGCCGGCCGCCCTGCACGCGCTGCGCCCGACGGCGCCGCCGCGCGTCAAGCGCTCGCTCGGCCGGCTGGCGCGCGCCTGGGATGCCCTGGCCCTGTCGCAGCAGGAGCCCTATGCGGTGCACGAGCAGCTGCCGGACGACTGGTTCGACGCGCTGCAGGACACCTCGGCGGCGATCGCCGACCACATGGCCGAGGCGCCGCACGAGCCGGCGCCGCGCCTGCAGCAGTTCTGGTTCGAAGCGCTCGCGATGCTGCGCCTGGCCGAGAGCTTCGGCGAGCACTCGGTGTTCGACCTCACGCTGCGGCCCGGTCCGCGCGGGCCGCAGGCCATCCCCTGCATCCGCAACCTGCTGCCGGCCCCCTTCATCGGGCCGCGCCTGCGCGATGCGCAGTCGGCCGTGCTGTTCTCGGCCACGCTGGCGCCGGACGGCTTCTACCGCGACATGCTGGGGCTGCCGGAGACGACGGCGTGGATCGACGTCCCCTCGCCCTTCGCCGCCGAGCAGCTGAGCGTGCGGCTGGTGCGCAGCATCTCCACCCGCTGGCAGCACCGGGCGGCCTCGGTGGAACCGATCGCTTCGCTGATCGCGCGCCAGTACCAGGCCCAGCCCGGCAACTGGCTGGCCTTCTTCAGCAGCTTCGACTACATGGCCCAGGTGGCCGCGGCCGTGCGCGAACGGCAGCCCGGCTGGCCGCTGTTCGAACAGGCGCCCGGCATGCCCGAGGCCGGCCGGCGCGAGTTCCTGGCCCGCTTCGCGCCCGGCGGGCAGGCGCTGGGCTTCGCGGTGCTGGGCGGCAGCTTCGGCGAAGGCATCGACCTGCCCGGCGACCGGCTGGTGGGGGCCTTCATCGCCACGCTGGGCCTGCCGCAGGTGAACCCGATGAACGAGGAACTGCGGCGCCGGATGGAGCGCGCATTCGGCGCCGGCTGGGACTACGCCTACCTGTACCCCGGCCTGCGCAAGGTCGTGCAGGCGGCCGGGCGGGTCATCCGCACGCGAGAGGATCGCGGCACCGTGTTCCTGATCGACGACCGCTTCGCGCGCGCCGAGGTGCGGGCGCTGCTGCCGGCGTGGTGGCGGGTGGAGACCGCGTCCGCCTGAGCCAGCAGCCGCGGCAGCGGCGACGGGAATCGGGGGCAGCCGTCCTACAGGTCGGCGCGACGGCACCGCCAAAGATCGTGCCTTTGCCAACCAGCGAGGACCTCCCCCCATGCAAGCCACCCTTCCCGGGCTCAATCGCACGGGTGCCACGGCATCGGCCGAAGGCACCCAGGCGATGACCGATGCCGTCAACGAGCTGATGCCGCCGGTGCCGATCGATACCGGCGCGGCGGAAGCCGAGCGCCTGCAGTACATCCAGGATTCGGAAGCCGTCGGTTCGATCCCGCCGCCGATCGGGCTGGACGGCAAGGCCAAGGCGGCGCTGGGCCGGCTCAAGGGCGGGGCGCCGGGGCTGCTGATGGACAAGGTGGGCGAGCGCATCGCGTTCGAGCGCACCGGCGTCCGCCTGTACGAGGCCCTGCTGGCCAAGTACGGGGCCACGGCCCAGCGTGCCGGCGAGGTGCTGCCGCCGGCCGAGAAGGTGCATGAGGTCGCGCACGCGCAGGGCATGGCGGTGCTGGCGCCGGTACTGGGCGAGTCGCCGGCCGAGACGCTGCAGCGCCTGCGCTCGGAGGAACTGGAGCATTTCCGCCTGCTGTGCACGGCGATGCAGGAGCTCGGCGGCGACCCCACCGCGCAGACACCGTGCGCCGACGTGGCCGGCACCGCCTCGATGGGCCTAATGCAGGTGCTGACCGATCCGCGCACCACGCTGGCCCAGTGCCTCAACGCGATGCTCAGCGCCGAGCTCACCGACAACGCCGGCTGGGAATTGCTGATCCAGCTGGCCGAACAGAACGGCCAGTCGGAACTGGCCGGCCGCTTCCTGGGCGCACTGGCGCAGGAGCAGGAGCACCTGGTCACGATCCGCGGCTGGCTGGCCACCCTGCTCACCGAAGGCGCCGGTACGCCCGCCGTCTGAACGCACTGAAAAGAGAAGGAAGACCCCCATGGCCATCAACCTCCTGAAGGACAAGGGCACGCCCCTGCAGCGCCAGCGCATGAGCTGGAAGGACATGGTCGGCAAGCCGATCAGCAAGCTCGACGACGACGCCTTCACGCGGGTGCGGATCATCCTGATGAACGGGCTGGAGCTGGACTCGCTGCGCACCAAGCAGGTCGCCATCCGCTGCCAGGACGGCACCGCGCGTCCGATGCTGGCCGAGCTGATGCGGGTGGAGCAGCACCAGGCCACCACCATCAACTGGCTGATCGGGCCCGACCACTCGCCGATCGAGACCACCATCGGCTACGAGCAGACCGCGATCGAGGTCACGGCCTCGGTCGCCCAGCTCGAGCCCGACCCCTACCTGGCCCAGGGCTATCGCTACGCCCTGCTGGAGGACTTCGACCACCTGTACCGCTACAGCGCGCTTCTGGACCGGCTGGAGGGCAAGGACGCCAACAACATCACGCAGGGCTACACCGACATCGTGCCGGCGCGCGCGACCCTGTTCCACCACCGCGCGCCCGAGCACGACCTGCTGGAGCCCTACGGCCCCGACGCGGAGCTGGCCACCAAGCTGCACGCGCTCACCCTGACCGGCGGCGAGTACCAGACGCACGACTACTACATGAACATCGGGCCGGTGTTCGCCGACCCGCTGGCGCGCCAGCTCTATGCCGAGATCGCCAGCGTGGAGTCGCAGCACATCACCCACTACGGCTCGATGCTCAACCCGAACGAGTCGCCGCTGGAGAAGCTGGTGCTGGGCGAGGTGTGCGAGGTCTGGAACTACGCGGCCTGCCTGGAGCAGGAGGGCAACCCGCGCGTGAAGGCGTTGTGGGAGCAGTTCCTGGACTACGAACTGGGCCACCTGCAGGCGGCGCTGCGCCTGTTCGAGGAGACCGAGCGGCGCGACGCCGCCGAGCTGCTGCGCGACGGACGGCTGCCGCCGTTCATCCAGTTCAGCAGCCAGCGCGAGTTCGTGCGCCAGGTGGTCGAGAGCGAGACCCAGCTGCGCAAGCGCGGCACCGAGTTCGTCGACGAATCGCAGGAGGGCCGCTCCTCGCTGGACTACCGCAAGGCGGTGAACGCCGGCGGATCGCCCTCGGAGACCGTGGCCGCGACCTGGTCCTGGACGCCCGGCACCGAGCTGATGCGCGAGCCGGTCGGGGCCTGATGGCCTGATCGGGCCATCCGCGGCACGGCCGCGGCGGCGCCCGCGCGGGTAAGGTTGTCGTAGGCCCGCGCCGCGCGAGCAAACGTGCGGGCGCCCTGCTGGATCTCCGACCGTGGACATGCCCCGCCGCTCCTTCACCGCCCTGCTGCTGTCCGGCCTGTTCGGCCGCGCCGCGGCCGTGCCGGCACAACCGCCCGCCGTCCCCAGCCCGGCCCACCGGGTCGGGATCGTGCTGCTGCACGGTATAGGCGCGACCGGCGAGAGCATGGCGCCGCTCGCCGCGCGCCTGCGCGAGCCCGGCTGGCGCGTGCTCAGCCCCGACATGCCCTATGGCGGCCCCCAGGCGTTCAGCCAGCCCGTCGCGGCAGCCGAGCGCATCGTGCAGTCGGCGCTGGACTCGTTGCGCCGCGAGGGCGCGACCCGCCTCGTGCTGGCCGGCTTCAGCCTCGGCGGGTTCTTCGCGGCGCACATGGCGGGACGCGTGCCCGTCGACGCGCTGGTGGCGATCGCGCCCAACGGCGGCAGCGACATGAAGCCGCTCGGCGACCAGGTCGCCAAGGCCCGCGAACTGATCGCGGCCGGCCGCGGCGAGGAGCCCACGATGCTGCAGGACTCGGACGTGGTGAGCCCGGCCCGCTACGAGCTGCCGCATGCGGTGCCCTCGGCCTACGTGAGCTGGTTCGACCCGGAAGGCGTGATGAACTGGCGCGCCGTCTGGCGCCGCCTGCGGCCCGGCACGCCGGTGCTGCTGGTCGTGCCCACGCGCGACCTCGCCAACCTGCGCAAGGTCAAGGGCGAACTCTGGTCCGGCCTGCCGCCGCATCCGGGCCATCGCCTGTACGAGCCCCGGTCCGACCACCTGGGTGCGCCTATGGCGTCGGCGCAGGAGGCGGTGCGCTGGATCCGCGAAACGGTGGAGTCGGCTGCGGTCCGCTGAACGCACGTTGTAGGCCGGCACGGACGCGTTCGCCCGCCCTGCTCTTGCGTGTCCGGCGTCCGCCCTCGCTTACCGTGCGGCATCCCCATCCAACAGGAGTTCGCGATGAAGAAGGACCAGGTCAAGGGCAAGCTGAAGGAAGCGGCCGGCGAAACCCAGGAACACCTCGGCCGCGCCACCGGTGACCGCAGCCAGGAGGCTCGCGGCCATGCGCGCGAGCAGGAAGGCAAAGTGCAGAAGAAGGTCGGCGACCTGAAGGACGGCGTCGACCGCATCGTCCGCAAGCCTTGACGCCGGCGCGGCGCCCTTACAGCGCGCCGCCGAGTTCGCCCAGCACGCGCAGGCTCGCCCGTTCGAGCAGTGCCGCCAGCGCCGGGGTGGCGTCGGCTTCCGACCCTTCGACCCGCAGGCGGGGCCACAGCGCCTGCAGGGCGTCCTGCTCGGCGCCGACCGCCGCCTCGACCCGCGGTCGCCACAGATCGGGCTCGGGCGGCACCCGGCCCCGGTGCGCCACCTCCAGGTAGCGCAGCAGCACCGCGGCCAGCAGCGCCTGCAGCATCTCGTCGCTCAGGGCCACGGTGGACACGCCTGGCGCCTGCGCGCCGCGGTTCTTCCACGCGGCGCCCACCAGGGCCGCGCCACCGCCGACCAGCGCACCCAGGGCACTGGCCGCGCCCAGCGTCAGCCCGCCCGTCATCAGGTCCACCGCCGCTCCCATCGCCGCGCCGCTGGCGGCGCCCGCCAGTCCCGCCTGCGGTTCGTGCACCGATTGCTCGATGCGGAAACGCTCGGGCAGCGCGTGATCTTCCAGTGCCGAGCTGCCCCCGCCCTCTACGCCGTGCAGTTCGCGCAGGCGCGTATCACCGCCGGACTGGCGCTCGCGCACGCGGGCCAGCAGCGACGCCATCGCCTGCCGCCGCGCCGCCTGGCCGGCCTCGCGCTCCTCGCGCACCACCAGCTGCCGCACGCCGGTGGGGCGCGTGCCGAGCTCCTCGCTGTCGCGCGCGGCCTGCGCGACTTCCGCCGCCAGCAGGCGCATGGATTCGACCAGCCGGGCATGGGCCCGCTCTTCCCACGCGGTCCACAAGCGCTGCGCACCCGCCGCCTTCCAGGGCGGCAGCAGCCGCTCGATCGCGGCGCGCAGCCGGGCGTCCTCGCGCCAGGTGGGCAGCGCCGCCATGGGCAGGGTCTCGCCACCGGCGGGCGCACGGCGCAGCAGCGCCGCACAGGCGGACTCGCAGCCCTCCCCCGCCAGCAGCAGCGCCGGCGAGCCGCCTTGCTGCAGCAGGCCGGTCCACGCCGCCAGTTCGTCCGGCCGCCCGCAGGACAGAACCAGCAGGTCGGCCCGCAGGGCGGCGGGGCTGGACGGCAAGGCCAGCGGCGAATCCGCACGCCGCAGCACCGGCAGCCAGGACGGCCAGCGGTTGCGTGGCGCATCGGCCCTCTCCGCCACCGGCGCTTCCTGGCCGGGCGGCACCTCGACGCACTGCAGGCTGTCGCCCCGAGCCGTGGTCAGCAGCGTGAAGGGCTCGCCCGGGCGCGCGGCCATCGCACCGCCCGAAGCCTGGCGGAACACCGTCAGGACCGGTGGCACGCCCTCGGCGGGCGCACCGCCCAGGGCCAGCAGCACGCGCGCGGGGCGCACGCGGCCGAGCAGCGGCGTGAAGTCCTCGTGCGCCAGGTCCAGCGTCAGCGAGCGGGCCAGCCAGTGCTGCCGCAGCGTCGCCCAGAGCGCCAGCGCCGCGCGCGGCAGCACCACCAGCAGGCCCAGCAGGGCCATGTAGAGGAACACCCAGCGGCGCGCCTCGGCACGGCCCACGCCTTCGCCCGAGGCGAAATGCAGCCGCGCCAGTTCGTCCAGGCTGAACGGCTCCAGGCCGGTGACGGCCACCACCGGCGAAAACAGGAACTGCAGGAAGGCGTGCACCTGGGGCAGTTCCAGCAGAGTGCTCTCCCAGCCGATGCGGTATTCGCGCACCAGCCCGCCGATGGCGATCGAGGCGGCCACGCCGACGGCCCAGGCCGCAGCCGAGGTGTGCAGCAGGCGCCGCCAGCGCTGGCCCTCCAGTGCGCCGGCCAGGCGCCACCAGCCCAGGCGGAACCGGTTCGCCACCTGCTGCGCGACGCCGCCGCGCGGGCGCTCGACCAGCGCCACCAGGTGGCGCGCCCAGCGCCCCGGTTCGTCCGGACGGCGGCGCGGCCACAGCGCCGCCAGCGCGAGCAGCACGTAGACCGCGAGGTTCCACAGCAGGAAGGCGAGCAGCGGCGGCGACAGCAGGTTGACCTGCCGCGGGTTGTCGATGCGTTCGATCAGCCCGCCCGCAATCAGCGCCAGCAGCGGCAGTCCCCAGGCCAGCCAGGCCTGCCAGGCCGGCGGTTGCTGCAAGGCCGCGAGCCGTGGCTGGCGGTGTTCCAGCAGGGCCAGGACGCGAGCCGCACGATCGAGCAGCCAGGCCTTGGCGTCCAGCGGCTCGCCCCGCGCCGGATCGCCGGTGGCGGCCAGCGCCTCGCGATCGGCCTGCTCGCGCTCGGCCGCGCCGACCAGCCGCCCCTGCGGATCGGCCGCCTCCAGCGCCTGCACCAGCACCAGCCGGCGCGCCTGCGCCTCGCTGACGTGGATCGGTTCGGTGGGGGTGGCGGGACTGTGCAAGCTGCCGATTCTAGGGAGCCGGTACCGGCCGCAGGTCGAACCGTCCGCGCGGAATGACATGCAGGGCGGACACCCTTCGAGGGTGCGCTTTGCCGGTCCTTCCCCGACCGATCGGAGAACCACTCGGGAAACGCGCCGCGTTTCCCGAGTGGTTCAGTGCTTGCCTTTTTCTTCCGCCAGCCGCCGTGCCTCGCGCATCACCACCACGCTGGGCTGCTTCTCGAACGGGGTGGGTGGCAAGCCGATCAAGGCCTGCAGGTAGGCGTGGGCCCGGTTCATGTCGGCGCCTATCATGGCCAGTGCGACCTCGTGGTCGGGCTGGTGCTGCGCGATCTCCAGGTAGGCGGCACGGAAGCGCGCGTAGTCCGCTTCCGCCCGCGCCACGCGGCGCTGCACGGCCTGCATGTTGGCGTACTCTTCACGGGTGTAGCGCATGGAATCCATGCTAGGCCGCAGCGCTGTGTCGATGTGCAACAGGTGTGCAACATCACACAGGCGGTTGCAACGGCGTGAATGTCGTCACGCCGCCGAAGCGCGGCCCAGCGTCTGCAGCAGCACCTCGGGCGTGCAGGGCTTGGGCAGGATGTCGAAGCCCAGTCGCGCGATCGCCTCGAGCTGCTCGGCATAGCCCGTCATCACGATCACCCGCAGCGAAGGCCAGCGCCGGCGCACTTCCCGGGCCAGCGCGACGCCGTCCATCGGGCCGGGCATGACCACGTCGGTGAGCAGCAGGTCGGGCAGCGTCGGCTGCGCCGCCAGCCAGTCCAGCGCCGCGGCGGCCCGTTCGAAGTGGGTGACGCTGCAGCCCATGGTCTCCAGCACCGGGCCGAGCGCCGCTGCCACCTCCACGTTGTCCTCCACCATCAGCACGCGCAGCGAGAGCTGCTGCTGCATCGACGGCAACGTGTCGTCCTTCACCGGCTCCTGCGGGTCCGGCGGGAAGTACATGCGCACGCGGGTGCCCTGCCCCGGCTGGCTCTCGATCGTGGCCGTCCCGCCGGCCCGGTGGCACAGGCCGTAGACCTGGCTCAGGCCGAGGCCCGTGCCCTCGCCCACCGGCTTGGTGGTGAAGAAGGGTTCGAACACGCGGTCCAGCGCCTCGGGCGGAATGCCGCAGCCGTTGTCCGAGACCTCCACCAGCACCAGCGGGCCGTCGACCAGTGGCGGCAATTCGTCCGCTCCGGCATTGCGCGCGGCGATCGCCAGCCGGCCGTCCTGCTTCAGCGCGTCGCGCGCATTGATCGCCAGGTTCAGCAGGGCGAGCTCGAACTCGGCGGCATCGACGCGGATCGGGCGGGTGCCGGGCGCCACCTCGACCGTGAGCTGGATGCGGCTGCCCAGCACCGGCCCCAGCAGGTCGCGGATCGCGGGCAGCCGGTCGGCCAGCACGACGTGCTCGGGCACCAGCGCCTGCCGGCGCGAGAAGGCCAGCAGTTGCCGCGTGAGCTTGGTCGCGGAGCCGACCGCGCGCCGGATCGAGTCCAGGTACGGGCCCTCGGCCTGCGGCTGCTTCATCTTCAGCAGCAGCAGGTTGTTGCTGATCACCATCAGCGCGTTGTTGAAGTCGTGCGCGACGCCGCCGGTCAGGCGGCCCAGCGCCTCCAGCTTCTGCGCCTGCAGCAGCGCCTCCTCGACCCGGCGGCGGGCCTCGGTTTCCTGCTGCAGCCGGTGCGCGGTCGCCAGCGCGTCGCGGCTGCGCCGCAGGGCCAGCCGCACGGCCATGAACAGGGCCAGCACGGGCGGTATGCCGAAGGCCGCCAGCCAGCCCATCTCGCGCAGCCAGCGCTTGCGGATCTCCAGCGTGTCCATGCCGGTCCCGAGGTAGATCGGGTAGCCGCCGACCTTGCGGAACGCGAGCAGCCGCAGGCGCCCGTCCATCGACGACACGCCGTGCGCCGTGCCGGCGATCGCGCCGGCGCGGATGCGCGACATCACCGGGCTGTCCGGCGCGAGGCTGGGCGGCTGGACTTCCAGGTTCGGCCAGCGCGTGAAGACCAGCCCGTCCTCGCGCAGCATGGTGATCGCCAGGCCGGGTTCGTCGGCCGCGAGGTCGCCGTGGAAGTTCTCGAAGTAGCTGGTCAGCAGGCTGACGGACACCACGCCGCCGAACCGGCCGTCCGGTTCCAGCCGCGCGACGCTGACGTCGAAGAAGGATTCGCCGGTGGTGCGCGACACCAGCGGCCTGGAGATGTACACGCCGCCGCGGCCTTCGGCGTGCCAGCGGAAGTAGTCGCGGTCGGAGACGTCGACACCGGGCGCCGGCGAGAAGCGGCTGGTCACCAGCGGCCGGCCGTGCGGGCCGAACACCAGGATGTTCTGCAGCTGCGGCTTGTTCTTCGCCAGTTCGCCGAGCAGCGCGTGGATGCCCGCCTCCTGCCGTTCGATGCGATCGCTCGCGCCGGCCGAGATGTCGACCACCCGGGCCAGCAGCGACTCGGTGGTGTCCATCACCCGCAGGGCGTGCTCGGTGGCAATGCGCAGGGCCCGGTCCAGCCGCACCTCGGTCTCCTCGCTCAACTGCTGGTAGCGGTAGAGGCCGACGCTGGCATAGGCCAGCAAGGGCAGCAGCAGGCACAACCAGGGCAGCCAGCGCAGGGCCTGCAGGCCCGCTTGGGGCGGCGGCTCGGGCGGCGCCGCACTGTCGGGAACGGGAACGGCGGAAGCGGGACTCAACTGCTGGGTGGGCGGCGGGCGAAAGGGACTCGAGCGTAGCCGAAGGTCAACTCAGCCATGACATCCATCGCGTGTTCGCGCAGGCCATGCGAGACGCGGCCGCGCGTCCCGTCAGCCCGGGCTGCGGCAGCGAGTACGCGACAGCACGGTCTCCAGCGCGGCCAGTTCCACCGGCTTGGTCAGGTGCGCGTCGAACCCGGCCTCGGCGGTCCGCTGGCGATCGGCTTCGGATCCCCAGCCGGTCAGCGCGGCGATGAAGACACCGGCCATGCGCGGGTCCCGTCGCAATTGGCGGGCCACGTCGAAGCCATCCATCACGGGCAATCCGAGGTCGAGCAGCACGACGTCCGGCTGGAAACCGGCAGCACGCTCGACCGCTTCGCGGCCGTCGGCGGCGCCCTCCACTACGTGGCCCAGCATGGACAGCAGAGCCACCAGCGTCTCGAGGCCGTCGGGGTTGTCCTCCACCACCAGCACGCGGCGCGACGCCGGTGCACCGTCGGGCTGCTCGGCCCGGGCGGCAGGGCTGGCTGCCGCGGGGCGACGCGTGGCCGGCGAGGCTGCCGGCGCGTGGGCGCCGCCCGAAGACACGGAATCCTGGAACATGAACATCTGTAACGAATGATGCCATGCAGCGGAGCTCATCAGGGCTGCAGAAGGGGCCGTTCTAGGGAGCCCCGCCGACGCGCTGGCGGTCAACTGCGAACAGCGTCACGGACCGGTTCCCGGCCGAGCCGTGGCATGCCGCCAACCCGACAGGCAACGAAAAAGGGCCGCATCGCTGCGGCCCTCGGGGTGGCAAGGCGTGCGCCTGCGGTCAGGCTGCCGGCTGCAGGCCCATGCGGGTGTTGAAGGACCAGCACGCCGCCTCGAAGCTGCGGATCTCGTTCAGGGCCTCGCGCAGGCTCATCTCGCCGCGCTCCATCAGCTTGCCGGCCAGGTGCTCGGTCAGCGGCTTCTGCCGCAGCAGCAGGGCCTTGGTCTCGCCGTACAGTCGCTCGCTCTGCGCCTCCATGATGCTGCGCGTCTCCTCGTCGAGCTGGCGGCCGCCCTGGCCGTCGTTGGCCAGCGCGCCGAAGTTCAGGCGGGTCTTGCGGTACATCCCCATCTCGGCCACCGCGTGGTGCAGCAGCTTGGTGACGCGAGTGATGTCGTTGTGGGCGCCGTTGGTCGTGCCCTCCTCGCCGAAGAACAGCTCCTCGTTGGCCATGCCGCCCAGCAGCACGCGCACGTCGTGCTCGATGTCGCCCTTGGTCTTGAGCAGGTTGGCGCCCTGCTTGTGGAACACGAAGCCCAGCGCGTTGTTGCGCGGGTTGGCCTTGAGCGAGATCTTGATGGTCTTCATCTCGGCCAGGATGGCCTCCCAGTCGCCGCCGGCCTTCTTGCGCTCCTGCTCGAAGTCGACCAGGAAGTGGCCCCACTCGTGGATGGCGATCACACGGCGGTCACGCTCGCGCTCCTTGGTCGCGTTGCTGTTGACGTTGCCGACCATCACGCGCTCGGCCGCCTGCATCAGCGTGTCGGTGCCGATCATGATGCCGGCCTGCACCGCGGTGATCCCGGCCTGGTTGACGATGGTCTCCAGGTCGGCCGGGCTGCGGCCTTCGGTGATCTCCACCAGGTGGCGCAGGTCCAGGTCCGGCAGCACCTTCTCGGCGCGCTGCGACAGGTAGTGCTCGATGATGGCCTGCCGCTCCTCGCGGTTGGGCAGCCGGAAGTCCACCTTCATCTGGAAGCGGCGCAGCATGGCTTCGTCCATCTGCATCTGCTCGCTGTTGAAGTTGGACGCGACGATCCAGATGATCTCGGCGTCGTTCTTGGTGCGCACGCCGTCCAGCACCGCCAGCAGCATGTTCTGGGTGTCGTCGTCGAACTTGCGGTGGCCGCCGCGCTTCATGAACAGGTCCTGCGCCTCGTCCAGGAACACGATGCAGCGCTTGCGCCGCTTGGCCATGGACACGATGCGCGACAGCGTGTTGGCGCCGCCCCCGACGTAGCCGGTCTCCAGGTTGACCGCCGAGTGGAACAGGATCGGCAGCTGCAGTTCCTTGGCCAGGTAGCTGGCCAGCTTGGTCTTGCCGGTGCCGGCCGGGCCGCTGAACATGACGTTGAACGGCTTGTTGATGCCGTACTCGGCGTACTCGGCGCGCCGCATGTACTGGTCCTTGATCTGGGCGACCTCGGACTTGATGTCGTCCATGCCGACCAGGTCGTCCAGCGAGCCGCTGACCTGCGAGGGCTCGATGAACTTGAGCGACTTGAAGTGGCCCTTGAGCTGGAAGGCCAGGAAGCCCAGCAGGCCCAGGGTGAGCGCGGCCGACAGCACGCCGGAGACGCCGGCCTTCCAGGCGTCCTTCTCCGACTGCGGGCGGGCACCCTCGAAGCCCTGGTCCAGGCGCTCCAGGATCTTCAGGCTGGACTCGTTCAGGTCGGCCCGCGGCACGAAGCTCAGCCGCGCGCTCCAGGGAGCCGAGACCGCCTTGTCGGCAAAGATCTTGGTCTCCATGTCGGAGGGGTAGTAGGCGTACTGCTTGCCACCCGACTCGACCAGCACGAAGCGCTCGGAGACGTTCCACATCAGCGGCTTGTAGATCACCGTGATGCGGTCCACCGGGTTGTTCTGCACGAAGCTCAGCACCGAGCCGGTGCCGAACACGACCGGCTTGCTCTCGTCGAACGCGGCGATGCCGTCGGCCTGCGCCATGGCCTTCACCTCGGCGGCGACGGCGGCCTGCTTCTGCATCAGCACGAAGGAGTAGATCCCGGTCACCGGGATCATCAGGGCGACGATCACGACCAGCAGCTTGACGGCCGCGCTCTGGATCACGAACCAGTCGGACACGCGCGACGCTGCCTTCTTGATCGACAGCCAGAGGCCGCCGCCGGAGGGCGTCTCGTCCTTGCCGAATTCGGGGGTGGGAGTGGAACTGACGGATAAATCAGACATGCAAGTCCTCTCTTGTCAGTTGAATCCTACAGACGGGTGTTTTTGCGGGCGAGCGAAATCCGCTGCAAGGGCCGATACGGGGGCCTCATCGTGACTTATGCACGCGGGAAAAACGGGTGTGGCTGAGCCGTTTCGCGGGGAGGCTCGACCGTACGTTTTCCGCCCTGGAAGCGGCGCTCCTGCGGATGGCTCGGAGGTGGCTCGACAGGAGGAACCCGGAGGTGAGGACTGCATCCAACCGTGTGGCCGGGTTTTTTTCAAGTTTCTTCCCCCGGCTCCTTCGTCCCCCGCTGCCGCACGACGGCCGGGGGACTTTTTCTTGCCCCAGCCGTTCGTTACAGGACGTCGGCGGCGTCCTACGGTGTAACAGCGCCTGCTCCCAGCCGTTGCCGCCGCTGCGCTTCCTAGCATCGCGTCCTCGCCGCGCCACAGCGGCACATGCAAGGGAGGAATGCATGACCCACACCGGTCTGCTGTCGGGCCTGTCGCCCATCCATGCGCGGGATTCGCTGGCGCAGCCGCTGTTCGACCTGGTGCCGGCGCCGGCCGCGCGCCAGGCGCCCGAGGCGCGCCTGTACCCCGGTGACGGCCAGCCGGTGCTCGTCTTCCCGCGCGAGGGCGCGGGGCCCGAGAGCACGGCGGACTTGCAGCGCACCTTGCAGCAGGCCGGATTCCGTGCCTTCGACTGGGGCCTGGGGGTGGACAACGGGCCGCAAGGCATGGGGCTGGCGCGCTGGCTGCGCAAGCTGGAGGACGGCCTGCTCGATGCGTACGAAGCCACGCAGGCGCCCCTCACCCTGCTGGGTTGGGGCCTGTCGGGCATCTATGCGCGCGAACTGGCCAAGCGCGCCCGGACGCTGGTGCGCCAGGTGATCACGCTGGGGACGCCCTTCAACACCGCAGCCGACCCGCAGCGCCGCTGCCGTGTGTTCGCCCTGCTGGATGCGGGCCCTGAACGCATGCCCCTGGCCGTGCGCACGCGCCTGCGGCAGCGGCCGCCGGTGCCGGTCACCTCGATCTACAGCAAGGACGACGGCGTGGTGCAGTGGGCGCAGTGCCAGGAAACCGAGTCGGCCGACAGCGAGAACATCGAGGTGCCCGGGGCGCGACACGACGAACTGCCCATGCACCCGCTCGCGCTGGAGGCGATCACCCATCGGCTGGCGCAGCCCGAGGGGTGCTGGAAGCCGTTCGCGGCCAGCCGCTTGCCCTTGTCCTGAGAGTCCCCTTGCTTCGCGGCGGCCGCGTGCACCGCAGTGCCGCCTCGGCCGCAGCGTAAGCTCGCGGGTCCGATGACGCCCTCCCGCCGAGCGCTCCTGCCCGACCTCCGATCCTCCTGCGCAGGGAAGGACGCGACTCCGCGATGAGCCTGGCCTTGTGGGCCGCGGCGGCCACCGGCGTCCAGGTCGGCGCCGCCATCGTCGCTTCCCGGTTCGCGGTGGCCGAGGTGCCGCCGCTCACACTGGCCATGCTGCGCTACGCGATCGGTTTCGCCTGCCTGCTGCCGTTCGCGCTGCGGCCGTTCGCCGCCATGCCGCGGCCGATTCCGGCCCGCGACCTCGGCGCGATGGCGGCACTGGGCATAGGCCAGTTCGGCGTACTGATCGCCCTGCTCAATTTCGGGCTGCAGCGCGTGGCCGCGGCGCCGGCGGCGCTCATCTTCAGCCTGTTCCCGCTGCTCACGCTGGCCCTGGCCGCCGCCCTGGGCCGGGAGCGGGCCTCGTGGCGACTGCTGGCCGGGGTGGTGCTGTCGATCACGGGCGTCGGCCTGACGCTGCTGCCCAAGCTGCACGCGGGCGCACAGGGCAGCGGCTGGTGGGGCGAGCTGGCGGTGCTGGGCGCGGCCGCCACCGGTGCGCTGTGCAGCGTGCTGTACCGGCCCTACCTGCAGCGCTACCCGGTGGTGCCGGTCTCGGCCTTCGCGATGATGGCGTCGGTGGCGGCCCTGGCGCTGCTGGCGCTGCCGGAGGCCTGGCCGGCACGGCTGGCGACCTTCAGCGGGGTCGCCTGGGCGGCGATCGCCTTCATCGGGCTGTCCAGCGGCATCGGCTATTTCTGGTGGCTATACGCGCTCAAGCACGAGTCGCCAACCCGGGTGACGGTGTTCCTCGCGCTCAATCCGGTGACCGCCGCCCTGCTGGGCTGGCTGCTGCTCGGGGAGCAGCCGGGTGCGGCCGGATGGCTCGCGCTGTTGCCCATCGCCGCCGGCCTGTGGCTGGCCGCCACCGCCACGGATAATCGCCGCCCATGAGTTCCCCGCGTGCTCCGGCCGAAGGCGCGACTTCGGGTCGATCGCAGCCCGCCTCCCTCACCGATCTCTTCCTCTCCTTCACCTGGCTGGCCCTGCAGGGCTTCGGCGGCGTGCTCGCCGTGGTGCAGCGCGAGCTGGTCGAGCGCAAGAAATGGCTGACCCGGGAGGAGTTCGTGGAGGACTGGGCGGTCGCCCAGATCATGCCAGGCCCGAACGTGGTCAACCTCTCGCTGATGATCGGCGCGCGCCACTTCGGCCTGCGCGGCGCGCTGGTGGCGCTGGCCGGCATGCTGGCGGCGCCGCTGGCCGTGGTGCTGGCGCTGGCGCTGCTGCACTCGCGCTTTGCCGATTCGCCGCAGGTGGCCGGCGCCCTGCGCGGCATGGGCGCGGTCGCGGCCGGCCTGATCACCGCCACCGGGCTGAAGCTGGTGCCTACCCTGCGCACGCACCCGCTGGGCCCGGCCGCCTGCACCCTGCTGGGCGTCGCGAGCTTCGTGGCCATCGCCGTGCTGCGCTGGCCGCTGCTGGGCGTGCTGCTGGTGCTGGGCGGGCTGTCGTGCCTGCTGACCTGGCTGCGCCTGGGGCGGGCCTGAAGGACGCGCCATGCAGATCGTGATGGCCGCCGCCGACTGGCTGTCGCTGCTGCTGCACTTCCTGGTGCTGTCGCTGCTGTCGATCGGCGGGGCGATCACCACCGCCCCCGACATGCATCGTTTCCTGGTGCAGGACCGCCACTGGCTGACCGACCTGCAGTTCAGTTCCTCGGTCGCCATCGCGCAGGCCGCGCCCGGGCCGAACGTGCTGTTCGTCGCCCTGATGGGATGGCAGGTCGGCCTGAACGCCGGCGGCCTGGGTCTGGCCCTGGCCGGCGTGGCGGTGACCCTGTTCGGCATCCTGCTGCCCAGCACCACCCTGACCTACTTCGCGGCGCAATGGGGCCATCGCAACCGCGACCTGCGCGCCGTGCGCGCCTTCAAGCAGGGCATGGCGCCCATCGTGGTGTCGCTGCTCGTCGCCACGGGCTGGGTGCTGGCCTCGGGCGAGCACCCGCAATGGAGCGACGCGCCGCTGTGGGCGGTGGCGCTCGTCGCGACGCTGGTCGTGTGGCGCACCCGCATCCACCTGCTGTGGCTGCTGGGCGCCGGTGCGCTGCTGGGCTGGTTCGGGCTGGTCTGACGCTCAATCCGCCAGCAGGGGCGGCAGCAGCGTGGCGGCGGTGCCGCGCAGGACCTGGTCGGCGACCGCATCCAGCTCGCTCGGATGCGGGTTGAGGACCACCACGCGAGCCCCGGCATCGGCGGCCACCTGCGCCAGGCCGGCGGCGGGATGGACCATGCCGCTGGTGCCGACCACCAGCATCAGGTCGCAGGACTCGGCCGCCCGCTCCGCGGCGTCCAGCGTGGCGAGCGGCAGCATCTCGCCGAACCAGACCACGGCGGGACGCCGCAGGTTGCCGCAGGTCGGGCACCGCGGCGGCCGGCCGGCCAGCGGCGCCTGCGCGGTGCAGCAGGCGCGCGGCGCTTCCAACCAGGTGTCGTCCACGATGTTGCCGTGCAGCGCCAGCACGCCCTCGCTGCCGGCGCGCTGGTGCAGGCCGTCGACGTTCTGCGTGACCAGCGTGAGCCGCCCCGGGTGGCGCCGGGCGTAATCCGCTAGCGCCAGGTGGCCCGCGTTCGGCACCACGTGCCGCATCGCCTCGCGCCGCTGCGCATACCAGTCCCACACCCGCTGCGGATCGGCCCGGAAGCCGGCCTCGGTCGCCAGGTCCTCCGGCCGGAACCGCGCCCACAGCCCGGTCTGGGCATCGCGGAAGGTCGGCACGCCCGACTCGGCGCTCATGCCGGCGCCGGTGAGCACGGCCACGCGGTCGGCTGCCGCGATCCAGCCGCGCACCGCATCGAGGGTCATGAGCGTTGCCGCAGGGCCTCGTACAGGCAGATGCCGCTGGCCACCGAGACATTCAGGCTCTCGACGGCCCCGCACATGGGGATGGAGACCAGTTCGTCGCAGGTCTTGCGGGTGAGCTGGCGTATGCCGCTGCCCTCGGCGCCCAGCACCAGCGCGACCGGCGCCTTCAGGTCGGCCTGGTACAGCGTGCGCGGCGCATCGTCGCTGGTGCCTATGCACCAGATGTTGCGTTCCTTGAGCTCGCCCAGCGTGCGCGCCAGGTTGGTGACCATGAAGTAGGGCATGGTCTCGGCGGCGCCGCTGGCGACCTTGGCGACGGTGGCATTGAGGCCGACCGCGTGGTCCTTGGGCGCGATCACCGCGTGGGCGCCGGCGCCGTCGGCGACCCGCAGGCAGGCGCCGAGGTTGTGCGGGTCGGTCACGCCATCGAGCACCAGCAGCAGGGGCGGCCCCTGCACCTGGTCGAGCAGGTCGTCGAGCGAGCGAGCCGCCGGCAGCGGAGCCACCCGGGCGGCCACGCCCTGGTGGCCATGGCTGCCGGCCAGCTTGGCGATGCGCAGGGCGTCGGCCTCGATCAGCCGCACGCCGGCTTCGCGCGCCCGCTCGAGGAACTGCCGCATGCGCGCGTCGCGGCGCGTGGGCTCGAAGAACACTTCGAGCACCGTCTGCGGCGCCGTCTTCAGCCGCACCCCGACGGCATGGAACCCGAACAGGACTTTGGCGGAGGAAGACATCGGCCCGATTATCGGCCGCGCCGGGGGCGCTCAGCCGGCCACGATGTGCCCGGCCTCGATGGTGATGCGGCGTTCGCAGCGCTGCGCGATGGCGCGGTCGTGCGTCACCAGCACCAGCGTCGTGCCGCGCTCGCGATTGAGTTCGAACATCAGGTCCATCACCCGCTCGCCGGTGGCGAAGTCGAGGCTGCCGGTGGGCTCGTCGGCCAGCAGCACCGCCGGTTCGACGACGAAGGCGCGCGCCAGCGCGACCCGCTGCTGCTCGCCGCCCGAGAGCACCTTGGGATAGTGGCCCAGGCGCTCGCCCAGGCCGACCCGCTGCAGCATGGCCGCGGCCGCCTTGCGCGCGTCGCGCCGACCGGCCAGTTCCAGCGGCAGCATCACGTTCTCCAGCGCCGTCAGGTTGCCCATCAGCTGGAAGCTCTGGAACACGAAGCCGAGCTTGCGGGCGCGCAGTGCGGCCCGCTGGTCCTCGTCCAGGGCGAACAGGTCCTCGCCCGCCAGCCGCACCGTGCCCCGCGTGGGCGTGTCCAGCCCCGCGACGATGGACAGCAGCGTGCTCTTGCCGGAGCCGGAGGCCCCGACGATGGCCGCGGTCTCGCGCTCGGCCAGGGTGAAATCGATATCGCGCAGAATGTCGAGCGTCCCGGTGGAATCGGTCACCGACTTGTGGACGTGTTCGACGGCGATGATGGGTTCAGGCATGGAGGTCCGTTTTTCTTGAGGCGCAGGCACTTTATCGCGGCTGGGCTGGCCGCCGCCCTGGCCGGGCCGGCGCTGGCCGCCGGCGCGACGGTCATGGTGGTCGGGGACTCCCTCAGCGCCGAGTACGGCCTGCCACGCGGCAGCGGCTGGGTTTCCCTGCTGGAGCGCAAGCTGGCGGCCGAGAAGATCGATGCGCGCCTGGTCAACGCCAGCATCAGCGGCGACACCACCTCCGGCGGGCGCTCGCGCCTGCCGGCCCTCCTGGCCAAGCACCGGCCCACCCACGTGGTGATCGAGCTGGGCGGCAACGATGCGCTGCGCGGCCTCCCCCTGGAGATGACCCGGGCCAACCTGTCCGCCATGGTGCAGGCAGCGGCGAAGGCCGGTGCCCGTGTGTTGCTGGTGGGCATGCAGCTGCCGCCCAACTACGGCGCCCAGTACGGCCAGCGATTCGCCGAGCTGTACGCCCAGGTCGCGCGCGAGCACCAGGCGGCGCTGGTGCCCTTCCTCCTCGACGGCATCGCCGACGGGCCGGATGCCGTGAAGTGGTTCCAGGCCGACCGCATCCATCCCAACGAGGCTGCGCAGCCGCGCATGCTGGCCAACGTCTGGCCTGAACTGAGGAAGCTGCTGAAGTGAGCGTGCAGGTCCTGCCGGCCGCCGAGGCAGCGGCGCGGCTGTCCGGGTTCGACACCGTCATCGACGCGCGCAGCGAGTCGGAGTACGCCGAGGACCACCTGCCCGGCGCGGTGAACTGGCCCTCGCTGAACGACGAGGAGCGAGCGCGCGTAGGCACCATCTACGTGCAGGACAGCCCCTTCGAGGCGCGCAAGATCGGCGCGGCCCTGGTCGCCGCCAACGTCGCGCGCCACATCGAGCGAGAGGTGCTGGCCAGGCCCAAGGGCTGGCAGCCGCTGGTCTATTGCTGGCGCGGCGGCAAGCGCAGCGGTGCGCTCTCGCTGGTGCTCGACCAGATCGGCTTCCGCGTCACTCTGGTCGAGGGCGGCTACAAGGCCTTCCGCGGCGCCGTGCTGGCGCAGCTGCCGGACCTCGCGCAGCGCCTGCACTATCGCGTGGTCTGCGGTCCCACCGGCGTCGGCAAGACGCGGCTGCTGCATGCGCTGGCGGCCGCCGGCGCGCAGGTGCTGGACCTGGAAGGCCTGGCGCGGCACCGCAGCTCGGTCCTGGGGCTGATCCCCGGCCAGCCGCAGCCCAGCCAGAAGGCCTTCGACACCCAGGTCTGGGACGCCCTGCGAAAGCTCGACCCGGCACGGCCCGTGTTCGTCGAAAGCGAGAGCCGCAAGGTCGGCAACGTGGCGGTGCCGGAGGCGCTGATCGCCGCCATGCGCGCCAGTCCCTGCCTGCGGCTGGAACTGCCGGACGACGAGCGCGTCGCGCTGCTGCTGGAGGACTACGCCTTCTTCGTGCAGGACCCCGAGCTGTTCTGCCAGCGGCTCGCGGCGCTGACCCAGCTGCGCGGCAAGGCGGTGGTCGGGCGCTGGCAGGAGCTGGTGCGTGCCGGCGAGGTGGAAACCGTGGTGCGCGAACTGCTGCTCACGCATTACGACCCGGGCTATTCGGCCTCGATCGCGCGCAACTTCGCGCAGTACGGCCAGGCCCGGCCCTGCGTGCTGGCCGATCGCAGCGCCGCCAGCCTGGAGAAGATGGCCCGCGAGCTCGCCGCGACGGCCGGGTGACGCTCAGGTCTGCGGCGGCTGGTCGGCCGGTGCCGCGGACTCGTCGGACGGTTCGGCGGCGTTGTCTCCGGCCTCTTCCTCGCCCGGGCTGGTGCCGCTCTTGCGTTCGGCCTTGGCCTTGAGCTTCTCTTCCTTCTTGCGCTTCTTGGCCAGCTCCCGTTGCCGCTTCTCGTATCCGTAGTTGGGTGTCGCCACTGCGCTGGTTCCGGTGGGTTGGGATGGCCCCACTGTACGCCATCGGGCGCGCGCCACCGCGATCGTGCAGCCCGACCGTGGAAGCGGGTTGAACACCCGGCCGCCGTCGACTAGATTTCGCCGCCGCCGACAGGGCGCACAGGAGCCGAACATGGACAGCAACCGGTTGGTACTGGTCACGGGCGCGAACGGGCACCTCGGGCGCAACCTGGTCCCGGCGCTGGTGCAGCGCGGCTATCGGGTGAGGGCGACGGTGCGCGACACCGCCGACCCCGCCCGCACGGCCGGGCTGGCCATGCCGGGCGTCGAACTGCAGTCGCTCGACGTCAGTGACGAGCGCCGCTTCAGCGAGGTGGCGACCGGGGTCGACCTGCTGTTCCACCTCGCGGCGACCTACAAGAACTACACCTCAAGCGCCGCCGAGGCCGACGAGATGGTCCGCGACTCGATCGAAGGCGCGCGCGCCGCGGTGAATGCGGCGGCCAGCAAGGGTGTGCGCCGCCTCGTGCTGACGTCCTCGGTCGTGACCCTGCCGCTGATGCCCAAGGGCGGTCGCGCGACGACGGAAGACGACTGGCGCACCGACTTCCGGCTGCCCTACCACCGGGCCAAGACCCTGGCCGAGCAGGAGGCCTGGCGCATCGCCCGCACGCGCGGCGTCGACATGGTGGCCGTGCTGCCGGGTGCGCTGCTGGGACCGGGATTCACGCGCAGCACGTCCAGCACGGATGCCGTGGAGGCCATGCTGCTGGGTGCGTTCAAGGCCGGCGTGCCGGACCAGAATTTCCCGGCCGCCGACGTGCGCGACGTGGTGCGCGGCCACGTGCTGGCCGCCGAAAGCGAGGCGCAGGGACGGTTCATCCTCTGCAACGACGTGCTCCCATCCTTCTCGGAGATGATCCGGCTCCTGCGCCAGATCGATCCGTCCGTCCCCGCGCCGGGCCCCCTGATCCCCCGCTTCGCCCTGCCGCTGGTACCGCTGTTCGACTGGATCAACCACCGCATGCTGGGGACACCCCGAATGGTCAACCGCGATTTCGCGGCTGCGGTGGGCGGCATGCACTGGACCATGTCCAACGAACGCGCCCGGCGCGAACTCGGCTGGCGGCAGGAGGTGCCGCTGGAACAGAGCCTGGCCGACACGGTGGCGGCGTTGCGCCAGCTGCGCGCCAGCGCGCACAGGGGGCCGGTACCGGCCACCGCCTGAGCGCCGGCTTCAGGCGCCCGCCAGGGCCTCGAGCGCCCGCGCCAGGTCGGCCTGCAGGTCGGCCGGATCCTCCAGGCCGATGGCCAGGCGCACCAGCACGCCGCGATGCGGCCAAGTCCCGGCGCTGCGCATGGCGGGGATGTCGTAGGGCACGGCCAGGCTGACGGGGCCGCCCCATGAGTAGCCCAGCCGGAACAGCTGCAGCGCATCGCAGAAGGCATCCACCTGGGCCGGCGAATGGCGCTCGTGGAACACGATCGAGAACAGCCCTGCGGCCAGGCCGCTCTCGCCGCACAGCTCGCGCCAGTGCTCGTGGCCGGGCGAGCCCTCGATGGCCGGATGCAGCACCTGGGCGACCTCCGGCCGCTGCTGCAGCCAGCGGGCCAGTCCGCGCGCTGCGGCGTCCTGGGCGCGATAGCGCAGCTCCAGGCTGGGCAGCGAGCGCAGCACCAGTTCCACGTCGTTGCCGCCCACGCCCCAGCCCATGCGCATGTGCGAGAGCTTGAGGCGCACGTGCAGGTCCTCGTCGCGCGTGACGATGCTGCCCATCAGCACGTCGCCCCCGCCGCTCGGGTACTTGGTCAGGGCGTGCACCACGATGTCGGCGCCGCTGCCGGGCACCGCGGCCAGGTCGAATCCGTTGAAGGCGAGCCCGGCGCCCCAGGTGTTGTCCAGCGCGGTGGTAATGCCGCGTTGCCGGCACAGCCGGGCCAGTTGGGCCAGCGGTGGGAATTCCATAGTGACCGAGCCGGGCGCTTCCAGCCAGACCAGCCGTGTCTTGTCCGTCAGGCGCCGCTCCAGGTCGGCCGGCTGCATCGGGTCGTAGCGCTGGTACGAGATGCCCCAGCGCGCCAGTTCGCCCTCGGCCATGAGCCGCGAGGGGCCATAGACGTTGTCCGGCAGGAGCACCTCGTCGCCGGCCGCCAGCAGCGCGCAGTTCACGTTGGCGATCGCCGCCAGCCCGCTGGGCACGAGCAGGCACTGCCGTCCACCTTCCAGGGTGGCGATGCGTTCTTCCAGCAGGAAGGTGGTGGGCGTGCCGTGCAGTCCGTAGGTGTAGCCGTCCTTGTGTTTCCAGTCGCGCGCGCGCAGTGCCGCGACGGAAGGAAACAGGACGGTGGACGCCTTGAACACGCCCGCCTGCGGCGCTTCGAAGCCGGCCGGCGGAACGTAGGGATGGTGGATGAGCTCGGTGGGACGCGGGGGCATCGTTCGATGGTAGCGCGCACCCCTTGTCCTTCATCCGAACGCTCAGGCGGCGAGCTTCTCCGCCTCGTTGGCCGGCGCGTCGAACAGCGCGCGGATGTCGCGACCCGCCGCGGCCATGCCGTTGTTGCGGCCCTCGTCGCCCATCGCCAGGCCTTCGGCCCGGACGATCCGCACGTCCGTGATGCCGAAGAAGCCGAACACGGTACGCAGGTAGCTCTCCTGGTGGTCCATCGCGGCCTCGTACGGCGTGCCCGCGTAGGCGCCGCCGCGGCTGGACACCACGACCACGGTCTTGCCCTTGGCCAGCCCCTCCGGGCCTTCCGCGGTGTAGCGGAAGGTGCGGCCGGCCTGCGCGATGCGGTCGATCCAGGCCTTGAGCTGGCTGGGGATGCTGAAGTTGTACATGGGCGCGCCCACCACCACCACGTCGGACGCCAGGAACTGGCTCACCAGCCGCTCGCTGAGGGCGTTTTCCTTCCGCTGGCGGTCAGTGGTCGCCTCCTGGCCCAGGCGGAAGCCCAGTGAGTGCTGGTCGATGTGGCTGGGGGCGTCCGCCACCAGGTCGAGGTACTCCACGGTCGTGCCGGGGTGGGCCTGGACCCATTCGCGCGCGACCTGCGCCGTCAGCTGGCGGGACGCGGAGGCGCCGCCGAGGGCGCTGGAGTCGATGTGCAAGAGCTTCATGGTGATCGTCCTGTTTTTGAATCGGTCACCAATGGTGCGGCCACGACTTGCTTCTGATAAGCCGGTCGAAACGGGTTTGTTCGTTCCAAAAATGAGACAATAGAGGCCATGCAGGACCTCAACGACATGGTCTTCTTCGCCGAGGTGGTGGAGCAGGGCGGCTTTGCCGCCGCTGCCCGCAAGCTCGGCCTGCCCAAGTCCACGCTCTCGCGGCGGGTCGCGGAACTCGAGACGCAGCTGGGCGTGCGCCTGCTGCACAGGACCACCCGCAAGCTGTCGCTGACGCCGGCCGGCGAGGCCTACTACCGCCACTGCTCGGCCCTGCGTGAGCAGGCGCAGGCGGCCTACGACGCGGTGGCGCAGGTGCGCAGCGAGCCGCAGGGCACGCTGCGCGTGACCTGCCCGGTGACCGTGGCCCAGACCACCCTGGCCCCGGTGCTGCCGCGCTGGCTGGCAATGCATCCCCGCGTGCGGCTCGAGATGGAGATCACCAACCGAGTGGTGGACCTGGTGGACGAAGGCGTGGACGTGGCGCTGCGCGTGCGGGCCACGCTGGACAACAGCGGCAGCCTGGTGGTCAAGCGGCTCGGCGTGACGCGCACCATGCTGCTGGCCTCGCCCGCCTTGCTGGACAGCGCCGGCCGCCCGGCCTCGCCCGAGGACCTCGCCGGCCTGCCGACCGTGTCCATGTCGGCGCTGGATGGTCGGGCCCAGTGGCGGCTGCTGGGACCGGAAGGACGCACCTGGACCCTGCAGCACCACCCGCGTTGCGCCGCGGACGACATGCTGACGCTCAAGCACCTGGTGCTGGGCGGCATCGGCATGTCGGTGCTGCCGGACTACCTGTGCCGGCAGGAACTGCGAGACGGCCGGCTGGTGCCGGTGCTGGAGGGCTGGGAGCCGCCCTCCGGCGTGCTGCATGCGGTGTTCCCGTCGCGGCGCGGCATGACGCCGGCGGTGCGCAGCTTCCTCGACTACCTGGGCGAGGAAGTGGTGGCCGAAGGCCTGGGCTGCCCCGAGTGAGGGCCGCTCAGATCTTCCACTTCTCCAGCAGCTTGTCCGGGCCCATCGCGTCGTAGCCCTCGAAGGGCTGGTGGATCCAGGGGTTGCTGGGCAGGAACTCGACCGAGTAGTCCGGCGTGAAGGTGGACAGGCCCTTGGTCCAGATCACCGCGCTGCGCAGTTCGGTGATCGGCTTGTAGCTGGTGCGCAGCAGGTCCACCACCCGGTGCAGCGTGTGGCCGGAGTCGGCCAGGTCGTCCACCAGCAGCACCTTGCCGGCGATCTCGCCCTTGGGGGTGGTGATGTAGCGCGCGATGTCCAGGTGGCCCTGCACCGTGCCGGCCTCGGCCCGGTACGAGCTGGTCGACATGATGGCCAGCGGCTTGTCGAAGATGCGCGAGAGGATGTCGCCCGGGCGCATGCCACCGCGCGCCAGGCACAGGATGGTGTCGAAGGTCCACCCCGACTGGTGCACCTTGATCGCGAGCTTCTCGATCAGGTTGTGGTACTCGTCGTAGCTCACGTACAGGTGCTTGCCGTCTTCGGTCAACATGGGGCTTGGGACTGGGTGCTGGAGGCTGTTGGCGGGGGTCGGGCGGTCACGCCAGATACGGATGCCGCATCATGATCGTGTGGTCGCGGTCCGGGCTGGTCGAGATGATATCGATGGGCACGCCGGTCACGTGCTCGATGCGCTGCAGGTACAGGCGCGCGGCGACCGGCAGCTTGTCGTACTCGGTGACGCCGACGGTGCTCTCGCTCCAGCCCTCCAGCGTCTCGTAGATCGGCTTGCAGCGCGCGATCTCGTCGGCGCCCAGCGGCAGGATGTCGACCTGCTCGCCATCGAGCTCGTAGCCGGTGCACAGCTTCAGTTCCTCCAGGCCGTCCAGCACGTCGAGCTTGGTGATGCACAGGCCCGACAGCCCGTTGACCTGGGCGCTGCGCTTCAGGAGCGCCGCGTCGAACCAGCCGCAACGGCGCGGCCGGCCCGTGGTGACGCCGCGCTCGGCGCCCACGGTCGACAGGTGGTAGCCGACGGTGCCCGGCTTCTCCCAATCCAGCTCGGTGGGGAACGGGCCGCCGCCGACGCGGGTGCAATAGGCCTTGGTGATGCCCAGGATGTAGTGCAGCATGCCCGGCCCCACCCCGGCGCCGGCGGCCGCGTTGCCGGCCACGCAGTTGCTCGAGGTGACGTACGGGTAGGTGCCGTGATCCACGTCCAGCAGCGTGCCCTGCGCGCCCTCGAACAGCAGGTTGTCACCATGGCGGTGCGCTTCGTTCAGCTCGCGCGAGACGTCGGCCATCATGGGGACGAGCTGCTCGCCCAGGCGCAGCGCCTCGTCCAGCACCTGCTGGTAGTCCACCGCCGGCGCCTGCAGGTAGGTGGTGAGCACGTGGTTGTGCAGCTCGAGCAGCACCTTGAGCTTCTCGGCGAAGCGCTGCGGATGCCTGAGGTCCTGCACGCGCAGCGCGCGGCGGGCGATCTTGTCCTCGTAGGCCGGGCCGATGCCGCGGCCGGTGGTGCCGATCTTCTCGCTGCCGCCCTTCTCCCGCAGCGCCTCGCGCGCCACGTCCAGCGCGGCGTGGAAGGGCAGGATCAGCGGGCAGGCCTCGCTGATGCGCAGGCGAGAGCGCACCTCGACGCCGGCCTTCTCCAGCCCTTCGATTTCCTCGAACAGCTTGGCCGGCGACAGCACGACGCCGTTGCCGATGTAGCACTTGACGCCGGGGCGCATGATGCCGCTGGGGATCAGGTGCAGCGCGGTCTTCACGCCGTTGATCACCAGCGTGTGCCCGGCGTTGTGGCCACCCTGGAAGCGCACTACGCCCTGCGCCATCTCGGTGAGCCAGTCCACCAGCTTGCCCTTGCCCTCGTCGCCCCACTGGGTGCCGACGACGACCACATTGCGACCCGTTGTCTTGTTCATGCCTGAAAACCGGAGAAGGAGAATGAATCAGAGGGCGCGCACGACCCAGCGGCCGGCCTGTTCGGCCAGCTCGCGGTCGCAGTGGAACTCGTCCACCACGCTCTCGTGCCCGGGCAGCATGCACACCACCGTCTCGCCGGCGGCACGCAGTCGCGCGATGGCGGCTCGCAGCTCGGGCTGCTCGCCCCAGGGCGCGCGGATGGCGGCCTTCAGCGGCCGCGCGGCGGCGACCCCGACCAGCTCGCGCACGTCCAGCGAGAAGCCGACCGCCGGCCGGTTGCGCCCGAACACCGCGCCCACCTCGTCGTAGCGCCCGCCGCGCACCAGTGCGTCGGTGGCGCCCGGCGTGTAGATGCCGAAACGCATGCCGCTGTAGTAGGCGTAGCCGCGCAGGTCGGCCAGGTCGTAGGTCACGGTGGCCTCGCCCAGGTCGCGGCCCAGCCATTCGAGCTGGTCCAGCGCCTGGCCGATCGCGGACGTGGCAGGCAGCACGCGGCGCGCCTCGGCCAGCACCGTGGCGTCGCCGTACAGGTCGACCAGCGCCGCCAGCCCCTCGCGCGACGGCGCCGGGAAGTCGCGGGTGAGCCGGGCCAGGGCGGTGGCGTCCTTGGCCGCCAGGGCGGCGTGCACCTCGCCCAGCACGCGCGGGTCGACCAGCACGCCGGCGAACAGCGCGCGCACGATGCGCGCATCCGCCAGGTCCACGGTGAGCGGCGGGACCTGGGTCGCGCGCAGGCAGTCCAGCGCCAGCAGCAGCACCTCGCGGTCGGCCTCCAGCCCGGCATGGCCGTAGATCTCGGCGCCGAACTGCAGCGGCTCGCGCGTGGCGTGCGGCCGGTCGGGACGGGTGTGCAGGACGGGGCCGCAGTAGCACAGGCGGGCCACGCCGGTGCGATTGAGCAGGTGGGCGTCGATGCGCGCGACCTGCGGCGTGGTATCGGCCCGCAGGCCCAGGGTGCGGCCCGAGAGCTGGTCCACCAGCTTGAAGGTCTGGAGGCCGAGCGCCTCGCCGGTGCCGGTGAGCAGCGACTCCAGGTGCTCCAGCAGCGGCGGCATCACCAGTTCGCAGCCGTAGCCGCGGGCGGTGTCGAGCAGCTGGCGCCTCAATTCCTCGATGTGCCGGGCCTCGGAGGGCAGGACGTCGGCGATGTGATCCGGCAGGACCCAGGCGGACATGGCAGGGGGTGCTGTTAAAAGAGGGATTCTACCGGCCGTGCCTGGACCGGCTCAGCCAAGGGCGGCCGAGGCACTCGGGGGCGACCCGGGGATCAGGTCACCAGCAACAGCAGCAGCAGGCCCAGCCCGACGCTGCACAGGCCGAAGAACCGCAACTGGCCGTCGCGCAATTCCAGCAGCTTGCGGAAGGTGTCGCGCCAGCCGCGGGGGGCCAGCAGCGGGAACAGGCCTTCGAAGACGAGCACCAGGGCCAGTGCGGCCCACAAGGTCGAGCCGTCCAATCCCTACTTCCTGGCGCCCTGGCCACCGCCCGTGCCGCCGCCGAACGCGCGGAAGAACTCCGATCCGTCGGGGTTCACCACCAGCAGGTCGCTGCGCTTGTTCAGGGTGGCGCGGTACGCCTCCAGGCTGCGGTAGAAGTGGGCGAACTGCGGGTCGCGGCCGAAGGCGTCGGCGTAGACCGCGGCGGCCTGCGCATCGCCCTCGCCCTTGATCTTCTGGGCGTCGCGGTAGGCGTTGGCGATGATCACCTCGCGCTGGCGGTCGGCGTCGGCGCGGATCTTCTCGCTCTCGGCCGCACCGGTCGAGCGCAGTTCGTTGGCCACCCGCTTGCGCTCGGCCTCCATGCGGCGGTAGACCGATTCGGTGATGGCCTCGCTGTAGTCGACCCGCGTCACGCGCACGTCAACGACGTCGATGCCCCAGGGCTGCGCGCCCTTGACCTGCGCCAGCACCTGCGCCTTCACGTCCTCCATCACCTCGTCGCGCTCGGAGGACAGCAGCTCGCGCACGGTGCGCTTGTTGACTTCCTGGTTGAAGGCGCTGCGCACCGCATTGCTCAGGCGGTTGGCACCGGTGGCCTCGTCCAGGCCGACGTTGCGGATGTACTGGGTCGGGTCGGTGATGCGCCAGCGCACGTACCAGTCGATCACCACCGGCTGCCGCTCGGCCGTCAGCACCGGGGTGGTGTCGTTGCCGTCGAGGTTGAGCAGGCGCTTGTCGATGTAGCTGACGTTTTGGAACGGCGGCGGCAGCTTGAAGTTCAGGCCCGGCTGGGTGATGACTTCCTTGATCTGCCCCAGGGCATAGACCACGCCGAACTGGCGCTGGTCGACCACGAAGAGCATGGAGCTGAGCAGGGCCAGCACCACCAGGGCGGCCGCGGCGAAGAATCCGATTCGGTTCATGTTCTCTCGCGCTCCCGGGGTCAGCGCGTCTCGCGCTCGCGGCTGCGGGCGTTGTCGCGGGTGCGTGGATCGGTGGAGGTGTTGCTCGACGGCGCGTTGCCGGAGCCGGCCGCGGGTTCCGGCGGCACCAGGGTCGAACCGCCGGAGGCGACCTGCTGCATGATCCGGTCGAGCGGCAGGTACAGCAGGTTGGAGCCCTGGCGCGTGTCCACCATCACCTTGGTGACGTTGGCATAGACCTGCTGCATGGTCTCCAGGTACATGCGGTCGCGGGTCACCTGCGGCGCCTTCTGGTATTCCGCCAGCACCGAGCGGAACCGCTGCGCGTCACCCTGTGCGGTGGCCACCACGCGCGCCTTGTAGGCCTCGGCTTCCTCGCGCAGGCGCGCCGCGGACCCGGCCGCGCGCGGGATCACGTCGTTGGCGTAGGCGGCGCCCTCGTTCTTCAGGCGCTCGCGCTCCTGGCTCGCCTTGTTGACGTCGTCGAACGCGGCCTGCACCTGCTCGGGCGCGCGCACGCCGCCCTGCTGCAGGTTGATGGCCACGATCTCGACGCCGGAGTTGTAGCGGTCCAGGATGGACTGCATCACGCCGCGCACGCGCGGGGCGATCTGCTCGCGCTCCTCGCCGAGGGCCGCGTTCATGAGCATGTTGCCGACCACCTCGCGCACGGCGGTCTCGGCGGCCTGCACCACCGTCTCGGCCGGGTTCTTGATCTCGAACAGGTAGGCGCGCGCGTCCTTCAGCCGGTACTGCACCGAGAACTTGACGTCCAGGATGTTCTCGTCCTGGGTCAGCATCGCCGATTCCTTCAGGCCGGTGGCCTTGATCACGGCGTCGCGGCCGATGTCGACCGAGCGGATCTGCGTGACGTAGACGACCTCGTGGCGCTGGATCGGGTACGGCAGGCGCCAGTTGAAGCCGGCGCCCACGGTGGCCTTGTAGCGGCCGAATTGCGTGATCACGGCCTGCTGGCCTTCCTGCACGATGAAGAAGCCGGTACCCAGCCAGATCAGCAGCAGCACGGCGACGATCAGGCCGATGCCGATGCCGGCGCTCTTCATGTCGGGCTGGAAGTTGCCGTTCGGATCGGGGCGGCGGCCGCGGCCGCCGCCGAACAGCCCGCCCAGCCGGCGGTTGAAGTCGCGCCAGAGTTCGTCGAGGTCGGGCGGCCCCTGGTTGGGACCGCGCGGGCCGTCGGGACGCTGGGGGTCCGGCCGGTTGTCCTTGCCGTCGTCGCCGTTGCCGTTGCCGCGCCCCCAGCGCGGGTCGTTGAGGTTGAACATGCCTCTGAGGCGCCAGGACAGCGCGGCCAGCATGCGGGGGGCGTGAAGCTTCATTCCAGGGTCTGTTTCTTTTCGTGGCTGGGCCGATTGTGCCCAATCAGGCGGCGGCATCGTGCAATTCACTGCCGGGATGCATGGATGGGCTGGCCCGCGCCGCGCGAGCCGCGAGCTCCTGGCGCAGTTCGGCCAGCCCCTCGCCGGTGCGGCTGCTGACGAACAGGCGGCGCACCTGCGTGCCCTCGATCTCGACCCGATCGGCCAGCCGGCGTGGCCGCTGCGAGGGCTCGAGCGCGTCGAGCTTGTTGAAGACCAGCACTTGCGGCACCTTGTCGGCGCCGATCTCGTGCAGCACGCGCTGCACTTCCTCGATCTGCTCGGGATGGTGCGGATTGGACGCGTCCACCACGTGCAGCAGCAGGTCGGCGTCCGCGGCTTCCTGCAGGGTGGCCTGGAACGCGTCGATCAGCCCGTGCGGCAGGTCGCGGATGAACCCGACCGTGTCCGACAGCGACACCGAGCGCCCGCCGGTGCCGCCCTCCTCGTCCTCGAGGTAGAGCCGCCGCGTGGTGGTGTCCAGCGTCGCGAACAGCTGGTCGGCGGCATAGGCCCGCGCCTTGACCAGTGCATTGAAGAGGGTGGTCTTGCCGGCGTTGGTGTAGCCGACCAGCGAGATGGTGAAGGCACCCTGGCGTTCGCGCTGGCGGCGCTGGGTGTGGCGCTGGCGCTTGACCTTGTCCAGCCGCTCGCGGGTGCGCCGGATGGCGTCGCCGATCATGCGGCGGTCCAGTTCGATCTGCTTCTCGCCCGGGCCGCCGCGCACGCCCGCGCCGCCGGTCTGGCGCTCCAGGTGCGACCAGCGCCGCACCAGCCGGGTGCTGACGTACTGCAGGCGGGCCAGCTCGACCTGCAGCTTGCCCTCGTGGCTGCGGGCGCGCTGGGCGAAGATCTCCAGGATCAGCAGCGTCCGGTCGTTGACGGGCAGGCCCAGGTGGCGCTCCAGGTTGCGCTGCTGGCCGGGGCTGAGCGACTGGTCGAACAGCACTTCGGTGGCGCCGGTCTGCTCGGCCAGCGCCTTGATTTCGTCGGCCTTGCCGCGGCCCACGAACAGGGCTGCGTCGGGCGCCTTGCGGCGCGCGGTCAGGCGCGCCACCGGTTCCAGGCCGGCGGTGCGCGCCAGTTCACCGAGCTCCTCGAGCTCGGCATCGAAGTGCGGCAGGCCGAGGTCCACCCCTACCAGGATCGCGGGGGCTTCGGGGCTTTCGGAGGGCTGGGGCAAAACGGGAATCGGGGCTTTCGGAAGCCGCGCCCCGACGGGAGAGCGCGTGCCGCGCGGCAATCAGCCTGCTGCGGCTTCGTTGCTCTCCGCGGCGGAGAAATTGACGGCGCGGCCAGGGACGATGGTGGAGATGGCGTGCTTGTAGACCATCTGGGTCACGGTATTCCTCAGCAGGACGACGTACTGGTCGAAGGATTCGATCTGCCCCTGCAGCTTGATCCCGTTGACCAGGTAGATCGACACCGGCACGTGCTCTCGGCGCAGCGTGTTGAGGAAGGGATCTTGTAGTAGCTGCCCTTTGTTGCTCACGATATTCTCCGTGTTCGTGGGTGTTGTAGGAAAACGCACCTTACCACAGCAAGACCCCTGCGCAAGTAGGCTTCCGTCGCCGCCGTGGAGCCCCTGACTTGGGGGTGCCAACGAAGGGTTCAAGGGCGGATCGCACCGCCCGGCGCAGCGGTTATTCCTTGTCCGCGTACGGGTTCTTCGAGGTCTTCATCTCGATGCGCAGAGGCGTGCCGATGAGATCGAAGGCCTTGCGGAAGCGCCCCTCCAGGAAACGCTTGTAGGCGTCGGTGACGTGCTCCAGCGAATTGCCGTGGATCACGATCACCGGCGGGTTCATGCCGCCCTGGTGCGCGTAGCGCAGCTTGGGGCGGAACATGCCCGAGCGCTTGGGTGACTGGAACTGCACGGCTTCCTGCAGCAGCCGGGTCAGCACCGGTGTCGACATCTTGGTCATGGCCGCCTTGTGGGCCTGGGCGATGGACGCCCACAGCGGTCCCAGGCCCTGCCGTTTCATGGCCGAGATGAAGTGCAGCGCGGCGAACTTCAGGAAGGCCAGCCGGGCCTCGATCTGCCGCTGCACCTGCTCGCGCTGGTAGGCGTCCACGGCGTCCCACTTGTTGACCGCGATCACCACCGCCCGGCCGCTCTCGAGGATGTAGCCGGCGATGTGGGCATCCTGGTCGGTCACGCCCTGGGTGGCATCCAGCAGCAGGACCACCACGTTGGCCGACTCGATGGCCTGCAGCGTCTTGACCACCGAGAACTTCTCGATCGCCTCGAACACCCGGCCCTTGCGCCGCAGCCCGGCGGTGTCCACCAGTTCATAGCGCTGGCCGCCGCGCTCGAACGGCACCGTGATGGCGTCGCGCGTGGTGCCCGGCAGGTCGAAGGCGACCAGCCGCTCCTCGCCCAGCCAGGTGTTGATCAGGGTGGACTTGCCCACGTTGGGACGGCCCGCGACCGCCAGCCGGATCGTGCCGGGGGCTGCTTCATCGGCTTCCTCGTCGGGCTCGGGCAGGTTAAGGGGCGCGAGCGCGAGCTCGACCAGGCTGCGGATGCCCTGTCCGTGTGCGGCCGACACCGGGTGCACCTCGCCCAGGCCCAGTTCGTAGAACTCGGACAGCTGCACGCCCTCGCTCATGCCCTCGGCCTTGTTCGCGGCCAGCACGGTGGGCTTGCCCAGCTTGCGCAGGTAGGCCGCGATGTCGTGGTCCTGGGCCGAAAGGCCCTCCCGCGCATCGACGACGAACACCACGACGTCGGCTTCGGCGACGGCCTGCCGGGTCTGGCGCGCCATCTCCATGTAGATGCCACTCTCGGCGGTCGGCTCGAAGCCGCCGGTGTCGATGACGATGAACTCGTGCGGGCCGTGCTTCGCGTTGCCGTAGTGGCGGTCGCGCGTCAGCCCGGCGAAGTCGGCCACGATGGCGTCGCGCGTCTTCGTCAGCCGGTTGAACAGGGTCGACTTGCCGACGTTGGGGCGGCCCACCAGGGCCATCACGGGTTTCAAGGGCCGCCCTCCTTGCTAGGTGCCCGCTTACTGGGGCACGAAGGCGTAGATGCCGCCGTTGCGCGTCACGGCCACCAGCGTGCTGCCGGCCACCACGGGCGCCGCAGCCAGGGCACTGCCGTCCGTGGCGACGCGGTTGCGCAGCGAGCCATCCTCGCGCGACAGCACGTGCAGCAGGCCGGTGCCGTCGCCGACGACCACGGAACTGCCCACCACCAGCGGCGCAGTCAGTCCGCGGTGCAGCAGCTTGTCGTGCACCCAGGCGCGCTCGCCGTTGTCGCGCCGCCAGGCCACGATCCGGTCGTCGCTCTCGGTGCCGACGACCAGCCGCTCGTCGCCGCCCACGCCTTCGGTGCCGCGCGCCGGGCGCGTCCAGGCCAGGGTGCCGCGGCTGGCATCCACGCAGCCGATGGCCGCCTGGTAGGCACGCGTGCACACCGAGTTGCCGACCCGGCTGACCGGCGCCACCAGGTCCACCAGGCGCTCGACGTCGTTGGTGCCGCGCGGGGTGGCGATGGGGGCTTCCCAGCGCACGCTGCCGTTGAGCGGATTCAGCCCGGCGAGGCGGCCGCCCTGCCCCGCCACCAGCGTGTCGCCGACCGCCAGTAGCACGCCGGCCTGGCGAAGCACCAGCGGCTCGCCGGGACGCGACTGGGTCCACAGCGGGCGACCGGTGGCGCCGTCGAAGGCGCTGACCGAGCGGTCGGCTGCCAGCACGAAGACGCGCTTGCCCGCGACCAGCGGGGCGGTAAAGGCCTGCGCCGGCAGCTTCTGCCGCCACAGCACCCGGCCGCCCTCCAGCGCCACCAGCTCGTTCGCCGTGGTGACCACCGCCGCGGTGCTGCCGTCGCTGCCGACGCCGGCGGCGATGTTCGCACCCACGCTGGCACGCCAGAGATCGCGTCCGGTGGCGGCGTCCAGCATGGCCACCGTACCGTCGCTGGAAGCCAGCGCCAGCTGCCGGCCGCTCACATGGGCTTCGAGCGGGAAGGCGACGGGTCCGATGCGACTGGTCCAGCCCGAGCGGATGCCGAGCGTGGCCGGGTTGGGCTGCAGTTCGGCCGGTTTGGGCTTTTCCGCACCGCCGCCGAAGAACGGCAGCGAAGGCAGCGAGGAGCAGCCGGACAGGAAGATGGCTGCGGCCGCCGTCGCTAGGCCGCGCCGGGCGGCCAACTGGATGCGCCCCCTCATGACTTGGCCCCGCCGGCCTTGTCGCCGACCAGGCTCTTGGGATCCACGCCCAGGGCCGTCAGCTTCACCTCGACCAGCCGGCGGTAGTCGGCCTGGGCCTGCAGGCCCTTCCAGGCCTTCTCGTATTCGGCCCGCGCCTCGGCGGTCTTGCCCTGCAGGTTGTAGATGTCGCCGCGGCGGTCCGCCACCAGGGGCTCGAACTCCGTCGGCATCTCGGCCTCGAGCTGCTTGAGGGCTTCGTCATAGGCCTTGGTCTCGACCAGCAGGGCCACCAGGCGCAGCCGCGCAACTGCCTCCAGACCCTCGTCGGACGCGCTGCCGGCGACCCAGGCCAGCGCCTCCCTGGCCGCGTCGGTCTTGCCCTGGTCGGCCGCCGCCTGCGCCACCAGCAAGCCGGCCTGCTGCGCGAACACGGTACCGCCGAACTTGTCCTTGACGTCGGCAAAGCCCTGCTCGGCGCGCGCGAAGTCGCCGGCCTGCACGGCCCGCTCGATCTCGTCGTAGATCGCCGACGCCTTGGCCGACTGCGTGCGCTGGTACCACTGCCAGCCGTTCATGGCGGCGATGGAGCCGAACACGGCGATCAGGAGCCAGGAGATCAGGTTGCCGTAGGTCTTCCAGAAGTGCTTGAGCTGGTCAAGCTGCTCCTGTTCTTCGAGGTCGAGGTGTGAAGCCATGAAATCCTTGTGGATGCCGGGTAACGCCCGGGCAGCGGCGAATTGTAGTGAGGCGGGCGCTCAGCTCTTCAGGCTGGCGGCCCAATCCGCAGCCGCGGCCAGCGGCTTGCGCTGCTGCGCCCCGCTGCCGTCGCGCAGCGCCTTGAGCGTGACCTCGCCGGCGGCCAGCTCGTCGCCGCCGAACACCAGCGCGTAGCGGGCGCCGCTGGCATCGGCCTTCTTGAACTGGGATTTCATGCTGCCCAGGCCCTCGGCCGAGGCGGCATGCATCTGGACCGACACGCCGGCGGCGCGAAGGGCCTGCAGGGTCTTCAGGGCCAGCGGGAAGGCACCGGCATCCGGCACCACCGCATAGGCGTCCGGGGCCGGCGCGTCCAGCGCGGCACCCTGCTCCTTCACCAGTTCCAGCACCCGCTCGACCCCGATGGCCCAGCCCACGGCCGGCGCCGGCTTGCCGCCGATCTGCCCGATCAGGTAGTCGTAGCGGCCACCGGCGCAGATGGTGCCCTGGGCGCCGAGCCGGTCGGTGACGAACTCGAACACCGAGAGGTTGTAGTAGTCGAGACCGCGGACCAGCCGCGGATTGATGCGGTAGGCAATGCCGTTGGCCTCGAGCATGGCCTTGAGGCCGTCGAAGTGCGCCAGCGACTGCGTGCCCAGGAAGTCGATCAGCCGGGGGGCGCCTTCCACCATGGCCTGCATGGCCGGGTTCTTGGTGTCGAGGATGCGCAGCGGGTTGCTGTGCAGGCGCCGTTTGGCGTCCTCGTCCAGCAGGTCCGCGTGCCGCTCCAGGTAGGCGATCAGCTCGGTGCGGTGCTGCCGCCGTTCCTCGGGCTGGCCCAGGCTGTTGATCTCCAGCCGCACGTCGGATAGGCCCAGTTCCTTCCAGAGCGCATCGGCCAGCAGGATCAGCTCGGCGTCCACGTCCGGCCCTGCGAAACCCAGGGCCTCGGCGCCGATCTGGTGGAACTGGCGGTAGCGGCCGCGCTGCGGGCGCTCGTGCCGGAACATCGGGCCCATGTAGTACAGGCGCTTGCCGCCTTCGTACAGCAGGGAGTGCTCGGCCACGGCGCGCACCACGCCGGCGGTGTTCTCCGGCCGCAGCGTGAGGTGCTCGCCGTTCAGGCGGTCCTCGAAGGAGTACATCTCCTTCTCGACGATGTCGGTCACCTCGCCCAGCCCGCGCACGAACAGCTGGGTGTGCTCCAGGATCGGCGTGCGGATGTTGCGGTAGGCGTAGCGGGCCATCAAGCCGCGCACCTTGTCTTCCAGCCACTCCCAGCGCGCCGATTCCGGCGGCAGGATGTCGTTCATGCCTTTGACGGCACTGAGTTTTTCAGCCATGGGGTGCCGGCTCAGTCCGTTCTGGAAACGGAACCGAACCGCTTCTCGATGTAGTTCTCGACGATCTGGTGGAACTCGGCCGCAATGTGGTCGCCGCGCAGGGTCATCGCCTTCTGCCCGTCGATGAACACCGGCGCCGCCGGCGCCTCGCCCGTGCCGGGCAGGCTGATGCCGATGTCGGCGTGCTTGCTCTCGCCCGGGCCGTTGACGATGCAGCCCATGACGGCCACGCGCAGCTTCTCGACACCCGGGTACCGGGTGCGCCACAGCGGCATGTTGGCGCGCAGGTGGTCGTCGATCTGCTTGGCCAGTTCCTGGAAGGTGGTGCTGGTGGTGCGCCCGCAGCCCGGGCACGCGGTGACGCTGGGCACGAACGAGCGCAGGCCGAGCGACTGCAGGATCTCGGAGGCGATCACCACTTCCTGCGTGCGCGACTCGCCGGGCTGGGGCGTGAGCGACACGCGGATCGTGTCGCCGATGCCTTCCTGCAGCAGGATGCCGAGCGCCACGCTGGAGGCCACGGTGCCCTTGGTGCCCATGCCGGCCTCGGTCAGGCCCAGGTGCAGCGGGTAGTCGCAGCGACGCGCCAGTTCGCGGTAGACCGAAACCAGGTCCTGCACGCCGCTGACCTTGCAGGACAGGATCACCTGCTCGCCGCGCATGCCCATCGCTTCCGCGCGGCGCGCCGACTCGATGGCCGAGGTGATCAGGGCCTCGTACATCACGCTGCGGGCGTCCCAGGGTTCGGCCCGGCGTCCGTTCTCGTCCATCAGCGACGCCAGCAGCTCCTGGTCGAGGCTGCCCCAGTTGACGCCGATGCGCACCGGCTTGTCCCAGCGCATGGCGGCCTCGATCATCTGGCCGAACTGGCGGTCGCGCTTGTCGCCCTTGCCGACGTTGCCCGGGTTGATTCGGTACTTGGACAGCGCCTGCGCGCAGTCGGGGAATTCGGTCAGCAGGCGGTGGCCGTTGTAGTGGAAGTCGCCCACCAGCGGCACGTCGACGCCCATGCGATCGAGCTGCTCGCGGATGTACGGCACCTGCTGCGCGGCTTCGGGCGTGTTGACCGTGATGCGCACCAGCTCCGAGCCGGCCTGCGCGAGTTCCTTCACCTGGATCGCGGTGGCGATCGCGTCCGCGGTGTCGGTGTTCGTCATGGACTGCACCCGCACCGGCGCATCGCCGCCCACCGTGACCACGCGCCCACCCCAGGCCACGCGGGCCTGGCGGGTGCGGCGGGGAGCGGGGGAAGCCGGCAGCACCGGCAGGCAGGGTTCGGTCACGGTTACTTCACTTCGAATCGGGCGACGTTGTCCTTCTCGACCGGCGCCATGTCGAACGGCTTGCCGCGCACTTCGACGGACGTGCTGTTGACGCTGCCGACGGTCACGGACAGGGGCGTGGTGCCGGAGGCGGATGCGGACTCGCCCGCAGCCATCAGCCGGCGCAGGGCCACTTCGCCCCGGCTGTCGAGGACCTGGACCCAGGAAGGGCCGCTGGTCTTGAACACCACGACGCCGCCGGATGGCGGTGCCGCAGGGGCGGTGGGCGCAGCCGTGCTGGACGGCGTTGCGGAGGATGCGGCAGCGGCGGGCGGCCCTGCGGCGGGGATCAGGGTGGCAGCGGGTTCGGTCGCCGCAGCCGGCGCGGTGGCCGTCGCCGCCGCCACCGGGGCCCCCGATGCAGCGGAAGCGTCGGCGGCGGGCGCTGGGGCCGGATCCGGGGCCGGCACGGCGGCGCCAGTGGCAGCCGGTGCATCGGCCGGCGCGGCAGCACCCGGCTGCACCACCACGGAAGCCGCCATCGGCACGGCGGGCGCTTCGGGGCGTGCAACCGCACGGACCGCATCCAGGCTCAGGTAGGGCAACAGCAGGATGGCCACGGCGCCCAGCAGCAGCGCGCCGACGGCCAGCGGCACCGGCCGCATCAGCTGCTGCTGCCAGCCGCCCGCGGCGACGTCACCGGGCGCCCGGAATGGCGCGTTGATGCCCTCGTGGTCCTGCACCAGCCGGGGCGAGGCGGTCTGCGGCAGGCGCGCCAGCACCGGCTGCGGATCGATCTTGAGGTTGCGGCAGATGCTGGACGCCAGCGCCCGCGCGAACACGGCATCGGGCAGGTCGTCGTAGCGATCCGCCTCCAGCGCCTCGAGCTTGCGCACGGGCACCTTCAGCGAGACGGCCAGCGCCGCCACGTGCAGGCCGGCCGCTTCCCGCGCCTGCCGCAGCAAGGTGCCGGCAGAGACCTCGGGCGCCGCGGCGACCTCACTCATCGAAGGCCCCGCGGTCGAGCGCCGCGGCCTCGCGCGATTGCGGGAAGCGCCGCTTGAGCTGGTCGGCCAGCTGCCCCATGGCCAGGCGGTCGCCCAGCGAGCGTTCCACCTTCACGCCCAGCCACAGCGTCTCGGCGTTGGCGAGCTGGCTGTTGTTCAGGCGGCGGATGAGGAACTGCGAGCGCTGCAGCTCGCCGCGCTTGAACAGCAGCGAGGCGAGGTTGTAGCCGACGATCGGGTTGCCGGCGTCGAGCTCGTAGGCGTGCGAAAGGGTCTTCTCCGCCTCGCCCGGCTTGCCGGCCTGCACCTGGCACAGGCCCTTGGCCATCAGCGTCTTGGGACGGTCGCCGTATAGCGGATTCTCCAGCGCCTGGTCGAACGAGCGCTCGGCCTCCGGGAAGCGGCGCTGCTGGCAGTAGAGCCAGCCCAGGTTGTGCATGCTGCTGGAGTCGCGCGCATTGAGCGAGACGGCGCGCTTGAAGCTCTCCTCGGCCTGGGCGCTGTCGTTCAGCCGCATGAAGATCAGGCCGCGCAGGTTGTACGCGTCGGAGAAGGTCGGGTCGGAGGCGATGACCTGCTTGAGCTCGTCGAGCGCGATGGCGGTGCGGCCCTGCTCGAAGTAGCCGACGGCCAGTTCCATGCGGATGCGCGCCCGGCGGCGGGCTTCCGATTCGTCGGACGCGGTGGGAATGTCGGCCGCCACCTCCTGCGACGTCTGGGCGCAACCGCCCAGCACCAGCGCCGCCGAGACCATCCCCGCCCACGGCACCATGGCCGCCACCAGGCCCCACAGGCCCACCCCGCGCTTCATGCTCAAGACTCCTTGGCCACGGCGCTTGCCGGCGCCCGTTTCAGGATCACGGTGCGCTGGCGGGCGATGCGCTCGCCCACCCGGGTGCGGTCCTTCACGTCGCCGGCCAGTTGCCCGCAGGCGGCCGCGATGTCGTCCCCTCTCGTCTTGCGCACGGTGGTGACGATACCAGCATCGCTCAGCAATGCCGCGAAGGCCGCGACCCGGTTGTGGGGCGAGCGCGTCAGTCCGGACTGCGGGAACGGGTTGAACGGGATGAGGTTGAGCTTGCAGTTCACGCCGCTGCCGCCATGCCCGCGCACCAGCGCGACCAGTTCGCGCGCGTGCTCGGGCTGGTCGTTCACGCCGTCGAGCATGCAGTACTCGAAGGTGATGAAGTCGCGCGGCGCATGGACCAGGTAGCGCTGGCAGGCGTCCAGCAGCTCCGCCAGCGGGTACTTGCGGTTCAGGGGCACCAGGTTGTCGCGCAGGGCATCGTTGGGCGCGTGCAGCGACACCGCCAGTGCGACCGGGCAGTCCTGCGCCAGCCGGTCGATCATGGGCACCACCCCGGAGGTGGACACCGTCACGCGCCGGCGCGACAGGCCGTAGCCGTGGTCGTCCAACATGACGCGCAGCGCCGGCACCAGCGCCGAGTAGTTCTGCAGCGGCTCGCCCATGCCCATCATCACCACGTTGGAGAT
>NZ_DASPLW010000002.1:0-55986 GCF_035627355.1 Ramlibacter sp.
CAGGGCCGGGAACGGCTGGGCCGGTGCGGCCTGCACGTGGACCGCCCGGATGCCCTGGGGCAACTGGAACCCGGCGCGCCGCTCGCCATCGCGCACGCCGTTCACGGGGGCGTCCACCGTCAGCACGAGGGCCTCGTACCCCGCGGCCTCCGCGCGCTGCACCAGCGCGTGGGTGCGGGACCGGTCGCCCTGCCAATAGAGCTGCAACCACAGCGGGCCGCGGCCGGCATCGCCGAGCACCGCTTGCGCGACGATCTCCATCGGCACGCTGGACAAGGTGCTCAGCACGTAGCCGGCCCCCTGGGCCGACGCGGCGACCGCGCTGGCCAGTTCGCCATCCTCGTCGAACAGGCGCTGGTAGGCGAGCGGGGCCAGCAGGATCGGGTGCGCGAGCTGGCGGCCCAGCAGCTGCACGCGGGTGTCGAGGCCGGCCAGCGGCCGCAGCACGCGCGGCCACAGGCGCAAGCCGTCCCATGCGGCCCGGTTGGCGCTCGCCGTGAGGCCGTCGCCGGCGACGCTCTCCAGGTAGGCCTGGGCGTTCGCGTCGAGCCGCGCCAGCGCGCGTCGCCGGTGGTCTTCCAGGCCCACGATGTCCGGCGGCAGGGGTTGCGCCTTCACGTGTCGGCCCACATGCGCAGCAGGTTGTGGTAAGTGCCCGTGAGCTGCACGAGCGCCGGATCCTCGCCCTCGCGCGCGCGCAGCTTGAGCAGCGCCATGTCCATCTCGAACAGCAGGCGCCGCTGCTCGCCGCTGCGCACCATGCTCTCCACCCAGAAGAAGCTCGCGATGCGCGCGCCGCGCGTGACGGGCGTGACCTCGTGCAGCGTCGTGCCGGGGTACAGCACCATGTCGCCCGCCGGCAACCGGAGCCGGCGCTCGCCCTGGGGCTCGCGGATCACCAGCTCGCCGCCGTCGTACTCGTCGGGATCGGCGAGGAACAGGGTGCAGGACAGGTCGGTGCGCACCCACTGGGGCGGGTGGTGCGATCGCAGCACGGCGCCGTCGATGTGTTCGCCGTAATGATTGTTGCCGCCGCTGTAGCGGTTGAAGAGCGGATTGAAGATCCTGCGCGGCAGCGCCGCGGAGAAGAAGAGCGGGTCGCGCTGCAGGGCCGCAAGCACCATCTCGCGCAACTGCGCGGCGGCGGCACTGTCCTGTGCGAGCTGCTCGTTGTTCTTGCGCGAGACCGCCTGCGCGCCCGCGCTGCTGCCCCCGTCGATCCAGGGCGCGTCGGGCCCCAGCAGGGTGCGCGCCCTCGCCACTTCGTCGGCCGTGAGGATCTTCTTCAGGTGCAGCAGCATGGGGGCGTTCAGAACATCGTCTTGAGCGTCAGTTCCACCCGCCGCGGCGAGCCCGGGGTGAAGAAGCCGCGGTACAGCGTGTCGGCATACAGCTTGTCCGCCAGGTTGGTGACGTTCAGCTTGGCCGTCCACTGCTCGTTGATCATGTATTCGGCCATCGCATCGGCGGTGACGAACCCGTCGGCCGTGACCGCGCGATTGCCCTCGGGGTTCTGCGAGCCGCGCCAGTTCAGCCCCAGGCCGAGACGCAGCTGCGGCAGCACGCGGTAGGTGGTCCAGAGGCTGCCACTGTGGCGCGGGGTCAGTGCGGGGCGGTCGCCCTGCACCTGGGCGCCACCGCCGTTGGCGGCCAGCGGCTGGAGGCTTTCGTCGATCCTGGCGCGCGGGATCCAGGTGTGGTTGAAGAACACCTCCCACTTGGGCGTGAAGCGGCCGGCCAGGTTGAACTCCATGCCGGCGGCGTGGCGCTTGCCGGACAGCAGGATCTGGTTGACCAGCGGGTCGGTGTTGCGCTCGTTGTATTTCTCGCTGTAGAAGAAGGCCACGCCGAGCAGCGCGCGCCGTTCGAACAGTTCCCACTTGCCGCCGACCTCGAAGTTGCGGCTCTTCTCGGCCGGCGTCTGGGCCAGTTGCGGGTTGCCGGTGGGATTGGGGCTGAACTGGTAGGTGTCGCCCGAGGTGTTGTAGGAGGTGCCGAACGAGGCGTAGTACGAGGCTAGTTCGCTGGGCTGGTACAGCAGCCCCACGCGCGGCGACCACAGGCTCTCGCCGCGGGCGTCCGTCTGCACGCCGGCGGGGTCGCGGTAGGACGCGGTGAAGCGGTCGAAGCGCAGGCCGCCGAGCAGCTTGACCGTCGGCGTGATGGACACCGTGTCCTGCACGTACAGGCCGATGTTGCGGGCATCGAAGGTGCTGAAGGGCACCGGACCGCGGGTGTCCGGACGGGTCGCGCCGTCGTTGGGGGTGCCGACCGTGGTGGTCGGCGCGGGCGCCAGGCCGGCGACGAAGTTGTTGTTGCGCCGGGCGTCGTCCTGGTAGTAGTCGATGCCCGCGAGCAACTCGTGCCGGCGTCCACCCCACTGGAAGTTGCCGGCGTAGTCGCTGGTCAGCTGCGTCAGGTCGCTGATGCCGATGCGGCCCTTGGCCGAGCGGGTGAGCACCGTGCTGCCATCGAGGTTGGCCTGCGTGGTGCCGGGCGCGAACCGGATCACGCTCGCCAGCAGGTCGCGCTTGAAGCGCCCGTGGCGCAGCACGGTCTTCAGCTCGCCCTCGTGGTCGAAGCGATGGATGTGGCTGAGGGTCCCGTAGGTCGCGCTGGTGTCCAGGTGGTCGTTGGCCAGGCCGTAGAAATTGCGGGCCGGCAGCGAAGGGATGATCGTGCCCTGGGTGCCGTTGCTCAGGAACCAGGGGTGGTTGTAGAGGGGCCGCCCTTCGATGTCCAGGTGGTACAGGCCGACCGAGAACTCGTCGCGCGTGCCTATGCCCCAGCGGAAGGTCGGCGCGAGGCCGACCTTGCGCTGCTTCGCCCCCCAGTTGTCGGCATCGTGCGCCATCGCGTTCAGGCGGAAGGCCGCGTCCTGGCCCGTGTGGAAGTTGAAGTCGCCGGTGAGGCGGTGCAGGTTTCCGGTGCCGAGGGTGTAGTCCACCTCGTGCTGGTCCATGAGGAATGGCTGCTTGCTCACCTGGTTGACGATGCCGCCGGTGGAGCCTTTGCCGAACAGCATGGAGGCCGATCCCTTGAGGACCTCGATGCGGTCGAAGTTGAAGGTGTCGCGCTCGTACAGCGCGCCGTCGCGCAGGCCGTCGGTGAAGATGTCGCCCGCCTGCTGCAGCGAGAAGCCGCGCATGCGCACGTCCTCTTCGCCGGTCTCGCCGGCCTGGAAGGTGACGCCGGCCGTGGTCCGCAGCACCTCGCGGAAGTCGTCGAGGTTGCGGTCGTCCATCAGCCGCTCGGTCTGCACGGTCACCGACTGCGGGATGTCGCGGATCGCCTGCTTGCCCTTGCCGATGCTGGTGGTGGTGGCGCGAAGGGTCTGCTTGCCGGTCGCTGCGTCGGGCATCTCGCGCACCACCATCTCGCGCAAGGCGCGGTTCGCATCGTTCGATGCAGGCGGAGCGGTCTGTGCCAGGCCGTTGCAGGACGCCGCCAGCAGCAGCGCGCCCAGGGGCAGCAGGGGAGCGGGAACCGATGCGGGATCGGCGGGACAGGCCGTGCTCGACGGCCGCGTTTCGGATGACACCAGGTAAACCTCCAACGAGGGCGGCCCCGGGGGGCCGGTTCGACGACGAGGCTGGCTGGCGCGCGGCTGGCTGGCCGATGGATGAAAAGTGCGGTGCTGCCGAGTGTATCGCAAATGCGAATCGGTCGCATTAAGACTGGATAAGAAGCGCCTGAAAAGAAACGGGCCCCGAGGGGCCCGTGTTGCATGTCGAGGATCGAGAAGGCAGGGCGCGAACGGCGCCCCGGGGACTAGCTGCCCTCGCCCATCTGCGACTGCAGGTAGTTCTGCAGCCCGACCTTGTCGAGCAGCTCGATCTGCGTCTCGAGCCAGTCGATGTGTTCCTCGGTGTCCTCCAGGATGTCCGTGAGGATCTCGCGGGAGACGTAGTCCTGTGCGGCCTCGCAGGCCGCGATGCCTTCCTTGACGGTGGCCTGGGCGCCGCGTTCGCTTTGCAGGTCGCAGTCGAGGATTTCCGGGATGTCCTCACCCACCAGCAGCTTGCCCAGGTCCTGCAGGTTCGGCAGCCCCTCCAGCACCAGGATGCGCTCGATCAGGCGGTCGGCGTGCTTCATCTCGCCGATCGATTCCTCGTACTCCTTCTTCGCCAGCCGCTCGAACCCCCAGTGCTTGAGGATGCGGTAGTGCAGGAAGTACTGGTTGGTCGCCGTCAGCTCGTTCTTCAGCTGTGCCTGCAACTGCTGCAGGACTTGCGGGTTGCCTTGCATTGTTGTTCTCCTTGCGGGCTGCGATGCGGGCATTCTCGCCCGAATCGCAGCGCGCGGCACATGCCCCCATGAAGGCCTGTGCCTGCACGCAAGAAGCATTCGCGTTCAGGCAGGTACGGGCTCGGCAGTCTTCTCTTGCGCCGCTGCATCGGCCGGTGCCGAGGTGCGGATCAGGTGGTCGAACGCGGCCAGCGCGGCCTTGGCGCCATCGCCCGCGGCAATGATGATCTGCTTGAACGGGACGGTGGTGGCATCGCCCGCGGCGAACACGCCGGGCATCGAGGTCTGCCCGCGCGCATCCACGACGATCTCGCCGTGCTTCGACAGTTCCAGCGTGCCCTTGAGCCACTCGGTGTTGGGCACCAGGCCGATCTGCACGAACACGCCTTCCAGCTCGACGCGATGTTCCTGGCCGCTCGCGCGGTCCTTGTAGACCAGGCCGTTCACCCGCTGGCCGTCGCCCGTGATTTCGGTGGTTTGCGCGTTCACCAGCGTGGTCACGTTCGGCAGGCTGGCCAGCTTGCGTTGCAGCACCGCGTCGGCGCGCAGTTGCTCGCCGAACTCGATCAGCGTCACATGGCCGACGATCCCGGCCAGGTCGATGGCCGCTTCCACGCCGGAGTTGCCGCCGCCGATCACCGCCACGCGCTTGCCCTTGAACAGGGGCCCGTCGCAGTGCGGGCAGTAGGCCACGCCCTTGTTGCGGTACTGCTGTTCGCCCGGCACCCCCAGCTGGCGCCAGCGCGCGCCGGTGCTCAGGATGACCGTGCGGCTCTTGAGCGAGGCACCGTTTTCCAGCTGCACCTCCATCAGGTCCGCATCGCGCTTGAGCGACTTCGCCCGCTGCAGGTTCATGATGTCCACGTCGTAGTGGCGCACGTGCTCCTCCAGCGCCAGCGCGAACTTCGGTCCCTCGGTTTCCTTGACCGACACGAAGTTCTCGATGCCCAGCGTGTCCAGCACCTGGCCGCCGAAGCGCTCGGAGGCGATGCCGGTGCGGATGCCCTTGCGCGCGGCGTACACCGCCGCGGCGGCGCCGGCCGGTCCGCCACCGACGATCAGCACGTCGAACGGGTCCTTGGCCGCGATCTTCCTCGCTTCGCGCTGGGCGCCGCCGGTGTCGACCTTGGCCAGGATCTCCTCCAGGCTCATGCGGCCGGTGCCGAACATCGTCCCGTTCAGGAAGACGGTCGGCACGCCCATCACCTGGCGCTGCTCGATCTCGTCCTGGAACAGGCCGCCCTCGATCATGGTCGCCTTGATGCGCGGGTTCTGCACCGCCATCAGGTTCAACGCCTGCACCACGTCCGGGCAGTTGTGGCAGGTCAGCGAGACGTAGACCTCGAATTCCAGGTCGGTGTCGATCGCGCGGATCTGCTCCAGCACGTCCTGCTCCACCTTGGGCGGGTAGCCGCCGACCTGCAGCAACGCCAGCACCAGCGAGGTGAACTCATGGCCCATCGGCAGGCCGGCAAAGCGCGGCCCGTGGCTTTCGCCGGGGCGGTTGATCGAGAAGGAGGGCGTGCGATGCGGCCCCTGTGCCTGCGTCGTCTCGCTCACGCGGACCAGCGGCGACGTCTCCGCGACGTCGCGCAGCAGCGCCTGCATCTCGCGCGAGGCGGGCGTGTCGTCCAGCAGCGCGGTGATCTCCACCGGCTGCGAAATGCGTTCCATGTAGGCGGCCAGCTGGGCCTTCAGTTGGGTGTCGAGCACGGCTCCTCCTCCGAGTGTCAGCGGTGTGGATGGGACAGTTCGGGACACCGCGGAACCGGCTTTGCCGGGCCGCTGGTGTGCCCCTTGAGGGGAGGCGGGCGCGCGTAGCGCCCGCTTCGGGGTGGGTCAGATTTTTCCGACCAGGTCCAGCGAGGGCTTCAGCGTCTCGGCGCCTTCGCTCCACTTGGCCGGGCAGACCTCGCCCGGGTGGGCGGCGATGTACTGGGCGGCCTTCAGGCGGCGCAGCGTCTCGGTGGCGTCGCGGCCGATGCCGTTGTCATGCACCTCGACGGTCTTGATGCGGCCTTCCGGGTCCAGGATGAAGGTGCCGCGCAGCGCCAGGCCGGTGTCCTCGCCCTCGGTGATCAGCACGTCGAAGAAGCGGGCCAGCTGGTGGCTGGGGTCGCCGATCAGCGGGTACTTGACCTTCTTGATGGTGTCCGACGTGTCGTGCCAGGCCTTGTGGGTGAAGTGGGTGTCGGTGGACACGCCGTACACCTCGGCGCCCAGCTTCTGGAATTCGGCGTAGTGATCGGCCAGGTCGCCCAGTTCGGTCGGGCAGACGAAGGTGAAGTCGGCCGGGTAGAACACGACCACGGACCACTTGCCCTTGAAGCTCTCGTCCGACACCGGCACGAACTTGCCGTTGTGGTACGCGGTGGCCTGGAAGGGGGTGATCTGGGTGTTGATCAGGGACATGGGTTGCTAACTCCTTTTGCTGTTGCGTTGTGGATGCCTGTGAGACCCGTAGGTTAGGCGCGGGGTTCCTATTGATCCAATTTATTGGGGCAATGCCGCCAATGCCATTTATCTATTCAGAGGGTGGGCCGGCCCAGTGACATCCGCGTCCGACGGACCCACACTCCGTCTGCCGGCAGCGCGCCCGCGCCGCCCGTATGAGGATCCAGCGATGAAGAACCTCCTGCGCCCCGCTCCCTTGCCGCGCGGCCTGGCCGAAGCCTTCAGCCGCGCCGGTTTCCGCAAGTGGTATGAGCGTGAACTGCTGTCGAGCCACGCGCACCTGGTGCTGGCTTTCCTGAGCCTGGTCGCGGTGTTCGCTGCCCTCGAGGCCTCCCGTGGCGCAGCCACCGCCGACCAGCTGGCCAACCTCGTCTACGTCCTGCTGTCCGCCGCCATCGGTGCGTGGGCGCTCAGGCGGTACCTGTTCCTGCTGACGCGCGCCGAGATCGTGGCCAACCAGGCCCAATGCCAAGATTGCGGCGAATACGGCCGTTTCAAGGTGGTGTCGCCCCGGACGGGCGGCGACGAGGCCGAGGTCTGCTGCCGGCGTTGCCAGCATCGCTGGGTGATCACCAGCCTGGCCTGACCGCCTCAGTACTCCAGCCGTCCGGGCTGGATCTCCTGCAGGATGGTGGTCGCGATCTCCTCGATCGACTTGGTCGTCGTCGACAGCCAGCGGATGCCCGCGCGGCGCATCATGGCTTCCGCCTCGGCCACCTCCATGCGGCAGTTCTCCAGCGAGGCGTAGCGTGAATTGGGCCGCCGCTCGTTGCGGATCTCGGCCAGCCGCTCGGGCTGGATGGTCAGCCCGAACAGCTTGCGCCGATGCGGCACCAGCGCGGCGGGCAGTTGCCTGCGATCGAAGTCCTCGGGGATCAGGGGGTAGTTGGCCGCCTTCAGGCCGTGCTGCATCGCCAGGTACAGCGAGGTCGGCGTCTTGCCGCTGCGGCTGACGCCCACGAGCACCACGTCGGCGTGCTCCAGGTCGCGGTGGCTCTGGCCGTCGTCGTGCGCCAGGCTGTAGTTGATCGCCTCGATGCGGTCGTGGTAGGCCTTGCTCTTGCTGATGTCCGAGAACCGCCCCACGCGGTGGTTGGACTTCATCCCCAGCTCGATCTCCAGCGGGCGCACGAAGGTGCCGAACATGTCGAGCAGCATCCCGCGGCAGCCTTCCTCGATGACCTGCAGGATCTCCACGTTCACGAGCGTGGTGAAGACCAGCGGGCGGCGGCCCTCCAGCTCGGCCACGTGGTTGACCTGACGCACGGCCTGGTGCGCCTTGTCGACGGTGTCGACGAAGGGCAGGCGCACGTGCCGGGGCCGGAATTCGAACTGCGCGAGGATGGCGTTGCCGAAGGTTTCGGCCGTGATGCCGGTGCCGTCCGAGATGAAGAAGACGGTGCGTGTGTGCAGGTTGGACATCGGTGCTTTCGGGCCGGGCGCACGGCCCCGGAGGGGGCGGGGTGCCTACAATGGCCGGCAATTATCCGCCGCATGTCATGACGCGATCAGGCCCATTACAAGCCCTACAAAGCCGACTCGCCGGACACGCCCGCGCGCGCCGCTGGAGCGCAGACCCGATTTCAACTTCCGGAGCTTTTCCATGTCTGCACGCTTTGATCCGGCCGCCCTGGTCGTACCCTTCGAGAACCTGAGGATGACCGACGTCGAGGTGGTCGGCGGCAAGAACGCCAGCCTCGGCGAGATGATCTCCCAGCTGCCGCAGGGGGTGCGTGTCCCCACCGGCTTCGCCACCACCGCCCACGCGTTCCGCGAATTCCTGGCCTACGGCGGCCTGGCCGACCGCATCCAGGCCCGCCTCGACGCCCTGGACACCGAGGACGTGCGCGCCCTGGCCACGGCCGGCGCGGAGATCCGGCGCTGGGTGATGGAGCAGCCGTTCCCGGCCGGGTTGGACAAGGCGATCCGCGAGGAATTCACCCGCCTGTCCGCCGGCAATGCCGACGCCAGCTTCGCCGTGCGCTCGTCGGCCACGGCCGAGGACCTGCCGGATGCCTCCTTCGCCGGCCAGCAGGAAACCTTCCTGAACGTGCACGGCATCGAGCACGTGCTGGACAAGATCAAGGAGGTGTTCGCCTCGCTCTACAACGACCGCGCCATCAGCTACCGCGTGCACAAGGGCTTCGCCCACTCGAACGTGGCGCTGTCGGCGGGCGTGCAGCGCATGGTGCGTTCCGACCTGGGCGCCGCCGGCGTGCTGTTCACCATCGACACCGAGTCCGGCTTCCCGGACGTCGTCTTCGTCACGGCCAGCTACGGGCTGGGCGAGACGGTGGTGCAGGGCGCCGTCAACCCGGACGAGTTCTATGTGCACAAGCCCATGCTGCGCGCGGGCAAGCGTGCCGTGATCCGCCGCAACCTGGGCTCCAAGCTGATCCAGATGGTGTTCTCGACGCCGCAGGAGAAGGCGCAGGACGGCAAGCTGGTCAAGACGGTGGAGGTGCCGCTCGAGCAGCGCAACCGCTATTCGCTGACCGACGCCGAGGTCGAGCAGCTGGCGCGGTACGCGCTGGTGATCGAGGAGCACTACGGCCGCCCCATGGACATCGAGTGGGGCAAGGACGGCGAGGACGGCCAGCTCTACATCCTGCAGGCGCGACCCGAGACGGTGAAGAGCCAGCAGCAGGGCAAGACCGAGACCCGCTACAAGCTCAAGGGCAAGGGCAACGTGCTGGCCGAGGGCCGTGCCATCGGCCAGAAGGTCGGCACCGGTCCGGTGCGCCTGGTGCACGGCCCGGCCGAGATGGAGCGGGTGCAGCCGGGCGACGTGCTGGTGACCGACATGACCGACCCCAACTGGGAGCCGGTGATGAAGCGCGCCAGCGCCATCGTCACCAACCGCGGCGGCCGCACCTGCCACGCCGCCATCATCGCGCGCGAGCTGGGCATTCCCGCCGTCGTGGGCTGCGGCGACGCCACCGAGCTGCTCAAGGACGGAACCCTTGTGACCGTGAGCTGCGCCGAGGGCGACACCGGCCACATCTACGACGGCCTGCTGGAGACCGAGGTGACCGAGGTGCAGCGCGGCGAGATGCCGCCGGTCGCCACCAAGATCATGATGAACGTGGGCAACCCGCAGCTGGCCTTCGACTTCGCCCAGCTCCCCAACGAGGGCGTGGGCCTGGCGCGGCTGGAGTTCATCATCAACAACAACATCGGCGTGCACCCCAAGGCCATCCTCGACTATCCCAACGTGGATGCCGACCTGAAGAAGGCGGTGGAGTCGGTGGCCCGCGGCCATGCGTCGCCGCGCGCGTTCTACGTCGACAAGGTGGCCGAGGGCGTGGCCACGATCGCCGCCGCGTTCTGGCCCAAGCCGGTGATCGTGCGGCTGTCGGACTTCAAGAGCAACGAGTACCGCAAGCTGATCGGCGGCAGCCGCTACGAGCCGGAGGAAGAGAACCCGATGCTGGGCTTCCGCGGCGCGGCCCGCTACATCAGCGGCGCCTTCCAGGAAGCCTTCCGGATGGAGTGCGAGGCCCTGCGGCGCGTGCGCGAGGAGATGGGGCTGACCAACGTGCAGGTCATGGTGCCCTTCGTGCGCACGCTCGGCGAGGCGCGCGGCGTGACCGAGCTGCTGGCCCGCCAGGGCCTGCGCCGCGGCGAGAACGACCTGAAGGTGATCATGATGTGCGAGATCCCCAGCAACGCGCTCCTCGCCGAGCAGTTCCTGGAGTTCTTCGACGGCTTCTCGATCGGCTCCAACGACCTGACCCAGCTCACGCTCGGCCTGGACCGCGATTCCGGCCTGGAGCTGCTGGCGGCCGAGTTCGACGAGCGCGATCCAGCCGTGAAGGCGCTGCTCTCGCGGGCCATCGGCGCCTGCCGCGCCCAGGGCAAGTACGTCGGCATCTGTGGCCAGGGCCCCAGCGACCACCCCGACTTCGCCCAGTGGCTGGCGGCCGAGGGCATCGCGTCGATTTCGCTCAATCCCGACAGCGTGATCGCGACCTGGCAACAGCTGGCCGCGCGCTGAGGCCCGGCCCGCTGGCGTCGGCCAGCCCTGCAGTGCGATGATGGGGCCGGCGAGGAGGGGCTCATCGCATGGCGCAGCGGGACCGGCAATACGAGCGCAGCCTGGCGCGCATCCTGGCCTCTTACGTGCTGGGGCTGTGCACCGTGCTGCTGCTGCTCGCCTGGGCCGAGCAGCAGGGGCTGTCGCGCCACTGGCTGGGCCCCTTCCTGCTGTTCGCCACCGTGATGCTGTACGCCGCCATCGGCGTGTGGGGCCGGACCAGCCAGGCGCACGAGTACTACGTCGCGGGCCGCCGCATCCCGCCCATGTACAACGGCATGGCGGCTGCCGCCGACTGGATGAGTGCCGCCTCGTTCATCGGCCTGGCGGGCGGCCTCTACCTGCAAGGCTTCGGCGGGACCCCCGGCCATCCCGGCGGGCTGGCCTACGTGCTGGGGTGGACCGGCGGCTTCTGCCTGGTGGCGCTGCTGGTGGCGCCCTACCTGCGGGCGATGGAGCTGTACACGCTGCCCGACTTCTTCCACCAGCGCTATGGCGGCGAGTGGCCGCGGCGGCTCGCCGCGCTGGGTGCCATCGTCTGCTCCTTCACCTATGTGGTCGCCCAGATCTACGGCATCGGCCTGATCGCGTCGCGCCTGACCGGCGTGCAGTTCGAGATCGGCATCCTGCTGGGGCTGGGCGGCGTGCTGCTGTGCTCCTTCCTGGGCGGCATGCGGGCGGTCACCTGGACCCAGGTGGCGCAGTACGTGATCCTGCTGCTGGCCTTCCTGATCCCGGTGTCCTGGCTGGCGTACAAGCAGGTGGCCAATCCGTTCGCACCGCTGGTCTACGGCAGCCAGCTGCAGCGCATCGGCGAGATCGAACGGGAACTGGTGGCTTCGCCGGCCGAGAAGGAGGTGCAGGCCGAATACCTGCGCCGCGCGCAGCGCTATCGCGAATGGCTGGCCGACGTCGAGGGCTCGCTGGAGCGCGAGCGCGTCGAGGCGCGACAGCGCATCCGTCGGCTCAAGGCCCAGGACGCCGCCTCCGAGCGCATCGTCGCCGCCCACCGCGAGCTTGCCGCGTTGCCGCGCGATCCGGCGGCCGCGCGCGAGCTGTGGACGCGCGCCCTGCAGGAGAACCTGGAGCGCGCGCGCCCGCTCACCGGCCTGCCGCCGCATGCGCGCCCCTTCGCCGGCGACCCGGACGGCACCCCCGCGCAGCAGGCGGAATTCGAAGCCTCGCGCCTGAACTTCCTCGCGCTGGTGTTCTGCCTTATGGCGGGCACGGCCGGACTGCCGCACCTGCTCACGCGCTTCTACACGACGCCCACCGTGGCGCAGGCCCGGACCTCGGTGTGCTGGGCGCTGTTCTTCATCCTGCTGCTCTACCTGAGCGTGCCGGCGCTGGCGGTGCTGGTGAAGTTCGAGGTCATGCAGCACTTGGTGGGCAGCCGCTTCGATGCCCTGCCGGCGTGGATCCTGCAGTGGGCCCGGGTGGATCCGTCCCTGGCCTCGGTGACCGACGTCAATGGCGACGGGCGCGTGCAGTTCGGCGAGATCCGGCTGGGCGCCGACATCATCATGCTCGCCACGCCCGAGATCGGCGGGCTGCCCTACATCGTCTCGGGACTGGTGGCGGCAGGCGGACTGGCCGCGGCCCTGTCCACCGCCGACGGCCTGTTGCTGACCATCAGCAACGCCATGGTGCGCGACCTGTACGGCCATGACCTGGGCCCGCACATGACGCCGGAGCAGCGCGTGATCCTGTCCAAGTTCACGCTCCTGGCCGTGGCCCTTTTGGCAGCCCTGGTCGCTTCGCTCAAGCCGTCGGACATCCTGCCGCTGGTCTCGGCCTCGTTCTCGCTGGCGGCGTCGATCTTCGTGCCGGCGCTGGTGCTGGGAATCTTCTGGCGCGGGACGACCCGGGCCGGCGCGGTCGCCGGCATGGCCGTGGGCTTCGGCGTCACCGTGTACTACATGGTGGCCAATGCCGAACCGGTTCGCGACGCCTTGGGCCTGGCCGGGCAGGGGCCGCGCTGGTTCGGCATCCTGCCGGTCTGCGCCGGGGTGTTCGGTGTCGGCCTGGGAACGGCCGTGACGGTGCTCGGCAGCCTCGCCGGCCGGCGCCGGCTCGTGCCGGCCTGACCTCAGCCCGGCCGGTGGGCCTGCATGTCCGCCATGAAGGTGGCGGCAGCCTGCGCGCCGCGCGCCGATCGCACCGCAATCTCCGCGCGCTTGATCACCGCCAGCAGCTCCTGCGCGGTCCGCGCACTCTCGATGCGCAGGCACAGGTCGTCCGCCGTCGGTCCGAGCAGGTTCGTCAGGCCGCGCACGGCCGCACGCTGGGCTTCCACCAGGGTCACGATGCGGGCCGGTGCGACCGCTGCCGCGGGTGTTCCCGTAGGCGCGGTGGCCGGGGGCGGCAGGGGTTCGATCATCCCGAGCGCGAGCAGTTGCGCGAACGACTGCTGCAGTTCGGCCGGCGTTGCGGACATCCGGGCCAGTTCGTCGACGTCGCGCTTGCCGTCGACGAGGATCAGCAGCGAGCGCAGCCGCATGCCCAGGGACGGATCGCGCTTGGCGAGTGCTTCGACGCCCTTGGCCGACTTCCGATAGACCGCAACCTTCTGGACCATCCAGCTACTCCAGTGATGTGTCGGTCGGCACAGCATAGGCCTGCCGAGCTTGGCCATGCGTCGGGACATGCACCAATCCATGCCGGCCGAGTGGCGATCCGCGGGAAATCCCTAGGGCCTGCGAGCCGGCCTGTAAGGCGACCGTAAGCGCGCCCAAAAAGCATGGCACCGCCGTTCACGGAGGAAGCCCTTGCTGCTGCTGGTCGAGATCCTCAAGCTGCTCGCCGAAATCGCGCTGCTGTGCCTGCTGGGGCAGGGGGTGCTGGCCTTGCTGGCCGGCCCCAAGCGGGAACAGAACCCGTTCTACCAGCTGTTCCAGGTGCTGACCCGCCCGCTGCTGCGCGGCGCGCGGCTCGTGTCGCCGAAGCTGGTGCTGGACCGCCACCTGCCGGTGGTGGCCTTCCTGCTCCTGTCCTTCGTCTGGCTGGTTGCGACCATCACCAAGATCGACATCTGCGTGCGCATCGGGGTGGATCTGTGCAAGGGCTGACGCGGCGCCTGCGCTGGCGCGGATTCAGGTTGCGGGCGATGGCCCTGCTGGTGTTCGGCCGTCGCGAGCCGGCGCTGCGGGTGTTCCAGTCGATGCTGGCCGAATTCCCCGGGGACGCGTATGCGCTGGCCAGCATCGCCAGCCTGCAGGCGCAGTCCGGCGCGACGCAGGCGGCCCTGGCCACCACCGAGCAGTTGCTGGCCCTTCATCCCGATGACGGCACCCACTGGTTCAACTACGGCTTCCTGCTGGAAGCCAGCGAGCGCTATGCCGAGGCCGAAGCCGCATTCCGCCGCACGGTCGAACTGCGGCCCTCGCTGGACCGCGCGTGGTACGGCCTGGGCCTTTGCCTGATCAGGCTGGGGCGCCTCGACGAAGCCGTCGACGCGCTCAAGCGCAACACCCAATTGCAGCCCATGAGTCCCTACGGCTGGTACCAGCTGGCCCGGGTCCATGTGGATCGGCAGGAACCTGACGAGGCACTGCGGATCATCCGCCACCTCAGCCGGTTCGAGCCGAAAGTGGCCGCCCAGCTGGAGCGCGAGACGGGCCTGCTCGCCTCGCCCGCCAGCTGAGAGGCCACCTGGGCGGCCCGGTTGCAAGGCCGCCGGCGCGAGCCGGTGGCGGGGCCGCAGGCGTTGGCAGAAGCGCAGGACCGGAGGGTCCACAAGGAGACAAGAGCATGCAGCTCACCGAGAAGCACAAGGAGTACTGGCGAAAGAACCTGAGGATCACCGGCATCCTGCTGGCGATCTGGTTCGTCGTCACCTACGTCGTGGCGTACTTCGCCCGCGACCTCAACTTCCATTTCTTCGGCTGGCCATTCAGCTTCTGGATGGGCGCACAGGGTGCGCTGGTCGTGTACGTGGCCCTCATCGGCTACTACGCGCACTACATGGGCAAGCTGGACGAGGAATACGGCGTCGCGGAGGAGGAATAGGCCATGGCTACCACCACCACTGCGGGCGCCAACGCCGCCTTCCGCAAGCAGCTCAACAAGGTCTACGGGTTCTACACGGGGGGCTTCATCGCCTTCGTGGTGATCCTCGCCATCCTGGAGCAGCTGGGCCTGAACCGGGACTGGATCGGCTTCATCTTCCTGATGGCCACCATCGCGCTGTATGCCGGCATCGGCATCATGAGCCGGACGACCGACGCGGCCGAGTACTACGTGGCCGGCCGGCGCGTGCCCGCCGTCTACAACGGCATGGCCACCGGCGCCGACTGGATGTCCGCCGCCTCCTTCATCGGCATGGCCGGCACGCTGTACCTCACCGGCTACAGCGGCCTGGCGTTCATCATGGGGTGGACGGGCGGCTACGTGCTGGTGGCGCTGTTCCTGGCGCCCTACCTGCGCAAGTTCGGACAGTTCACCATCCCGGACTTCCTGGGTGAGCGCTATGGCGGCAACGTGCCCCGGTTCCTCGGCATCGTCGCAGCCATCCTCTGCTCGTTCACCTACGTGGTGTCGCAGATCTACGGCGTGGGCATCATCACCAGCCGGCTGACCGGCGTGGCCTTCGAGATCGGGGTCTTCCTCGGCCTGGGCGGCATCCTGGTGTGCTCCTTCCTCGGCGGGATGCGCGCGGTGACCTGGACCCAGGTCGCCCAGTACATCATCCTGATCATCGCCTACATGATCCCGGTGGTCTGGCTGTCGGTGAAGCAGACCGGCGTCCCGATCCCGCAGCTCGTCTACGGCTACCAGATGGAGAAGGTCACCGCGCTCGAGGAGAAGCTGATCAAGGATCCCAAGGAACTGGAGGTCCGCAAGGTCTTCGGCGAGCGGGCGGCCGCGCTGGGCGAAAAGATCAAGGATCCGAAGGCGGCCCTCGCAGCGGACCGGGCAGCCGCCGAGAAGAAGGTGGCCGACCTGAAGGCGAGCAACGCGCTGGCGAGCCAGCTCGCGGCCGCCGAGAAGGAACTGGCCGCGGTGCCCAAGGACGAAGCGGCGGCCGTGAAGGCCTGGACGGCGGCCAAGACGGCAGCGGAGGCGGGCAACAAGCCGCTGGCGGGCATGCCGCGCCACGGCCAGATCTACACGGGCGACCCCAATGGCGATCCGGCGGCACGCGCCACCTTCGACAACTCGAGACGCAACTTCCTCGCGCTGATCTTCTGCCTGATGGTGGGCACCGCCGCCTTGCCGCACATCCTGATGCGGTACTACACCACGCCCAGCGTGAAGGAGGCGCGGCAGTCGGTCACCTGGTCGCTGTTCTTCATCTTCCTGCTGTACTTCACCGCGCCGGCCCTCGCCGTGCTGGTGAAGTACGAGATGTTCAGCGCGGTGGTGGGCGCATCGTTCGACAGCCTGCCGTACTGGATATCGGCCTGGAACAAGGTCGACCCGGCGCTGCTGTCGGTGACGGACGTGAACAAGGACGGCCTGCTGCAGCTCGGCGAGATCAAGATCGGCGGTGACATCGTGGTGCTGGCCACCCCGGCCATCGGCGGCCTGCCGTACGTGATCTCGGGCCTGGTCGCGGCCGGTGGCCTGGCCGCCGCGTTGTCCACCGCCGACGGCCTGCTGCTCACCATCGCCAACGCGCTGAGCCATGACCTCTATTACAAGATGATCGACCCCAACGCCCCGACCGCGCGCCGGGTGATGTTGTCCAAGATCCTCCTGCTGGTGGTGGCCCTGGCGGCGGCCTTCGTGGCCTCGCAGAAACCGGCCGACATCCTGTTCCTGGTCTCCGCGGCGTTCTCGTTCGCAGCCTCGGCGTTCTTCCCGGCGCTGGTGCTGGGCATCTTCTGGAAGCGCGCTTCCAGCCTCGGCGCCGTGGCCGGCATGATCGTGGGCCTGGGCATCACGTTCTACTACATGGCGACCACCCAGCCCTGGCTGCGCAGCGTGTTCGGCGTGACCTCGCCGATCGCCGACAACATCTGGTGGGGCATCTCGCCGATCGCCGCCGGCGTCTTCGGCGTGCCGCTGGGCTTTGCCACCATCGTCATCGTCAGCCTGCTGACGCCGGCGCCCACCGCCAAGGTGCAGGAACTGGTCGAGCACGTCCGGTACCCGAACCTGGTTCGCGCCTGAGCCGCATAGACGGCATGCAAGGCCCCGCGGTGCCGCCGTGGGGCCTTTTTTGATTTCATGGGAGGCACGCTGGCAGGCTCGGCCATCGTGCCTCACCTGACCATAATCGTCCGATGGCTGACCCTGATGCGCACGCCGGCCTGACGCCCTCGCCAGGGCTGCTGTCGGCGCTGCGCCCGGAGCTGGCGCGACACGCGCCCTTCGCGCAGATGACCAGCGATGCCATCGATTTCTTCCTCGCCCACAGCCAGCAGCGCTACTACGCGCCGGGCGAGGTGCTGCAGGCGCCGGGGCACGGCGTGGTCCAGGACGTCTTCTTCATCCGCCAGGGCGTCGTCACCCGCCGCAAGGGCGTGGCCGAGCTCTCCGGCGGCGCAATCCACTACGAGGCGGGCGACCTGTTCCCGCTGGCGGCGGCGGTGGGCCAGCGCGCGGTGACCGCCACCTACGAGTCCGCGGGCGACACCTTCGTGCTCGCACTGCCGGTGGCCGACATGCAGGAACTGGCGGCGCGCAGCGCACCCTTTGCCGAATTCCTCAACAGCCGCATCGGCCGCTTCCTCGAGCTGTCGCGGCTGGCGATGCGCAACGAACATGCCTCCGGCGTGCTGTCGGAGCAGTCGCTGGAGACGCCCCTGAGCGAGCTGGCGCGCAATGCGCCCGTGACCTGCACCCGGGATGCCAGCCTGCGCGAGGCACTGACCGAGATGGGCCGGCGACGCGTCGGCTCGATCGTCGTCACCGGGCCCGATGGCGTGGCCGAGGGCATCCTGACCCGGCACGATGTGCTGGAGCGGGTGGCGCTGGCGGAGGTCCCGCTGGACACGCCCGTGTCGGCCGCAATGAGCGCGCCCGTCCAGACGCTCACCGTGGAGCACAGCGCGGAGGACGCGGCGCTGCTGATGTCCCGCCACGGCATCCGTCACGTGCCGGTGACCCGCGCGGGCAAGCTGGTGGGCGTGGTGTCCGAGCGAGACCTGTTCGCGCTGCAGCGGCTTTCGCTCAAGAACGTGGGTACTTCGATCCGGCTGGCCGCCGACATCCCCGCCCTGAAGGTCGCGGCCGGGGACGTGCGGCGCTTCGCCCGCAGCCTGCTGGGGCAGGGCGTGCAGGCCCGCCAGCTCACCGGGCTGATCAGCCACCTCAACGACCTGCTCGCGCAACGCATCCTGCAGCTCAAGGCCGCCGAGCATGCCGTCGCGCTCGAGCAGGTGTGCTGGCTGGCCCTGGGATCGGAAGGCCGCAGCGAGCAGACCGTGGCGACGGACCAGGACAACGCGCTGATCCTGCCGGACGGCGCCGACCACGAATTCCGGCGGCGGCTGCTGCGGTTCGCGCTGGACGTGAACGGCACGCTGGACGCCTGCGGCTACCCGCTGTGCCGGGGCGGTGTGATGGCGTGCATGCCGGACTGCTGCCTGACGCTGTCCGAGTGGCAGGAGCGCTTCACCCGCTGGATCGAGCACGGGGCGCCCCGCGACCTGCTCGATGCCAGCATCTACTTCGACCTGCGCGGTTTGGCCGGCGACCTCTCGCTGGCGCAGCGCCTGCGCGCCGACGTGCTCGGGCGCGCGCAGGCGAACCCGCGCTTCCTCAAGCAACTGGCGCTGAATGCGCTCTCGCGCGAGGCGCCGCTGAACTGGCTGGGCGGCATCGAGACCGACGAGCGGGGCAGCATCGACCTCAAGCTGCAGGGCGCCGCCCTGTTCGTCGATGCCGCGCGGCTGTACAGCCTGGCCCACGGCATCGATGCCACCGGCACCCGCGAGCGGCTGCGGGCCTTCGGCGACCGCATCGGCCTGCCGGACGCCGAGACCGGCGCGTGGATCGCCGGCTTCGAGTTCCTTCAGATGCTTCGGCTGCGCGTGCAACTGGGCGAACGCGGTACGGCCGACGAGCCGAACCGGGTCCGGCTGCAGGACCTGAACGACGTCGATCGCCGCATTCTCAAGGAAAGCCTCCGCATGGCCCGCCGGCTTCAGCAGCGCATGCGGCTGGACTACGAGCGCTGAGGTGGGCTGGCTTCCCGGATCGTGGCGCGGGCGTGCGGTGGACGAGGGCCGCTGGGTGGTGCTGGACGTGGAGGCCAGCGGCCTCGACGCCTCGCGCGACCGATTGCTGGCGATCGCCTCCGTGGCGGTGCGCGTCGACTGGTCCTCGCGCCGGCTGGCCATCGACCTCGGTGACAGCTTCGAGGCGGTGCTGCAGCAGGAGCAGCCCTCCAGTCGCGACAACATCCTGTTGCACGGGATCGGCGTGGTCCGCCAGGCCGGCGGGCTGCCGGTGGCCCGGGCGCTGCAGGCTTTTGCCGCCCACGCTGGCACCTCGCCGCTGCTGGCCTTCCATGCGGCCTTCGATCGCACGCTGGTGCAGCGGTACGCGCGCGCGGTGCCCGGCGCCGGCCTGCCGCAACCCTGGCTGGACATCGAGCACCTGTGCGGCGTCACCCACCCGGACGTCGCTGCGCGCTCGCTGGACGAGTGGATGGCTCACTTCGGCATCCGCTGCGCGGCCCGCCACCAGGCCGCCGCCGACGCCCTGGCCGAGTGCGAGTTGCTGCTGCGCATCTGGCCGCGCGTGGCGGCCGAATGCGCCTGTTGGCGCGACGTGCAGCGGCTGGCGGCGCGCCGCCGCTGGATCGCCCGGGGCTGAGGAGGGGCAGGGTAGGGCCGGCTTGGCTATAATCAGCGGCTTTGCCTTGCCACACTGCCATGGACGCGGCGGGTGGCTCAACCACAAGGAGAGTCCATGCGTCACTATGAAATCGTGCTGCTGATCCACCCGGACCAGAGCGAGCAGGTTCCGGCCATGCTGGAGCGCTACAAGGGGATGATCACCGCCGGCGGCGGCAAGATCCACCGCGTCGAGGACTGGGGCCGCCGCCAGCTGGCCTACCAGATCAACAAGCTCGCCAAGGCGCACTACCTCTGCATCAACATCGAGGCCGACCAGAACGTGATGGGCGAGCTCGAGCATGCCTTCCGCTTCAACGATGCCGTGCTGCGCCACCTGACGGTGCAGAAGAAGAAGGCCGAGACCGGCCCCTCGGCCATGATGAAGACGGTCGAGCGCGAGGAAGCGCGCAAGGCCCAGCAGGCGGAGTTCCAGTCGTAAGGCGCTCGTCGCCGCGGCCCGCCCGCCGGTGAACCACGTCGCCCTGAGCGCCCGCATCGCCGAGATCGGCTCCCTGCGCCACACCCCGGCGGGCCTGCCCGCCCTGGACCTGAGGCTCGAACACGAGTCCGAGGTGGTGGAAGCGGGGCAGCCCCGGCAGGTGAAGGCGGCCGTGAAGGCGGTGGCGATCGGCACCGTGGCGGAAGCCATCGCCCGCCAGCCGGTGGGCAGCCCCTGGGGCTTCACCGGCTTCCTGGCGACGCCGCGCAACGGCAGGCACCCCGTGCTCCACATCCAGTCGTTCGAATCCGTTTGAGAGAAAGAGGCACACCATGGCCACGTTCAAGAAATTCAACAAGGACAAGCGTCCGAAGCGCAATACCCAGTCGCTGCTGTTCAAGCGCAAGCGCTTCTGCCGCTTCACCGTCGCCGGCGTCGAGGAAATCGACTACAAGGACGTCGACACCCTGCGCGACTTCATCGCCGAGAACGGCAAGATCATCCCGGCGCGCCTGACCGGCACCCGCGCGATCTACCAGCGCCAGCTCAACACCGCCATCAAGCGCGCGCGCTTCCTGGCCCTGGTCCCGTACAGCGACCAGCACCGCATCTGAAGGGGGCGACGAACATGCAAGTCATTCTTCTGGACAAGGTCGTCAACCTGGGCAACCTGGGCGAGATCGTCAAGGTCAAGGACGGCTACGCCCGCAACTTCCTGATCCCGTCGGGCCGTGCACGCCGTGCGACCGAGGCCAACAAGGCCGAGTTCGAAGCCAAGCGCGCCGAACTGGAGAAGGCCGCGGCCGCCAAGCTGGCGGAGGCGCAGGGCCAGGGCGAGAAGCTCGCCGGCACCACGCTGAAGCTGACCCAGAAGGCCGGCGTCGACGGCCGCCTGTTCGGCTCGGTCACCAACCACGACGTCGCCGAGGAACTGGAGAAGCAGGGCTACAAGGTGCACAAGTCCCAGGTGCGCATGCCCAACGGCCCGATCAAGATGGTGGGCGAGTCCACCGTCCAGGTGGCGCTGCACACCGACGTGGTGGTGGACATCGCCGTGGCGGTGTACGGCGAGACCGCGTAATCCGCTACGGTCCGAACCAAGGTTGCCTGCGGCAACCTTGTCCTTCGAGAAGAACGCCGCCCTCCGGGGCGGCGTTTTCATTTGCGGGCCGGGTCATCCACAGGTCCCGACCCTCCATCCACAGCTTCTCCACCTGCTGTTCCCAGCCTTGTGCATGGACATTCCTCCAGTGGCCGAGGCATGATCAACCCCAGCCGAAAGCCCGCATGTCTGCCGTCCTGAGCCCTGTCGACAACGATCCGCCGCGCGACCGGCAAGTCAGCCAGCTGCGGGTGCCGCCGCATTCGGTGGAAGCCGAGTCCAGCGTGCTCGGCGGGCTGCTGGTCGACAACGCGGCCTGGGACCGGGTGGGCGACCTGCTCACCGACGGCGACTTCTACCGCTACGAGCACCGGCTGATCTACGGCGTGATCGGTACCCTGATCAACGCCACCAAGCCGGCCGACGTGATCACGGTCTACGAGCAGCTGCAGAGCCTGGGCAAGGCGGAGGAGGTGGGCGGGCTGCCCTACCTGAACTCGCTGGCCCAGTACGTGCCCAGCGCCAGCAACATCCGCCGCTACGCCGAGATCGTGCGCGAGCGCTCCATCCTGCGAAAGCTGGTGTCGGCGGCCGACGAGATCGCCACCAGCGCATTCAACCCGCAGGGCAAGCCGGTCGAGAACATCCTCGACGAGGCCGAGCAGAAGATCTTCCACATCGGCGAGGAAGGCTCGCGGATGAAGCAGGGGTTCCAGGGCATGGAGAGCCTGGTGGTCCAGTTGCTGGACCGGGTCACCGAGATGGCCGACAACCCGAACGACATCACGGGGGTGCCCACCGGCTTCCACGACCTGGACCGCATGACCTCCGGCCTGCAGGCCGGCGACCTGATCATCCTGGCGGCGCGGCCCTCGATGGGCAAGACCTCGCTGGCGATCAACATCGCCGAGCACGTGGCGCTCCACGAAGGGTTGCCGGTGGCGGTGTTCTCCATGGAAATGGGCGCTTCGCAGCTGGCGGTCCGCATCGTCGGCTCGATCGGCCGGATCGACCAGACGCACCTGCGCACGGGCCGGCTGACCGACGAGGAGTGGCCGCGCCTGACCGAGGCCATCGAGAAGCTGCGCAACGTCTCGCTGCACATCGACGAGACGCCCGGCCTGACGGTCAGCGAACTGCGCGCGAACGCGCGCCGGCTGGTGCGGCAGTGCGGCGGCAAGCTCGGGCTGATCGTGGTGGACTACCTGCAGCTCATGAGCGTGTCGTCCGGCATGAGCGACGAGAACCGGGCCACCGCCATCGGCGAAATCTCGCGCGGCCTGAAGATGCTGGCCAAGGAGCTCGGCTGCCCGGTGATCGCGCTGTCGCAGCTGTCGCGCGGCGTCGAGTCGCGCACCGACAAGCGCCCCATGATGAGCGACCTGCGCGAGTCGGGCGCGATCGAGCAGGACGCCGACGTGATCATGTTCATCTACCGCGACGACTACTACAACAAGGACTCCAAGGAGCCCGGCGTCGCCGAAGTGATCATCAGCAAGCAGCGCAACGGACCCACCGGCACCGCCAAGCTGGCGTTCGTCAAGCCGCTGACCAAGTTCGAGTCGCTCGCCAGCGGCTCGGACGACTTCTGAGCCCGCCTCAGTACGCCCAGTAGGGCCCCGGTCCGGCCGGCGTGGGCGCTCCCTCGCGCGCCACGAACACCGAGCGGCCGAAGAAGAAGGGCAGGCCCCAATCGAAGCTGCCCGGCAGCCCGTTGGTGCCGCCGATGTGGGCCACGGCGGCATGGGGCCGGATGGCTGTCACGCTGTCGAGCGTGAACGTGACCGTGCCGCGGGTCCCGGTGTCCGAGAGGTTGGTGGCCGTGAGCGTCAGCGGCGCCCCCGGCGGACAGTAGAAGTCGCCGCAGGAGGGCAGGCTGCCGTCGTTGAAGAACAGGCCGTTCGAGCCGCTGTCCAGGAAGCTGCGCGGGTAGTCGACGCCCTTGTACGTGGTGGTGAAGAAGCCGTCGGAGTCGGTCGCGAAGACGGTGGCCGTGCCCAGCTGGTTGTTGGGCTGGGTGCCGATTCCGAAGACGAGCGAACCGGTGGCGCGCCCGGCGCCGCCCGTAGGCACCTCGGGCAGCGTGAGCACCACGCCGTTGTTGTTGACGGCGAACGAGGTCACCGGGTTGGCGACCTGCGAGGCCAGCGCCAACCGGGTGGAGGTGCAGCCGCCGCCGCCATTGCAGGCGAAATAGACGTTGGGCGCCGTGGAGCCCACGCAGGCGGGGCCGCAGTCCTCGGTGAACAGGCCCAGGCCCAGGATGCCCTTGGCACCGCGGCCCGGGCCGATGTTGGCGCCGGTGTTGCTGCACGCGGCCGGGATCATGGACCACGGGGTGTTGGTGTCGTTGACCACCTGGATCGGCAGGTTGGCGGCGCGTTCGCCGGCCAGCTGGACGTCGGCGCGCCGCACGGAGCCCCAGGAGAAGCCGCTGGCGAACTGGGCGCACTCGCCCACCAGTTCGCCCACCGCATTCGTGACCACGGGCAGGTTGAGGCTGGCGGGCACGGCCGACGCGGCCACCCGCAGGCCGGACGAACCGGTGTCCAGGACCACGTGGTCGATCTCCACGCAGGCCGCGGTCCCGGGCTGGCAGATGGTGACGGTGACGAAGGGCGTGTTGATGGAGGTGCCGTCGGTGCCGGTGTCGACCAGCACCTGCGCCACGTTGGAGCCCGACGGAGCCGGCGCCGCCACGCTGTCGGTGCCGACCGTTTCCGTCTGCAGCGCCGCCGGCGAGTCGCCCCCGCCGCCGCCACACGCAGCGAGAAAGGCCATCGCCGACAGCGCAGCCAGCCACCGGAGCGTGCGGACGGCTCCCGCTGGTCCCGTGTGCGATGCGAAGCGGCTCATGGCAGCGTCCGCGGATCGAAGCCGGCGGGCAACTGGCGCGGCAGCCAGGCCTGTCCCTGGAAGGCGCCCATGCGTCCCGCGGAGACGATGACCAGGTCCGCGCGGTGCACGGCGGCGGCGCCGCGCCCCCGCGCGCTGGCCTCCTGCGCAGTCAGTGCATTGAAGTGGCGGCCGAGCAGCGCGCGCAGGTCCGGCTGGAACGGGCCCGCCCAGGCCACGGCGAACACCGTGCCGCTGGCGTCGATGTACTCGTGCACCGTGGTCCCGGAGTCGAGCCGGCGTTGCACATGGGTGTAGGGCGTGCCCGAGTTCGTGCGCGCGGTGCTCGCCACGGCGCCGGCATCGACGGGTGCCGCCGGACCGCCCAGGCCCGCCCAGCTGCCACTGCAGGCGGCGAGCAGGCTCGCGGCGACGATGCGTTTGAAGGGCAAGAGGCGGCTCCGGCTGTTCGGGAGTCCAGAGCTTAGCCGCAGCCGGCCCGTTCGTGGGCCGCTGGCGGCCGGCCGCCACGGCCCGTTCGCGCTACAGCACTTCGCTGGCGAAATCGGCCAGGCGCGAGCGCTCGCCGCGGGCCAGCGTGATGTGGCCACTGTGCGGCCAGCCCTTGAACTTGTCGACCACGAAGGTCAGGCCGGACGAGCCTTCGGTCAGGTAGGGCGTGTCGATCTGGGCCAGGTTGCCCATGCAGATGATCTTGGTGCCGGGGCCGGCCCGCGTGATCAGCGTCTTCATCTGCTTGGGCGTGAGGTTCTGCGCCTCGTCGATGATCAGCCACTTGTTGAGGAAGGTGCGCCCGCGCATGAAGTTCATGCTCTTGATCTTGATGCGGCTGCGGATCAGCTCGTTGGTGGCGGCACGGCCCCATTCGCCGGCGCCGGTGTCGGTCTTGGCCAGCACCTCCAGGTTGTCGTCCAGCGCGCCCATCCACGGGCCCATCTTCTCTTCCTCGGTGCCGGGCAGGAAGCCGATGTCCTCGCCCACGCTGACGGTGGCGCGGGTCATGATGATCTCGGTGTAGCGCCGGTCGTCCAGCACCTGCGTCAGGCCGGCCGCCAGCGCCATCAGCGTCTTGCCGGTGCCCGCCGTGCCGGTCAGGGTGACGAAGTCCACCTCCGGGTCCATCAGCAGGTTCATCGCGAAGTTCTGCTCGCGGTTGCGGGTGGTCACCCCCCACACCGCGTTCTTCAGGTGGCCGTAGTCCTTGAGCGTGCGCAGCACCGCCGTCTTGCCGCGGATCTCCGTGACCCGCGCGTACAGGCTGGGCTCGCCGGGCGCCTCGAAGTAGACGAACTGGTTGATCATCAGGTTGGGGACGATCGGTCCGGTCACCCGATAGAAGGTGGTCTGGCCGCTCTGCCAGCTCTCCACCGTCTTGCCGTGCTTGGCCCAGAAGTCCGCCGGCAGCGCCAGCGCCCCGGCGTACATGAGCTCCAGGTCGTCCAGCGTCTTGTCGTTGCGGTAGTCCTCGGTGGCCAGGCCCAGTGCGCGCGCCTTGACGCGCATGTTGATGTCCTTGGACACCAGCACCACTTCGCGCGGGGCGTACTGCTCGCGCAGGGCCTGCACCACGCCCAGGATCTGGTTGTCGGCCTTGCCCTGAGGCAGGCTCGACGGCAGCTGGTTGGCCAGGGCCTGCGTCTGGAAGAACAGGCAGCCGCCTGCCTCGCTGTGGCCGGTGGAGGCGAGCTTCAGGCCGGCACCGATGTCCGCACCCTGGCCGCCGGCCAGCGCATCGAGCGAACGGCTGGCCTGCCGCGCGTTGCGGGCGACCTCGGTCGTGCCCTTCTTGTGGCCATCGAGCTCTTCCAGCACCACCATGGGCAGAAAGATGTCGTGCTCCTCGAAGCGGAACAGGCACATCGGATCGTGCATCAGCACGTTGGTGTCGAGCACGAACAGCTTGGCCGGGCCGGACGGCCGGGCCTTCTTGCGGGCGGTCGGCTCGACGGCGGGGCGGCGACGCGCCGGTGGCTTGTCCTGTACCGGCACCGGCGCTTCGTCGAACAGCGCGGCCGGGTGCGGAGCGTCGCGCTCGCCGCCACCGCTGCGCGGATCGAAGTCCAGCGCGGTGAGCCGGTCAGCCAGCGGACTGTCGACGGCGGGCGCCTCCGATTTGCGCGCGGCCTTGTGCGAGGACCGCGCCGGGGCGTCGTAGGCCTCGGGCGGGAGCAGGGCGGCACGGCGGGAGGGGGCGGGGGGCAGCGGCATGGGTCAGGGGTTTCCCGGGAAGGCAGGTCAGGAAACGAAAAAGCCGCCAGGCGAGCCGGGCGGCTTTTCCATCGGATGCGGTGTCGACGCGAGGCGCCGGAATCAACTGCATGAACCCATTATGCACAACGCAACCGGCGCTGCGATGCAGGGTCCTTCGCTGTTGCGCCCAGGCGTCGGGTCAGGCCGCCTTCTTGAGCAGCTTGACGGCCTTGAGTACCTCGTCCACGTGGCCCGGCACCTTGAGGCCGCGCCACTCCTGCTTGAGCACGCCGTCGGCACCGATCAGGAAGGTGCTGCGCTCGATGCCCTTGACCTTCTTGCCGTACATGATCTTGTTCTTGACCACGCCGAACATGTGGCACATCTTCTCTTCGGTGTCGGCGATCAGTTCGAAGGGCAGCTCGAGCTTGGCCTTGAACTCGTCGTGCGACTTCATGTTGTCGCGCGACACGCCGAAGACGGTGGCGCCCGCCTTGACGAAGTCCTTGTACTTGTCGCGGAACTGCATGGCCTCGGTCGTGCAGCCCGGCGTGTTGTCCTTGGGATAGAAGTACAGCACCAGCACCTCGCCGAGGTGGGAGGTGTTGCTCACCTTCAACCCGCCTGTGGCATTTGCTTCGAATTCGGGGATGGGCTTGTTGACAACGATCGCCATGGAATTTCTACTCGTGTGACAGGGGTTGCTCGTTGTTGGGCATGCGCACGGCGTGCCGCAAAGGGCGATTTTACCCGATTCCCCCTATCACCGGGCTTCAGCGGGGCTGTTCCAGCAGCAGGGCCACGGCGACCTGCCGACCTTCCTGGGCCAGGATGTTGTAGGTACGGCAGGCTGCCGCCGTGTCCATGGTCTCGATCCCGATCCCGCGCGCCACCAGTTCGCGCAGCCAGGCCGGCTTCGGAAAACGGATGCGGTCGCCGCTGCCGAAGATCGCCACTTCGGGCTGCAGCTGGGCCAACCGGTCGAAGTGCCCGGGGCCGAGTTCCTCGTAGGTCGCGCAGTTCCAGTCGATGCGCTCGCCGCGCGAATCGATGATGACGCTGTGGGCGATCCGGTCCGCGTTGACCGCCACCCACCCCGGGCCATAGCCGGTGATGGCCTGCACGTCGAACCGGTCGGGCTGCAGCTTCATGGAGGGGGAGTGAAGGGCGGAAGGGCTGCCTCATCAGGTGCGGGAGCCCATCGGAACTATGGTCAAATTATAGGTTTCACCGCCGCCAGCGATCCCCCGGAGGGGCTTTGAAGACCGTCCACAAATCCGCCAAGCTCGCCAACGTCCTGTACGACATCCGCGGTCCGATCATGGACGCGGCCCGGCAGATGGAGGAGGAAGGGCACAAGATCATCAAGCTCAACATCGGCAACCTCGCGGTGTTCGGCTTCGATGCCCCGGAAGAGATCCAGCAGGACATGATCCGCAACCTCGGCAACTCGGCCGGGTACTCGGACAGCAAGGGCATCTTCGCGGCGCGCAAGGCGGTGATGCACTACACCCAGCAGCAGGGCATCCAGGGCGTCACGCTCGACGACATCTGGCTGGGCAACGGCGCGAGCGAGCTGATCGCCATGGCCACCAACGGGTTGCTGGACGACGGCGACGAACTGCTGCTGCCCTCGCCGGACTACCCGCTGTGGACCGCCGCCACCAGCCTGTCGGGCGGCACGCCGGTGCATTACCGCTGCGACGAATCCAACGGCTGGATGCCCGACCTGGACGACGTCCGCAGCAAGATCACGCCGCGCACCAAGGGCATCGTGGTCATCAACCCCAACAACCCGACGGGCGCGCTGTACTCGGACGAACTGCTGCGTGCCCTCGTCGACCTCGCGCGCGAGAACGGCCTGGTGATCCTGGCCGACGAGGTCTACGACAAGGTGCTGTACGAAGGCGTCAGGCACACCGCCATCGGCAGCCTGTCGACCGACGTGCTCACGCTGACCTTCAACTCGCTGTCCAAGAGCTACCGCTCCTGCGGCTACCGCGCCGGCTGGATGGTGGTGTCGGGCGACAAGCGCGCCGCGGCCGACTACATCGAGGGCCTGACCATGCTCTCGAACATGCGGCTGTGCGCCAACGTGCCCGGGCAGTACGCGATCCAGACCGCGCTGGGCGGCTACCAGAGCATCAACGAGTTGATCGCCCCGGCCGGGCGGCTGCGCCGGCAGCGGGACCTGGCCTACGAACTCATCACCGCGATTCCGGGCGTCACCTGCGTCAAGCCGCAGGCGGCGCTGTACATGTTCCCGCGGCTGGACCCCAAGCTGTACCCGATCGCCGACGACCGCCAGTTCTTCCTCGAACTGCTGCAGCAGACGCGCGTGATGCTGGTGCAGGGCTCGGGCTTCAACTACCCGGACAACCAGCACTTCCGCATCGTCTTCCTGCCCCACGAGGAAGACCTGCGCGAGGCGATCGGCCGGATCGCGAAATTCCTCGACAACTACCGCAAGCGTCACAGTTCATGAGCCCCCACGCTCCGCACTTCGTGTCTCCGCTGCCCCCCGAGGGGGCCCTTGCCTCCCTAGAGGCGGCTCGTCGGGAGGCAAGATCATGAAAGCCATCCAGGTCGGCCTGCTGGGCATCGGCACCGTCGGCAGCGGCGTCTTCACGGTCCTCGACCGCAACCAGCAGGAAATCCAGCGGCGCGCCGGCCGCGGCATCGAGATCGCCATGGTCGCGGACCTGGACACCGCGCGGGCCAAGGCCGTCGTCGGCGACCGCGCCCAGGTGGTCGACGACGCACGCAAGGTCATCGCCAATCCCGACATCGACATCGTCGTCGAGCTGATCGGCGGCTACGGCATCGCCCGCGAGCTGGTGATGGAAGCCATCGCGGCCGGCAAGCACGTGGTCACCGCCAACAAGGCGCTGCTGGCCGTGCACGGCACCGAGATCTTCGCCGCCGCCCACCAGCGCGGCGTGATGGTGGGCTTCGAGGCCGCGGTGGCCGGCGGCATTCCCATCATCAAGTCGCTGCGCGAGGGCCTGACGGCCAATCGCATCGAGTGGGTGGTGGGCATCATCAACGGCACCACCAACTTCATCCTGTCGGAGATGCGGGACAAGGGCCTGGACTTCGATGTGGTGCTGAAGGAAGCCCAGCGCCTGGGCTATGCCGAGGCCGACCCGACCTTCGACATCGAAGGCGTCGATGCCGCGCACAAGGCGACCATCCTCAGCGCCATCGCCTTCGGTATCCCGGTGCAGTTCGACAAGGCCTACGTCGAGGGCATCACCCGGCTGGCGGCGCAGGACATCCGCTATGCCGAGCAGCTCGGCTACCGGATCAAGCTGCTGGGCATCGCCAAGCGCGTGCCCAAGGGCATCGAGCTGCGCGTGCACCCCTGCCTCGTGCCGTCCAAGCGCCTGCTGGCCAACGTGGAAGGCGCGATGAACGCCGTGGTGGTGCGCGGCGACGCCGTCGGGACCACGCTGCACTACGGCAAGGGCGCCGGCAGCGAGCCGACCGCCAGCGCCGTGATCGCCGACCTGGTGGACATCACGCGCCTGCACACCTCCGACGCCGCCCACCGGGTGCCGCACCTGGCCTTCCAGCCCGACCAGATGAGCAGCGAACCGGTGCTCGGCATGGAGGAGGTCGTGACCAGCTATTACCTGCGCCTGCGCGTGGCCGACCAACCCGGCGTCCTGGCCAAGGTCACCGGCCTGATGGCGGAAGCCGGCGTGTCGATCGACGCCATGCTCCAGCGCGAGGCGGGCGAGGGCGAGAAGCAGACCGACCTGATCATCCTCACGCACGACGTGCGCGAAGGTGCCATGAACGAGGTGCTGGGGCGCATGCAGCAGCTGCCTACCGTGCTGGCGCCCATCGTGCGCATCCGCAAGGAAGAACTGGCCTGATGCGATACCTGTCGACGCGGGGCCATCCGGACCGCCAGCCCTTCTGCGGCATCCTGCTGGAGGGCCTGGCGCCCGACGGCGGCCTGTACCTGCCCGAACACTACCCGCAGGTCGATGCGGTCACGCTGGCCCGCTGGCGCGGCCTGCCGTACGCCGAACTCGCGTTCGAGATCCTGTCGCTCTACATCGACGACATCCCGGCCGCCGACCTGCGCGCGATCTGCGAACGGACCTACACCGTCGAGGCGTTCGGCACGGAGGCGATCGCACCTCTCAGGAAGCTGGAGGACGGGCTGTACCTGCTCGGCCTGTCCAATGGCCCCACGCTGGCCTTCAAGGACATGGCCATGCAGCTGCTGGGCAACCTGTTCGAGTACGAACTGGGCCGGCGCGGCGAGGAGCTGAACATCCTGGGCGCGACCTCGGGCGACACCGGCAGCGCGGCCGAGTACGCCATGCGCGGCAAGAAGGGCGTGCGCGTGTTCATGACCTCGCCGCACGGCCGCATGAGCCCGTTCCAGCAGGCGCAGATGTTCAGCCTGCAGGACGCCAACATCCACAACCTCGCGATCCGCGGCGTGTTCGACGACTGCCAGGACATCGTGAAGGCGGTCTCCGGCGACCTCGAGTTCAAGCGCAGGTACCGCATCGGGACGGTGAACTCGATCAACTGGGCCCGGCTGGTCGCGCAGGTCGTCTACTACTTCGCCGGCTACTTCCAGGCCACGCGCTCCGATAGCGAGAGGGTGTCCTTCGCAGTCCCCTCGGGCAATTTTGGCAACATCTGCGCCGGCCACGTGGCGCGCCAGATGGGCCTGCCGATCGACAGGCTGGTGCTTGCGACCAACGAGAACGACGTGCTGGACGAATTCTTCCGCACCGGCGTCTATCGCGTGCGTGCGGCCGCCGACACGCACGAGACTTCCAGCCCCTCGATGGACATCAGCAAGGCCAGCAACTTCGAGCGCTTCGTGTTCGACCTGCTGGGCCGCGATGCGACCCGCACCCGCGCGCTGTTCGCCGAGGAGCTTCCGCGGAACGGCCGCTTCGACCTGTCGCGCGATCCGGCGTTCGCCCGCGCGGGCACTCAGTTTGGATTCAGCAGCGGCAAGAGCACGCACGCCGACCGGCTGGCGACCATTCGCGATGCGTGGCAGCGCCTGCAGGTGATGGTGGACACCCACACGGCCGACGGCATCCGGGTGGCCCGGCAACACGTGCAGCCGGGCGTGCCCATGATCGTGCTGGAGACCGCGCTGCCGGTGAAGTTCGCCGCCACCATCGTCGAGGCGCTGGGCCGCGAGCCCGAGCGTCCCGCGCGCTTCGAGGGGCTGGAGTCGCTGCCCCGCCGGGTGACCGTGCTGCCGGCCGATGCCGGCGAGGTCAAGTCGTACATCGCGGCGCACTGCGCCTGAAGGTCGCCATGAAAGTCGTCGCTTTCGCGGGTTTCTCCGGTTCGGGCAAGACCACGCTGGTCGAGGGCATCATCCCTGAGCTCAAGCGCCGCGGCCTGCGGGTGTCGGTCGCCAAGCACGCCCACCACAGCTTCGACATCGACCATCCCGGCAAGGACACCTTCCGGCACCGCGCCGCCGGCGCCTTCGAGGTGGTCGTGGCCTCCGGTCGCCGGCTGGCGCTGATGCGGGAGTTCGAGCAGGACGCGCAGCTGACCGTGCACCACCTGATTGCCGAGCTCTACGACGGCGTGGACTGGGTGCTGGTGGAAGGCTTCAAGGACAGCGACCTGCTCAAGATCGAGGTGTGGCGCCCGGAATCCGGCCAGAAGGCCCGCTACCCGGACGACGACTTCATCGTGGCCATCGCGACCGATGCGCCCGACCGGCTCCCGGAAGCAACCCTTCGCCCCGTGCTGGACCTGAACGATCCGGGTGCAGTGGCGCAGTGGCTGGTCGAGAATGGTCCCCGGTTCGACTACAACCCGGAGATGTACGGATGAGCGGACGAGGGCAGGGCCGCGGAGGGACGCACCGGTGAGCACGCGTCCCCCGCTCAAGCCGCTGGACGAGGCGCTGGCCGAGCTGCTCGAGCGTGCCCGGCCGCTGGAGCCCGTCGACAGCGTGGCCACCTTCGAGGCCGACGGCCGCGTGCTGGCCGAGGACCTGGTGTCCCCCTTGCAGGTGCCGCCGCAGGACAACAGTTCCATGGACGGCTACGCGGTGCGGCGCGCCGAGATCGCCGACGAGGGCGTGGTGCTGCCGGTCAGCCAGCGCATCGCCGCGGGTCACGCGGCTCAGCCGCTGCAGCCCGGCACCGTGGCGCGCATCTTCACCGGCGCGCCGGTGCCCGCCGGGGCCGACGCCATCGTCATGCAGGAACACACGGAACCGGCCGGCGAGGGCGCCGTGCGCATCCTGTCGGTGCCGACAGCCGGCCAGTGGATCCGCCGCAGCGGCGAGGACGTGACGCGCGGCAGCGTGGTGCTGCACAAGGGCCATCGACTGGATCCCGCGGCGTGCGGACTGGCGGCCGGCATCGGCCGCGACCGCCTGCAGGTCGCGCGCCGGCCGCGGGTGGCGCTGTTCTCGACGGGCGACGAGCTCGTCATGCCCGGCACCATCGCGCCCGAGCAGATGCCGCCCGGCGCCATCTACAACTCCAACCGATTCTTCCTGCGCCAGCTGCTGGCGCGCTGCGGCTGCGAGGTGAGCGACCTGGGCATCGTGCCGGACCGTCGCGATGCGACCGTCGACGCCCTGCGGCAGGCGGCCCAGGACCATGACCTGATCCTCACCAGCGGCGGCGTGTCGGTGGGCGAGGAAGACCACATCAAGCCGGCGGTGCAGCAGCTCGGATCCCTCGACCTGTGGCAGATCGCGATGAAGCCCGGCAAGCCTTTCGCGCATGGCCGCGTGGGCGAGGCCCATTTCATCGGCCTGCCCGGCAACCCGGTGTCCAGCTTCGTCACCTTCCTGCTGCTGGTGCGACCCTTCCTGCTCAAGCTGCAAGGTGCCAGCCGGCTGCAGCCACCGATCCTGGTGCTGCAGGCCCAATTCGACTGGCCCCGGGCCGACAAGCGCCGCGAGTTCCTGCGAGTGCGGCGCAACGCCGAGGGCGCGCTGGAACTGTTCCCCAACCAGAGCTCGGGCGTGCTGACCTCCACGGTGTGGTGCGACGGCCTGGTCGACAACCCCCCGGGCCGCACCATCGCCCGCGGCGACGCGGTCCGGTTCATTCCCCTGGCGGAGCTGTTGGCATGAAGGTGTCGCTGCGTTATTTCGCATCGGTGCGCGAGGCCATGGGCCGCGGCGCGGAGGAACGCCAGACCGGCGCGCGCACGCTGGCCGGCCTGCGCGAGGAACTGCAGGCGTTGGGCGCGCCCTACGCGCAGGCGCTGGGCGCCGGCAAGGCCGTGCGCATGGCGCTCGACCAAGTCATGGCGGACGGTGAGGCGCCCCTGCGCGACGGCTGCGAAGTCGCCTTCTTCCCGCCCGTCACCGGGGGGTGAGATGGCGGACCGCGTGTCCATCCAGGCTGCCGATTTCGACGTCGGCCAGGAGCTGGAGCGCCTGCGCGAGGCCGACCACCGCGTCGGCGCCGTCTGCAGCTTCGTAGGCACCGTGCGCGCCGCCGGTGGCGCCGCCGAGGTGCTCGACATGGAACTGGAGCACTACCCCGGCATGACCGAGAAGGCGATCGAGGCCATGGTCGATGAGGCACATCGCCGCTTCGACATCTACGCGGCGCGTGTCGTGCATCGGGTCGGCGTCCTCAAGCCGGGCGAGCAGATCGTGCTGGTGGCCGTCACTTCGTCCCATCGCGGCCAGAGCTTCCAGGCCTGCGAGTTCCTGATGGACTACCTCAAGACCCAGGCGCCGTTCTGGAAGAAGGAACGCACGCCGCAGGGCGAGCAGTGGGTCGACGCCCGGGTGAGCGACGACGAGGCGCTGGCACGCTGGGGCATCCGGGCCAGCAACGCCTGAAGGGCCTGCGTCGGCGCGAACCGGCTCACGCCGGGACAGCGGCCTTCCGGGTCCCGCCCACGCTCCACACCTGCTGCGGCCGCCGCAACGCGCCCGGATTGTCGAACGGCGAGGCAGCAAGCAGCACCGCGTCGAAGGGCGCACCGGCCACCAGCCGCGGCTGCGCGGCGCCGAAGTGGCGCCGCGGGGCGGCAGTGGCGGCCTGCAGTACCGCTTCCATCGGCAGGCCGGCTTCGAGGAAGCGCTCGATCTCCTCGAACAATGCCCGCCCGTGCTCCACGCCCATGCTGCCGGCATCGGTGCCGAGCAGCAGCGTCACGCCCATCTCGTGGGCCAGCCGCACGTGCTCGGCATGGCTGTCCAGGATGCGCCGCAGGTTGGCCACCGTCCCGGGCGACCAGCCTGCGGCCTCGGAATGGGCCCACTGGAAATGCACCGGGCAGAAGGTGGGCGTCCAGGCCTGCTCCTGGTCGCACATGCGGGCCAGGATGTCGCGGCTCATGAAGAAGCCGTGCTCTATGCAGTCGATCCCTGCTGCGGCCGCCACCGCCAGTCCCTTGGCGCCGCTGCAATGCGCGAACACCTTGCGGCCGCAGGCGTGCGCGGTCTGCACCACCAGCCGCGCGGCCTCGACGTCGAACTGCGGCTCGTCGGTCACGGCGCCGGCCTCGAAGTCGATGATGCCGGTCAGGATCAGCTTGATCTCGTCGTTGGCGGCGGCCAGCCCCCGTACCGAGCTGCGGATGCTGTCGGCGTCGTCCACGTCGGTGGCCATGAAGGCACCGTAGCGCCGGGCCCGCTTGACGCCCAGCCCGCCCGAGCGCACCTGGGCCAGGCCGCTGCCGGGCCGCCGCGCTTCCTCGCGCACCCGGTTGTTGATGCCGTGCCGGTCGCCGGCGTCGCGCACCAGCGTGACGCCGCAGGCCAGGGTCTGGCGCGCACTGGCGCGGGCCGCCTCGGCCAGCGCTTCGACCTCCTGCTTCAGGTGCGCCGAGCGCTGCGCCGGGTCGGTGGTGCCGCCGTCCAGGAACAGGTGCACATGGGCGTCCACCAGCCCCGGCATCAGGAACGCACCGCGCTGCACCGCCCAGCCCTGGGCCGCCAGCGCGGCGCCGTGGTCGCCGGGCTCGACCTGCACGATGCGGCCGGCGTCGACGCGGAAGGTGTGCGGTCCGCGATGCCGGTGCTCGCCGTCGAACCACTCGGCGACCACCAGTGCCAGCCCGGGGCTTGCGGAGTGCATGGCGTCAGGCCCGGTAGAACTTGCGCACCGCGCGCAGCGCGTTGCTGCCGCTCTGCTCCAGGAAATGGCGGTAGGCCTGCAGCACGTAGTGGTCCTCCGCCAGCGGCGCATAGCCGCGCCAGGGCGTGCCCAGCACCACGTCGAAGCCGTCCGGCACCGTCAGCGTGAGGAAGGCGTTCTCCAGGCCGTGCTTCAGGTCGGAGCCGTCCACCGCCTTGGGCGGCAGTTGCTGGCCGATGTTGGACAGGCCGCCCATCATGTGAACGCCCCGCAATGCCGGGTCCTGGCCGATCAGGCGGATCGCGTCGATGGTGCTGCGGTTCAGCCGCTCGGTGTCGGCGACGATGGCGCTGACCGACATGTCCACCAGGATGTCGTCGGCCGGCATGCCATGGTCGTTCATCAGCCGCAGTGCGCCACGGCGGGCCGTGCCGTAGATGTCCTCGGCCGTCTTGTTGCCCTTGGCGACGCCGTCCTCGACCCGCTCGGAGGCCATCAGGATCACCTTGAAGCGGTAGGGGCCGTACAGCTCCATCAGGTCCCAGCGGTGCTCGGTGATCGAGTTGACGATCGGCAGCTGGCCGCCGGCGCGCGCCGGGTCGTAGCTCTGCAGGCAGATCTCCTGCACCTTGCGGCTCGGGAAGTCGAACGACAGCGGCACGTCCACGACCTCCTGGATGGCGCGGATCACGCGCGCCATCCAGGCCGGGTCGGTCATGGCGCGGGCGCCCACGTTCACGTTCAGCCAGCTGGCGCCGGCCTCGGCCTGCTTCACGGCCAGCGCCTGGATGCCGGCCAGGTCCTCGTTGTCGAACAGCGCCTTGGTGCTCTTGAAGCCCGGGTTGATGCGCTCGCCGATGATGCGGATGGGAAAGCCCTGTGCTGTGCTCATGCTGGTTCTCTGGGTGGCGGAAAGCCGATGTGGTGCAGGAAGGTGCGCTGGAAGTCGCTGCGCGAACTGAGCTCCACGTAGCGGCAGCGGGCGGCCAGTTGCGCCGCGCGCCGGCGGCGCTCGCGCGAGGCCAGCATCTGCTGCACGCCCAGCCCGGCGGCATTGCCGACCTGCTGGAAGCGCTCGCGCGGCAGCGGCGGCAGCAGGCCGATGGCCACGGCGCTGCCGACGTCGATGTAGGCGCCGAAGGCACCGGCGATCAGGCAACGATCCACGCGCCCCTCGTCGATGCCGGCCTCGGCGCACAGCAGCTGAGCGCCGGTGCGGATCGCCGACTTGGCCAACTGCACGGCGCGCACGTCGTGCTGGGTGAAGCGCACGGCGGGCGCCGCCTCGGTCTCTTCGGCCAGGATCACGGCGCGCAGGCCGTCGAACTGGCCGACGGCCGGCGCGTCGGCGGCGATGCGGCCGCGCGCATCGATCCAGCCGGCCTGCAGCAGCGCCGCCAGGGTGTCCAGCACGCCGGATCCGCACAGCCCCACCGGGGCCTTGCCGCCGATCACCTGCAGCTGCAGCCGGCCCGTGTCGTCGATGCGCACCCGCTCGATCGCGCCTTCGGCGGCGCGCATGCCGCTGCCGATGTTGCCGCCCTCCAGTGCCGGCCCGGAAGGACAGGAGGCCGACCCGATGCGGCCCTGGTGCACCAGGCTCAGTTCGGTGTTGGTGCCTATGTCCAGCACCAGCGTCGTGCCGGGCTGCGACCACAGCGGCTCGGTGGCGAGCAGGGCAGCGACGTGATCGCCGCCGACGAAGCCGCCGACGCCCGGGGCCAGGTGCAGCTGCGCACCCCGGGCGAGCCGCAGGCCGAGTTCCGCGGCCGGCACGTCCAGCGGCTCATTGGCCGCCGCCACGAAAGGCGAGCGCCCGAGCTGCGCCACCGGCCAGCCGGCCAGCAGGTGCTGCATGGCAGTGTTGCCGCACACCGTCACGTCGGCGATGTCGGTCGCACTGGCACCGACGGCCCGCGTCAGCTCGTGGGCCAGGGACGCGATTACGTCCACTGCGGCCTGCTGCAGCGCCTTCGCGGCGGCGCCGTCCTTGATCGCGTGGTTGATCCGCGTGATCAGGTCGGCACCCCAGGGCACCTGGGGGTTCTCCAGCCCCAGGCTGGCCAGCCGGCGGCCGCTCTCAAGGTCCACGAGGAAGCCGGCGGCGTTGGTGGTGCCCAGGTCGACGGCCAGCCCGAGCAGCGGCGACTGCGGCGCAGCCACGCCGGCGATGCGCAGTCCGGCTTCGCCATGGGCAAGCCGCACGTCGACGCGCCACTGGTGCGCCCGCAGCAGCGCCGGGAGGGCCGCGGCCGCGCCGCGCTCGATGGCGATCGGCTGCAGCGGCGGGTCTTCGCGCAGCAGGGCGCGGCGCAGCCGGTCGGCGTCGCTGGCCAGGTCGTCCAGGCTGGCGGGGGCCACCTGCACGCAGCGCCGCGAGACGGCCGGGTCCAGCGGCAGCGCGGCCGCGGCTTCGCTGCCCACCTCCGCCCGCACGATGGGCGCCAGCGAGCGCGGCGCCAGTTCCACCTCCAGCCCGGAGCGCGGTTGCACCTGGCAGGCGCGCTCCCATTTGCGGCGGCTGCCTTCGTCCCCTCGCTGGGTGCTGCCGTTCCGGATCCGCACGATGCAGGTACCGCAGGTGCCGCCGCCGCCGCAGGCGCCCAGGATGCGCAGGCCGGCCCGGCGGGCGGCGGCGAACAGCGTCTCGTCCTCGCGGCACTCGATGCTGCGATCCAGCGCCGGGAACTGCACCTGGTGCGAGCGGACCGGGCCGGCGATCGCCGGCGCGGGGCGGGGCGATCGAAGGTCCATCACGCCGCCTCCAGCGCCAGCACGCAGCGCGGCCGCGAGGGACAGGCGTCGCAACGCGACCACGTCTGCGCCGGCAGCGCCAGCCCCACGCCCTGCACGATGGAGGTCGACTTGGCGGGGTGCATCATCAGGGTGCGGGTGAGTTCCACGCCGATGTCCCCGGCACCGGCCAGCTGGAGCACCACCTGCTGCGCCGACAGCGCCAGCCCCGGATCGCCGGCGCGCAACTCACCGGCCATGCCCAGGCCCTGCTTGCGCACGCCGGCCAGCATGCGGTCCTGCACCTTGCGCGAGAGGGCAAACAGCAGCTCGTTGCCCAGGCCATCGAGCGCCACGGCCAGCGCCGCGCGGCGCTCGGCGAACAGCTCGCTCACCTTGCGTTCCAGCCCCTCGCCCAGCGTGGCGACGGCGCAGGCCACGCCGGTCAGCTGGCCGCTGCCCGGCACCAGCCAGGGGGCCTGCAGCCGATGCCCGTCCAGGCACAACCAGCCGGCCGTGCCCGGCTCTCCTTCCAGCGGCACGACGCGCCAGCTGGCGCGGGCGCGCACCAGCGCCTGCTCGCGCACCATGGCGAGCGCCTGTTCGCGCAGGGCGACCAGCCGCGGGCGCCTCGCGACGTGGGCGGGCACCCGGCCGCGCTCCACTTCGCGCAAGACGTCGACGTCGTCCAGGGACGGCATGGCGGCCGATTCAGCCCGCGTACTTGCGGGCGGCGCCGAACATCGCGCGCACGTTGGCCACCGGCGTTTCGTCCGGGATGCCGAAGGCGCCATCCAGGATCAGCTTGCCGCCCTTGTTCCAGACGTTGTCGACCAAGTGCTTCACGGCTGCATCCACGTCCTCGGGCGTGCCGGTCGTGAGCAGGGACGGCGACAGGTTGCCGCGAAGTGCGACCCGGTCGCCCAGCACCTCGAAGGCCTTGACCATGTCGGTGCGCTCGAACCAGTAGATGCACTTGCCGGCCGGGATGTCCTTGATCACCTCCAGCCGCTTGGTGCAGTCCGACTCCCACATCGGCATCGGCACCAGCCCGGCGTCGATCAGCTCGATCATCATCCTGCGGAACGGCGGCCACCAGAACTCCTCGAACTGCCTGGGGTTCATGAATGCGTCCGGCGCCCAGTGGGTCGGGATGAACACGATGGGGTGGCCGGCCGCCTTGGCGTTGGCGATGGTCATGCGCGCCAGGAACACCGCCGCCTTGTCCAGGACCAGCTTCAGCTTGTCCTTGTGCCGGAACAGGTCCTTCATCATGCCGGTCGCGCCGCGGAAGTAGTCCGCGATGAAGTCGTAGGGCGACACCGAGTTGCCGCCGTTGAACAGCGGGTAGCCGGCCGCGTTGATCTTCTGCGTCCAGTCGACGTGGTGGGAGAACATGACGTTCACCTCCTCGGCAGCCGCCACGATCTTCTCGAAGGAGGCGCGCACCTCGGGCAGCGCGAACGGGCGGATGCCGTTGACCAGGCGGAAGTAGTGCAGCCCGGGGAACACCGGCAGCTTGTCGAAGCCCTCGAAGGCGCTGGCCACCCGCGGCAGGTACTTCTGCAGGTAGAAGCCGGTCGGGTCGAACAGGAATTCGTCGTACTCGTCGGCGCTCATGTACTCGCGATCGAGGTACTGGAAGGGCTGCATCTCGCCCACGCCGTGGCCGGGCCACTGCAGCTGCTTGAAGCCGATCTTCTCCAGCGCGTTGCCCGCACTGGTGCCCAGGACCAGCGGGAAGACGCCGTCCGGCTCGAACTCGATGACGGCGTCGTAGCAGGCCTTCTTGGCCTTGTCGTAGTCGTACATCAGCTCCTTGAAGCTGATGCCGCCGTAGGTGGCCGGCCAGAAGAAGCTGTGCAGGCCGACCGGCATGCGATCGGGCTGCTCCAGCCGCACGCAGGCCATGATGCGTTCCCAGCGCGCGTCGTAGGCGGCCTTGGCGGCGGGGCTCTGCTCGTAGGGCCCGATCATCGCTGCGCTCATGCCGCCACCCCGATCCACTCGCGGCACAGCGACACGGCTTCCACCGCGTTGACGCCGAACGCGTCGGCGCCGGTGTAGCCGCGCACCGTCTCGTCGATCTGGCCGCCGCCGATCATCACCTTGAAGCCGTCCCGGATGCCGGCCTGCTCGAAGGCGGTGATGGTCTCCTTCATGGAGTCGAAGGCCAGGGTCAGGAAGCCGGACAGGCCGACCACGTCCGGCTGGAAGGACTTGATCTCGTCGATGAACTTCGCCACCGGCACGTCGACGCCGATGTCCTTCACCTCGAAGCCGTTGATGTCCAGCATGAAGGTGACGATGTTCTTGCCGATGTCGTGCAGGTCGCCGTGCACCGTGCCGATCAGCACCTTGCCGTGGGTGGCGGCCGCGCCGCCGCCCTGCTGCTTGATCAGCGGCTTGGCGACGGCGCCGATCGTGTCGAGCATCTCGCCGGCCAGCACCAGCTCGGGCAGGAAGTACTCGCCCTCCTCGAAGCGCTTGCCCACGATGTCCATCGCCGCGCGGCACAGGTCCAGCACGCGCATGGGATCGGCGCCGTCCTCCAGCAGCATGCGCCGGGCCAGCGGCAGCGCGTCGTCCTCGTTCATGTCGGCCAGCCACTCCACGAGTTGGCGTTCCTCTTCAGTCCAGTCGCTCATGGCGTCGTCTCCAGGATGGGATGGGAAGTCAGGGGAGCCGGGGCGGGACGCAGACCCGCCTCGACGATGATCCGGGCCAGCTGCTCCTCGTTGCGGTGGCCCATCAGGTGCACGCCGGCCACGCCTTCGATGCGGCGCAGCGCGTGGATGGTCTCCACGCAGATGCGTCGGCCCTCGGCCTGCGGGTCGGCGGCGGCGGCGATGCGATCGGTCACGGCCGCGGGCACGTGCACGCCGGGCACGTTGTCGGCCATCCAGCGCAGCGCCTTGGCGCTGGACAGCGTGCCGACGCCGACCAGGATGGCGGCGCGCCGGTGCAGCCCGCGTGCGCGCACCGCTCGCATGAAGTCCTCCAGCATGGCCAGGTCGAAGCAGAACTGGGTCTGGATGAATTGCGCGCCGGCGTCGATCTTGCGTTCCAGATTGGCCACCCGCTCGGCGTAGGGCGGCACGAAGGGGTTGGCGGTCGCGCCCAGGAACAGGCGCGGCGCCTGTTCCAGCTTGCGGCCGGAGGCGTATTCGGCGCGGTCGCGCATGCCGCGCAGGATGGCCAGCAGGTTGACCGCGTCGAGGTCGAACACCGGCTTGGCCTGCGGGTGGTCGCCCCGGCTGACGTCGTCGCCGGTCAGGCACAGCACGTTGCGCACCCCGAGCGCGGCGGCGCCCAGCACGTCGCCCTGCAGTGCGATGCGATTGCGGTCTCTGCATCCCACCTGGCAGACCGGAGTGAAACCGGCACCGGCCAGCACCGAGGCCGCGGCGACGCTGGACATGTGGCAGTTGGCGCCGGCCCCGTCGGTGATGTTGATGGCATCGGCCAGGCCGCGAAAGCGCTGGGCGCGCTGCAGCAGGGCGGCCGGGTCGGGCGAGTCCGGCGGCGCGATTTCGACCGTCACGAGGAAGCGGCCCTCTCGCCACGCCGCTTCGAGCGGCCCACTCGCAGGGTTTGCGTCCGTCGCGGTCGCCGGTGCTGGCGCGGGTGCGGCCGGTCGCCCCGCGATCACCTGGATCCAGGCGGACTGGCCGCGGCGCCGATGATCCAGCGTCGCGACGCGCCGGGTCCAGGTGGCGGTGTGGCCCGGCTGGATGCGGTTGTCGCCGTCCGTGGCTTCCAGCCAGACGCAGCGCATCTCCGGCCGCACCTCGCAGCCGCCGTCGGTGCGCACGCCGCCGCAGGGCCCGTTGCGCATCTGCTTCGCGCAATGGGTCGGGCAGGCCATGCCGGTGACCGACAGCACGCAGTCGCCGCACATCTGGCAATCGAACAGCAGCCCCTTCGCGCCGCGTTCCAGCGGCACCAGCCAGCGGGCCAGCCGCTGGACGCCGATCGCCCGCGCCAGCGGCGCGAAGCGGGGCGCCAGTCCCGCCAGCCAGCGGTACAGCCGCGCCAGCCCGCGGGCGTGGCGTACCGACCAGTGGCGCAGCCGCTTCATCGGGGCGCCGCTGGCAGGCAGCGGTCAGGAAGGAGCCAGTTCGTATCCACGTTGTATACAGAAAACGTGGATGGGGATGATCAAGAGCCTCCCCTTGCGGGACTTGATCCAGCGCAAAGTCGCCCCCGTTTGGCGGCTGAAATCAGGGTAAACGCGGAGGTCTCCGCTCGTCGGCGCGGAAGAACGGAACCCGAGGCGCCGAGTCGATCAGCAGCTCGGATGTATACAGTTGGCCGTCAGTTCAGGTAGCGCGGACGCTCGGCGCCGGTCTCTTCGGCGGTCGCGCCTTCGATGACCGGCGGCGTCGCGAAGGCGTCGCGCCATTGCGATCGCGCCAGCGATTGCTCCAGCAGGTGCATCAGGCCCTGCATCAGCTTGGGGTCCAGCTCCATCTGGAAGCCGCGCGGCTTGGCCGCGCCCCGGACCGATGCCCGCTCGTTGAAGGCCAGCCGGAGCCGGCCATTGGCCAGCGGCGTGGCATCCACGTCGGTGACCAGCAGCGGCTCGGTGCCCAGGGGGAGCTTGGGCTTGTCCTGGTAGGGCGTGTCGAAATCGGCCTTCTGCAGGAACTCCTCCTTGCGGAACTCCGTGAACAGGCGCTTGGTTTCCTCGTCGCCGCTGCCGACGGCGCTGGCGGACGGCTCGCTCTTGAACACCTGGTCGGTGTGCAGCTTGCCCAGCAGGGGCCACAGGCCGTGCATCAGGCGGCGCGTCAGCCACATGCGCATCTCCTCGCCGCCGATGCTGTTCACGCGCAGCAGGATGCGGTCCTGCTCGGCCTGGTAGGTCACCGACAACTGGTGGATCTGCATCGCTTGATTCTAGTCAGCCCATCGGGCGCCACGGACGCGCTGATAGACCCTTGAAATCCGCGGGGAAAGGCGCAAGCTGGAACGCAGTCCGGAGATTTCCCCCACACCCATGCGACTCGACAAGCTCACCACCAAGTTCCAGGAGGCGCTGGCCGAAGCCCAGACGCTGGCGCTCGCCAATGACCACGCGTACATCGAACCCGAGCACGTGCTCGTGGCCATGCTGCGCCAGGAGGACGGGCCGCGCGCCCTGCTGCAGCGCGCCGGTGCCAACACGCCCGGCCTGCTGGCGGCGGCGGAGGCGGCCATGCACAGGCGCCCGCAGGTGCAGGGCCAGGAGCAGGTGCAGGTCGGCCGTGAACTGGTCGGGCTGTTGCAGGCGGCCGAGAAGGAAGGCCTCAAGCGCGGCGACCAGTTCATCGCCAGCGAGCTGTTCCTGCTGGCGCTGGCCGACAGCAAGTCCGACCTGGGCCGCATCGCCCGCGAGAACGGGCTCACGCGCAAGTCCCTCGAGGCGGCGGTCGATGCCGTGCGCGGTGGCCAGAACGTGGACAGCGCGGAGGCCGAAGGCCAGCGCGAGGCGCTCAAGAAGTACACGCTGGACCTGACCGAGCGGGCCCGCCAGGGCAAGCTCGACCCGGTGATCGGCCGCGACGAGGAGATCCGGCGGGCCATCCAGGTGCTGCAGCGGCGCACCAAGAACAACCCGGTCCTGATCGGGGAGCCGGGCGTGGGCAAGACCGCCATCGTCGAAGGACTGGCGCAGCGCATCGTCGGCGGCGAAGTGCCGGAGACGCTCAAGGGCAAGCGCGTGCTGTCGCTCGACATGGCGGCGCTGCTGGCCGGCGCCAAGTACCGCGGCGAGTTCGAGGAGCGGCTGAAGAACGTGCTGACCGAGCTGGCCAAGGACGAGGGCAACACCATCGTCTTCATCGACGAGCTGCACACCATGGTGGGCGCCGGCAAGGCCGAAGGCGCCATCGACGCCGGCAACATGCTCAAGCCGGCGCTGGCGCGCGGCGAGCTGCACTGCGTGGGTGCCACCACCCTGGACGAATACCGCAAGTACATCGAGAAGGACGCCGCGCTGGAGCGCCGCTTCCAGAAGATCCTGGTGGGCGAACCAACGGTGGAGGCCACCATCGCCATCCTGCGCGGGCTGCAGGAGAAGTACGAGGTCCACCACGGCGTGGAGATCACCGACCCGGCCATCGTGGCCGCGGCCGAGCTCTCGCACCGCTACATCACCGACCGCTTCCTGCCCGACAAGGCGATCGACCTGATCGACGAGGCGGCCTCCCGGATCAAGATCGAGATCGATTCCAAGCCGGAGGCGATCGACCGCCTCGACCGGCGACTGATCCAGCTGCAGATCGAGCGCGAGGCGGTCCGCAAGGAGACCGACGAGGCCTCGCAGAAGCGCCTGGCCCTGATCGAGGACGAGATCGGCACGCTCCAGAAGGAGATCGCCGACCTGGAGGAGATCTGGAAGTCGGAGAAGGCCACGGCCCAGGGCAGCGCCCAGGTCAAGGAAGAGATCGACAAGCTGCGCCGCGAGATCGACGAGTCCACCCGCAAGGGCGACTTCAACAAGGTCGCCGAGCTGCAGTACGGCAAGCTGCCGTCGCTGGAAAAACAGCTGAAGGAAGCGCAGGCCGCCGAGACCTCCAAGGGCAAGAGCGGCAAGCCGCAGCTGCTGCGCACCCAGGTCGGCGCCGAGGAGATCGCCGAGGTGGTGGCGCGTGCCACCGGCATCCCGGTCGCCAAGCTGATGCAGGGCGAGCGCGAGAAGCTGCTGCTGATGGAGGAGCGGCTGCACCAGCGCGTGGTCGGCCAGGACGAGGCGATCAGCGCCGTGTCCAACGCCATCCGCCGCTCGCGCTCGGGCCTGTCCGATCCCAACCGGCCGACCGGCTCGTTCCTGTTCCTGGGCCCCACCGGCGTCGGCAAGACCGAGCTGTGCAAGGCGCTCGCGATGTTCCTGTTCGACAGCGAGGAGCACCTGATCCGCGTCGACATGAGCGAGTTCATGGAGAAGCACTCCGTGGCCCGGCTGATCGGCGCGCCGCCCGGCTACGTCGGCTACGAGGAGGGCGGCTACCTGACCGAGGCCGTGCGCCGCAAGCCCTACAGCGTGATCCTGCTCGACGAGGTCGAGAAGGCGCACCACGACGTCTTCAACGTGCTGCTGCAGGTGCTGGACGATGGCCGGCTGACCGACGGCCAGGGTCGCACCGTGGACTTCAAGAACACGGTGATCGTGATGACGTCCAACATCGGCTCGCACATGATCCAGGCCATGGTGGGCAAGCCCTACGAGGACATCAAGGAAGCGGTGTGGGACGAGCTCAAGAGCCACTTCCGCCCCGAGTTCCTCAACCGCATCGACGAGACCGTGGTGTTCCACGGCCTGGGTGCCGAGCACATCGCGCAGATCGCGAAGATCCAGCTCAGGGTGCTGGAGCAGCGGCTGGCGAAGATGGACCTCACGCTGCAGGTCTCGCCGGCGGCGCTGGAGGAACTGGCCAAGGTCGGCTTCGACCCGGTGTTCGGCGCACGGCCGCTCAAGCGGGCGATCCAGCAGCGGATCGAGAATCCGCTGTCGCGGCTGATCCTGGAGGGGCGGTTCCCGCCCAAGAGCGTGATCCCGGTGGAAGTGAACCCGGTGCTCGAGCCCGGCGTGTTCCACTTCGGCGAGCTCCAGGAGCCGGCCGAATCGGCCGCCTGAACCGGGCCGCTCCGGCGGGGGCGGCCTTTTCGTACCCGACGCGCGGCAGGGTTGAATGCCGCGCCGGGTTGCCGCGTGGCCGCGCTGCGGTCACACTGGACCATCCAACCGCCCGACTGTCGAGCCTGAATTCCTGATGCCCCTGGTCCTTTCCTTCCTTGCCCGCCTGCTGGCCCTTGCCGCCGGCCTCGTCCTTGCTGCCAGCCTGCTCGCGGCCGGCCTGGTGGCGGTCGCGTTCCTGCTGCTGAAGGCGGGGTGGGCTCGGCTGACCGGGAAGCCCGTGCCGCCCATCCTCTCGGCCGTGTGGCGCATGCGGGGCTTCGCGGCCGCCCAGCGCTTCCGCACTGCCGCGAGCACCCGGCCGGCGCCGGGGTTCGAGCCGCGGCGCGTGCGCGTGCCGGTCGACGTGACCGACGTCGAACCCAAGTAGCGCGTCCTCGCGCAGGGGCCGCGCCCTTCCTGGTTCATCCACTGCCGGGTTCCGGGTGGTCGCTGCCGCATGGCTGCGGCCCCGTCCTACGTGGTGCGGTGTGGACGGCCGCCAGCATTCGCGGGCAACGCACCCAGCGAGGCCGCCATGCCCCACCTTGTTGCCGACGAGGACGATGACCTGCCCACTCCGTGCATCGTGGCCGATCCGCAGCGCCAGGACGATTACTGGCGGGCAACCTACCGGCGCGAGCGCTACTTCCGCGCCGGCTGCGAGTACGAGGACTATGCGCCGGCCTATTGCGTGGGCTATGTCGGCTATGCGCAGTACGGCGGCGAGTACGAGCAGGCCGAGCGCTCGCTGTTCGCCAACTGGGAACGGATCAAGGGCGCTTCGCGCCTGACACCGCAGGAGGCGCGGGCGGCCTTCCGCGCCGCCTGGGAACGGGAGGCGCGCGATTCGCGAGCGGCCGACCCGGCCCACGGCCGTTAGCGTCTCCCTTGCCGCACCGTCGAGTCGCGCCGTCGAGCCCATCTGTTGCGGGTCGGCCGCAATGTGGCTTCGTGCGCGTAGGACAAGTTCGACAATTGTTGTGCTTGGCCCATGTGGCTGCGTGCGTCCACCTAAGATTCGCCGCTCCCGAGCCACCATGAAGCCGACCCACGCCACCCAGCTGGCGTCCTGTCTCCTCGCCTGGGCTGCGGGCGTGCAGGGCGCCCCACTCGAAATCGCATCGGCACCGCAACTGGCCGACCTCACCCTCGAGCAGCTGAGCAACATCACGGTCACTTCGGTGTCCGGGCGCCCGCAAGGCCTGCAGCAGGCCGCGGCGTCGATCTACGTGATCACGGCGCAGGACATCCGCCGATCCGCCGCCACGACCCTGCCCGAGGCGCTGCGGCTGGCGCCCAACCTGCAGGTGGCGCAGACGAGTTCAGGCCAGTGGGCGATCAGCGCGCGCGGCTTCCAGGACTCGATCTCCAACAAGCTGCTGGTGCTGGTGGACGGTCGATCCCTCTACTCGCCGCTGTTCGCCGGCGTGTTCTGGGATGCCGACGACGTGGTGCTGGAGGACATAGACCGCATCGAGGTGATCAGCGGTCCGGGCGGCACCCTCTGGGGCGCCAATGCCGTCAACGGCGTCATCAACGTGGTGACCCGCCATGCCGCGCAGACGCAGGGCCCGCTGGTGTCGGTCGCGCGATCGCGTGAAGGCGGGCGGGAACTGGCCCGCTGGGGCGGACGCGTCGGCGAGAACACGCACCTGCGACTCCATGGCCTGGCGGTCGATCGCGGCAACACCCGCCTGCCGGGCGGCGCCGAGCGCCCCGACGCCAGCAGCCGCGTCCAGCTCGGGTTCCGTTCCGACTGGGAGGAGGGCGCATCCGGCCTCATGTTGCAGGGCGAGGCGTACCGCGCCGGCGACCTGCCGGCCAACAACCTGGCGCCGAAGATGAGCGGGCACCACCTGCTCGGCCGCTGGAGCAGCCGGCTGGACGATGGCTCACCCTATTCGGTCCAGGCCGGGTACGACGCCGTCGATCGCGAGGACGGCAACCTGTTTCGCCACCGCGCCCACACGCTCGACCTCCAGTTCACCCACGAACCGCGCACCGCCGGTCCCGGGCAACTGCTCTGGGGGGCCGGCTACCGCCGCTCGCGCGACGACAACCAGGCCACGCCGCTGCTCGCCTTCATGCCCTCGCGCAGGACGCTGAGCTGGGCCCATGCCTTCGCGCAGTACCAGTGGATGCCGGCGCAGCGGCTGCAGGCTACCGTGGGCGCCAAGGTCGAGCGCAACAGCTACAGCGGCACCGAACTGCTCCCCAGCGTGCGCCTGGCCTGGCTGCATTCGCCGCAGGCGACGACCTGGGCATCCCTCTCGCGCGCCGTGCGCGCGCCCTCCCGGATCGACCGCGACTTCTTCGTCACGCTGCCGCCCGGGGTGCTGGCAATCGCCGGCGGGCCGGACTTCCAGTCCGAAACGGCCACCGTGCTGGAGATCGGACATCGTGCCCAGCTGTCGCCGACGCTGAGCGGGTCCGTGACGGTGTTCCGCCAGTCCTTCGAGGGGCTGCGGGCCGGCCGGCCCGGGCAGTTCCCGGCCACCGTGGAGAACCTCGTCGAGGGGCCGGTGGACGGGCTGGAAGCCTGGGGTCAGTGGCAGGCGACAGGGCGATGGCGTCTGTCGGCCGGGTACCTGGCCCTGCACAAGGACCTGCGCTTCTCCGGTGGATTGAGCCCCGCGACGCGTTCATTCCCAGGGCTGGGCAACGACCCGCGGTCGCAACTGTCCTTGCGATCGAGCCTGGACATCGGGGACCAGGGCGCCTTCGACCTGGCCGTGCGCCGTGTCGGCGAGCTGGCCGATCCGCGCATTCCGGGCTACACGTCGGTCGACGCGCGCCTGGGCTGGCACTTGCGCCAGGACCTGCGCCTGGAAGTGCTGGCGACCAACCTGCTGGACCGGCGCCACGTGGAGTTCGCCGGCGGCAGCGAGATCGGCCGCCGCTTCCTCGTGCAGCTCACCTGGCAACCCGAGGCGGGCGGACGGTGATCAGGGGCCTGCCGCGTCACCTGTCCCGGTTCGGGTGGCTGTTGCTGCTGTACCTGCTGTCGATGGTGACGGCGTCGGCGCAGCTGCCGGGCAGCGCGCGGGAGAGCGCCGTCAAGGCCGCCTTCCTGTACAAGTTCGCCGGCTTCGTCGAGTGGCCGGCCGGCACCTTCCAGCGCCCGGATGAGCCCCTCGTCATCGGCGTCGCCGGCAACGAGGCCGTGGCGGCGGACCTGGAGCAGATCGTGGTCGGGCGCCGCGTCGAAGGCCGGCCCATCTCGGTGCGCCGCCTGCAGGCCGACGAGCCGGCCGCCCCGCTGCACGTCCTCCTCATCGGGGCGGGGCCGGACGAGCGGGTGCGCGAACAGGCGGCCGAGGCAATGGGCCCGGTGCTGGTCGTCACCGAGCAGCCGCGCGGGCTGGAGCTCGGTGGCGTGCTCAACCTGGTGGCGGGCGGCGGTCGCGTCCGCTTTGCTGCCTCCTTGCCGGCGGCCGAGGCACGCGGCCTCAAGCTGAGCGCACGGCTGCTGGCCGTGGCCGAGACGGTGGAAGGGCGCAACCGATGAAGCCGGCCCGCTCGCGCTCCATCCGCAGCAAGCTCAATCTCGCCTTGGCGGGAACCACGCTGATCGCGCTGGTGCTGGCCGCCGTGGTGCTGCTGGTGGTGGACCTGCGCACCAAGCTGGAGGACATGCGCGAAGACCTGGTCGCGCAGGCCGACGTGATCGCTCTGGCCAGCGCGCCGGCGCTGGCCTTTGCCGATCCGGCCGTCGCCACGGAAAACCTCGCGGTGCTGCGCGCGAGAAGCGGCATCACCGCCGCGGCCCTGTATGACGAGCGGGGCCGGCTCTTCGCCAGCTACCGCCGCGAAGAGGGGGGGCCGCCGCTCCCCGCGCATCCGGGCGTCATCGGCGTGCACGTGGACGGCGACTGGGCGGTGGTGTGGCGCCCGGTGTTCTCCAACCAGGATCACGTGGGCACGGTGTGGCTTCAGCTTCGCCACGACCGGCAGCGCCAGACGCTGGAGTACCTGGGCGTGCTGGCGCTGGTCATCGGCGGCAGCCTCGTGGTGGCGCTGCTGCTGTCGCACCGGCTGCAACGGACGCTGACCGCGCCCATCCTGGGCGTGAGCGAGGTGGCCCGCAAGATCCTGCGCGGCGAGACGCGCGACCTGCGCGCGGTGCGCACCAGCGACGACGAGGTGGGCGACCTGGTGGACGCCTTCAACGCCATGCTGGACGAGCTCGGGCGCAGGGCGCAGACGCTGGAGGACGCCAACCGCGCGTTGCGCGCCAGCGAGGCGCGCTACCAGCTCGCGGTGCGCGGCTCCAGTGCCGGCCTGTGGGACTGGGACATCGCCGCCGGCACCATGTTCTTCTCGCCGCGCTTCAAGGCGCTGCTCGGCTACACCGACGAGGAGGTTCCCGACCGCCTGGAATCGGTGGGCAGGATCATGCATCCGGACGACCTGCCGCTGCTGCGGTCCGCCGTGCGCGGGCACCTGCGCGAGCGCGTGCCCTGCCAGCTCGAGTGCCGCCTGCGCGACCGCGGTGGAAACTGGCGCTGGTTCTTCATCGCCGGCGCGGCGTTGTGGGATCCGGCCGGGCAGCCCTATCGCATGGCGGGCTCGGTGATCGAGGTCACCGAGCGCAAGGAGGCCGAGCGCGAGATCCAGGAGGCCAACCGCGCCAAGGACGAATTCCTCGCCACGCTGGCCCACGAACTGCGCAACCCGCTGGCGCCTATCCGCACCGGGCTGGAGATCCTGAAGAAGGACAAGCAGAACGGCCCCGCTTCGGAACGGGCCCGCGCCACCATGGAGCGCCAGCTCACGCACCTGGTCCGCCTGATCGACGACCTGCTGGACATCTCGCGCATCAACAGCGGCAAGATCCGGCTGGACATCTCGCGGGTGCGGCTGCGTTCGGTGATCGAGAGCGCGATCGAGATCGTCCGGCCGGCCGTCGAGGCCGGCCGGCACGAACTGCACCTGGACTTCCCGGCCGGCGGCATCGAACTGATGGGCGATCCCACCCGCCTGGCCCAGGCCGTGGGCAACCTGCTGAGCAACGCCGCCAAGTACACCCCGCCGGGCGGGCGGATCGACCTGCGGGTGCGGCGCGAAGGCGAGACGGCGGTGATCGAGGTGGAGGACACCGGCGAGGGCATCCCGGCCGACATGCTGGAGCGGATCTTCTCGCTGTTCGCGCAGGTGCGCGGCAGCATGGACCGTTCGCAGGGCGGGCTGGGCATCGGCCTGTACCTGGTGCGCAGCCTCTTCGCCCTGCACGGCGGCAGCGTCATCGCCAGCAGTGGCGGGCCGGGTCGCGGCAGCCGCTTCACCGCGCGCCTGCCTTGCCTGCCGCCCACGGCCCAGCCGCTGCCGGCCGAGCCCGCGTCGCAGGGGCCGGCGACCACAGGCGGGCTCAAGGTGCTGCTGGTGGACGACAACGTGGATGCCGCCGAGACGCTGTCGCTGGTGCTGCAGATGGCCGGTTGCGAGACGCGCGTCCTGCACGAAGGCGAGGGCGTGCTGGCGGCGGCGTGCGAGTTCGAGCCCGATGCCGTGCTGCTGGACATCGGTTTGCCGGGCATGAACGGCTACGAGGTCGCGGCCCAGTTGCGCAGCGACCGGCGCTTCGTGCGCACGCTGCTGGTGGCGATCACGGGCTGGGGCACCGAGCAGGATCGCCGGCGCTCGCAGGCGGCCGGCTTCGACCACCACCTGACCAAGCCGGTGGACCTGGCTGACCTGGAGCCGCTGCTGCACGCGGCCGCCACGCGCGGTACGGAGAGCTGAGCGCCTATCGCCTGCCGGTCATGGGCGGTCGTCGGCCGGGTGGTCGTGCCCGGCGACGGCGTGCTCCAGCCGTTCGAGGAAAGGATGCTGGGCCGCCAGCAGCTTGCGCCGCGCCGCGTCCAGGGTGAACCACTCGGCCCGGTCGATCTCGGGAAACTGCCGCCGCTGGCCGGAGCGGGGCGGCCACTCGATCTCGAACAGGTTGCAGCGCAGCCGGGCCGGGTCGAAGTCCGCCTCGAAGGCCCAGGCCCGCACCCGCTTGCCGCTCTTCTGCCGGACTTCGCCGAGGTCGATGAAAGGCCCCGAGGGACTGCAGCCGGTCTCTTCCTCGAACTCGCGCAGGGCTGCCGCGAAAACGTCCTCGCCTTCGCCCACTTCGCCCTTGGGCAGAGACCAGGCGCCTTCATCGCGGCGTGCCCAGAAGGGTCCGCCGGGATGCGCCAGCAGCACCTGCAAGCCGCCCGCCGGGCGGCGGAACATCAGCAGCCCGGCGCTGGCGGGATTCATGGCGTGGCGGACCTGGCCTGGAAGTGCCGCGGCGGCTGCCCCATGGCGGCCTTGAACATCGCGCTGAACGCGCTCTCGCTGGCATAGCCGGTGGCGGCCGCGACCTGGTGCACCGGCGTGCCGCGCGCCAGCAGGGGCAGGGCATGGGCCAGCGCCACCTGCTGGCGCCATTGCTGGTAGCCGGTGCCCAGCTCGGCCCGGAACAGCCGCGCCAGGGTGCGCTCGCTGGCGCCCACCTGCACGGCCCATCCGGCCAGTCCGGCACGTTCGCCGGGCGCGCGCAGCACGGCTTCGCACAAGGCGCGCAGGCGCTTGTCGCCGCCGGGCGGCGGCAGCGGCACGCCGAGCGCCTGGGGGTCGGCGCGCCGCAGTTCCTCCAGCACCAGTTCGCTCAGGAGCTGCTCGCGCGCGCGGTCGATCGGCAACTGGTCCAGCGCCTCCACCAGCTCGCGCAGCAGGGGCGAGACGCGCAGCACCCGGCAGCCCGTCCAGCCAGGGGGCGTCACGCCCGCATGCAGGTAGAGGGTGCGGAACTGGGCTTCCTCCAGCACGTGCACCGAGTGTCGCGCGCCCGGCGCGATCCACACGGCGCGCGACGGCGGCACGATGCAGGCGACTTCGTCTTCCGCGCCCGAGCCGCGCTCGGCGGTCACCTGCAGCACGCCGCTGGCGCAGTAGGCCAGCTGGGCCCAGGGATGCCGGTGCGGGTCGAAGTGGGAATCGGCCGGCAGCGAGCGGGTGCGCAGCCGCACCGGCCTGCCGGGCGTGGGCCGGAAAGGCTCGGCATCGCCCAGCGGCTGGGGCAGGAGGGGCTTGCGGGGCACCGCGGCATTCTGGCAGGAATCCGCATGAAGCTGGCAAACCATCGCATTCCGGAACCGAGGTCGCGCCGATAGCATTCCGGCCATGAGTTCAGCCGCTGCCACCCTCCCACCGCTGCGACAGGATGCCGGCGTCATCGGCCTGGTGGGCCTGGCCCACCTGATCAGCCACTTCAGCCAGCTGCTGCTGCCGCCGCTATTCCCGTGGCTGAAGGACGCGCTGGACGTGAACTACGTGCAGCTCGGCTTCCTGATGACGCTGTTCTTCGTGGTGTCCTGCGGCGTGCAGGCGGCCTCGGGCTTTCTGGTCGACCGGCACGGGCCGCGCCCGGTGCTGTTCGGCGGGCTGGCGCTGGTGGGCGTGGCGGCCTTCGGTTTCGCCGCCAGCACCAGCTACTGGATGATGGCCGGCTTCGCCATGGTGGCGGGGCTGGGCAACGGCGTGTTCCACCCGGTCGACTACACGCTGCTCAACCGCAAGGTGAGCGGCCCGCGGCTGGGCCATGCCTACAGCTTCCATGGGATCACCGGCAGCCTGGGCTGGGCGTTGGCGCCGGCGCTGGTGGTGCCGCTGGCCATCGCCTTCTCCTGGCGGGTGGCGCTGGCCGCGGCGGGGGTGCTGGCCTGGGTCGTGCTGCTGGTCCTCTGGGTGCACCGGCACCGGCTGGACCTGCCGGCCGCGCCAGCGCCTGCCGCATCGGCCGCAAGCGGCGGCAGCGGCAGCGACACCTTCGGCTTCCTCCGCATGCCCGCCGTGTGGATGTGCTTCGCGTTCTTCTTCGTGTACGCGGTGGTGCTGAGCGTGGTCCAGGCCTTCGCTCCGGAAGCCGCGCGGCAGCTCCATGCGGTGCCGGTCGGACTGGCGGCCGCCTGCCTGACGATCTACATGGTTTGCGGCGCCGGCGGCATGGTGCTGGGCGGGTTCCTCGCGTCCGATCCCACGCGCTGCGAGCGCATCGTCGGGGCCGGCTTCGGCATGGCGGCCCTGGTCGCACTGGCCATCGGCGTGGCGCCGCTGCCGGCGCTGGCGGTGCCGGTCCTGTTCGGCGTGATGGGCTTCACCAGCGGCATCGCCGGCCCTTCGCGCGACCTGATCGTGAAGCGCTCGACGCCGCCGAATGCCAGCGGCCGGGTGTTCGGCATCGTCTACTCGGGGCTGGACATCGGGCAGGCGGTCGCGCCGCTGGTGTTCGGCAGCCTGATGGACCACGGCCGCTTCGCCGGCGTGTGGCTGGGGCTGGCCCTGATGCAACTGCTGCTGATCGCCAGCGCGTTCAACGTGCGAAGGACGCGGCGCGCCACCCTGGCCGCGGCCTGATCGCTGCCGTCGCGTTCGGTCGCGCGCGGAAGACCCGCGCGCCTGTCTCGACGGTTATCCTTGCCGCCCATGTACGCGCCGTATTTCGGGCTGTCGCAGGAGCCGTTCTCGATCGCGCCGGACCCGCGCTACCTGTTCATGAGCGAGCGCCACCGCGAGGCGCTGGCGCACCTGCTGTACGGGCTGGGCGGGGGCGGCGGATTCGTGCTGCTGACGGGCGAGATCGGCACCGGCAAGACGACCGTGTGCCGCTGCTTCCTGGAGCAGATCCCGGACAACTGCAACGTCGCCTACATCTTCAACCCGAAGCTGACGGTGATCGAGCTGCTGCAGTCGGTGTGCGACGAGTTCCGCATCGAGGTGCCGCGCCGCGACGGGGGCTCGCCCACGGTCAAGGACTACCTCGACCCGCTCAATGCGTTCCTGCTGCAGTCGCATGCGCAGGGCCGCAACAGCGTGCTGATCATCGACGAGGCGCAGAACCTCTCGGCCGACGTGCTGGAGCAGCTGCGCCTGCTGACCAACCTGGAGACCAGCGAACGCAAGCTGCTGCAGATCATCCTGATCGGGCAGCCCGAGCTGCGCGAGCTGCTGGCGCAGCCGCACCTGGAGCAACTGGCCCAGCGCGTGATCGCGCGCTACCACCTCGATGCGCTGCGGCGGGACGAGACCGAGCAGTACGTGCGCCATCGGCTGGAAGTCGCCGGGCTCTCGCGGGCGCTGCCGTTCGAGCGCCGGGCGCTGGAGCGCATCCACCGGCGCAGCGGCGGGGTGCCGCGGCGCATCAACCTGCTGTGCGACCGGGCGCTGCTGGGTGCCTTCGGCCGCAGCGAACCGGCGGTCACGCCCGCGATCGTCGACCAGGCCGCGCGCGAGGTGTTCGGCGAATCGCGTGCCGTGCCGCAGCCGGCGAGATGGCGACCCGCCATGCTGCTCGGGATCGGATTCCTGGCCGGTGCCGGCCTGCTGGCCGCAACCCGGTTCCGGTCCGAGCCGCCACCGAACGCCGTGGATGCGCCGGCGGCGGCTGCGCCCGTGGCGCAGGCAGCGGCCGCGCCGGCCTCGGCGGCAGCCAGCGCGCCGGTCGCAGTCGAACCGGATCGTGCCCCTGCACCGGTTCCCGCCGTGGCGGCCGCGTCCGCCGCACCGGCCCTCTTCACCGACGAGCGGCAGGCCTGGCGCGAACTGGCCAAGGCCTGGCAGGCGCAGCCCGGCGAAGGAGAGCCCTGCGGGGCGCTGGCGCGCGAATCGCTGAACTGCTTCACGCGAGTGCTGCCGCTGGCGCTGATCCGCCAGCTCGACCGGCCGGGCATCGTGGTGCTCGATCGCGCCAGTGGCAAGCCGTCCTATGCGCTGCTCACCGCGCTGGGCGACAAGGCCGCCACGCTGTCGGCCGGCGGCGGCTCCGAACAGACGGTCACGCTGGCGGCCCTGGCTTCGCGCTGGAACGGCGAGTGGGCGACGCTGTGGCGCGCGCCGCCCGGGCTCGATGCGCAGGTGCCCGAGCGAAGCAGCGCCGCGGCAGCCGCGTGGGTGGCCTCGCAACTCGCCAAGGCCGGCGGCGAGGCGAAGGACACCCGCGGCGGCTTGCGCGAACGCATCCGGCTGTTCCAGCTCGCCCAGGGCCTGCCGGCCGATGGCGTGCTGGGCCCCTTGACCTTCATGCAACTCAATCGCAGTGCCGGCGTCGACGAACCGCGCCTGCGTGCGCTGCCCTGACCCATGTCCTACATCCTCGAGGCCTTGCGCAAGGCCGACGCCCAACGCGAACGCAGCCGCCTGCCCGGCTTGCAGGCGCAGCCCCATTCGGCCGCGGTGAGTGCCGCGGACCGGCCGGCTACGCGCACGGCGGGAATGGCCGCAGTGGTGGTGCTGGCCATAGGCCTGGGCGGCCTGGCGGCCTGGCAATGGACGCGTGACGACGCCGCGCCGACCGCCGCGCCGCCGTCCCCGGTGGAGGCGCCACCAGCTGTAGCCGCCGTGCCGGCACCGCAGCTGACGGTGCCAGAGCCGCCGGCTCCCG
>NZ_DASPLW010000003.1:0-67211 GCF_035627355.1 Ramlibacter sp.
GAGCGAGCCCGGCGAGTTGAAGGACTGGGTCACGGCGACATTGGTGTTGCCCGTGAAGTCCATGGTGCCGCTGTTGCTCAGGTTGGCCACCCGGAACTGGCCTTCGTTCAGCCAGACGGAGCCCATGTTGTTGAACGTGCCGAGGCTGCCAAAGCCGCCGACGCCGCCGTGGGTGCCGCCGGCGCCGTCGACGGTGCCGTTGTTGTCGAACGCGGCCCCGTCCATCCGGAGCATGCTGTTGAGGTTCAGCGTGACGGTGCCGTCGTTCTGCCAGGTCTTGCCGGCGGGCAGGATGACGTTCAGGCGGTTGCCGTTGCCGGGGAAACCCAGCGTGCTGAATTCCACCCGGGCGCCGCTGTCGGTGACGACGTGGGGCCCGGCAGGCAGGGTGGCGGCGTTGGCCTGCAGGTACACGTTGAGCACGCCGGCGTCATTGGTGTCATTGACCAGGAAATGGGTCTGGTACTGGCTGCCCGTGAAGCGGATCTGGCCATCGGCCTCGAGGCGCAGGTCGGTCGTGCCGCTGGAAGTCTTGGAAATCTGGATTCCGCCCAAGCTCGTGTCGAACACGATGTCGCCGTTGTCGCCGCCGCTGCTGGCGGTCGATACGGTCACGCTGGTGCTGTTGTCGATCGCCGTATTGAGCGTGTCTACGCTGAGCTGCGAGGGATTGCCGTCGGCCGAGTGGAAATTCGGACTGGTCCCGAGGTTTTGGCCGTCGAATGGCCCGCCGACGATGAAGATGTCGCTGGGGTCCAGCAGCCAGGTGCCCGCCTGGCCGGCGGCAGCGGAGGCGTCCACTCGCACGCCGTTGGCGTCCAGGTGCCGCTTCCCCGACGTTTCCACGAAGCCACCATCGCCGCCATTCGCGCCGCCCCTGGCCTCGATGCGGCCGTGGGCCCGCGTCGTGTCGTCGGCCCACACGATCACCCGGCCGCCGTCGCCCTTGTCGGTGGCGTTGGCGCGCAACTGCGCATCGGCCGCCACCCAGGTGACCTGCGCATTCGGGACCTCGGCGTTGCCGCCCTTGTAGCCGCCGCCGATGCGGATCTGCCCGCCGCCGGCGGTGTTGGAGGTGTCGATCACCGCGCCGGCCATCACGCCGACGGTGCGGCCCAGCACGTCCACCCGGCCGCCGGCGCCGGCCAGGCCCTGGGCCTGCGTGGTCCCGGCCGCCTCGGCATGGTCGGCGGCCTTGAGCACCACGCGCCCGCCTTCCACGCTCACCGCCTGGGCCTGCACCAGCCCGCTGTGCCGCAGCGTGCCGGCAAACACGCCGACCGCGTCGCCGCGCAGGGTGCCCAGGTTCACGGCCTGGTCGGACGGGGCCTGCACTTCGAACAGGATGCCTTCCAGCCCGCGGCCGGTCAGTTCCACCTTCTGGCCGGCCGCCAGCACCGTGGCGCCCTCCGGGCTCTGGATGACGGCCTGCGCGCCGGCCTGCACGTCGGTGCCGATCAGCACCACGTCACCGCCGCGGGCCAGCACCTGGCCGTCCACCCGCAGCGGGCCGGCCGTGCTGCCGTCGCCGAACCGCAGGCGGCCGGCGATGGCGTCGGCATCGCTCATGCGCAGGGTGGAGGCGGTGAAGCCCGCAGTGTCGACCACCGCACCGGCGCCCACCGCGATGCCGGCCGGGTTCACCAGCACCAGCCGGCCGTTGGACGACAGCGTGCCGAAGATGGCACTCGGGTCGGGCCCGACCACGCGGTTGATCGAGGTGCTGGTCACCCCAGGCTGGGCGAAGTGCGTGGACGTGCCCGACGGCACGCTGAAGCTCTGCCAGTTGATGGCCGAGTGGTTGCTGCCGGCCCCGTTCTGGGTGGTGACCACCAGCTTGCTGCCCTGCTGGCTGAGGACGGCGCTGCCATGGATGGCCTGGGCGCCGGTGGGCTGCGCGTGGGCCGTGCTGCCGGCAAATCCCGCGGCCATGGCCAGGGCCAGCAGCAGTGGACGATGGCCGCCAGCCCCCGTCTGGCACAGGGTACGGAAGGCAAAGGGAGTCTGGCGTCGCGACATGGCTGTGCGGCCCTCGTGAAGATCAATCGGATTCCGGGCCGGCGCACCGCCAATCGCAGCGCCCCGCCGTCGAGTTCGACGGTAGCATACCGTTACACCCCGGACAACCGAGCGCGAGGGCCGGCGAGCGGCCGCCCGGCCGGGCTTGAGGGACGCTGCGTCAAATGTCACACGCGTGTGCGCCCTCCTGAGGCAAGCTCGGACCGCCCATGAGCCTGTTCATCAGCATCGCTGCGTACTGCGACCCGGTCCTGGGGTTCACGCTGGCGCGGGCCCGTGCCGCGGCTGCCCGGCCGCAGGACCTGCACTTCGGCGTGTTCGACCAGAGCCTGCAGCCGCCGCCGGCTTCCACCTTCGGCCTGCTGGCGCCGGCGCGCCTGACCTACCAGCGCATCGATCCGGTGTTCGCCCGCGGCCCCTGCTGGGCCCGGGCACTCGCGATGGCCCTGTACGACGGGGAGGACTGGTTCCTGCAGCTCGATTCGCACATGGACTTCGAGCCCGGTTGGGACGAGCGACTGGTCGCGCAGGCCAGCGCGCTGGCGCCGGGCCGCACCGGCGTGGTGATCTCCTCCTACCCGAATGCGTTCGGCTTCGAGGACGGCCGTCCCGTGCCGCGGCCGGCCACCGGCAAGGTCCTGGCCCATGTGGTGAAGCCGGGCGTCGGCTTCGAGCCCGGCCACCCGGTGCTGGCGTTCGAGGCGCATCCGGTCGACACCGACCGTCCGGTCCCCGGCTTCCACCTCGGCGCCGGCTGCCTGTTCGCACCCGGCCGGTTCGCGCTGGAGTTCCCCTACGACCCCGCCCTGTACTTCCACGGCGAGGAGCAGGCGCTGGCGGTCCGGCTGTTCACCCACGGCTGGGACATCTTCCACATGCCCGGGCTGCCGGTCTCGCACCTGTACAACGACGGCCGCTCCGGCGTGCCGCCGCGCCCGCTGCATTGGGACGCCGCCCACGAGGCCGGGCGCAGCCAGAACTGGTGGGAGCTGGAGCAGCGCTCGCGCGCGCGGCTGGCGGCACTGGTGGGCGGGCAGCCGCTGGGCGCCTATGGCCTGGGCAGCGTCCGCACCCTGGCCGACTACGCCCGCTGGTGCGGCATCGACTACGCGGCGCGCACCCTGGCGCCGCAGGCCTGGCGTCCACTGGCGCCGATCTGAGGGTTCAGGCGCCGCCGCCGTCCATCAGCTCGGCCGCCAGGCACAGGTCGGTCCAAGCCTTGGCCTTGTCGGGCAGGTTGCGCAGCAGGTAGGCGGGGTGGTAGGTCACCACGACCGGCACGCCTTCGTACGCATGCACGCGGCCGCGCAGGCGGCCGATCGGCTCCTGCGATTGCAGCAGCGTCTGCACCGCGAAGCGCCCCATGGCCAGGATCACCCGCGGCTGCACCAGTGCCACCTGGCGGCGCAGGAAGGGCTCGCACTGGGCGACCTCCTCGGGCTGCGGATTGCGGTTGCCGGGCGGCCGGCACTTGAGCACGTTGGCGATGTAGACGTTGCTGCGGCGGTCCAGGCCGACGGCGCGCAGCATGTTGTCCAGCAGCTGGCCGGCCGGGCCGACGAAGGGCTCGCCCTTGAGGTCCTCCTGCTCGCCGGGCGCCTCGCCGATGACCATCCAGTCGGCGCGCGCCGGGCCCACCCCCAGCACGGTGTTGCGGCGCGACTCGCACAGGCCGCAGGCGCGGCAGCCGGCCACCGCGCTGGCCAGGCCTTCCCAGTCGAGGCTCGCGATGCCGGCCCGCTGGCCGTCGGCGATCGGCGCGGCAGGGGTCGTCGGGGCCGCGGGAGCAGCTCCGGCGGCGGGCGGACGCACCGGCGGTGCGATCCGTTGTTCCCGCTCGGCAGCGGCGCCGGCCAAGTCCTGCGCGGGCGCGGCCGTGGCCTCCGCCGGAGTGGCCAGGGCCGGCGGCAGCAGTTCCAGCCCCATCTCCCGGAGCATGGCCAGACGGCGAGGGTCGAGTTGCAGCGTCACAGCTTCAGGCTCATCACGATGGCGTCCTCGCGCCCGCCACCGGCCGCCGGGTAGTAGCGGCGGCGCTCGCCGACGCGCCGGAAACCGTTGCGCTCGTACAGCCGCTGCGCGCGCAGGTTGCCGACCCGCACCTCCAGCCACAGCCACTGCGCGCCCTGCCCGCGGGCCCAGATCGCCAGTGCTTCCAGCATCAGGCGGCCCCAGCCCTGGCCCTGCCAGGCCGGCGCGACCGTGATGTTCAGCAGGTGCACCTCGTCCACCCCCTTCATCGCCACGAAATAGCCCAGCACCCGGCCGCCGGCGCACAGCAGCTGGGCTTCGTAGCCCGAGCGCAGCGAGTCGACGAAGTTGCCGTGCGTCCAGGGGTGCTCGTAGGCGCTGCGCTCGATCGGCAGCACCTCGGACAGGCGGCCCGGCGTCATCGGTTCGAAAGCGGCCTCGCGGTCGTGCAGCAGGGCGCTCATGGCTGCATTCTGGCCCGGTCGGCCGCTGCGGCGCGGGCCGCCTCGCGCTCCGCCGTCGTTTGCGCCACCTTGTCACGCACGTACAGGGGCAGTGCCTGCTCGGCCGGCCGCCCCAGTCCCTGGGCCAGCAACTGCGGCGCCAGCGCCAGGATCGCGAGGGCGGTCGGCACGACCTCCACGCGGGTCGCGACCGCCGGCAGGCGGTCACCGTAGACGGCCAGCGCATTGCCCGCCAGGCAGGCGACGCCGGCGGCCTCGAGCGTCTCCGGCGCACCCAGCCGGATCGTGCCCTCGCGCTGCCAGCGCATGCCGTCGTGCCGGTAGCGGGCCGAATAGACCTCGTCCATCCGGGCATCGAGCACCGCCAGCACGTCGGCGGCGCCCAGGCGCTCGCGCGCCGCCTCGGCCACCGCCATCAGCGTCTCCACCGGCAGCACCGGCACGCCCGCGCCCAGTGCCAGCCCCTGGGCCACCGAGCAGGCGGTGCGCAGGCCGGTGAAGGAGCCGGGGCCGCAGCCGAAGGCGATCGCGTCCAGCGAGGCGACGTCCAACCCGCCTCGTTCCAGCAGGTCCAGCACCGCCGGGATCAGGGTGGACGAGGACTTGGCGCCGCCTTCGCCCTGCACGGACAGCGGCGCGGCGCCGGCGCGCACGAGCGCCACGCTCATCGCCTCGGTGCTGGTGTCGAAGGCGAGCAGGTTCACGGGCGGGGGAAGGGAAGGCAGGCGGGCAAGCGCAGGATTATCGGCCTCCATAATCGGCCGATGCGCCTCCCGCTGTTCCTGGCTGCTTGGCTGTGCGCCGCCGCCGCCGCGGCACAGGCGCTGCCGCCCGCCAGCCCGGCGATGCCGCCGGCGGTCCAGGGGCCGGCGTCAGGGGCGCCGGCGCTCCCTCCGGCCGTCGAAGCCGCACTGGCGCGGGCGCGGCTGCCGCGCGACGCCGTCACCCTGCTGGTCACCGACGTCGATCCCCGGCTGCCGCCGCGCCTCGCCCACCGGGCCGAAGTCCCGGTCAATCCGGCGTCCATCGCCAAGCTGGCCACGACCTTTGCCGCGCTGGAACTGCTGGGTCCCACCTTCACCTGGACCACGCCGGTCTATGCCGACGCGCCGGTGGTCGGGGGCACCCTGCAGGGCAACCTGTACATCCGGGGGCAGGGCGATCCGACCCTGGTGCTGGAGCGTCTCTGGCTGCTGCTGCGCCATGTGCGTGCGCTCGGGATCACCGGCATCGCCGGCGACATCGTGCTGGACCACGGCGCCTTCGAACTGCCGCCGCACGATCCGGCCGCCTTCGACGGCGAGCCGCTGCGGCCCTACAACGCGGCGCCCGACGCCCTGCTGGTCAACTACCGCAGCGCGGTCCTGTCGTTCGTGCCGCAGGCCGACGGCAGCGCGCGCGTGACGGCGGACCCGCCGCTGGCGGGCGTGCAGTGGCCACGCTCGGTGCGCCTGGGCGCCGGCGACTGCGGCGACTGGCGCGCCGCCCTGCAGGCGGACTTCAGCCTGCCGCTGCAGCCGCGCTTCGGCGGCGCGTATCCAGCGGCCTGCGGCGTCCGCCGCTGGGCGCTCGCCTTCGCCGATCCGCACAGCCATGCGGCCCGCGCGGTGGCAGGGCTGTGGCAGGAGATCGGCGGCACGCTGGGCGGGACGGTGCGCGACGGCAGCGTGCCGGCGTCCCTCGCGCCCCTGTTCGAGCAGGCTTCGCCGCCCCTGTCCGAAGTCATCCGCGACATCAACAAGTTCAGCAACAACGTGATGGCGCAGCAGCTGTTCCTCACGCTGAGCCTGCAGGCCGTGGGCAAGGGCAGCCGCGAAGCCTCGCGCGAACTGCTGGCCGGCTGGTGGCGAGATCGGATCGGCCCGCAGCCGCCGGTGTTCGACAACGGCGCCGGCCTGTCGCGCGAGGCGCGCATCAGTGCCGCGCAGCTTGCGCGCCTGCTGCAGCACGCCTGGAGCTCGCCGCTGATGCCGGAACTGCTGGCCTCGCTGCCGCTGTCGGGCACCGACGGCACCCTGCGCCGGCTGCAAGCGCCGGCGCGCGCGCACCTCAAGAGCGGCAGCCTGCGCGACGTGTTCGGCGTCGCCGGCTACGTGCACGGCATCGGCGGCCGCCGCTGGGTGGTGGTGGCCATTGCCAACCACCCCGACGCCGCCCGCCTGCGCCCGGCCATCGAAGCCCTGCTGGAGTGGACCGCGCAGCAACCGTAGGGTCGTGGGTGGTTTTTCGTTGGACCGCGCGGAATAACATGCAGCGCGGTCCCTCCTGTGAGGAGGAGCCGGCTTTGCCGGGCCTCCTCACACTGATCAAGCCACTGGAGAAAGTCGCTTGCGACTTTCTCCAGTGAAGCCCTTACCAGCGCTCGCGCAGCCGGTCGTAGGCGTAGTCGCCGAGGGTGGTGTGGCCCTTGGGCGCGAAATAGACCGGATCGGCGAACAGGGTGGTTTCCAGGTTGGCGCCGCCCAGCGTCCCGCCGTTGCACAGCGCCGAATTCACCTGGCCCGCGCCGATGCCGATGCCGGGGCCCGGATCCACCGAGTTGCACAGCACGCTGGTCACGTCGTCGAAGCCGTAGGTGGCATTGCCGCCGTCGGCGGTGACCAGGTTGATGTGCAGCGCGGCGTCGATGTAGAGGACCTTGGCGCCGAGATCGACGATGGAGATCAGCAGCTCGTCGTTGAAGCGGGTGGTCAGGCTCTCCAGCACGCCCTCGCGGCCGGTACTGCGCGCCCAGGGCGAGCGGCCGAGGTTGTACGGCCCGGCCACCGCGACGTGCTGGGCGCCGGCGTCGACCAGCCGGCGCACCTGCGCGCCCAGCGCGCGCCCGGCGGCCTCCACGTTGGCGGTGGCCTGGGCCTCGTCCTGGTTGCCCGCGATCAGCGCCGCGCCCTCCGCGATGATGTCGGCGACGCCCCCGGCCACCAGGATCAGGTCACCGCCGGCCGGCGACTCGCTGGCCAGGAAGGTGTCGATCTGCTCGGCGATCGTAGGCGTGGCCGCGTTGCCGGCCGCATCGGGCTTGCTGGTCACCCGTGCGCTGCCGATGGCGTAGCTGCTGCCGCCACCCGCGCTGGGCTGGATCGAGAGGCCGTAGCTGGCGGCGAGCTGCTCCGTCCAGTTGATGCCCCCGTTGTTGATGGTGTAGCGCGTTCCGCGCTGGCCCGCATCGGCGAAGGCATCGCCGAACACGACCAGCCGGTCGGGATTGAATTCGGACACCACCGATCCACCGCCGCAAGCGGCGAGCAGGAGCGGGGACACGCAGGCGGCCGTGAGCAGCGCACGGCGCAACCACTGGAAAGGCATGGGGGGATCTCCGTCGAAAAGCCGGCGCTAGTGTAACGAGCGGACTGGCGCGCGCCCCTGCGGCCCCGTTCAGGCCGCCGCGCGCTGCAGCCGGTCGCGCACGCCGTCCCATTCGGCGCCGGGCGGCGGCGCCTCGACCCAGATCAGCTGCACGCCCTCCTGGTCGAACTCGCGCAGCACGGCGAACAGCTGGCGCGCCGCCTCGCGCGCGTCCTCGGGCATGCGCCGGCGCAGCACGTGCGTGGAGCGGGTCTGCAGGATGGCGCGCGACCAGGTGGCGATGCCGCGCGCCTGCTCGCCGAGCAGGTCGAGGCCCGCCTGCAGCGCCGCGGCATCCATCAGCCGCACGCGGGCACGGGGCGCGTAGTGCGAGGCCAGCGTGCCGGACGCGCGCGGGGCGGCGTCCTCCAGTTCCCCCGGTGCCGCCAGCGGCTCGCCGCACGCGTCCCCGATCTGCTGCGCCGTGAGCACGCCCGGCCGCAGCAGCACCGGGCGCCCGCGGGTGCAGTCGACGATCGCCGACTCGATGCCGACCTCGCACGGGCCGCCATCGAGCACCAGCAGCGCCTCGCCGAACTCCGAGGCCACGTGGGCAGCGCTGGTGGGGCTCACCCGGCCGAAGCGGTTGGCGCTGGGCGCGGCCAGTCCCGCCACCGGCGGGTCGGCCTGGCTGCAGGCCTGCAGCAGCGCATGCGCCACCGGATGCGAGGGGCAGCGCAGGCCGATGGTGGCGTGCCCGCCGGCCGCCGCCTGCGCCACACCCTCGCGGCGCGGCAGGATCAGCGTGAGCGGGCCGGGCCAGAAGGCATCGATCAGGCGCTGGGCGAAGGCCGGCACGTCGGCGGCAAACCGCCCTACGGCCGCGCCATCGGGCACGTGGACGATCAGCGGGTGGTCGCTGGGCCGGCCCTTGGCGGCGAAGATGCGCGCCACCGCCGCATCGTTGCCGGCGTCCGCGCCCAGGCCATAGACCGTCTCGGTCGGGAAGGCCACCAGCTCGCCGGCCTGCAGGGCCGCCACGGCCAGCTGCAGCGCCTCGGGCTCGCGCGGGTCGCGGATCATCGCCTCAGAACGGCTCGATGCCCAGCAGCGAGCAGGCGCGCAGGGCCGTTGCCCGCGCGCCGGCCGCGTCGGGCGCCGTCAACGTCAGGTGGCCCATCTTGCGACCGGGCCGCGCATCGGTCTTGCCGTACAGGTGAAGGTGTGCGCCGGGCAGCGCCAGCACCTGCGTCCAGGGCGGTTCCTGGGGCGCTGCACCGTGCCTGAACCAGAGGTCGCCCAGCAGGTTGAGCATGATCGCGTGGCTGTGCTGGCGCGGCGCCACCAGCGGCAGGCCGGCCAGCGTGCGCACCTGCAGCTCGAACTGCGACACGTCGGCGCCCTCGATGCTCCAGTGGCCGCTGTTGTGCGGGCGCGGGGCGATCTCGTTGACGACCAGCGAGCCGTCCTGCAGCAGGAAGAACTCGACGCACAACACCCCGACGTAGTCCAGTCCTTGCGCAATGGCGCGCGTGGCCTCGACGGCCTGCTGCGCGGTGGCTTCGGGCAGCACCCCCGCGCCCGCCTCGGTGACGGCGAGGATGCCGCCGCGGTGCAGGTTGCGCTGTGGCGGCAGGTGCACCATGGCGCCGTCGGCGCCGCGGGCCACCACCACCGAGCATTCGGCCGCGAGCGGCAGCAGGCGCTCCAGCACGCAGGGCACGCGGTGCAGCTCGTCCCAGGCCCGCACCAGCGCCGCCCGGTCGGCCACGCGCACCTGGCCCTTGCCGTCGTAGCCCAGCCGGCACGTCTTGAGCACGCCGGGGAACAGCGGCTCCGGCGCTGCCTGCAGGTCGTCGCTGGAAGCGATCACCGCATGCGGGGCACAAGGCACGCCGCAGGCCAGGAAGTGCGCCTTCTCGCGGGCGCGGTCCTGCGCCACGGCCACCGCCGTATGGGCCGGGGCCACCCGCCGCTGTGCCGCCAGCAGCTCGAGCGCGCGCGCCGGCACGTTCTCGAATTCCGTCGTGATGGCGTGCGCGCGCGCGGCCAGCTCATCGAGGCCGGCGTCGTCGTCGTAGGCGGCGTGCACGTGGAAGTGGCTGACGCGGCCGGCCGGGCTGGCGGCATCGGGGTCCAGCACCGCGGTCGCGTAACCCAGTCGCTGGGCGGCGTGGACGAACATGCGGCCCAGTTGGCCGCCACCCAGCACGCCCAGGGTACTGCCGGGGAGCAGGGCCGGCTCTGCGGGCATGGTCATGCCGACGGCGGCAGCACGGTATCGCGCGCGGCCTGGGTCTGCCGGGCGCGGTAGTCGGCCAGCTGGCGGCGCAGGCCTTCGGCGCCGTTGGCCAGCATCGCGACGGCGAACAGCGCCGCATTGGCCGCGCCGGCCGCGCCGATCGCGAAGGTGGCCACGGGAATGCCCTTGGGCATCTGCACGATGCTGTGCAGCGAGTCCACGCCCTGCAGGTGGCGGCTGGGCACCGGCACGCCCAGCACCGGCACGGTGGTCTTGGCCGCGAGCATGCCGGGCAGGTGGGCGGCGCCACCGGCGCCGGCGATGATGGCCTTCAGCCCGCGGCCGGCCGCCTGCTCGGCATAGGCGAACATCTCGTCGGGCATCCGGTGCGCGGAAACGACCTTCGCCTCATGGGCCACGCCGAATTCCTGGAGAATCTGCACTGCGTGCTGCAGGGTGTCCCAGTCGCTGCCGGACCCCATCACCACGCCAACCTGGACAGGGGGCATGAAGTGCTCCTAAAGGCTGAATTCTAAGTTTAGGGACCCGCACTCCATGATCGACGTCACGATCGAGAACTTCGAATCCGAAGTCATCGCCGCCTCCGCCACCCAGCCCGTGCTGGTGGATTTCTGGGCGCCGTGGTGCGGCCCGTGCAAGGTGATCGGCCCCATCCTCGAGAAGCTCGAGGCCGAGTACGCGGGCCGCTTCAAGCTGGTGAAGATCAACTCCGACGAGGAGCAGCAGCTGGCGGCCGCGTTCGGCATCCGCAGCATCCCGACCTGCATCCTGCTGGTGAACGGCCAGCCGGTGGACGGCTTCATGGGCGCGCTGCCCGAGGGCCAGCTGCGCCAGTTCCTGGACAAGCACCTGCCCGAGGGCGAGCCACCTGCCGAAGAAGCCCTCCCCGACGAAGCCCCGCTCGATGCGCAGGACCGGCTCGAGCAACTGCAGCACGCCGTGGCCACCAACCCGGCGGACGACGACGCCCGTTTCGAGTACGTGAAGGCGCTGCTGCTGGCGGGCCGGCTGGCCGAGGCCACGGCGACGTTCGAACCGGTGGCCGGCAAGGCCGCGGGCATCCGCCGTCTCGACTCGCTGCAGCGCATGATCGACGCGATGGCCTTCGCCGCCGGGCAGGGCGACGCGGGCCCGGCGCTGGCCGCCCTGGAGGCACGCATCGCGGCCGACCGGCGCGACTTCGAGGCGCGGTTCGGCAAGGCACGCCTGCTGGCCGCGCAGCAGCGCTGGACCGACGCGATGGACGAGCTGCTGGAGATCCTGATGCGCGACAAGGGCTGGAACGAGGACGCCGCGCGCAAGACCTACATCGCCATCCTCGACCTCATCGAGCCGCCCAAGCCCGCGGTCGCCGAAGGCCAGATCCCGCCGGACGATCCGACGGTGGCGACCTACCGCCGGCGGCTGTCGAGCGTGGTCCTGTCCTGATCCCGGAAGCGGCGGCGGGCACGCCCGCACGCCTCAGCCCGTCAGCCGGTCGAGCGCCTCGCGGTACTTGGCCGCCGTCTTCGCAATCACGTCCTGCGGCAGGCGCGGTGCTGGCGGCGTCTTGTCCCAGGGCTTGCCGTGGATGCGCACCTGCTCCAGCCAGTCGCGCAGGTACTGCTTGTCGAAGCTGGGCGGGTTGCGGCCCTCGCGCAGCGCGTCCTCGTAGCCTTCCACTGGCCAGTAGCGCGAGGAATCGGGCGTCAACACCTCGTCCATCAGCACCACCCGGCCCTGTTCGTCGAGGCCGAACTCGAACTTGGTGTCGGCAATGATCAGCCCGCGCGCCAGCGCGATCCTGGCCGCCTCGGCGTAGAGCGCGAGGCTGAGGTCGCGCACCTTGGCCGCCACCTCGGGCCCGACCAGCTCGACGGTGCGCTCGAAGGTGATGTTCTCGTCGTGCTCGCCCGCCGCGGCCTTGGAGGCCGGCGTGTAGATCGGTTGCGGCAGCCGGCTCGAGTTGGTCAGCCCGGGCGGCAGCGGCACGCCGCAGACGGCCTGCGCCTGCTGGTACTCCTTCCAGCCGCTGCCGGCCAGGTAGCCGCGCACCACCGCCTCGATGGGCAGCGGGCTGAGCCGCTTGACCAGCATGGAGCGGCCCACCACCTGCTGGACCTCGGCCGAGCTCACCACGCTCTCGGGCAGCTCGCCGGTGAGGTGGTTGGGGCACAGGTGCGCCAGCCGGCCAAACCAGAACAGCGCCATGTGGGTGAGCAGTTCGCCCTTGCCCGGGATCGGCTCGCCCATGATCACGTCGAAGGCCGAGATGCGGTCGGTCGCGACCATCAGGATGCGGTCGTCGCCGACCGCGTAGTTGTCGCGCACCTTGCCGCGCGCCAGCAGCGGCAGCGAGGTGAGCGAGGAGGTGTGCAGGGCGGAGGTCATGGTGCGCTCGTGCGGTAAAGCAAAACGGCCCGCAGGAGCGCGGGCCGTTCGATTATCGCCAAGGGGGCGCCGTCAGTTCACCGTCTGCGCCAGCTCGCCGCGCTCGTACTTCTGCGCGACCACCTGCAGCGAGTGGCCCTTGATCTTCGGCGCCTGGCCCTCGCAGCCGAACTGCTGGTAGCGCTGGCGGCAGATCTGCTTGGCCGCCTCGCGGGCGGGCTTCATCCACTCGCGCATGTCGAACTTGTCGGGGTTCTCGGCCATGAACTTGCGCACCGCGCCAGTCATGGCCAGGCGGATGTCGGTGTCGATGTTGATCTTGCGCACGCCGTGCTTGATGGCTTCCTGGATCTCCTCGACCGGCACGCCGTAGGTCTCCTTCATCTTGCCGCCGTACTGGTTGATGATGGCCAGCAGGTCCTGCGGCACGGAGGAGGAGCCGTGCATCACCAGGTGGGTGTTGGGGATGCGGCGGTGGATCTCCTTGATGCGGTCGATCGCCAGGATGTCGCCGGTGGGCTTGCGCGAGAACTTGTAGGCCCCGTGGCTGGTGCCGATGGCGATGGCCAGCGCGTCCAGCTGCGTCTTCTTGACGAAGTCGGCCGCCTGCTCGGGGTCGGTCAGCAGCTGCTCGCGCGTCATGGTGGCCTCGGTGCCGTGGCCGTCCTCCTTGTCGCCGCGCATGGTCTCCAGCGAGCCCAGGCAGCCCAGCTCGCCCTCGACGGTGACGCCCAGCTTGTGGGCCATGTCGACCACCTTGCGCGTGACGTCGACGTTGTAGTCGTAGCTGGCGATGGTCTTGCCGTCGGATTCGAGCGAGCCGTCCATCATCACCGAGGAGAAGCCCAGCTTGATCGCGCCGGCGCACACGTCCGGGCTCTGGCCGTGGTCCTGGTGCATCACCAGCGGGATCTCGGGGTAGGCCTCCAGCGCGGCCTGGATCAGGTGCTTGACGAAGGGCTCGCCGGCGTACTTGCGGGCGCCGGCGCTGGCCTGCAGGATCACCGGCGCAGCCAGTTCCCGGGCGGCTTCCATCACCGCCTGGACCTGCTCGAGGTTGTTGACGTTGAAGGCCGGGATGCCATAGCCGTTGTCGGCGGCATGGTCCAGCAGTTCGCGCATGGAAACGAGGGGCATGGTGCAGTCCTGAGGAGTAGTGAAATGCGGCTTGGTGCGGGCTGGATTCACCCCGCGCCAGCTCGGGAAATTCTACCGGCTGGGTCTTGCGAAAGGGGCTTGTCGCACGGTCGCGCTGGACCATGCAGCCACTCGTTCAGGCCACCCGCAGGACCTTGAGCATGTTGGTGCCGCCGGGGGCACCCATGGGTTCGCCGCAGGTAATGGCGTAGATGTCGCCGGAGGCGACGATGCCGCGCTTCTTCAGGTGCGCCTCGGCATCGGCCAGCGCGGTGTCGCGCTCGGCGCTCTGGTCCATCAGCAGCGGTCGCACGTTGCGGTACAGCGCCATGCGGCGCTGGGTCGCCAGCCGCGGCGTGAGCGCGTAGATCGGGATGTGGATCGGGTAGCGGCTCATCCACAACGGCGTGGAGCCGGAGTCGGTCAGGGCCACGATCGCCTTGCAGCCCAGGTGGTAGGCAGTGAACAGCGCGCCCATGGCGATCGACTGGTCGATGCGCGAGAACTCCATGCCGCTGAAGTCGGCGTCGAGCTTGACGTCCTCGGCCATCTCGGCCTCGGCGCAGATGTTGGCCATCTCGATGATGGTCTCCAGCGGATAGCGCCCGGTCGCGGTCTCGGCGCTGAGCATCACGGCGTCGGTGCCGTCCAGCACCGCGTTGGCGACGTCGCTGACCTCGGCGCGGGTGGGCACCGGGTTGGTGATCATCGATTCCATCATCTGGGTCGCCGTGATCACCACCTTGTCGCACTTGCGGGCGGCCCGGATCATGCGCTTCTGCAGCGCCGGCACGGCGGCGTTGCCGACCTCCACCGCCAGGTCGCCGCGCGCGACCATGATGCCGTCGCTGGCCCTGAGGATGGCCTCCAGGTTGGGAATGGCCTCGGCCCGCTCGATCTTGGCGATCAGGCCGGGCTTGTGCCGGTATTCGGCCGCCGCCACGTTGCACAGCTGGCGCGCCATCTCCATGTCGGTGGCGGTCTTGGGAAAGCTCACCGCCACGTAGTCGGCCTGGAAGCTCATCGCGGTGCGGATGTCCTCCATGTCCTTGGCCGTCAGCGCCGGCGCCGACAGCCCGCCGCCCTGCTTGTTGATGCCCTTGTTGTTGGACAGCTCGCCACCGAGCTTGACCGTGGTGTGGACCTGGTCGCCGCGCACCTTGTCGACCGTGAGCACGATGAGGCCGTCGTTGAGCAGCAGCGTGTCGCCGGCGCGCACGTCGCGCGGCAGTTCCTTGTAGTCCAGGCCCACGCCCTCGGCGTTGCCCGCTTCGCTGCGCGCGGCGTCGAGCACGAACTTCATGCCCGGCTCCAGGTGGACCTTGCCGTCGGCGAACTTGCCGACCCGGATCTTGGGGCCCTGCAGGTCGGCCATGATCGCCACCTCGCGGCCGGCGCGCTGGCCCGCCTCGCGCACCAGCTGCGCCCGGTCGATGTGGTCCTGCGCCTTGCCGTGGCTGAAATTCAGGCGCACGACGTTGACGCCGGCGCGGATCATCTGCTCGAGCAGGCCGGGGTCGCTGGAGGCGGGACCGAGGGTGGCGACGATCTTGGTGGCGCGACGGGCCATGGGCAGGGATCCTCCTCAAAGGGGGTTGTCGGCATTCTCACACGCGGGACCGGCACGCGCCGGTTGCAGCACCTGTGCGCGACACGGCGTCAATCGACGCGGACACGATGGCCCCAGCGCAGGGCCCATGGCCCTGCGCCGCCACGGCATCAGCCGGCCGCACGCCGGGCGAGGACCTCGAACGCCGGCAGCGTCTTGCCTTCCAGAACTTCCAGGAACGCGCCGCCGCCGGTGGAGATGTAGCCCACGTCCTGGCCGATACCGTACTTGGCGATGGCGGCCAACGTGTCGCCGCCGCCGGCGATGCTGAATGCATCGGATCGGGCGATGGCGCGCGCGATGGTCTCGGTGCCGTGCGAGAAGGCCTCGAACTCGAACACGCCGACCGGGCCGTTCCAGACGATGGTGCCGGCGGCCATGAGCTGTTCGGCCAGTTGCTGCGCCGTCTGCGGCCCGATGTCCAGGATCAGGTCGTCGTCGGCCACGTCACGGACCGTCTTGGTGGTCGCCGGAGCGTCGGCCGCGAACGACTTGGCCGTCACCACGTCGACCGGAATCGGCACCTCGGCGCCGCGCGCGGCCATCGCCTCCATCACGGCCTTCGCCTCGCCGACCAGGTCCGGCTCGGCCAGCGACTTGCCGATCGGCAGGCCGGCGGCCAGCAGGAAGGTGTTGGCGATGCCGCCGCCGACCACCAGCCGGTCCACGTTCCTGGCCAGCGACTGCAGGATGGTGAGCTTGGTCGAGACCTTGGAGCCGGCCACGATCGCCGCCAGCGGCCGCTTCGGGTTGGCCAGGGCCTTGCCGATGGCATCGATCTCCGCCGCCAGCAGCGGTCCCGCGCAGGCCACCTTGGCGTGCTCGGCGATGCCGTAGGTGGACGCCTCGGCGCGATGCGCGGTACCGAAGGCGTCGTTCACGTAGATGTCGCACAGCGCGGCCATCTTCTTCGCCAGCTCGGGGTTGTTCTTCTTCTCGCCCTTGTTGACGCGGCAGTTCTCCAGCAGCACCAGCTCGCCGGGCTGCACCTGCACGCCGTCCACCCAGCCGGCCTTCAGCGGCACCGGCCGCCCGAGCAGCTCGGACATGCGCTGCGCCACCGGCGCCAGCGAGTCCTCGGGCTTGAACTCGCCCTCGGTCGGGCGGCCCAGGTGCGAGGTCACCATCACCGCGGCACCGGCGTCCAGCGCCATGCGGATGCAGGGCAGCGATGCGCGGATGCGCGTGTCCTCGGTGATGCGGCCCTGGTCGTCCTGGGGCACATTCAGGTCGGCACGGATGAACACCCGCCGGCCGGCCACCTGGCCTTGGGCGCACAGATCGGAAAAACGCAGCACGTTCATGGGACGCAACTCGACGATCGCCAGCAAGAAAGGGAACCGGGGATTGTAGGCAGCGCACCCGTGGCGGTGGGCCGCTGGCAGCGCGTCCGGGCTACCAGCCCAGCCCCAGGTGCAGCGGCAGGTACACCGCCATGCCGGCCACCAGCGTCATCAGCACGCTGCGCCGCCAGAAGAAGATCGCCACGCCGGCGGCGGTGGCGAACAGGCGGGCGTCCTGCCAGGTGGCGACCAGTTGTCCTTGCGTCATCACCACCTCGGGCAGCACCACGCCGGCGAGGGCAGCCACCGGCGCGTACTGCAGCGCCCGCCGGGCCCAGTCGGGCAGGGACCAGGGCCGTTCGAGGATGAAGAAGAAGCAGCGGCTGAGCACGGTGACGCCGGCCAGGCCGAGGATCACGGCCATGGTCCAGAGATCGGTGCCGCCCGGAACGTCGCTCATGCCGCGCGCTCCCGGGTGCGGGCGCCGCCGCGGCTTTCCAGCCAGAACGCAGCCAGCACGGCGATCGCGATGGCGGCCACAACGTTGAGCTTGAAGGGCAGCGCGTACGCCGCCACGGCGGCAGCGCCGGCGACCACCGCCGCCAGGATGCGCAAGGGCGTGTTGGCCAGCGAGCACATCACCCCCAGCAGGCACAGCACGCCGGCGAAGCCCAACCCCCATTGCGAGGGCACCAGGTTGCCCAGCGCCACCCCCAGCAGGCTGGGCATGATCCAGGCCACCCAGGTGATCGCATAGTTGCCGGCCAGGTAGGCCTCCTGCGCCACGCGCCCTTCGGCGTCGTCCGCCGGCAGCGGATGGCGCGCGGTGAACAGCGCATAGCTCATGTCCGCGGTCAGGAAGCCGTTGACCAGGCGCCGCCAGCGCGGCATGTGGATCAGGTAGTCGCGCAGGTGCAGGCTGAACACCACGAAGCGCAGGTTCACGCAGAAGCCGGTGGCCCAGATCACCCACATGGGCGCGCCGGCCACCAGCAGCGGGATCGCCGCCAGCTGTGAGCTGCCGGCGTAGACCAGCAGCGTCATGGCCGCCGCCTCCACCGTGCTCATGCCGGCATTGACCATGGCCACGCCGGTCATCAATCCCCAGGCCGCGATGCCGGGCGCGATCGGCGCGCTGGCGCGCACGCCGTCGCGGAACTCGGGGTGCCGCCGCACCGAGGCCCGCCAGAACATCAGGCGGCCCCGAAGCGCTGGCCGGGCGTGATCGCCGTGCCGTGCAGGAAGTCGGCGGCGGCCAGGCGCTTGCCGCCGGCGCGCTGCAGTTCGGTCAGGCGTAGCACGCCATCGCCGCTGGCGACCTCGATGCCGGTCGGGCCGACCGCCAGCACGGTGCCAGCGGCCACGCCGGCCGGCACGGCGCCGCCCGTCACCTCGGCGCGCCACAGCTTGATCGGCTCGCCGGCCAGCGCGCTGGCGGCGCCGGGGAAGGGATCGAAGGCGCGCAGGCGCCGCTCGATCACGATCGCCGGCTGCGACCAGTCCACCTGCGCCTCGGCCTTGTCGATCTTGGCGGCGTAGCTCACGCCCTCGGCCGGCTGCGGCGTGTGCACCAGGCCGCCGCAGGCGGCCAGCTCCAGCGCCTCGACGGCGAGCCGGGCGCCCAAAGTCGCCAGCCGGTCGTGCAGGGTGCCGGTGGTGTCCTGCGGCCCGATGGCAGTGCGCTCGGCCAGCAGCATGTCGCCGGTGTCGAGTCCGGCATCCATCTGCATGATGGTGACGCCGGTCTCGGCGTCGCCCGCCTCGATCGCGCGGTGGATAGGCGCCGCGCCACGCCAGCGCGGCAGCAGCGAGGCATGGATGTTCAGGCAGCCCAGCCGCGGCAGGTCGAGCACCCACTGGGGCAGGATCAGGCCGTAGGCGGCGACCACCATCGCGTCGGGCTGCGCCCGCTGCAGCGCCTGCTGCGCCTGGGCGGCTTCCTCGGGGTACTTGCCATCCAGGCGCAGGCTGCGCGGCTGGGCCACGGCGATGCCGTGCTGCTGGGCGAACTGCTTGACCGGCGAGGGCTGCAGCTTCAGGCCGCGGCCGGCCGGGCGGTCGGGCTGGGTCAGCACCAGGGGGATGTCGAAGCCGGCCGCGTGCAGCCGCTCCAGCGCGACGCGGGCAAAGTCGGGCGTGCCGGCAAAGACGAGCCGCATGGTGGGGTGGCGGGCGCTCAGTTGCGCTCGTTGGGTGCGTTGACGAATTCCATGCCCTGGTGCGAGCGCCGGACGATACCGCGGTCGTCGAGGTACACCCACCAGAACATGTCGCTGCGATCGGCGTCGCGCCAGCGATAGGTCAGCACCGGCCCCTGCCAGCTGCTGACGCCGTCCACCCGCGCCGGCGGGCCGAACTCGCGCTCGACGTCCGCACGGGTCCACTGGTCCGGCACGATGCGCCGGAAGTCCTCCGCATTCAGGACCTGGCGGACGCGCGCCACCCGCCCGGAGGCGTCGAGGTCCACCATCCACGCGAACTGGCCGAAGGGCTGCAGCGAGTACTGCAGCCGCTCGCCCCCGGGGATGGCGACCACGCGGGTGGGCGTCCCCAGCCGCGCGAGCACCTCCTGCTTGGGGGTGCCGGGCTGCACGTCCCAGCCGTGGAAGGGACTGGCGCAGGCCGTCACCAGCGCCGCCAGGCCCAGGCCCACCAGGGAACGACGCCGGGTCATGGCGATTCAGGCGCGCGCGGTCTCGCGGCGCGACTTGAGCATCTTGCTCTTGATGCGGTTGCGCTTGAGCGGCGAGAGGTACTCGACGAACACCTTGCCCAGCAAATGATCCATCTCGTGCTGGATGCACACGGCCAGCAGGCCCTCGGCCTCGATCGTGTGCGACGCGCCCTGTTCGTCGAGCGCGCTGACGCGCACCGCCGTGGACCGCTCCACGCCGTCATAGATGCCCGGCACCGACAGGCAGCCTTCCTCGTTGATCTGCCGCTCCTCGCTGGCCCAGACGATCTCGGGGTTGATCAGCACCAGCGGTTGGTCGCGCTCCTCCGACACGTCGATCACGATCACCCGCTCGTGCACGTCGACCTGGGTGGCCGCGAGGCCGATCCCGTGGGCGTCGTACATGGTCTCCAGCATGTCGGCGACGAGCTGGCGGATGCGGGCATCCACCGCTTGCACCGGCCGGGCGACGGTGTGCAAGCGGGGATCGGGGTAGCGAAGAATGGACAGCAGGGCCATGGAAGCACAGATGGGGGCTGTCGCTATTTTCGCCACTTTTGTGGGGCCGGTCTGCACGCCATCGCCATAAACGTTGCCCAATCAAGGGCTTGAATGCAGAATCGACAGTGACTTGTCAAGTTCTGTAGGAGGAGGAAAGATGATGGCGCAACGCGATGCCGTGGCCGCCCTCCCGCCGCTTGCGCGGCGCGCCGCCGCCATCCTGGCGGCCGCGGCGTTCGCGCTGCCGGTGCTGGCCCAGCCGGTGACACCCGGCCAGCGCGCCACGGCCCAGCAGGTGGCCCAGGCGGGCGTGCCGCTGAGCGAGCTCGCTCCCAACGCCCCGGACCGCTACACGGTCAAGCGCGGCGACACGCTCTGGGACCTGTCCAAGCTGTTCCTGTCCAGCCCCTGGCGCTGGCCCGAGCTTTGGGGCATGAACCTGCAGGACGTGCGCAACCCGCACCTCATCTACCCCGGCCAGCAGCTGGTACTGGAGCGCGAAGGCGGCCGCGCACGGCTGCGGCTGGCGCAGGGCGACGGTGCGCTGCCGACCGAGACCGTCCGCGTCTCGCCGCGCGTGCGCGTCCAGCCGCTGGCCGACACGTCGCTGCCCACGCTGCAGCCGCACCTGATCGAGCCCTTCCTGTCCGAGCCCATGATCGTGGACGAAGGCACGCTCGAACACGCGCCGCGCATCGTGGCGGCGCCCGAGAACCGCGTGCTGATCGCGCGTGGCGACCGCGTCTATGCGCGCGGCAGCGCCGAAGCGCCGCTGATGCTCAAGACCGGCGGCGGTGACGAGTACCGGGTGTTCCGCAATGCCGTGCCGCTGCGCGACCCGGTCACCCGCGCCGTGCTGGGCTACGAGGCGCAGTACCTCGGATCGGCGCGGCTGGTGCGCGGGGAAGACAAGGCGACGGTGCAGGAGCGAAGCGGCGACACCCGCGAGCTGCCGGTCGCGGCCACGTTGGACGTCGTCTCCGCGCGCAGCGAGATGCGGGTGGGCGACCGCCTGCTGCCCGACCCGGGCCGCCAGCTGGTCAGCTACACGCCGCGGGCGCCGGAAGGGCGCATCGAGGGCGCGGTGGTGTCCATGTATGGCGAGTCGGTCGCGCTGGCCGGCCAGAACCAGGTCGTGGTGATCAACAAGGGCACGGCCGACGGCCTGGCGCCCGGGCACGTGCTGGCCATCCAGCACACCGGCGCCACCTTGGTGGACCGCTCGCAACCGGGCGAGCGCACCGAGATCAAGCTGCCCAACGAACGCAACGGCCTGATGATGGTGTTCCGGCCGTTCGAGCGCCTGTCCTATGCCCTGATCCTGGAAACCGGCCAGGGCGTGAAGGTCGGCGACCGCGTCGTCAACCCGCGCTGAGCCTCGCGCCATGGAGCGCGACGAACTGGCGGGCTGGCTGCGGCTGGCGATGACGCCGGGCGTCGGGCCCACCGCCGCGCGCCGCCTGCTCGCCGCCTTCGGGCTCCCGCGCCAGGTGTTCGAGCAGTCGATCGACGCGCTCGCCAGCGTCGGTTCCGCCGCCCAGGTGCAGGCCCTGTGCCGGGAACCCCCGGGCTGGGCGCAGCAGGTCGAGACCACCTGGGCCTGGCTGCAGGCGGGCGACCCCGCGGCGCCGCGCCGCCTGCTCACGCTGGCCGACGCCGGCTACCCGCCGTCGCTGCTGCAGACCGAGGATCCCCCGCTGCTGCTGTACCTCCAGGGCCTGCCGCTCGTCCAGTGGCCACGGGCCATCGCCGTGGTCGGCAGCCGCAACCCCACCCCGCAGGGCGCCATCAACGCACGCCTGTTCGCGCGCAGCTTCGCGCAGGCCGGGCTGGCGGTGGTGTCGGGGCTGGCGCTGGGAGTGGATGGCGCCGCTCACGAAGGCGCCCTGGAAGGCGCGCCCGCCGGCGCGCTGGCCACCATCGCGGTGGTCGGCACCGGGCTGGACCGCGTCTATCCGCGCCGCCACCTGGACCTCGCGCACCGCATCGCCGGACGCGGGCTGCTGGTCTCCGAGTACCCGCTGGGCACGCGCCCGCTGCGCGAGAACTTCCCGCGCCGCAACCGCATCATCGCGGCGCTCGGCGAGGGCACGCTGGTGGTGGAGGCCGCGCTGCAATCGGGGTCGCTGATCACCGCGCGGCTGGCCGCCGAGCAGGGTCGGGAGGTGTTCGCCATCCCCGGCTCCATCCATTCGCCGCAGGCCCGCGGCTGCCACGAGCTGTTGCGCCAGGGTGCCAAGCTGGTGGAGACGGCGCAGGACGTGCTGGAGGAACTGGCGCCGCAGCCTCCGGCACCCCCTGCGAGCGCGCCGGAGCCGGCCGCGGAGCCGGGCCGCGAGCCGCTGCTGCTGCGCGCCATGGGCTTCGACCCGGTGGGCCTGGACGCCCTGATCGCGCGCACCGGCACCGGGGCCGCGGACCTGCAGGCGCAACTGCTCGAACTGGAACTGGCGGGGCAGGTCGCCCGCCTGCCCGGGGGCCTGTTCCAGCGCGTCGAGCGAAGCTGAGGGCCGCGATGCGCTGGCGCAACAGCGATCCGGCGCATCGCCCGGCGATGCTGAGCTCTGGGCTATATTGATTGCATGTTCGAAGTGCTGGTGTTTGTCTACGAGAACTACTGGCGAGGGGATGCATGCCCCGAACTGCAGCAACTGGGGCGCAAGCTCAGTGCCCACGGTTTCGAACCCGAGGAAATCCAGCAAGCCCTGGCCTGGCTCGATGGCCTGAACTTCGCGGCCCAGAGCACCTGCCTGTCGACCGCGGGCAACGCCTTCTGCGCCCCGTCCGCCGGCAGCCTGCGCGTCTACTCGGTCGCCGAGCAGGACCACCTCGGTGCCCAGTGCCTGGGCTTCCTCACCTTCCTGGAATCGGCCGGCGTGATGCCGCCGGCCATGCGCGAGATCGTGGTCGATCGCGCGATGGCCGCCCCGGGCGGCCCGGTCCCGCTCGACGACCTGAAGATCATCGTGCTGATGGTCTACTGGAGCATGGGCCAGGAGCCCGACGCGCTGGTGCTCGATGAGCTGTGCGACGACACCGTCGCACGCCTGCCCCACTAAGCCGGTCAAGGGAACAACCCACAAGGACAAGGCCCGCAACGCGGGCCTTGTTTCGTGTTGGAGCGAAGCGGTTACCCGGGCCTTGTTTTCTGCTGGAGCGAAGCGGATACCGAGCGAAGCGGTTCCCCGGCCCTCGTCGTTGTGACGTTCTGCCCTACGCCAGCAGCCGCTCCGGATTCGCGTCCAGCCGCGCCAGCGCATCGCGCGTGGCACGCACGGTGAGCGTCTCCTCCTCGGCGGGCAGCAACAGGCCGGCCTGCAGGTAGGAGGCCATGCGCCGCGTCTGCAGCAGGAAGCTGCGGCCCTCGGCCGACGCGAACAGGTGCAACTGGCCGCGCTGGCTGCGCCACACGTACTGCACCTGGTGCACCTGCCCGTTGTGGTCCAGCGTGAACCAGCTGCCCCGCTGCAGTTCCGCGGCCCAGGCCAGCATGGCGTCGCTGGGGCGCGAGCCGCCGTCGGCCACCACCTCGATCATGGAGGCGTCGATGCCCAGCATCATCTCCAGCGCCTCCTGGTCCAGCGGCAGGTCGGCCGAGGGGTCGTCGCTGACGAAGTCCTCCAGATGCGCCAGCCGCTTGCCGATCGCATCGATCTGCGCCTGCGGGATCGCCTCGGTCCGCGACATGAAGGCGTCGGCCAGCGTGTCGCTGATGACCTTGATGTGCTTTTCCTGGTCCGCCGCGGCCAGTCCCATCAGCGCCATGCCCTTGCGCAGCCGCTGCAGCAGCGCCGGCAGTTCCTGGATCACCTTGGCGCGCTCGGCCTTGTTCGGCTTCGCGCTGGCGGACCACACCAGGTCGGCCGCCGACTTCTTCAGCGCCACCGTCTCGGCGTGCTGCGGCCCCTGCCGCACGGCGGCCACGGCCAGCACCTCGGCCCAGACCTTGAACAGGAACTCGCGGATCTCGTCGCGCACCGGCACGTCGGCCAGCATCTTGCGCAGCTCGATGGTGTACTGGATCGTCATCGCCTCCTTCTGCTCGACCTGCTGCGCCACGCTGACCAGCCGCTGGGTGTCGCTCTTCTCGGTCAGGAACTTCGAGAGGAATTTCTGGAATTCGTCGTAGACCAGCTGGAACACGCGGCGGCCGGTCTCGGGGTACTGCTCGATCACCTGCACCACGCGCTTGATCTCGATCTCCAGCGCGCTGCCGCCGATGGCCGCCGCATTGAAGCCGAGCACGCAGGACCCCATGCGGTCGATCAGGAGCCGGGCCGGGTGTTCGAGGGTGCCGAAGAACTCCGGCTCGGCCAGCGCCACCCGCAGCACCGGCATCTGCAGCCGCGCGAACCAGACCCGGATGCCCGGCGGGATGCGCTCCTCGGACAGGATGCTCTGGAACATCAGCGCCACGATCTCGATGGTGGCCTTCTCGCCGGTGGTCGCCGCCTTCTTCTTGAGCTCGCCGGTGCGCTGGCGCAGGTCGTGGGCGACCCGCTCGACGGCGGCGTCGTCGTAGACCACCACTTCGCCGACCGTGTCGTCTCCGCCGGCACCGGTATCGATCTGCCGCGTGACCGCGCTGGCATGCCGGTCGATCGCCTCCGTGAGGGCCGGCGAAGGCGCGGCGGCTGCCTCCCGCGGGTCGAAGCCGGCCTTTTCGGTGAGCAGGCGCTTGAGCTGGCCGATCACGCCGGTGGCGCGCATGCGCGCACGGGCGAGCGGCGTGCTGGAGGTCATCATGCGCGTTTCGTCGGCGACGGCGCCGCCCAGCCCGCGCGTGTGGCCGCCGTAGGCCGATGCGGGGCCAGCGCGGCCGCCGCCAGCCGGTTCGCCGGCAAAGCCGGCGCCCGCCGCCGCGCCACCGCCGCCCGCTTGGCCCGCTGCACCCCCGCCGGGGCTGCCACCGGCACCGCTGCCGGCGACGCCAGCCGATGCGTATCCGCCAGTAGCTCCCCCGGGTGAGCCCGCCGTGGCGCCGCCAGCGAAGCTACCTGCGCCCCCACCGGCATGGCCGCCGCTGCCGCCAACACCGCTGCCGCCGTATGCGCCGCCGCCAACGTGGCCACCGGAACCGCCCGCTTCATGCGCGCCCCATCCGCCCGCGCCGGCCGTTCCGCCGGCACCTGCGCCGGGGGCACCACCGCCTGCACCGCCTCCGGGCACCGCGCCAGCAGCACTGTCTCCCACCCCGCCGGCACCCGTCGGAGCCGGGCGCGAAGCGGGGGGCGTGGCCGCGCCGCGCTTGACCCGGGCGCTCAGGTCGATGTCGGGCAGCACGCCGCGGCCGACCAGCAGTTCGTTGGTCGACCGGTAGGCCGCCAGCATGACCTCGGTCATGTGCTTGTGGATCAGCTCGTGCACCAGGATCCAGGTGGTGCGCGCGAGCCCGCTCGCCGTCCACTGCTCCACCGTGAGCTGGGCCACCGCCTCGGCGCGCAGCACGTCATGGCTGGCCAGTTCCTCGCCGTCCAGGTGCTCCATGCGCACCTTCAGCTCGTTGAGTTCCCAGGTGGCCTTCTCCACGACGGCCATGGCCAGGCGCGAGGAGACGATCTTGTTCTCCACCACGTCGTCGCCGATCAGCGCCAGGTCCAGCGCCTCCATGCGGGCGATGCCGGTGGCCGTGGGCGGTACCAGGGCCTTGCGCCAGGCCTTGGCGGTGGCCGTGGTCCAGTCCTTTCGCCGCTGCTCGAATTCCAGCATGGCGTCGCGCCGGTCCTGGGCCTCCCGGCTGCCGGCGGCGCTGTCCATCAACTCCAGCAACCGGGCCCGGATCGCATCCGACAGCGGCTGCAGCGAGCCTTCCAGCCGGGCGACGAAATGCTCGCGCGCCTGCCGCGCGACCACGCTGCTGGGGCTGGAAGGCTGGGCCTGGATCACCGCTGGCTCAGACCACCGCCCCCGCGTTGGGGTCGTTCGGGTCTTCCTTCCGCGGCGAGGACTTGACCAGGTCCTCCCGCTTGACGCCCAGCCACATGGCGATGGCCGCAGCCACGAACACCGAGGAGTAGATCCCGAACAGGATGCCGATCGTCAGTGCCAGGGCGAAGTAGTGCAGCGTCGGGCCGCCGAACAGCAGCATGGACAGCACCATCACCTGGGTCGAGCCGTGCGTAATGATGGTGCGGCTGATGTTGGCGGTGATCCCGTGGTCGATGATCTGCTCGGTGGTCATCTTGCGGAAGCGCCGGAAGGCCTCGCGGATCCGGTCGAAGATGACCACCGATTCGTTGACCGAATAGCCCAGCACCGCCAGCACGGCCGCCAGCACCGAGAGCGAGAACTCCCACTGGAAGAAGGCGAAGAAGCCCAGGATGATGACGACGTCGTGCAGGTTGGCGATGATGGCCGCCACCGCGAACTTCCATTCGAACCGCAGCGCCAGGTAGATGATGATGCCGGCGATCACCATTGCCAGCGCCTTCAGTCCGTCGGTGGCGAGCTCCTCGCCCACCTGCGGCCCGACGAACTCGGTCCGGAGCAGGGACACCGAAGGCTCGGCGGTCTTGAGCGCCGCAAGGACCTGCTCGCTCTGCTGGGCCGAGCTGACGCCCTTCTGGGCCGGGAGCCGGATCATCACGTCGCGCGCCGTGCCGAAGTTCTGCACCTGCACGTCGTTGTAGCCGAGGTCGGCCACCGTCTTGCGCACGCCCTCCACGTCGGCGGCCTGCGCGTAGCTGACCTGCATCACGGTGCCGCCGGTGAATTCCACCGACAGGTGCAGCCCCCGCGTGACCAGGAAGAACACCGCCAGCGCGAACGTGAGGAAGGAGATCACGTTGAACACCAGCGCATGCCGCATGAACGGGTAGTCGCGGTGGATCTTGAAGAACTCCATGGCTCTGCCTTACTCCGCCCGGGTTATAGCGCCGTCGGCGGCGGGACGCCAGACCGTGCCGATGGAAACCGACTTGAGCTTCTTGCGCCGGCCGTACCAGAAGTTCACCAGGCCGCGCGAGAAGAACACCGCGGAGAACATGGAAGTCAGGATGCCGATGCAGTGCACCACCGCGAAGCCGCGCACCGGCCCGGAGCCGAACGCCAGCAGCGCCAGGCCGGCGATCAGGCTGGTGACGTTGGAGTCCAGGATGGTGGCCCAGGCGCGGTCGTAGCCGGAGTGGATCGCAGCCTGCGGCGAGGCGCCGCCGCGCAGTTCCTCCCGCACCCGCTCGTTGACCAGCACGTTGGCGTCGATCGCCATGCCCAGCGTCAGCGCCATGGCCGCCATGCCGGGCAGGGTGAGGGTGGCCTGCAGCATGGACAGGATGGCCACCAGCAGCAGCAGGTTGACCGCCAGCGAGATGCCGGAGATCAGCCCGAACAGCATGTAGTACGCGCCCATGAAGGCCACGATGGCGGCAAAGCCCCAGGCCACGCTGTGGAAGCCCTTGGTGATGTTCTCGGCGCCCAGGCTGGGGCCGATGGTCAGCTCCTCGATGATCTCCATCGGCGCCGCCAGCGAGCCGGCGCGCAGCAGCAGCGCCAGGTCGTTGGCCTCGTTGACGGTCATGCTGCCGGAGATCTGGAAGCGCGTGCCCAGCTCGCCCTGGATCACCGGGGCCGTCAGCACCTCGCCCTTGCCCTTCTCGAAGAGCAGGATGGCCATGCGCTTCTTCAGGTTCTCGCGGCTGGTGTCGCGCATGATGCGGCCGCCCTTGGCGTCCACCGTCAGGTCCACCTTGGGTTGCTGGGTCTGCTGGTCGAAGCCGGGCTGGGCGTCGGTCAGGCTGTCGCCGGTCAGGATCACCTGCTTCTTGACGATCACCGGCCGGCCGTCGCGCTCGAGGTAGCGCTCCGAGCCGAACGGCACCGGGCCGGTGCCCAGTTCGGCGGCGCGGGCCTCGGAGCTCTCGTCCACCAGCCGCATCTCCAGCGTGGCGGTGCGGCCCAGGATGTTCTTGGCGCGCGCGGTGTCCTGCACGCCCGGCAGCTGCACCACGATGCGGTCCAGCCCCTGCTGCTGGATCACCGGCTCGGCCACGCCCAGCTCGTTGATCCGGTTGTGCAGGGTCATCATGTTCTGCTTGAGCGCCTGCTCCTGGATCCGGCGCGCGGACTCGGGCTTGATGGTGGCGACCAGCTTCCAGGCGTCGCCCTCCTGCGATTCGGTGGCCTGCAGGTCCTGGAACTGGTCCTGCAGCACGCGCCGCGCCGCGGCCAGGGTCGCCTGGTCGCGCAGCCGCACCTCGATCTGCTGCCCGTTGCGGCTGATGCCGCTGTGGCGCACGCCGGCCTCGCGCAGCTGGGTGCGCAGGTCGCCGGCGAAGGACTCGGTGCGCTGGGTCAGCGCCGCCTGCATGTCGACCTGCAGCATGAAGTGCACGCCGCCGCGCAGGTCCAGGCCCAGGTACATGGGCGCGGCGCCGATCGCCGACAGCCACTGCGGCGACTCCGACAGCAGGTTCAGCGCCACCACGTAGGGCGCGTCGTCGGGGTTGGGTACCAGCGCGTGCTGGATGGCGTCGCGCGCCTTCAGCTGGGTGTCGGTGCTGTCCAGCCGCACCTTGATTGAATTGACGTCCTGGGTGATGGCCTCCGGCCGGATGCCGGCGGCGGACAGGGCCTGCTCCACCTTGGCCAGGGTCGAGGCATCGACCTTGACGGTGGCCTTGCCCGAGGTCACCTGCACCGCAGGCGCCTCGCCGAAGAAATTGGGCAGGGTGTAGAGCACCCCCACCACGAACGCGACCAGCAGGATCGCGTACTTCCAGAGTGGGTATCTGTTCATGGTCTAGCCTGAACCTTGAGCGGCCCGCGAACCGGGAGTTCCCCCGCCGCGTGCCGCCGGCGCGGCCTTTACTTCAGGGTGCCCTTCGGCAGGACCTGCACCACGGCGCTGCGCTGCAGCTGGATCTCGACGCCGTTGGCGACTTCGACGCCGATGTAGGTGTCGCCCAGGCGGGTGACGCGGCCCAGCACGCCGCCGGCGGTGGCGACCTCGTCGCCCTTGGCCAGCGCTTCGATCATGGCGCGATGCTCCTTCTGGCGCTTCATCTGCGGCCGGATCATCACGAAATACAGCACCACGAACATCAGCACCAGCGGCAGCATGCTCATGAGCGACGACTGCATGTCGCCGCCGGCGGCCGGCGCGGTCTGGGCAAAGGCGGAAGAAATGAACACGGGGGCTCCAGCGGAAATTGCCGTTGTTGGCGAACACGGAACCCGGGCACGCAGCGGGGCGGCTGCGCCCGGGTGCGCAAGCACGGGATTGTAAGTCGGGGTGCGCTGCCGCCCCTCTGGCGGGGTCGGGCCGCCCCTCAGGCGGCGCGCTGCCCGGTCGCGGGCTGCTGCCAGCGCTGCATCAGCTCGTCCCAGCGCTGGCGGGCCGCGACGAGGTTGCGCTCCTTGACGTGGCCGAAGCCGCGGATCTGGTCCGGGATCGCGGCGATCTCCAGCGCCAGCCCGTGGTTGCCCGCGTCCAGACCGGCCAGCAGCTGCTCGACGCTGCGGCGGTACTCGCCGATCAGGGCCCGCTCCGTGCGGCGCTCCTCGGTGCGGCCGAAGACGTCCAGCGGCGTGCCGCGCAGGCCCTTGAGCCGCGCCAGCACCTTGAACCCCAGCAGCATGCCGGGCCCGTACTTGCGCTTGACCAGTTCGCCCTTGGCGTTCCGCTTGGCCAGCAGCGGCGGCGCCAGGTGGAAGTTCACCTTGTAGTCGCCCTCGAACTGGGCCGCGATGCGCTCCTGGAAGCCGGTCTCGGTGTGCAGCCGCGCCACCTCGTACTCGTCCTTGTAGGCCATCAGCTTGAACAGGTAGCGCGCCACCGTCTCGGCCAGCGCCGTCCTGCCCAGCGGCGCCTCGGCCGCGCGGACCTTCTCGACGAAGGCCTGGTACTCGGCCGCATAGGCGGCGTTCTGGTAGCTGGTGAGGAACTCGACCCGGCGCGCCACCAGCGTCTCCAGCGATTCGCGCTTCTTGAACTGGATCACCTGGGCCGGCGCCAGCAGGTCCTGCACCTGCGCCGGGTCGTGCGCGGCACGCCGGCCCCACTCGAAGGCCGCCTTGTTGTTGTCCACCTGCACGCCATTGAGCTCGATCGCGCGCAGCAGCGACTCGCGGCCGAGCGGGATCCAGCCCTTCTGCCATGCGTAGCCCAGCATCATGGGGTTGGTGTAGATGCTGTCGCCCATCAGCTTGGTGGCGGCCGCGTCGGCATTGAAGGCGCCCAGGCGCTCGCCGTCCACCGCCTTGCCGATCTCGGCGACGCAGGCATCGGCTGGGTTGACCCAGCCGGCGTTCTTGACGAACGCGGCCGTCGGCGTGCTGTGCGAGTTCAGCGCGACGTGGGTACGGCCCTGGCGCATGCGCAGCACGGTTTCCTTGCCGGCGGTGACGATCGGGTCGCAGCCGATGACCAGGTCGGCCGCGGCCATGCCGACGCGGGTGGTGTGGATGTCCTCGGGCCGGTTGCCTATCAGCACGTGGCTCCAGGTTGCGCCGCCCTTCTGCGCCAGCCCGGCGGCATCCTGCGTGACGATGCCCTTGCCCTCGATGTGGGCCGCCATGCCCAGCAGCTGGCCGATGGTGATGACGCCGGTGCCGCCGACGCCGGCCACCACGATGCCCCAGGGGGCCTGCAGCGGCGGCAGCGCGGGTTCGGGCAGTTCGCCGAGCTCGTACGGCGACGCCACCTTGGTCTTGGCCTTGCCCTTGAGCTTTCCGCCCTCGACGGTGACGAAGCTCGGGCAGAAGCCCTTGAGGCAGCTGGTGTCCTTGTTGCAGGTGCTCTGGTTGATGGTGCGCTTGCGCCCGAACTCGGTCTCCAGCGGCTCGACCGACAGGCAGTTGCTCTGCACGCTGCAGTCGCCGCAGCCTTCGCACACCAGGTCGTTGATTACCACCCGCACGGCCGGGTCCACCATGGTGCCGCGCTTGCGGCGGCGCCGCTTCTCGGTGGCGCAGGTCTGGTCGTAGACGATGGCGGTGCAGCCGGGGATCTCGCGGAATTCGCGCTGGATCCGGTCCAGCTCGTCGCGGTGCTCCACGCCCACGCCCGGCGGCAGCTTGGCCACCGTGTACTTCTCCGGCTGGTCGGTCACCACCACCAGCTTCTTCACGCCTTCGGCCACCAGCGACTGCGCGATCTGCAGCACCGAGTGGCCCTCCGGCCGCTCGCCCACCTGCTGGCCGCCGGTCATCGCGACCGCATCGTTGTAGAGGACCTTGTAGGTGATGTTGACGCCGGCCGCGATCGACTGCCGGATCGCCAGCAGGCCGCTGTGGAAGTAGGTGCCGTCGCCCAGGTTGGCGAACACGTGCGGCTCGTTGGTGAACGGCTGCTGGCCGACCCAGGGCACGCCCTCGCCGCCCATCTGGGTGAAGCCGATGGTGGAGCGGTCCATCCAGGTCGCCATGAAGTGGCAGCCGATGCCGGCCATGGCGCGCGAGCCCTCGGGCACCACGGTGGAGGTGTTGTGCGGGCAGCCCGAGCAGAACCAGGGCAGGCGGTCGGCCTTGACCTCCAGCACCTGCATGGCGCGCTCCTTGGCCTCCAGGATCGCCAGCTTCGAGTCGATGCGCACGCTGGTGTTGGCGTCCAGCCCGAGCTTGCGCAGCCGGCGCGCGATGGCGCGAGCGATCAGCGCCGGCGTCAGGTCGGCGTTGGCGCGCAGCAGGGTGTTGGCCGTGGGATTGGCGCGCGACCACTCGCCGCCGGCAAAGCCGTCCTCGCCCTCGTCGAACTTGCCGACCACGTTGGGCCGCACGTCGTCGCGCCAGTTGTACAGCTCCTCCTTGAGCTGGTACTCGATGACCTGGCGCTTTTCCTCGACCACCAGGATCTCGCGCAGCCCGGTGGCGAACTCGCGCGCGGTCTGCGCTTCCAGCGGCCACACCACCGTGACCTTGTGCAGCCGGATGCCCAGGCGCCGGCATTCGTCCTCATCGAGACCGAGGTCGGCCAGCGCCTGGCGCGTGTCGTTGTAAGCCTTGCCGCTGGCGATGATGCCCAGGCGGTCATTCGGGCCCTCGATCACGTTGTAGTTGAGGCGGTTGGCGCGCACATAGGCCAGCGCGGCGTACCACTTGTAGTCGAACAGGCGCGCCTCCTGCTCCAGCGCCGTGTCGGGCCAGCGGATGTGCACGCCGCCCGGCGGCATCGCGAAGTCCTCCGGCAGGCGGACCTGCACCCGCTCGGGGTCGATCATCGCGGTGGCGCTGGACTCGACGATCTCCTGGATCGTCTTCATGCCGGTCCACACGCCCGAATAGCGGCTCATGGCGAAGGCGTGCACGCCCAGGTCCAGGATCTCCTGCACCGTGGTCGGGAAGAACACCGGCAGGCCGCAGGCCTTGAAGATGTGGTCGCTCTGGTGGGCGGCGGTGGAGCTCTTGGCGACGTGGTCGTCGCCGGCCACCGCGATCACCCCGCCCCAGGGCGTGGTGCCGGCCATGTTGGCGTGCTTGAAGACGTCCGAGCAGCGGTCCACGCCGGGGCCCTTGCCATACCAGATGCCGAACACGCCGTCGAACTTCTGCGGCGCCCTGGGCGCGAAGCCCAGTTGCTGGGTGCCCCAGATGGCGGTGGCCGCCAGTTCCTCGTTGACGCCGGGCTGGAACACGATGTTCTGCGCCTTCAGGAAGGAACTGGCCTTCCACAGCGCCTGGTCGTAGCCGCCCAGCGGCGAGCCGCGGTAGCCACTGATGAAGCCGGCGGTGTTCTTGCCGGCCAGGGCATCGCGCTGGCGCTGCAGCATGGGCAGCTTGACCAGTGCCTGCACGCCGCTCATGAAGGCCCGCCCGTAGTCGAGCGAATACTTGTCGTCCAGCGTGACGGTCTCGAGCGCCTTGCGAATGTGTTCGGGCAATGGGGCGTTCACTCGCTTGTCTCCTGCTCTGTCGGCCAGCCGCACAGTGTAGGCCGGGGTGCCAGATATGTCTTTGCTTTTGATGCCCGCGAGGGGCTAGGATGAGAAAGCTTCTTTCTCGAAACGGGCAAACATGGAAAGACTCGACAAGTTCGACCTCCGCATCCTGGAACAACTCCAGGCCGACGCCCGCCTGACCAATGCCGAACTGGCCCAGCGCGTGGGGCTGTCGGCCGCGCCCTGCTGGCGCCGGGTGCGGGCACTGGAGCAGGCCGGCTACATCAAGGGCTACCACGCCGAGATCGACCGCCAGAAGATCGGCCTGGGCGTGCTGGCCTTCGTGCGGCTGGACGCCGACCGCAACACCGGCGAGCGCACGCGCGAGATGGAGGAGGCGATCCGCCGGATCCCGGAGATCGTCTCCTGCCACTACATCAGCGGCGCCGGCACCTTCGAGCTGCAGGTGGTCTCGAGCGACCTGGACGCCTTCTCGCTGCTCGCCCGCAAGGTGCTGATCAACCTGCCCAACGTGAAGGACCTGCACACCAGCTTCTCGCTGGGCGAGGTGAAGGCCAGCAGCGCGTGGCCGCTGGCGCACCTGCGGGCGGAGTGAGGGCCTGTTCCGGGCGCGTGCCGTGCAAGGAGCGCCTCAGCGCGGCCACAGCGCCCACATCCGCAGCGGCTGCTTGAGACGCCCGGCCAGTTCGCCGGCCTCCGGGCCCCAGCCGGCGAACCAGTCGGCCCGCACCGCGCCCACGATGGCGCTGCCGGTGTCCTGCGCCAGCACCAGGCGCTGCAACTGCACGGCCGGGCCGCTGGAGGCGAGCCACACCGGCGTGCCGTACGGGATGCTGTCCCTGTCCACCGCAATCGAGCGGCCGGGCGTGAGCGCCACGCCCTGCGCCCCGCGCGGGCCGAAGCCGGCATCCAGTTCGTCCAGCGGCTCCTCGCGGAAGAACACGGTGCGCGGGTTGCTCCACAGCATCTCCTGCAGCCGCTGCGGGTTGTCGCGGGCCCAGGCCTTGATGCCGGGCCAGGAGGCGTCGCGCAGCGCACCCTGCTGCAGCAGCCAGCCGCCCACGCTGCGGTACGGCTGCTCGTTGCTGCCGGCGAAGGCCAGCCGCACCAGCCGCTGGCTGCCGTCGGCCTCGGTCAGGCGGACCCGGCCCGAGCCCTGGATCTGCAGCATCAGCGCGTCGAGCGGATCCGCCAGCCAGGCGATCTCGCGCCCGCGCAACTGCGCCCTGGCCTCCGGCAGGGTGTCGATCTCCTGCCGCGTGTACCAGGGCCGGCGTGCCGACAGGGTGGCGGGCGGCCGGTACAGGGGCACGGTGTGGCGCGCCGTGGGCACGCGCGAGGCCTCCAGCAACGGCTCGTAGTAGGCGGTGAGCAGCCCTTCCGCCGGCCCCTGCAGCGACTCGATCCGGTACGGCTGCAGCCGCTGGCGCATCCACGCGCGCTGTTCCTCGGCGCTGGCGATGGAGAGCTGCCGCACCTGCGGGCACAGCGGGACGAAGGCGGCCGGCGGGCGCTCGCAGCTGCGCAGCCAGGCGTTCCAGGCCTCGTGCAGCGCATCCTGGTCGAACCCGGGCAGCTCGCTCCAGGGCACCGGCTGCCAGCGGCTCTTGCCCTGCAGCAGGGGCGTGGCCGGGACCGGTTCGGCGGCCGCCGGCACCGGCGTCGACGGGGCCGGCGGCGGCTCCTCCGGCAGCGGCACGGAAGCGCAGCCGGCCAGCATTCCTACAATCGCCGCCAGTGTCCAGGCTCGTCTCATGCTGCTGATTCTGCTGGAAGCCCTGCTGGCGCTCGCGGCGCTGGTGCTGATCGTGTGGTGGACCATGTTCTCCGGCCGGCCCAAGGGCGAGCCGCCGCGCGACGAGGACGAGCAACCGCCGCCCAAGGGCTAGCCGGCTCAGGACGCGGGCGCATCCCGCAGCAGGTTGGCCAGCTCCACGGCCGACTTCACGTCCATCTTGTCGAACACCCGGGAGCGGTGCACTTCCACCGTGCGCACGCTGATGGCGAGCTGGTCGGCGATCAGCTTGTTGGGCAGGCCGCGCGCCACCAGGTGCATGACGTCGCGCTCGCGGTCGGTCAGCTCCGCCAGCCGCGCCGCCAGCCGGCTGTGCTCGCGGCGCTGCGCCAGCACCTGGGCCGAGCGCTCCAGCGCCTGCTCGACCCGGTCCACCAGCGCGTTGTCGGAGAACGGTTTCTCGCAGAAGTCGAAGGCGCCGCGCTTGACCATCGCGACCGCGGTCGGCACGTCGGCATGGCCGGTGAGGAAGATCACCGGCAGCACGTCGACCAGCCCCCGCTCGGCCATGCGGTCGAACAGCGCCAGCCCGCTCATGCCCGGCATGCGCACGTCCAGCAGCAGGCAGCAGGGGTGCGAGGGCACGAAGCCGCGCGCCAGCAGGTCCTCGAACTCCTCGGCCGCGGCGTAGCGCTCGCTGGCGAGCTGGCGCGTGCGCAGCAGCCAGCCGAGCGCCTCGCGCACGCTCTCGTCGTCGTCGACGATGAACACGGTGGCATCGGGAGCGGGCTGCATTCAGGCGGCGGTGGTGGTGGCGGCAGCCGCCGGCGCGGAAGCGGTCTCGGCGGCGCCGGTGGGCAGGGTGAACCGGAAAATCGTACCGCGCGGCCGGTTGGGCTCGAAGGCGAGGAATCCCCCATGCTGTTCGACCACCGTGCGGCACAGGGACAGGCCCAGGCCCATGCCTTCGGCCTTGGTGGTGAAGAAGGGCGTGAAGAGGCGCTCGCGCACCTCGTCCGGGATGCCGGGCCCCTGGTCGGCCACCGAGAACTCGAGCCAGCCGGTGACGGCCGCCGAGCCCGCATTGGCTTCCGCACGGCGCACCTGCAACTGCAGCGAGGGGTGCGCCACGCCGGCCTCGTCCATGGCCTGCATGGCATTGCGCGCCAGGTTCAGCAGCACCTGTTCGACCATGGTGCGGTCGCACAGCACCGGCGGCAGGCCGGGTTCGATGCGCGTGTCCACCCGCACGCCCAGCTTGCGCGCCTGCAGCGCGACCAGCGGCAGCACCGCGTCCAGCAGGTCGCGCGGGGCCACCGGCTCGCGCGCCTGCTCGCGCCGGCGGATGAAGTCGTGCACGCTCTTGATCACCTTGCCGGCGCGCTCGGCCTGTTCGGCGATGCGCCGCAGCGCCAGCTGCAGGTCGCCGTGCGCCGGCCCGGTCGACGCCGCGCCGTGCGCCAGCAGGTTGAGCGAGCCGTTGGCATAGCTGGCGATCGCCGCCAGCGGCTGGTTCAGCTCGTGCGACAGCAGCGAGGCCATCTCGCCCACCGTGGCCAGGCGGGCGGTCGCCTGCAGCCGCTCCTGGCTGGCACGCGAGAGCTCCTCGACCCGGCGCTGCTCGCTGATGTCCAGGAAGGCGCTCATCCAGCCGGTCTGCACGCCGTGGGCGTTGATCAGGGGCGCCTCGATGATCAGCACCGGGAAGCGCGAGCCGTCCTTGCGCATGAACACCGACTCGAAGCCTTCGCGCGGCGGCACGTGGCGGCCGGCCAGCCGCACCTCCTGCCGCTGCTGGTACTCGCCGGCCCGCTCGGGCGGCCAGTAGGGCGCCGGCGTGCCGTGCCCCAGCAGCTCCTCGGCGGAAAAGCCCACCATCGAGCAGAACGCGGGGTTCACGTAGGTGATGCGCCCGGCCAGGTCGCGCGCTCGCAGCCCGGTGACCAACGAGTCCTCCATCGCCTTGCGAAAGGCCAGGGCGTCGGCCAGGTCGTTCTCGGCCTGGAAGCGCTTGCGCATGTCCTTGCCCAGCAGGAACAGCACCGACAGCAGCGCGATCGACATCGCCGTCACCAGCGCGGTCAGCACGTTGGGGAACAGGTCCGGCTCGGCGCGCCAGCTGTCCATGCGCAGCACCAGCGTGTTGCCGGGCAGGTCCAGCAGCTGCTGCGCCGTGAACACGCGGGTGCCGCGGCGCGTGCCGCCGTGCACCGCCAGCCGGGTGCCGTCGGCCTCGGTGAAGGACACGTCCTGGCCGCGCGTCAGCGGCGCCCCGACCAGCGACGACAGCATCTCGCCCAGCGCGTAGGTCGCGACCACGTAGCCGGCCGGCTCGCCGCCGCTGGCCAGCGGCAGGCACAGCTCCATCACTTCCAGGCCCAGGCCGTCGGGCTGCGGCAGGAAATAGCTGATGCCGTAGCCGGGCCCGCTGACGCGGCGCGCATTGGCGCAGGCCAGGGCCACGTGCTGCTGCGCGGACGGGCGGTCGATGCGGGCGAACACCGGCGCACGGAACGGCGTCTCCGCGTGCGCCAGCACGCCCAGCTGCTCGTCCCGCCATTCGATGCGCAGCAGCTCGCGGCGCTCGTGCAGCAGCTGCTGCGCGTCGCGCACCCAGCGGTCGGGAGAGGGAGTGCCGGCCTGCAGGGCCTGCAGCGACTGCACATTGCGGGTCAGGCCCGAGCGCAGGTCGCCGACCGCCTCGGCGGCGTCGCGCTCCAGCCGCGACTGCAGCTGCGAGACCTCGTAGCGGCCGGCCAGCCAGACCAGGGTGCTGAGCAGCACCGCCACCAGCGCGACCAGCAGCGCCCACAGGCCCCAGCGCGGCAGGCTGCCGGCGCCGCGCGGCGCCGGCGCCGGGCCGGCGCCCACCGGTTCGTTCATAGCACCCGGTGCTCCAGCGCCGGCAACTGGCGGCGCCAGGCGCGCAGCCGCTCGCCATCGAGCTCGGCCACCACCAGGCCTTCGCCCTCGTCGGCGCGGCAGGCCGCCACCTGGCCCCAGGCGTCGACCACCATGCTGTGGCCCCAGGTGCGGCGACCGTTCTCGTGCCGGCCGCCCTGGGCCGGCGCCACCACCCAGGCCAGGTTCTCGATGGCACGGGCGCGCAGCAGCGCCCCCCAGTGGGCCTGGCCGGTCACGAAGGTGAAGGCGCTGGGCACCAGCAGCAGGTCGGCGCGCAGGGCGCGGTACAGCTCGGGGAATCGCAGGTCGTAGCAGACCGACATCCCCACCCGCCAGGCCTCGCCGTCGCGGGCCCGCAGCTCGAACGCCACCGGCTGGCGCCCGGGCTCGATCACGCGCGCCTCCTCGAAGCGGATCTGGCCGTTGTCGAACCAGAACAGGTGGATCTTGTCGTAGCGCGCCACGCACTCGCCGGCCGGCGAGAAGGCCAGGCTGGTGTTGCGCACGTGGCGCTCGTCGCCCGCCACCAGCGGCAGCGTGCCGCCGACCAGCCACAGCCCGTGCTCGCGCGCGGCCTGGGCCAGGAAGGCCTGGATCGGCCCCTCGCCGGGGTTCTCGCGGAAGGCGAGCTTGTCGGTCTCCTGGTGCCCCATCAGGCAGAAGTACTCCGGCAGGACCACCAGCTCGCAGCCCTGCGCGGCCGCCTGGCCGATCAGGCGGCTGGCGGCGGCGAGGTTGTCGTCCAGCCGGGTGCCGGACACCATCTGGACTGCGGCGACTTTCATCGGCTGGCCTCCTTCGGGTCTGCGGGGCGCGCCGCCGGCGCGCCGGACTCGGCCGCGGCGGCCTGGCGCGACAGCTTGGTCACGCGCGGGTCGGTCCAGCTGCCGTCGATGTGGAACTGCTGCGTGGCGGCGCGCGCCAGCGGCTCGCGCAGGAACACCTGCGCCAGGAAGGTGCCGATGCCGATCGCCGGGTTGATCGCCGCCGCCACCAGCGAGGCCGTGCCGGCGTTGATCTCCGGCACCACCACCACCCGGATGTCCTGGGTCTCGCGCGCCAGGTCGGCCTTGCCTTCCATCAGCACCGCGGCGCTGGTGCCCTTCATCTGCAGGTTGTTGGTGGCCGCCACGCCCTGCTGGATGGTGATGTCGCCGCGCAGGAAATCGAACGAGAAGCCCTGGCTGAAGACGTCGCGGAAGTCCAGCGCCAGCCGCCGCGGCAGCGCCTGCAGGCTGAGCACGCCCAGCAGCTTGGCCAGGCCCGGGTCGGCCTTGAGGAACTGCCCGCCGCGCACGTCCACGTGGAAGGTGCCCTGCAGCGAGGGGTAGTCGAGGTCCATCGGCGAGCCGACCCAGGCGACCTGGCCTTCCATGCGGCCGTCGCCGCGCCGCACCACGTCCTTCATCCCGAAGCGCGCCAGCAGCTGGCCGGCGTCGCGGATGTCGAGCTTGAAGTTCATGACCGTGCGCCGGCGCTCTGGCGGCACCCGCGGCGGCCGCGGCCCGCCCGGCGCCGCGGCCTGGGCGTTGATCTCGGCCCAGTTGCCGGTGGCGTTGAACTCCGCTTCCGGCATGGCCAGCGAGAGCTTGTTGAGCCGCCACTCGCGCACGCCGCCTTCACGGACCACGGCACCGCCGCCGCGGTTGATGGCCTCGATCTCCAGCCGGCCCAGCTTGCGCCCGCGCAGCTCGAAGTCGTCGACCACGACGTCCAGCGCCGGGATGCTGGAGGTGGCCTGGCTGCCCAGCAGGGCGGCCTCGACCGCGCTGGCCTGCGCCGCCGCGATGGAGGCCCGGGCCAGCCGCGCATGCAGCCGGCCCGCGCCGTTGCCCGCCGGCTGGCGGTACTCCACGTAGCCGCTCAGCTCGTCGGCGTCCACGTTGCCGCGCCAGACCAGGCCCTCGCGCGAGCCACCGACCACCACGTTGTGCAGCGTGCGCCCCTCCACCGTCAGCTGGCTGGCCCGCAGCGCGATCAGCGTCGGCAGGTAGCCCTGGGCCGCCGACGGGCCGCGCTCCGGACGGGCTACCCCGGTGCCGCTCGCCGCCGGGGCGGCACGGGCCGCAGCAGGCGCGGGGGCGGGCGCTTCGCCCAGCACCTGCTCCCAGGCGTCGACGCTGGTGGCGCCCAGCCTCACGTTGGCCGTGACGCCCTGCGGCGGCAGCACCGCGGTCTCGCCCGGCGCCAGGCCGATGGCGACGGAACCGCGCAGCACCTGCGGCTCGCTCGCGCCCACGTCGCGCACGTACTGGATGGCGGCCACCCGGCCGATCTCCACCGTCAACCGGTCCTGCAGCGCGCCGGCCGGCGCATCGCGCAGCAGCGCCGTCTCGTAGCGCAGGGGCAGCGCGGCCTCGACCGGCTTGGCCAGCGGCGCCGGCAGGTCCAGCTTCAGGCCCTGCAGGCTGCTGGTGACCAGCAGTTCGGGCGTGCCGCCACGGCGGAACGCCAGCGTCACCGAGTAGGGCGAGGCGCCGCTGGCGTGGGCCGCCAGCCGCGAGACGAAACCCAGTTCCCGCGCCTGCCGCAGGCCGTCGGCGCTGGCGGTGCCCTGGGCGCGGATCAGGACCGCCGGCTCGTTCGCACCGCTGCGGCTGCCGCCCTCGATGCGCACGTCGCCACCGAGCGAGCGCGCCTGCGTGCCCACCAGCGCGAAGCCACGCTCGCTGAAGGTGACGGCGCCGCGGGCGCGCTGCAGCAGCGGGCTCTCGGGCGTCATCTGCACGTCGTTGCCGGCCAGGGTGACGGTGCCCTGCACCTTGCTGCGCTCGATGCGGGCGATCGGCAGCGACAGCCGCAGCTTCACGTCGGCCGGGCCGGTGCCGGTGGCCTGCGACATGGCGTCCTGGGTGAGCGCCGCCAGCGGCGAGCGCTGCACCAGCCCCAGCGCCTCGGCCAGCGGGCCCTTGACCTCGCCGGTGACGCCCACCGTGGTGTCGGACAGGTCGGGGATCTCGGCCGTCGCCTTCACGCGCAGGTTGGGCGCATTGGTGAACACCCCGCTCGCGTCCTCCACCCGCATGCCGGCGCGATCGAACACCAGCCGGCCCGACAGCTTCGCCAGCGCCGGCCAGGCCGGGCCGTTGCCCTTGACCACGCTCTTCGGCACGAACGCGTAGGTCGCGTTCTTCACGTGGCCGGTGACGTGGAACTCGCCCGGCGCGTGGTCGAAGGGGAAGCCGCGCAGGTCGCCCCGTACGCGGAAACGGCCGTCCGTGACCTGGGCCTGCAGCACGGACTCGCGCACGTAGTCACGCGCCTCCTTGGGCACGCCCAGCGGCAGGTAGCGCCACACGCGGGCGCCGTTGGCATGCGACAGGCTGGCCTGCAGGTCCAGCACGCCGGGGAAGCGGTGCGCCGGGTCGTCGCCGGTGCGCCAGCTCGCCTGTCCTTCGCCCTGGGCGTCGGCGTTGGCGAACTTCAGGTTGCTGGCGTTGAAGCGGATGCGCTCGCCCTTGATCTCCCACTGCGCGTCGGCCGTCAGGCGATCGAGCGGCAGCAGCGGATCCTCGAACACGCCGGGCAGCTCCAGCGCCCCGGCATGGACGGCGACGCGGGCCTTGCCGCCGGTCTCGTCGAAGTCGAACTCGATGCCGGCATTGCGCACGCCGGGCGTGCCGGCCGCCGCCTGGGCGCTCACGTGCAGGCCGGCGATGCGGCCCTTGGCCTGGTACTTGCGCGGCGCCGGCCACTCGCCCTGCCAGCGCAGCTGCAGGCCCTCGACCAGGCCTTGCGGGGCGTGGCGTTCCAGCGCTGCGTGGGTCTTCCCGCCCAGCGGCAGGCGCCCGGCGAGCTGGCCCAGGACCGCCAGGTCCAGCCGGTCGGCCCGCAGTTCGCCGGCGCTGCCGCGGCGCGAGCCCGGCTCGCTCCAGGACACGGCGATGTCGCCGGCTGGCCAATGCTGGCCCCCGGCCGTGGTGAACTGCAGCTGGCGGGCCTGCAATTCGAAGCCGTCGGCCGACCGCTTGCCGGCGAGCCGCCCGTCCACCGTGGCCAGCGCCAGCGGCTGCAGCCCGGGGCCCAGCGTGGTGGACACGCCGGCGGCAGCCACGTCCAGCGCGCCGCCGGTGACCTGGCCGTCGGCCACGTCGACCCAGGCGCGCACCGCGCCATGGCCGCCGTGCAGCTCGACGCCCAGCGGCGGCACGTGGCGGCGCAGTTCGCCGAGGTCGACCCGGCGCAGGTCCGCATGGAGCTGCCCGTCCCACGCCTGCCAGCGGCCCGGATGGGTGGACAGCAGCGGATGCCGGAAGATGCCCTGCACGGTGAAGCGCTCGCCCCAGGGCGCCGGCGGCGTCGCGTCCAGCCGCAGTGCGTGGCGCCGGCCGCTGTTGCGCACCACCACGTCGACCCCGGCCAGCTCCAGCGGCGGCGCGCCGCGCATCTCGTCGGTCCAGTGCAGGGTGCCGCCGCGCACCACCAGCTCGCCCTGGCGGAACACCCAGTCGGCGGCGTTGCCGCCACCGCCGGGCTCGGCGCCGGCAGCACTCGAGAGATCCAGCCCCGCGACCCAGACATGGCCGTCGGCGGATCGGCGCACCTCCAGCACCGGCCGCTCGATGTACAGCTGGTCGAATCCCAGGTTCCATAGCGAGCGCGGCGACAGTGCCGCCACCACGCGCGGCAGGCGAAGCGCCTCGCGTCCCTGCGCGTCGAGCAGCACCACCGATTCGAGCTGCAGCGACGGCACCAGTCTGCCCGGCCCGGCGCTCAGCGCACCGATGCGGACCGGAACCCCCAGCACGCGAGAGGCCTGGGCTTCCAGCGCGGGGCGCATTTCGCCGATTCGCGGCACAATCCACGCGTGCAGGGCGCCCAGGCCCAGCGCCAGCAGCAGCCAGGCGGCTGCCAGGAGCCACAGGAACCACTTCGCGCAGGCGGCATAGACCTTCAGCGGGCCCGAGGGAAGCGGCGGCGAATCGTTCATGAAGACTACAAAGTGGCAGGAATTATGAGCCGCGGCGCAGGACCGGCTCGCACCGGCCGGAATCCGTCGCAGGACACGGCGACGGCTCCAGCCGATCAGATGCCGCACGGCGCCGGGGGTTCCGCCCATTCGCGCTTCGCCCAGCGCATCCGCCGCCGCTACGAAGCCGAGCTCGCCCTGCTGCCGCCGGGCCTTCCCACCCGCGAGTCGCTGCAAGCCACCTACGCGGCGCTGTGTGCGCGCGGCCACGCCCTGCCGGCGGCCCTGCGCATCCTGCGCCAGCTGGTGGTCGAGCGCCTGCTGCGGCTCGACTGCGAACAGCAGGCCCCGCTGGCCGACGTGACCGGCGCCATGACCGAGCTGGCCGAATTCGCGCTCGACACCGCCTGCCGCCAGGCCGTCGAGGACTTGGAGGCGGTGCACGGCGCACCCACCGGCGCCGACGGCAGCCCGGCCCGGCTGTGGGTCATCGGCATGGGCAAGCTCGGTGCCCGCGAACTCAACGTCTCCAGCGACATCGACCTGGTCTATGTCTACGACCAGGACGGCGAAACCGCCGGCGTCGACGGCCGCGGGCGCATCAGCCACCAGGAGTTCTTCGCCAAGGCGGTGCGGGCGGTGTTCGCGATGGTGGGCGAGACCACCGAGCACGGCTTCGTGTTCCGGGTCGACCTGGCCCTGCGTCCGAACGGCAATTCCGGCCCGCCGGTGGTGTCGCTGGACGCGCTGGAGGAGTATTTCCTGGTGCAGGGCCGCGAGTGGGAGCGCTTCGCCTGGCTCAAGAGCCGGGTGGTCGCGCCGCGCAGCGCGATCGACGGCGGCTCGGCGCAGGCGCTGCGCGGCGTGGTGCTGCCCTTCGTGTTCCGGCGCTACCTGGACTACAGCGTGTTCGACGCCCTGCGGGTGCTGCACCGGCAGATCCGCGAACACGCCGCGCGCCGCAGCGCCGGCCGCCCCGAGCGCGCCAACGACGTCAAGCTGTCGCGCGGCGGCATCCGCGAGATCGAATTCATCGTGCAGCTGCTGCAGGTGGTGCGCGGCGGCCAGTTCCCCGAGCTGCGCACCCGCCCCACGCTGCAGGCGCTGGAGCGGGTGGCGGCCGCCGGCCTGATGCCGCCCGACACCGCGCAGCAGCTGGCGCAAGCCTACGAATTCCTGCGCCGGGTCGAGCACCGCATCCAGTACCTGGACGACCAGCAGACCCACGTGCTGCCCATGGGCTGCAACGACGACGAGGACGACGGCGACCTCGGCTGGATCGCCCGCACCATGGGCTATGCCGACTGCTGCCCGTTCCTGCACGAGCTGGACCGGCATCGCGAATTCGTCGCGCAGGAGTTCGACAAGCTGCTCGGCGAGCCGCAGGCCTGCAGGAGCTGCAACGGCGGCAAGGGCGGCCCGGCACCGGCGCCGGACCTGGAGACGCTGCTGGAGCAACTGCCCGCGCAGTTGCGCGAGCGGGTCGCGAGCTGGTGCGGCCAGCCTCGCGTGCAGGCCCTGCGCGACGATGCGCGCCAGCGCCTGTCGCGCCTGATCGCGCGCACCGGGCAGTGGGCATCGGAGGGCCGTGTGAGCGAGGAAGCGGCGCTGCGGCTGGCCGACTGGCTGGAGCCGCTGCTGCGCCGCGAGAGCTACCTGGCGCTGCTGCTGGAGCGCCCGCGCGTGCACGAGCGTCTGCTGGCCCTGCTGGGCGCGGCGCGCTGGCCGGCCCGCTACCTGCTGCGCCACCCGGGCGTGATCGACGAGCTGGCCAGCGAGGCGCTGTTCTCCGAGCGCTTCGTGCCCGGCGACTTCGAGCAGGAACTGGAGGAACGCCGGCGCGCGCTGCAGCGCACCGGCGAGGACGACGACGAGGCGCTGCTGAACCTGCTGCGCCGCGCCCACCATGCCGAGGTGTTCCGCACGCTGGCCCGCGACATCGAGGGCCGGCTGACGGTGGAGCAGGTCGCCGACGACCTGAGCGCGCTGGCCGACGCCGTGCTGCGCGTCACCGCGCGCTGGTGCTGGGGCCGGCTGAAGAACCGGCACCGGGAGGAGCCGAGCTTCGCCGTGATCGGTTACGGCAAGCTGGGCGGCAAGGAGCTGGGCTACGGCAGCGACCTGGACATCGTGTTCGTGTTCGACGACGAGGACGAGCGCGCGCCCGAGGTCTACGGGGCCTTCGTGCGCAAGCTGATCAACTGGCTCACCACCAAGACGGCCGAGGGCGACCTGTACGAGATCGACACGGCGCTGCGGCCCAACGGCAGCTCCGGGCTGCTGGTGACCACCTTCAGCGCCTACGAGCACTACCAGCAGGGGCGCGGCAGCAACACCGCCTGGACCTGGGAGCACCAGGCCATGACCCGCGCCCGCTGCGTGCTGGGCGAGCCCGCGCTGGCGGCGCGCTTCGACGCCGTGCGCGAGGCGGTGATCACGGCGCCGCGCGAGGACGCGGCGCTGCGCCACGAGATCGTCGCCATGCGCGAGCGGGTGCGCTCGGCGCATCCGGTCAGGCCGGGCCGCTTCGACGTCAAGCACAGCGAGGGCGGCATGGTGGACGCGGAGTTCGCGGTGCAGTACCTGGTGCTGGCCCATTCGGGCGCCCACCGCGAGCTGATCCCCAACGTCGGCAACATCGCGCTGCTGCAGCGCGCCGAGGCGGCCGGCCTGCTGCCGGCCGGTGTCGGCCAGCAGGCCGCCGCGGCCTACCGCGAACTGCGCCGGGTGCAGCACAGCGCCCGCCTGAACGAAGAACCCACCCACCTCGCGCCCGAGGCCGCGGCCACCCAGCGCGACGCGATCCGGGCGCTCTGGACCGCCGTGTTCGGCTGAACAGGCGGGAGAGGCGGCCCGCGCCGCGCGATGGTAGGCTCGCGGGCTGCCCGGCGGCAGCCGGCCCCGAGGCGGGCCGACGACGGCCCGGCCGGGCTGCACCAGGGAAGGATCCGATGAGCCCACTCCGACCGCTCGCGGCGGCCGCCGCGCTGCTGGCGCTGGCCGGCTGCGCCTTGCCGCGTCCGCCGGACATGGTCGAAGCCCCGGTCCCGGCCCAGTGGCGGGCTCCGCTGCCCCACGGCGGCCGCCCCGCCGACCTGCAGCGCTGGTGGGGGCAGGTCGGCGATCCACTGCTGCCGCAACTGATCGCCGCGGCACAGGACGCCAGCCCGACGGTCAGCGCGGCCGGCGCACGCATCGCCCAGGCCAGGGCCGATCGCGCTGCGGCACGGGCCGCGCTGCTGCCGAGCCTGGACGCCAGCGCTTCGGTCAGCCGCGGCAACCAGCAGGCCGCCCTGCCGGGCACGACGGTGACCGTGAGCCAGGTCGGCGCCCAGACCGCCTGGGAGCTGGACCTGTTCGGCGGCCGCAGCGCCAGCCGCGACGCGGCGCAGGCCCGCCTGGCGGCGGCGCAGGCCGGCTGGCACGAGGCCCGGGTGGCGGTGGCCGCAGAGACCGCCGCCAGCTACGTCGGCTGGCGCACCTGCCAGCAGCAGCTCGCCGTGGCCATCAACGACGCGCGCTCGCGGGCCGAGTCGGCCCGCCTGATCGAACTGAGCACGCAGGCGGGCTTCACCGCGCCGGCCAGTGCCGCGCTGGCGAGGGCCAGCGCAGCCGAGGGCGCCGCACGCGAACGCCAGCAGCGCGCCGCCTGCGAAACCGAACTCAAGGGCCTGGTGGCACTGACAGCGATCGACGAACCGTTGCTGCGCGAGCGGCTTGCGGTCGCCGGCGCGGCGCCAGCCGCGGCCGTGCCGGAGCCGGTGCCGGCCGTGCCGGCGCAACTGCTGGCGCAGCGGCCGGACGTGTTCGCCGCCCAGATGGAAGTGGCCGCCGCCAGCGCCGAGGTCGGCGCGGCCGAGGCCGATCGCTACCCGCGCCTGTCGCTGTCCGGCTCGATCGCGGCCGGCAGCGTGCGGGTGGCGGGCGGCAGCGGCGATGCGCAGACCTGGTCCATCGGCCCGCTGGCGCTGTCGCTGCCGGTGTTCGATGCCGGCCGCCGCGCCGCGAACGTGGAGGCCGCGAAGGCCCGCTACGCGCAGGCTGCGGCGCAGTACCGCGCCCGGGTGCGGCAGGCGGTGCGCGAGGTGGAGCAGGCGCTGGTCGCGCTGGACAGCGCGCGCTCGCGCAACGGCGACGCGCTCATGGCGGCCGAGGGCTACCGGGCCTCGTTCGCCGCCACCGAGGCGCGCTACCGCGCCGGGCTGGCCAGCCTGGTGGAACTGGAGGACGCGCGCCGCACCATGCTGGCCGCCGAGACCGCGCTGGTCAGCCTGCAACGCGAGGGGCTGGGCGCGTGGATCGACCTGTACCGCGCCGCCGGCGGCAACTGGACCGAGGCCACGCCGCCGCCCGCAGGGCAAGAAGAAGAAAGGCAGAACCCATGAGGATGTCCAGGCGTGCATGGGCCGCGGTGGCGGTCGTGCTCCTGCTGGTGGCGCTGGCCGCCGTGCTGCTGGTCCGCCGTGTCGGCAACGCCGAGGCGGACAAGGCCGCCGCGGCACCCAGGCCGGCGCTCACCGTCACCACGACCACGCCGCAGGCCACCACGCTGCCGGTGCGGCTGGCCGCCAACGGCAACATCGCGGCCTGGCAGGAAGCCAGCATCGGCGCCGAAGCGGGCGGCCTGCGCATCACCGAGGTGCGCGTCAACGTCGGCGACCGGGTCGCCAAGGGGCAGGTGCTGGCCACCTTCGCCTCCGACACGCTGCGCGCCGAGCTGGCGCAGGCGCGTGCCAGCGTGGCCGAGGCCGAAGCCGCGGCTGCCGATGCCGCTGCCAACGCCGAACGCGCGCGCAGCCTGCAGGCGACCGGCGCGCTGAGCGCCTCGCAGATCGCCCAGTACCTGACTGCCGAGCAGACCGCGCGAGCCCGGGTGCAGGCCGCGCACGCCCTGTTCGAGGCGCAGCAGGTGCGGCTGTCGCAGTCGACCGTGCAGGCGCCCGACGGCGGCGTGATCTCGGCCCGGCTGGCCACCGTCGGCCAGGTGGTGGCGCCCGGCACCGAGCTGTTCCGGCTGATCCGCCAGGGCCGGCTGGAGTGGCGCGCCGAAGTCACGGCCGACGAACTCGGGCGGCTGGGCCCGGGCACGCCGGCCACGGTGACGGCCGCCAGCGGCGCCAAGCTGGCGGGCAAGGTGCGCACGCTCGGCGCCACGGTCGATCCGCAGACCCGCATCGCCATCGTCTACGTCGACGTCACGCCCGAGCCCGGTGCCGCCAACGGCAGTGCGCGCGCCGGCATGTTCGCGCGCGGCGAGTTCGACCTCGGCCGCACGCCGGCGTTGACGGTGCCGCAATCGGCTCTGGTGCTCCGCGAGGGCTTCAGCTACGTGCTGCGCGTCGGGCCGGACGACCGGGTGGCGCAGCTCAAGGTGCAGACCGGCCGGCTGGCCGGCGACCGCATCGAGATCACCGGCGGGCTGCCGCCGGACGCGCGCATCGTCGCCAGCGGTGCCGGCTTCCTGAACGACGGTGACCTGGTGCGCGTCGTCGAGGGCGCGGCCGCGCCGCAGGCCGGCGCCTCCGCCGCCAACGGCAACGGCACCGCCCGCTAGGAGCCTGCGCGTGCTGAACGTCTCGTCCTGGTCGATCCGCAACCCGATCCCGGCGCTGCTGCTGTTCCTGCTGCTGACCTTCGGCGGCCTGCTCGGCTTCCAGTCCATGAAGGTGCAGAACTTCCCGGACATCGACCTGCCCACCGTGGTGCTCACCGCCTCGCTGCCGGGCGCCGCGCCGGGGCAGCTGGAGACCGACGTCGCCCGCAAGCTGGAAAACGCGATGGCGACGCTGCAGGGCCTCAAGCACCTGTACACCAAGGTGCAGGACGGCACCGTCAGCATCACCGCCGAATTCCGGCTGGAGAAGCCGGTGCAGGAGGCGGTGGACGACGTGCGCTCGGCGGTCTCGCGCGTGCGCAGCGACCTGCCGGCCGACCTGCGCGACCCCATCGTCAACAAGCTGGACCTCGCGGCCCAGCCGATGCTGGCCTTCACCATCGCCTCCTCCCAGCTGGACGAGGAGGCGCTGTCCTGGTTCGTCGACAACGAGGTCACGCGCAAGCTGCTGGCGGTGCCGGGGGTCGGCGCCGTCACGCGCGTGGGCGGCGTCAACCGCGAGATCCGGGTGGCGCTCAACCCGATGCGCATGCAGGCGCTGGGCATCACCGCGGCCGACGTGTCGCGCCAGCTGCGGCAGGTGCAGACCGAGAGCGCCGGCGGCCGCACCGACCTGGGCGGCGGCGAACAGCCGGTGCGCACGCTGGCCACCGTGCGCACCGCGGCCGAGATCGGCCGCATCGAGATCGCGCTGCCGCCGGCGGCCGGGGCGCCCGGCCGCAGCATCCGGCTGTCGGACGTCGCCACCGTCACCGACACCATCGCCGAGCCGCGCGCGGCGGCCCTGCTCGACGGCCAGCCGGTGGTCGGCTTCGAGGTCTCGCGCAGCCGGGGCGAAAGCGAGATCGCGGTCGGCGAGGCCGTGCACCGGGCACTGGACGAGCTGAAGGCGCGGCACCCCCACATCCGGCTGACGCAGGCGTTCGACTTCGTCACCCCGGTGCAGGAGGAATACGAGGGCTCGCTGCACCTGCTGTACGAGGGCGCCCTGCTGGCGGTGCTGGTGGTGTGGCTGTTCCTGCGCGACTTCCGCGCCACCTTCGTGTCGGCGGTGGCGCTGCCGATGTCGGCCATCCCGGCCTTCCTGGGCATGTACCTGCTCGGCTTCTCGATCAACATCGTCACCCTGCTGGCGCTGTCGCTGGTGGTCGGCATCCTGGTGGACGACGCGATCGTGGAGGTGGAGAACATCGTGCGCCACCTGCGCATGGGCAAGACCCCGTACCAGGCGGCGATGGAGGCGGCCGACGAGATCGGGCTGGCGGTGATCGCCACCACCTTCACCCTGATTGCGGTGTTCCTGCCCACCGCCTTCATGAGCGGCATCGCCGGCAAGTTCTTCAAGCAGTTCGGCTGGACCGCGGCGCTGGCGGTGTTCGCCTCGCTGGTGGTGGCGCGCGTGCTCACGCCCATGATGGCGGCCTACCTGCTCAAGCCGGTGGTGGGCACCCACCGCGAACCGGGCTGGATGGCGCCCTACATCCGCACGGTGCAGTGGGCGCTGCGGCACCGGCTGGCCACCTCCATCGCCGCCGGCGTGTTCTTCTTCGGCTCGCTGGCCTTGACGCTGCTGCTGCCGGCCGCCTTCATCCCGCCGGACGACAACTCGCAGACCCAGGTCTACCTGGAGCTGCCGCCCGGCTCGACGCTGGAGCAGACGCTGCGCGTGGCCGAGCAGGCGCGGCTGGCGATCGCCGAGGTGCCGCACGTGCGCAGCGTCTACACCACCATCGGCGGCGGCAGCGCCGGCACCGACCCGTTCGCCAACGTGGGCGCGGCCGAGCCGCGCAAGGCCACGCTGACCATCCTGCTGGACCCGCGCGGCGAGCGCCCGCGCAAGCAGCCGATCGAGAGCGACATCCGACACGCGCTGGAGCCGCTGCCGGGCGTGCGCAGCAAGGTCGGCCTCGGCGGCTCGGGCGAGAAGTACATCCTGGTGCTCAGCGGCGAGGACCCGCAGGCACTGGCCGCCGCCGCGATGGCGGTGGAGAAGGACCTGCGCACCATCCCCGGCCTGGGGCAGATCGCCTCCACGGCGAGCCTGATCCGGCCCGAGATCGCCGTGCGGCCCGACTTCGCGCGCGCGGCCGACCTGGGCGTGACCAGCAGCGCGATCGCCGAGACGCTGCGCATCGCCACCACCGGCGACTACGACGTGGCCCTGCCCAAGCTGAACCTGTCGCAGCGGCAGGTGCCCATCGTGGTCAAGCTGCAGGACGACGCCCGGCGCGACCTGTCGCTGCTGGAGCGGCTCGCGGTGCCCGGGGCGCGCGGCCCGGTGCTGCTGGGGCAGGTGGCGGCGCTGGAGCTGACCGGCGGGCCGGCGGTGATCGACCGCTACGACCGCTCGCGCAACATCAACTTCGAGATCGAGCTGTCCGGCCAGCCGCTGGGCGAAGTGGCGGCGGCCGTGCAGGAGCTGCCGGCGGTGAAGAACCTGCCGCCGGGTGTGTTCGTGCGCGAGGTCGGCGACGCCGAGGTGATGGGCGAACTGTTCGCCAGCTTCGGGCTGGCCATGCTGACCGGCGTGCTGTGCATCTACGTGGTGCTGGTGCTGCTGTTCAAGGACTTCCTGCACCCCTTCACCATCCTGGCGGCGCTGCCGCTGTCGATCGGCGGCGCCTTCGTCGGGCTGCTGCTGGCCAACGCCACGCTGTCCATGCCCTCCCTGATCGGGCTGATCATGCTGATGGGGATCGCGACCAAGAACTCCATCCTGCTGGTGGAGTACGCCATCATGGCCCGCACCGAACGCGGCATGAGCCGCTGGGACGCGCTGCTGGACGCCTGCCACAAGCGGGCCCGGCCCATCATCATGACCACGCTGGCGATGGGCGCCGGCATGCTGCCGATCGCGATGGGCATGGGCGGCGCCGACCAGAGCTTCCGCTCGCCGATGGCGATCGCGGTGATCGGCGGGCTGATCACCTCCACCGTGCTGAGCCTGGTGGTGATCCCGGTGGTCTACACCTACGTCGACGACATCGAGCAGTTCTTCCGCCGCCAGGTGCGCCGGCTGCGGCACAAGGAGCCGCACGGGGCGGCGCAGCCCGGCACGCAGCCCTGAACGGCGTCAGGCCGCGAGCGACTTGCGCACCACCGGCGAGCGCAGGCCGCCCGCCACCCGGTTCCAGGCGTTGATGACGGCCACCGCCATGGTCAGCTCCGCGATCTCGCGCTCGCTGAAGTGCGGCTGCAGCGCATCGAAGTGCTCGCGCGGCGCGTGCGTCTCGCCCATGCGCGTGAGGCTCTCGGCCCACTGCAGCGCGGCGCGTTCGCGCTCGCTGTAGAACGGCACCTCGCGCCAGGTCGACACGCTGTTCAGGCGCTGCAGGTCGCCGTCGGCGGCCAGGAACTCGCGCCCGTGCATGTCGACGCAGTAGGCGCAGCCGTTGATCTGCGACACGCGCAGGTCGACCAGGGCGATCAGGCCCTTGCCGAGCGAGGTCTCCTTCAGGCGCGTGCTCAGGGCCAGCAGGCCCTGGAACAGTTCGGGAATCACGCGGGGATAGTTGGCAATGCGGGTGTCCATGGGGTGCTCCTTGGTTGGGGGTTCACAGGCAAGACGGGCCGGCTCACCGGCTTGTGACAGCGGCGGCGCGCGCGAGCTTGTCGGGATTGCGCTGCACGTGGATCGCGGCGATGCGCTCGCCCTCGAACTCGAAGGCCTGCACCGATTCCAGCGCCCCGGCGACGAAGCGGGCCAGGCCGGGCTCGCCGTTCACGCGCACCACGCGGTAGTCGACCTGGCCGTCGAAGCGGCGGTTCAGGGCGAAATACACCATGGCGAGGCGGCGCGCGCCGCGCAGCACGAAGCCGAAGGAAGGCACCTTGCCGCCGCCGTCGCCGACCAGCGCCGCCTGCTCGGTGAGCAGCGCCCGCATGCCGTCGATGTCGCCACGGCCCGCGGCGTCGGCGAAGGCCTGGACCAGGCGGCGGTGGCTCTCCGGGCTGACGGCAAAGCGCGGGCGGCTGGCCTGCACGCGCTCCGACGCCCGGTGCACCAGCTGGCGCACCGCCGCCTCGCTCTTGCCCAGCGCCTGCGCGAGTTCGCCGTAGTCCATGTCGAACACCTGCCGCAGCACGAAGGCGGCTCGCTCCTCCGGCCCGAGCTGCTCCAGCACCTTCAGCAGCGCCACCGACACATCCTCGGCGCGCTCCAGCAAGCCATGCGGCGTGTCCTCGTCGATCGGTTCGACCAGCGGCTCGGGCAGCCAGAGCCCGGGGTAGCGCTCGCGCTCCACCCGCGCCGCGCGCAGGCGGTCGATGGCGAGCCGGCTGACGACGGTCACCAACCAGGCTTCCGGATTGCGCAGCCCTTCGGTATCGGATTCGTTCCAGCGCAGCCAGGCGTCCTGCAGCACGTCCTCGGCGTCGGCGGCCGAGCCCAGCATGCGGTAGGCGATGCCCAGCAGGCGCCGGCGGTGGCGCTGGAACAGTTCGGTTCGGTGGTCCATGCCGGCAAGACGGCGGGACGCGGGCGCCTGTGACAGCCGCTCAGCGGCCGGCGCGGATCTTCCCCACCAGGGCCGTGGTCGAGTAGCCGTCGACGAAGGGAATCGCCACCGCCCGGCCGCCCCAGCTTTGCAGCAGCGCGGTTTCGGCCAACTTCGCCATGTCGTAGTCGCCGCCCTTGGCGTAGATGGCGGGGCGCAACTCGGCCAACAGCTGCACCGGCGTGTCCTCGTCGAACCAGGTGACCAGGTCGACGGAGGCCAGCGCCGCCAGCAGCGCGGCGCGGTCCTGTTCGTTGTTCAACGGCCGCTCCGGGCCCTTGCCCAGGCGGCGGGCGGAGGCGTCGGTGTTGACCGCCACCACCAGGCTGCCGCCCAGCGCCCGCGCCTGTGCCAGGTAGCTGGCGTGGCCGCGGTGCAGCACGTCGAACACCCCGTTGGTGAACACCACCGGCTGCGGCAGCGCCGCGACGGCGGCGGCGGCCTGCGCGCGCGCGACGATCTTGCGCAGGAAGTCGGGCGCCGCCGGCGCGGCCATCAGGCGGCGCGCGGGGCGGAGGCGGCGGACACCAGCGAGGCCGCCATTTCCTTTCGGAAGCGGTTGAGCTCCTGCACGCTCTTGAAGCTGCGGTCCATCAGCAGGCTCAGGTTGTGCAGGATGCGCTCGACCACCTTGCCTTCCCAGGCGGCATCGAAGGCGATCTGCTTGTCCAGCCAGTGCTCCAGCCACTCGGGGTTGGGCAGCCGGCTCTGGATGGTGTCGCGCGGGAACAGGGCCTTGTTGACGTGCAGGTTGGTCGGGTGCAGCGCCTGCGCGGTGCGGCGCGCGCTGGCCATCAGCACGCCGATCTTGGCGAAGGCCGCCTTGGCCTCGCCGCCGAACTTGTTGATGGCGCGCTTCATGTAGCGCAGGTAGGCGCCGCCGTGGCGTGCCTCGTCCTGGCTGAGCGTGGTGTAGATGTGCTTGATGACCGGCTCGGTGTGCCACTCGGCGGCGCGCCGGTACCAGTGGTTCAGGCGGATCTCGCCGCAGAAGTGCAGCATCAGCGTCTCCAGCGCGGGGGCCGGCTCGAACTCGAAGCGCACCTCGTGCAGCTCCTGCTCGGTGGGCACCAGCTCCGGCCGGAAGCGGCGCAGGTACTCCATCAGCACCAGCGAGTGCTTCTGCTCCTCGAAGAACCAGATCGACATGAACGCGGAGAAGTCGCTGTCGTCGCGGTTGTCGCGCAGGAACATCTCGGTGGCCGGCAGCGCCGCCCACTCGGTGATGGCGTTCATCTTGATGGTCTGCGCCTGCTCGTCGGACAGCCGCGAGGCATCGAAGCGGTCCCAGGGGATGTCCTTGTCCATGTCCCAGCGGACGGATTCGAGTTGCTTGAACAGTTCGGGGTAGAGCATGGCGGCAATCACGGAGTTGCCCGGATTTTAAGCGGCGGTGTGACGCTGGCGCGGCGCTTGCTACAGAATGGGGACATTCACGGGAGCCCGCGATGTACCGATGTCTTGCGATCCTGGTGGCCGGGGCCGCTCTGCTGCACGGACCGGCAGCTGCCCAGTCGGCGGCGTCGTCCGCCCAGCCAGTGACCTCCGCCGCCTGCCCGGCCCTGCTGCAGCAGCAGTTCCCGCGGCTGCAGGACGAGAAGCCTCAATCGCTGTGCCAGTACGCTGGCAAGGTGCTGCTGGTGGTGAACACCGCCAGCTACTGCGGCTTCACGCCGCAGTACAAGGGCCTGGAGGAGCTGTACGGCCGTTACCGCGACCGCGGCCTGGTGGTGCTGGGCTTCCCGTCCAACGACTTCGCGCAGGAGCGCGGCAGCAACGGGGAGATCGCCGAGTTCTGCGAGAACACCTACGGCGTGAAGTTTGCGATGTTCGCCAAGAGTGCGGTGCGCGGCAGCGACGCCAACCCGCTATTCAAGACGCTGGCGGCCAGGACCGGCCAGCAGCCCGGCTGGAATTTCAACAAGTACCTGGTTGGCCGCGACGGGCAGGTGGTGGCCCACTACCCGAGCCGCACCACGCCGCAGGACAAGGCCCTGGTCGCCCGGATCGAGCAGTTGCTGGCCGCGCCCTAGCGCTCTACAAATCCTTACCGGGCCGGATGCGCGCCATGGAACCCGGATCGGCGCGGCGTATCCATAGGCACAAGGATTTCAGTTGCTGCTGCGAAGCCTTTCGGATGCTGGTCATCCGACTGCAATCCCGGTGACGGCTCTTCTCCTCCTCCCTCCCTCCCTCTTCGTCACGGGGCGCTTCGCGGCTTTTTCTTTTCGGCGCGCGGCGGTGGGCATGGCCCACCGGCGTAGCGTCAGCAGGCCCGCCGGCGCGGGTCAGGCCGGTTGGCTTTCCTGGAAGCTCGCGCGCTGCATCAGCTTGGCCTGGAGCTTCTCCAGGTTGGCATGCGGCGTGCGCCAGTCGATGTCGGGGAAGCGGAAGTCCAGGTAGCCCAGCGCGCAGCCGACCGCGATGTCGGCCAGGCTGAAGTGGTTGCCGGCGCAGAACGGCTTGTCGGCGAGGCCCTGGCTCATGGCCTTCAGGCTCGCCTGCACCTTGCCGAGCTGGCGGTCGATCCAGGCCTGGCTGCGCTGGGCCTTGCTGCGGCCGGGCCAATTGGCTTCCAGCCGCGCCAGGATGGCCGCGTCGAGCACGCCGTCGGCCAGCGCCTCCCAGGTCTTGACCTCGGCCCGCTCGCGGCCCACGGCCGGGATCAGCTTGCCGACCGGCGACAGCGTGTCCAGGTATTCCACGATGACGCGCGAGTCGAACAGCGCCTCGCCGCCTTCCATCACCAGGCAGGGCACCTTGCCCAGCGGGTTGGACTCCGCGATCGTGGTGTCGGCGGCCCACACGTCCTCCTGCACGAACTGGTAGTCCAGCTTCTTCTCGGCCATGACGACGCGCACCTTGCGCACGTAGGGGCTGGTCACGGCTCCGATCAGTTTCATGGGGCTCTTGCTCGTGGGGAACACCGGGCCGATTCTAGGCGGAGCGGGTGCTGCGGCTGTGGCAGGCCGGCTACAGGGCGGGGGGCCGGGCGCGCCGCGATCGCACGCCTACAATCCGCCTTCCCATGACGCCGCTGTCCACCATTTCCGCGCTGTCGCCGCTGGACGGCCGCTACGCCGCCCGCCTGTCGGCGCTGCGGCCGCTCATGAGCGAGCAGGGCTACATGCACCGCCGGGTGCAGGTCGAAGTCTGCTGGTTCATCGCGCTGTCGGATGCCGGCTTCGCCGAATTCAAGCCGCTGACGCCGGGCGCGCGGACGTACCTGCTGGGGCTGGTGAAGAACTTCTCCGAGGCCGACGCGCTGGCGATCAAGGAGATCGAGAAGACCACCAACCACGACGTCAAGGCCGTGGAGTACTGGATCAAGTCCAAGTTCGAGGCCCGGCCCGAGCTGATGGCCGCCGCCGAGTTCGTGCATTTCGCCTGCACCAGCGAGGACATCAACAACACCAGCCATGCGCTGCAGCTCAAGGGCGCGCGCGAGCACGTGCTGCTGCCGGCGCTGGACGCGCTGGTCGCCAAGCTGCGCGAGATGGCGCATGCGTACGCCGAAGTGCCCATGCTCAGCCGCACCCATGGGCAGACCGCCAGCCCGACCACGGTCGGCAAGGAGATCGCCAACGTGGTGGTGCGGCTGGCCGGCGCGCGCGAGCGCATCGCCGCCGTCCGGCTGCTCGGCAAGATGAACGGCGCGGTGGGCAACTACAACGCCCACCTGGCGGCCTGGCCCGGGTTCGACTGGGAAGCCTTCGCCCGCAAGGTCGTGGAGACGCCCGAGCCGCTGGGCCTGGGCCTGGCGTTCCAGCCGTACAGCATCCAGATCGAGCCGCACGACTACATGGCCGAGCTGTTCGATGCGGTGGCGCGCGCCAACACCATCCTGGTCGACTGGGCGCGCGACGTCTGGGGCTACGTCAGCCTGGGCTACTTCAAGCAGAAGCTGCGCGCCGGCGAGATCGGCTCCTCGACCATGCCGCACAAGGTCAACCCGATCGACTTCGAGAACGCCGAGGGCAACCTGGGGCTGTCGAACGCGCTGCTGCGTCACCTGTCGGAGAAGCTGCCGGTCTCGCGCTGGCAGCGCGACCTGACCGATTCAACGGTGCTGCGCAACATGGGCGTTGCGCTGGGCTATGCGACGCTGGCGTACCACTCGCTGGGCATCGGCCTGGCCAAGCTGGAACTGAACGAGCCCGCGCTGGCGGCCGACCTCGACAAGGCCTGGGAAGTGCTGGCCGAGCCGATCCAGACCGTCATGCGGCGCTACGGCGTGCACGGCGCCTACGAGAAGCTCAAGGAAGCCACGCGCGGCAAGCAGGTGCGCCCGGAGGACCTGCACGCGCTGGTCCGCTCGCTGGACATCCCGCCGGCCGAGCGCGACCGACTGCTGGCGATGACGCCGGCCGCCTACATCGGCAAGGCGGCCGAGCTGGCCAGACGCGCCTGATGGCGCTCAAGTCCACCATCTTCAAGGCGCAGCTGGCGGTCGCCGACATCGACCACGGCTACTACGCCGACCATGCGCTGACACTGGCGCGCCATCCGAGCGAGACCGACGAACGCATGATGGTGCGGCTGGCGGCGCTGGCGCTGAATGCGCACGCGCTGCAGGACGACTGCGGCGGCGACGGCACCCTGGGCTTCGGGGCCGGGCTGTCGGACCCCGAGGATCCCGACGTGGTGCTGCGCGACTTCACGGGGCGCACCCGGCGCTGGATCGAGGTCGGGCAGCCGGACGACAAGCCGCTGGTGCGCGCCTGCTCCAGGGCCGACCAGGTGCAGGTCTACGCCTTCCACCATGCCGCCGAGGTCTGGTGGCGCGGCATCGAAGGCAAGCTGGCCCGGCTGGACAAGGTGCAGGTGTGGCGACTGCCCACCGCCGCGGCGCAGGCGCTGGCCGGGCTGGCCGAGCGCAGCATGCAGCTGCAGGCGACCGTGCAGGAAGGCGTGCTGATGCTGTCGTCGACGCGCGGCAGCGTGGACGTGGAGCCGGTGCGCTGGAAGTGACCGGCCGCGCCTAGGGCATGGCCCGGCCGCAGTTCCAGCAGCTCTCGAAGCCGCCCTCCACCAGTTCCCCGCAGCGGCAGAACCAGCGCCGCTGCGGCGTCGACTGGATCGCGTCCAGCAGTTCGAGGGCGGCGGCCTCCTGTTCGTCGTCGGCGATCCACACCTCCGGCAGGCACTGGTCGGGCGGCAGTTCCCCGGCCGCCGCGCCCAGGAAGTAGCGCTGGACGGAGGCGTCGAAGCCGGCGTGGCGCAAGGCGCCGACCCACAAGGCCGCAATGGCGATGTTGGGGGCGCGCGCCAGCCGCCGCATCAGCCTGGCGCCGGTGGCGCCGGTCCTTCGGCGGCGCGTTCGGCGTACCGGTTGAAGCGCCAGGCGTCGCCCTCCAGCGTGATGCGCCGCCAGGTGCGCCGCTTGGCCGCCGGGCTCATGCCGGGCCAGTGCTGCACCTCCTCGAAGCTGCGCCCGCAGCCCTTGCACACGGAGTCGCCCTGGCTGGTGGAGCAGATCGCGATGCAGGGCGTGTCGGGCGTGGTCTCGTACCAGGCCTTCCAGGCGTCCCAGGCCTGCGCCGGGAAGCCGTGCTCGTCGGCCTCGTCCTCGCGGTGGAACACCATCAGCGCATACACCTCGGCCAGGGCGCGCAGCTCGGGCACCAGCGTGATGCCGTCGGGCGAGGGCTTGCGGGCGCGCCAATAGTTGATGGCGGCTTCGATGTCGGTGATGTGGATGGCAGCCATGGCGCGCGACCGGGGCAGGCATGATAGCCCTGCAGCAAAGGGCGCGACGCGGGAGCGGATGCTATCCTCGCCCGCCATGAAGCTCATCGCGAAATGGCTGCTCAGCGCCACCGCGCTGCTGTTCGTGGCCTACGTCTACCAGGGCGTCGAGGTCCGCGACTTCACCGCAGCGATGATCGCGGCCCTCGTCATCGGGCTGTTCAACATGGTGGTGCGGCCCATCCTCGTGGTGCTGACCCTGCCGGTGACGGTGGTGACGCTCGGGCTGTTCCTGTTCGTCATCAACGCCCTGATGTTCTGGGCAGCGGCCTCGGTGCTGGACGGCTTCCAGGTGCCGGGCTTCCTGGCGGCGCTGGTCGGCTCGCTGATCTACTCGGCCATGGGCGTCGTGATCGACTCAGCGCTCGAGCGCCTGTTCCCCAAGCAGTGATTCCACCTTGCGCACGCGGCTGTCGATGATCGACGCCTCGATATGGTCGCCCGCGCCGCCGCCACGGCGCGCCAGTTCCTGCGCCGCCTTGAGCCGGTCCAGCGCCGCCGCGTAGTCGAGGTGCGCCACCTGCGCTTCGGCGTCGGCGCGGATGGCACGCAGCGTCTGGCCCTGCGCGCCATAGGCCCCCGACAGCGCCAGCCAGGCGGCGGCATCGCGCGGATGCACCGCCACCCAGCTCTGCAGGCGCTGCGCCGCATCGGCGGGCGCACCGGCGGCCTGGCGCGCCTGCGCCCATAGCAGCACTTCGGGCCGCGAGCGGGCGTCGGCCTCGAGCAGCGCGCCGGCGGCGTCCTTGCGTCCGCCGGCCAGCGCCACTTCCGCCGACAGCAGGCGCGCCTGCCGCCGGGCTTCGGGATCGGCCTCCACCAATGCGCCCAGCCGCTGGGCGTGCAGGACCGCGGCACCGGCATCGTTCAGGCGCGAGGCGGCCAGGCTGGCGGCGTACAGCACCGCCGCCCGGCGCGTGGAGGGAGCATCGGCGGGCAGGCTGGCGGCCTCCCGCACCAGGCCGCGCAGCGCGTCCACGCCGACCGCCGACAGGGCCCGGGCGCGGGCGGCCATCAGCGCGTGCAGCAGGGCCGGGCCCGTGGCGACGCGGGATTCCTCGCGCGGCAGCAGCTGCAGGCGCGACTGCATGTCGGCACTGCGCTCGGTCGTCATCGGGTGGGTGCGCAGGTAGGGAAAGGCGCCGGTGTCGTTCAGGCGGCCGGCCTGCTGCAGCTTGTCGAACATGCCCACGAAGCCCTGCGGATCGAAGCCGGCCTGCACCAGGATGCCGTAGCCGACCCGGTCGGCCTCCCGCTCCATGTCGCGCGAGAAATTGAGCTGGTTCTGCACCGCCAGCGCCTGGCTGCCGGCCACCATGGCGTTGGCCGCGTCGGGACTCTTGCTGGCCGCCAGCGCCCCCAGCACCATGGCCCCGATCACCCAGGGCGCCTGCCGCTTTTCCTGGCTGACCAGGCGCGAGATGTGGCGCTGCGTCACGTGGCTCAATTCGTGCGCCAGCACCGAGGCCAGCTCGTCGCGGCTGGCGGTGACGCTCACCAGCCCCAGGTGCAGCCCGAGCCAGCCACCCGGCAGCGCGAAGGCGTTGACGCTGCGGTCCTTGCCCAGCAGCACCTGCCAGGCGAAGCGCTCGTCCAGTTCCGGCGACAGCTCGCCGCGTGCGCGGGCCGCGTCCAGCAGCGGCTGCCAGATGCCCTGCACGTACTCCACCAGCACCGGGTCGTCGATGTAGTCCGGGTCGCGATAGAGCTCGCGCGCGATCTTCTCGCCCAGCCGGCGCTCGGCCGCGCTGCTCATCTCGCTGCCGTCGCCCAGGGTGGGCAGCTGCGCCTGCGCTTGCGCGGACGGCAGCCACCCCAGGGCCGCGGCCAGCACCGCAGCCACGAGGCGCTGGCGGGCGGTTGTGCGTACGCTGGAAGTCATTGGCCCCAATGATGCGGCACAAGCGTAAATGGGAGGTAACAGCCCGATCCGGGTGGGCTCGGGGCCGGCCCCTTATGATTGCCGCGATCCTTCCAGCGAGATGTCCATGAGCGGCTTCACCCATTTCGACGCCCAGGGCCAGGCCCACATGGTCGACGTCGGCGCCAAGGCCGCAACCCACCGCATCGCGGTGGCGCAGGGCCGCATTGCCATGCAGCCGGCGACGCTGGGCCTGATCCGACAGGGCACGGCCCGCAAGGGCGACGTGCTCGGCGTGGCGCGCCTGGCCGGCATCATGGGCGCCAAGAAGACCAGCGAGCTGATCCCGCTGTGCCACCCGATCGCGCTGACGCGCGTGGTCGTGGAGTTCGAGCTGGACGAGGCAGCGCATGCCGTCCTCTGCACCGCCACGGCCGAGACGGTCGGATCCACCGGCGTCGAGATGGAGGCACTGACCGCGGTCCAGGTGGCGCTGCTGACGATCTACGACATGTGCAAGGCGGTGGACCGCGGCATGACCATAGGCGACGTGAAGCTGCTGGAAAAGCGCGGGGGCAAGTCGGGCGACTACACCGCGCCGGCCTGAGAAGCACGGGGGCGGTTCGCCCAATCGGCGTGCTGCCGCGGGAAAGCGGCGCGATAGCGCGCCAGGTACCACAACGCGAGGTCTTCGCGCCCCTTCATCACGGCGCTCTCGACGACTTTCTCGATCACGGCCGGCTCGGGCGAGTGGTGCAGCAGCCTCAGGCTGCTCGCCAGCGTCCAGTCCGCGTTGCCGGCGGTGAGCGGCGCGGTCGTGAGCTCCGCGAACTGCGCGTGCGAGCGGAACAGCCGCGTCTGCCGCCCGTGAGCGAGCGGGTCGTCCCGGTATCGCTCGATGCGGTCTTCCGGCCGCAGGTAGATCTGGCTGACGCGCTGGTAGTCCCATGCCGCGTAGCCGACGGCCAGCCCGAGCAACGCCGGCAGCGCGATGGCGTAGCCGTGCTCGCTCCCGCGGTCTGGTTCGCGGCGAGGCCACAGGATGCCGATGGCCAGTCCGCAAGCCAGCTGGAACGGCCCGTACCACAACGGGTACTCCACGGCGCTGTGGGCGGCGACCAGCCCCAGCACGGCCCAGGCGAGTCGCCGCCGGTCCTCGGCTTCTGCCCACGGCCGCGAGCGCAGCACCCACCAGCCCGCTGCCGCCATGGCAAGGACCGCGGCCGGAACGCCCAGTTCCACCGCCAGGTGCAAAGGCAGGTTGTGCGCGTTGTCGAGGATGTCGCAGAAGCGCTCGCCGGGGTAGAGCGTGACGAAGTGGGCGTAGTCGAGTTCGCCCCAGCCCCAGCCCGCCAGCGGCCGCTGCGCGATCAGGTGCAGCACGTTGGACCAGAGGACCGTCCGGCTGCTGCAACCCGGGAGGCCGGTCACGCGCTCCCAGATCGGTACGGCGGCAACGCCGGCGACCTGCTGCAACCACGGCAGCGCCAGAGCCGCGGCGACATAGGCCACGGCTGCCACAAGCCACAGCCTGGAGCGGTACTTGCGATCCGCATCGGCCCACACGAGCGCGGCAAGGCCGAGCAGCAGCAGTTGCAGCAGTCCGACGCGTGACGTCGTGGCGGCACTGCCGACCGCCAGCACGGCGGCAGCCAGGTAGCGCCAGCCCCTCGCGCCTCGCGGGAGCCCCCAGAGCAGCGCGGCCAGCGCGATGGCACACAGCGAGCCGAACTGGTTACGCTGGCGCAGGTTGGCGAAGGCTTCCGCGCGGGGCGATGCGCTGGCGAAAGGCGCCAGCGCATCGGCCACGCCGAACGACTGGGCCAGCGCGATGGCCGTGCTGGCCAGGCCGGCGGCCAGCCACGCCGCCGCGACCACGCCCACGAAGCGCGGGTCGCGGCGGCGCTGGCTTGCCGCCGCGGCGGCAACGACGATCAGCGCCAGCCCGGCCAGCAACGTCGACGGATCGGGCTCCACGCTGCGCCAGGCCGTCCAGCCGCCGAGGGCGGCGGCGCCGGCGCCCAGGAGCATCGGCAGGCCGCCGGCTCCCGTGAACGCCGCCAGCACGAGGGCACACGTCGCGCTGAATAGCCAGGGCTGTACGCTGGACGAGGGCCCGCCCGCGACCGGGGTGAGCCAGGGCAGGCTGCAGCACAGGAACACTGCGCAGAGCCGCAGCGCTTGCGGCCAGGGTGGGCTGGCGCTCATGGCTGGCCGTCCGGCACGGTAGCGGGCCGGCCCTGCGCCGCGAGCCAGGCCGCCAGCGGGGGACGTTGCGCGCGCAGCTGCGCGAGCCAGGCCTCGTAGCGCCGCGGAAACGCCCGCGACAGGCGCTGCGCATGGTGCTGGGCCTCCTCGTGCCGCCCCAGCAGCCAGGCGCTCTCGACCAGGCGCGTGATCACGACCGGCTCCGCGGAGAAGTGCAGCAACTGGCGGGCGAGCGCGAACACCTCGGGTGCGTTGCGGTCATCAGGCACCATGCCTGCCATGCGCGCGAAGTCCACCTGGCCGCGAAAGAGGAAGCTGCCCTCGGCCGCGGCGATGACCGCTTGCTGGGCCTCGCGCGAGCGGCGCTCCTGGGGGTCGTAGATCGCTGCCACCGCTGCGTACTGCCGGCTCGCGAGCACGGCGCCGCAGGCCAGCAGGATGGCCATCGCCGACAAGCCGCGAGCGGTTCCCTGGGGTGCAGACGGCACCGCCACGAACCAACCGGCAGCAAGGGCGGCCAGGAACAGGTGCGTCGGGGTCCACAGCGGCAGTTCCACCATGCTGTGCATTACGAGCACGCCCAGCATCAGGGCCGGATATGCGGCCGCGGGCTCCCGGCGCGCCCTGCGCCACGCGCGCAGGCCGAGCCACACCAGCCCCACCGCGACTGCCACCGCGGCGGGCAGGCCCAGCTCCACGGCCACGTGCAGCACCAGGTTGTGGGCGTGATCGAGCAGTTGCTCGCCGCCCCCGAAGCGCAGGGGCAGCAGCGCCTCGTAGTGGGCAAACCCGAACTCGCCCCAACCCCAGCCCGTCCACGGCCGCAGCAATGCCATGTCGATCGCGTTGCCCCAAAGCACCAGGCGGCTGTCCGAGCCCAGGCCCGCGAAGCGTTCCTGGATGCTGCGAGGCTCGAAGCCGTGCAACGCCGCGAGCCAGGGAACGATCACGGCCGCCGACACGTACAGCACCGGCTGCAGCGTGAGCAGCCGCCGTGCACGCGCATGCGATGCACCGCGCAGCAGCGCCACGGCGCCTGCCGCCACCGCGAGAACGGCGAGCCCGGCAATCCGGGAGGCGGACGCCGCGATCGCGAACTGGAGGACGCCGCAGGCGATCCATGCCATCGCTTGCGACAACAGGCCACGAGCGAGCGCCCAGGCCGCCGCGACGCTCGCCAGGACGAGCAGCACGGCGAACAGGTTGGTCTGGCGGAACACGCCGAAGGCAATGCCGCGCTCCAGTGACTCCACGACCCACGGATGGAGGTGCCACGCCAGTCCGAAATACTGGAGCAGGCCTTCCAGCGCATTGGCGATGGCGCCGGCCAGCAGCGCCAGCAGGAAGGCGGCAAGGGAGCGGTCGTCCTTCTGGAGTCCGCTGGCACCATGCAACGCCAGCACGGCCAGCAGGCCAGCGCCGGTGGCGAGCAATGCAGGGCCGGGATAGGGACCGCGGTGGAAGAACAGGACGGCGCAGGCGAGGGCGAGGAACAGGACGGATGCGCGCCGCATGGCGCCCGGGCCCCAGCAGCCGGCGGCGAGTGCCAGCATCGCCGTGGCGAAAAGATCGAACCGGACCACCCCGGAGGGTGGCGATGCGAACGGGTACAGCAACGCGGCCGCCAGCAGGAAGCCACCGGCCCACGGGCGCACGCGGCGCACCGTTTCGGCCAGGCCACGTTCCCCTTTCGTTCTCAGCACGGTGGAAATCGAAGAACCCATATGCCCGAAAATAGCCGCGATGGCGTCTCCCTCCAGCGTTCGCCGCGGCTCCACACTCTAGCGGTACCTTGAACCCTTCCATCCTTGCCGAACCCCGGCAACCCGGCCTGCGCAGCCTGGTCCTCGTGGTCGGCGCCCTCCTGATCATTCCCGGGGCCACCCTCGTTTCCGACCACTACCCGCCGTGGCTCGCCTTCCACTCGGAGGCAGTGGCGCTGGTCGGCCTCGCCTTGCTGTTCGTCGGCATCGTGCCGCGCCGACCCGATGGCCTCCAGGTGCCCTGGCCCGCGCTCTTCACGTTCGCACTCGCACTGCTTCCCTGGGTCCAGTGGATGGCGGGGGTGAATCCGTACATGGGGGATGCGCTGCTGTCCAGTCTCTATCTCTGCGCCCTGGGCGTGGCCATCGCCGCCGGCCACGAACTCGCGCGCCGCAACGGCTCGGACCCGCGCGTGTCTACGTGGGTGTTCGCGCTGTGCGTGTTCAGCGCGACCGCATCGGCGGCCATCGGCGCGATCCAGTGGTTCGGGCTCACGAACTCCGCCGGACCACTCGTCGTCGACGTGGATGCGGGAACCCGTGCCGTCGGCAACGTCGCCCAGGCCAACCACCTGGGCACCATCTGCCTGCTGGGCATTTGCGGGCTGGCCTACCTGTTCCATGTACGGCTGATAGGGGCCTGGGCGCTCCTGCTCGGCGTCGCCTTCCTGTCGGCGGCTACGGCGCTGACGCAGTCCAGGACGAGCATCGTCGCCGTCGTGTGCCTTGCCACCGCTTACCTGATCTACCGGAAGCGCGCGGAGCTTCGGATCGCGCGCACGGCGGTGGCCGCCTGGGTGCTCCTGTATGTAGTCACCTGGCTGCTCGTACCGGCTGCAGCCCGGCTGCTGCTGCTGGGAGGCGGGCGCGAGGACGCCATCGCCGCCGACAACGGTAGGTGGGAGCTGTGGACGCAAACCTGGGCCGGCATCCTGCAGCGGTTCTGGACCGGCTACGGCTGGAACCAGACGATGGCCGCCCACATCGCCGGCGCCACGGAAGTGCCCGGGCGGCTGACGGCTGCGTATGCGCACAACGGCCTGCTGGACCTGGCGGCCTGGATCGGGATTCCGGGCGCCTTGCTGGTGCTCGGCGTCATGGGGTACTGGCTCTGGCGCAGGTTCCGCGCGCCGGGAAGTGGTGCGGGCGTGCACACCGTGCTCTGCCTGATGCCTCTGCTGGTCCACTCGCTGGTCGAATATCCGTTCGCCTACGCCTACTTCCTCATCCCGGCAGGGCTGGCCGTGGGCTGGATGTCCTTCGGCTGGGGCGCGATTCGGATTCCGTCCGGCATGGCGGTGCTGGGACTGGCCCTTGCCACGACCGTCGCGGCGCGGGTGGCCGTGGAATACCTGGCGGTCGAAGAGGAATTCCGCGCGGTCCGGTTCAGCGAAGCCCGCATCGGTGTCCCCGTCCCCGTGGGGCAGGCACCGCAACTGCTGCTGAACACCCAACTGGCCGCGATGCTGAAGGCGGCTCGCACCCTGCCCGCTCCCGGCATGTCACGCGAAGAGCTCGATTCGCTGCTGGCCGTGTGCCGTCGCTACGCCTATTCGGCACTCACGTTCCGTTGCGCTGCCGCGGCAGCGCTCAATGGCGACCCGCAGCAAGCCGAAGCGATGATGCGCAGCTTCCGCGGCCTGTACGGCGAGAAGGCTTACGCGATCGCCGCAGGCAAGCTGGAAAGGCTGGCTGAGGACAGCTCCAGGCCCGCGCCGTCCGACGCACCCTGAGAGGCGCGACGGCCCGGGAAAAGAAAAGGGCCCCCGAAGGGGCCCTGCATGGCGTAGCCTGTCCGATCAGGGCGACGGGCTGGTCAGCGCGGTGGTGGTGGCGCTGCAGGAGCCCGGCAGGTACTTGCGGACCGTGGCGCTGTCGGAGCCGCAGATCCAGTTCGGCACGGAACTGCCGACGGATGCCGTGGTCATCGCCGTGCCGGCCGTGTCGGCCGGGATCAGTTGCACCTTCAGGCCGTTCAGCGACGAATCGATCACCGAGTTGAGCGTCAGTTCGACGCCACCGTTGGCGTCGGTCGAGATCTTCGACACGTACTTGCCCGAGCCAGTCGAGGTCTCGCAGCCCCAGGCGCCCGCAGCCAGCGAGGAGCTGGCGGCCGCGGTCTGGTACTTCTCGGTGATGGTCGTGCGGCAGGTACTCAGGGCGAGCACCACCTCGGACATCTTGGCCTTCTTGGTGTAGTCCTGGTAAGCCGGCAGGGCGACGGCCGCCAGGATACCGATGATCGCGACCACGATCATCAGTTCGATCAGGGTGAAACCTTTTTGCATCTGCTTCATGGGTCCTCCAGAGGTTGTTGCGAAGCTCGGCAGTTGTGCAATTGCTGTGCCAGCTTGAAATGAGAACTTTGTCACACGTTGTAGGAACGTCCGAGATGCAGTCTGACACGCCTGACAGCCAATTCCGACAAAGTTGTCACTTTGGTAACCATCTCATCACTGGGAAGATCATGTAAGCCGCGCGCTACTTGATGCAGACCGAGCGCACCTGCTTGAGGTCGGTCAGGCCCATCATGATCTTCTCCATGCCGTCCATCTTCAGCGTGCGCATGCCGCCGGCAACCGCGCTGACGAACAGCTCGGCGACGCGCGCCCGCTCCTGGATCAGCTTCTTGATCTCGTCGTCCCCGACCAGCAGTTCATGCAGGCCGACGCGGCCCTTGTAGCCGGTCTTGTTGCACTTCTCGCAGCCCACGGCCCGGTAGAAGCGCAGCCGGCCGTTCTCGCCGTAGCTCCGGACCCAGCCCTCGTACAGCTTCTTGGCCTCGCCTGCGTAGTCGGCCTTCCAGGCGGCCGTGTGGCGCAGGTCGTCGGCGTACTCGGCGATGAACGTCTTGATCTCGTCCGGCTCGGGGAAGTAGGCCTCCTTGCAGTCGCACAGGCGCTTGGCCAGGCGCTGCGCCAGGATGCCGAGCAGGGCGTCGGCGAAGTTGAACGGGTCCATGCCCATGTCCAGCAGGCGGATGATGGACTCGGGCGCCGAGTTGGTGTGCAGGGTGGAGAACACCAGGTGGCCGGTGAGCGAAGCTTCCACCCCCATGGACACCGTTTCCTTGTCGCGCGACTCGCCCACCATGATGATGTCCGGGTCGGCGCGCAGGAAGGCCCGCATCACCAGGGCGAAGTCGATGCCCGCCTTCTTGTTCACCTGCACCTGGCGCAGGCCCTTCTGCGTGATTTCCACCGGGTCCTCGGCCGTCCAGATCTTGGTGTCCGGCGAGTTGAGGAACTTCAGGATGGAGTGCAGCGTGGTGGTCTTGCCCGAGCCGGTGGGCCCGCACACCAGCAGCATGCCGTACGAGCGCCCGGACATCGCCTTCAGGTGCTCCAGGTCGCGCGGCGTCAGCGCCAGCTGCTCCAGCGACAGCGCCCGCGGCGCCGCCAGGATCCGCATCACCACGTCTTCCAGCCCGCCGGCCGTGGGAATGGTGACGATGCGCAGCTCGATGTGGCGCGGGCCCCAGTTCTCGAACAGGATGCGGCCGTCCTGCGGGCGGCGGCGCTCGGAGATGTCCAGTTCCGCCATGATCTTCAGGCGCGACACGAA
>NZ_DASPLW010000004.1:0-62250 GCF_035627355.1 Ramlibacter sp.
ATGCGCAACAGCATCTCGGTCGCGCAGAACTCCCACCAGGGCGTCGCCATCGACGTGTTCGCCCGCGAGGTCGAGAAGCGCACCGGCGGCAAGTACAAGATCCAGAACTTCTTCTCCGGCGCCCTGGGCGGCGAGCGCGAGTCCATCGAGGCCGTGCAGCTGGGCACCCAGGAGCTGACCTTCACCTCCACCGGCCCGGTGCCCAACTTCGTGCCCGAGACCAAGATCCTGGACGTGCCCTTCCTGTTCCGCGACAAGGCCCATGCCCGCGCGGTGCTGGACGGCCCGATCGGCCAGGAGCTGCTGGGCAAGTTCGACAGCAAGGGCTTCAAGGCGCTGGCCTGGGCGGAGAACGGCTTCCGCCACATGACCAACAGCAAGCGCGACGTGAAGGCGCCCGAGGACCTCAAGGGCCTGAAGATGCGCACCATGGAGAACCCGGTGCACATCACCGCCTACAAGGCGTTCGGCATCATCACCACGCCCATGGCCTTCCCCGAGGTGTTCACCGCCCTGCAGCAGGGCACGGTGGACGGCCAGGAGAACCCGCTGTCGGTGATCATCTCGGCCAAGTTCGACCAGGTGCAGAAGCACCTGTCGCTGACCGGGCACGTCTATTCGCCGGCCATCTTCGTGATGAACAAGGCCGTGTTCGACAAGCTCTCGGCAGCCGACAAGCAGGCCTTCATCGAGGCCGCCAAGGAAGGCACCAAGGCCAACCGCGCGCGCGTGGACGAGGACGACGCCAAGGGCGTGGCCGACCTGCGCGCCAAGGGCATGACCGTGATCGACAACCTGGACAAGTCCAAGTTCGTCGCGGCGCTGGCCCCGGTGAGCGCCGAGTTCGAGAAGCAGTTCGGCAAGGCCAACCTCGACAAGATCCGGAACTTCAAGTGACCTGCGCGCACGCCCGCTGCGCGGGCGTGCATGGCAGGTCATCCCCGCGAACGCGGGGATGACGGACTAGCAAGGCCCGCTCCCGCGGGCCTTTTCGCGACAAGGACACGAGCCCCGTGAAAGAAACCTTCCTGCGCCTCGAGCGCTTCACCAGCGAGCTGGCCATGGCGGGTGCCTGCGCCATGCTGGTGGTGGCCAGCTCGCTGGGCATGTTCCAGATCGTCACCCGCTTCGTACTGGAGCAGCCGGCCGAGTGGAGCGAGATCCTGATCCGGCTGTCACTGATCTGGATGGTGTTCCTGGGCATCCCGCTGGCCTTCCGCCAGGGGGCGATGATCAGCGTGGACGTGCTCTATCGCTGGAGCCCGCCGAAGATGCGCCGCTTCCTCGACTGGGCGGTGGCCGCCGCCTCGCTGCTGCTGATCGCCATCATCTTCTGGTGGGGCTGGGACTATGCCGTGCGCGGCCAGGTGCAGACCATGGCCGGCCTGGAGTCGATCTCGATGTTCTGGGGCTACCTGGCGCTGCCGGTCGGCGCCATCTTCTCCATGCTGGGGATCGTGGGCAACCTGCTCGATCCGCAGCGCAACGAACTGGAGACGGCGCAATGACCAGCGTGATGATCGCCACCATGGTGCTGTGCTTCGCGCTCAGCGTCTCGGTGGCCGTCTCGATCGGGCTGGCGGCCATCCTGGGCATCCAGGTGGTGAACGCCCACATGCTCATCTCCGTCAAGGAGATGTTCAACGCGATCAACAAGTTTCCGCTCGCGGCCATCCCCTTCTTCATCCTGGCCGGCAACCTGATGGAAGCCGGCGGCATCTCGCGCCGGCTGGTGGAATTCGCCAAGAGCCTGGTGGGCGGCGTCCAGGGCGGCCTGCCCATGACCTGCGTGCTGACCTGCATGATCTTCGCGGCGGTGTCGGGCTCCTCGGTGGCCACCACCTTCGCCATCGGCGCGATCCTGATCCCGGCGCTGATCAAGCACGGCTACCCGACCACCTGGGCCGCCGCGCTGCAGGCCACCAGCGCCGAACTGGGCGTGGTGATCCCGCCTTCGATCCCGATGATCCTGTACGGCGTCAGCGCCGAGATCTCCATCGGCGAACTGTTCATCGCCGGCTTCGGCCCGGGCATCCTGATCGGCGGCGCGCTGATGCTGTTCGTCTGGCTGTGGTGCAAGTGGAAGGGCCTGGGCAAGAGCGACGGCGACGGCCGCCTGCCGCTCGGGCGCGCGACCTGGCAGGCCGGCTGGGCGCTGCTGATGCCCGTGATCATCCTGGGCGGCATCTACGGGGGCATCTTCACGCCGACCGAGGCGTCCGCCGTGGCGGTGTTCTACGCGCTCGTGGTGGGCATCCTGATCTACCGCGAGATCGGTGTTCGCGACCTGTTCGCCGTGCTGCGCCGCTCGGTGATCTCCTCGGCGGTGATCATGTTCATCATCGCCAATGCCGGCCTGTTCGCCTTCCTGATCACGCGCGCCGGCGTGCCGGAGGCCATCGGGCACTGGCTGGAGCAGGTGCTCCAGAGCCCGGCGATGTTCCTGCTCGGGGTGAACGCGGCGCTCTTCGTCATCGGCATGTTCATCGAGACCAGCGCCGCCATCATCGTGCTGGCGCCCATCCTGGCGCCGGTGGCGCAGCACTTCGGCATCGACCCGGTGCACTTCGGGCTGATCATGGTGGTGAACCTGGCGCTGGGCATGATCACGCCGCCGTTCGGAGTCAACCTGTTCGCGGCCTGCACGGTGGCGCGCGTCTCGCTGGACCGGATCGTCCCGCACCTGCTGCCCTTCGTGCTGGTGGTGCTGGGCTGCCTGATGATCGTCACCTACTTCCCCGCGCTGTCGCTCACGCTGCGCGACCTGGTGTACGCACGATGAGGCCGGCCGGCACGCCGGCCTCACATACAATCCCGCCATCGTCAGGAGAGAGCCCCCGCGTGGGGCCGCCGAAGGCGCAGGCGCATAGCCGAACGCTCAGGCAAAAGGGACTGGCGGTCGCCCCGTTCGCGGGGCGTTGCCTTGCTGGAGAGAGGCGCCGCCCGATGGGTTGGCGTCCACCGAAGGAGCAAACCCCGTGTAAGGGGTGAATCTCTCAGGTAAAGCGGACAGCAGGGGCGCGGCCATGGCCGATACCATGGTTTTGATGCCCCATCCTTGACCGGAGAGCCGCTTGTCCGCCACCGCCCCGCAAGAGCTTCGCACCACCCCGCTGCACGCGCTGCACCTGGAACTGGGTGCGCGCATGGTGCCGTTCGCCGGCTATTCGATGCCGGTGCAGTACCCCACTGGCCTGATGGCCGAACACCTGCACACGCGCCAGGCCGCCGGCCTGTTCGACGTGTCGCACATGGGGCAGCTGCGACTGGAGGGCACCGGCGCCGCCGCGGCCTTCGAGTCCGTGATGCCGGTGGACGTGATCGGCCTGGCGCCGGGCAGGCAGCGCTACGGCCTGCTGCTCAGCGACGAGGGAACCATCCTCGACGACCTCATGTTCGCCAACCGCGGCGACGACCTGTTCGTCGTCGTCAATGGCGCCTGCAAGGATGCGGACATCGCCCACCTGCAGCAGCGCATCGGTGCGCGCTGCGGGGTGGTGCCCATGCCCGGGCGCGGCCTGCTCGCACTGCAGGGCCCGAAGGCGGTCGATGTGCTGGCGCGCCTGCTGCCCGGCGTGGAGAAGCTGGTGTTCATGACCGGCGAGCGCTTCGCCTGGCAGGGCAACGACCTGTTCGTCACCCGCAGCGGCTACACCGGCGAGGACGGCTTCGAGATCTCGGTCCCCGGCCCCGCGACCGAGGCCTTCGCGCGCGCCCTGCTCGCCCAGCCCGAGGTCAAGCCGATCGGCCTGGGAGCCCGCAACTCGCTGCGGCTGGAAGCCGGCCTGTGCCTGCACGGCAACGACATCGACGCGACCACCACCCCGGTCGAGGCCGGCCTGAACTGGGCGATCCAGAAGGTGCGCCGCCGCGGCGGCGAGCGAGCCGGCGGCTTCCCCGGCGCCGAACGCGTGCTGGGGCAACTCGACGGCACCGTGCCGGTCGAGCGCAAGCGCATCGGCCTGGTCGCGGCCGAGCGGGTGCCGGTGCGCGAGCACACCGAGCTGCAGGATGCCGAGGGCCGCAAGGTGGGCGAAGTCACCAGCGGGCTGCTGGCCCCCAGCTTCGACAAGCCGATCGGCATGGCCTACGTGGCGCCGGCGCAGGCGGCGATGGGCACGCGCCTGAACGCCATCGTGCGCGGCAAGCCGGTGCCCATGGACGTGAGCCCCATGCCTTTCGTGCCGCACCGCTACCACCGCGGCTAGGACGACAAACCGATTCCACCCCGAAGGAGAAGCGCCATGACCGTGAAGTACACGCAGGAACATGAATGGATCAAGCTCGACGGCGACGTCGCGACGGTGGGCATCACCGCGCACGCGCAGGACGCGCTGGGCGACGTGGTGTTCGTGGACCTGCCGGAGGTCGGCAAGCGCTACGCCAAGGGCGATGCGGCCGGCGTGGTGGAGTCGGTCAAGGCCGCGGCCGACGTCTACATGCCGATCGCCGGCGAAGTGACCGAGGTGAACGAGGCGCTGCGCGCCGACCCGGCCCTGGCCAACACCGACCCGCTCGGCCAGGGCTGGTTCTTCAAGGTCCGGCTGGCCGACAAGTCCGAGCTCGACGGGCTGATGGACGCGGCGGCGTACGAGGCCTTCACGAAGAGCGCCTGACCACCACCACCGTCATTCCCGCCCCCGCCTCCGCGGGGGCCGGTCGCCCGGGATCCAGGGCCTGCAAGCCGCGCTGCGCGCGGCCGACCGGATCCCCGCGTGCGCGGGGGTGACGAATCCAGACCACGAGAGCCTTCCCATGACGTCCTCCGCCCGCCCCCTCGCCGAGCTCGAGAACCCGGCCGAATTCATCCCGCGCCACATCGGCATCGGCGAAGCCGACGAGCGGCACATGCTGTCGGTCATCGGCGAGGCCTCGCGCCGCGCGCTGGTCGAGGGCATCGTGCCGCGCTCGATCGCCCGCCGCTCCGCCATGAACCTGCCGCCGCCGGCGACCGAGGCGCAGGCGCTGGCGGAACTGCGCGCCATGGCCTCGAAGAACAAGGTGTTCAAGAGCTTCATCGGCCAGGGCTACTACGGCACCCTGACCCCTGCCGTCATCCTGCGCAACGTGCTGGAGAACCCGGCCTGGTACACCGCCTACACGCCCTACCAGGCGGAGATCTCGCAGGGCCGGATGGAAGCGCTGGTGAACTTCCAGACCATGGTGTGCGACCTGACGGCGATGCCGATCGCCAACGCCTCCATGCTGGACGAGGCCACCGCGGCCGCCGAGGCCATGACGCTGGCCCGGCGCAGCGTCAAGTCGAAATCCAGCACGTTCGTGATCGCCGGCGACTGCCACCCGCAGACCATCGAGGTGATCCGCACGCGCGCCCAGCCAATGGGCTTCGAGATCGTGGTCGCCAATTCCGCCGAGGAATGGGACAAGGCCCTGTCCGGCGAGTTCTTCGCCGCCCTGATCCAGTACCCGGCCAGCAGCGGCTGGTTGCACGACTGGGCTCCCGACGTGCAGCGCATCCACGACAAGCAGGCCGCCGCCATCGTCGCCGCCGACCTGCTGGCGCTGGCCCTGCTGGTGCCCCCGGGCGAATGGGGCGCGGACATCGTGGTGGGCAGCACCCAGCGGTTCGGCATGCCCATGGGCGCGGGCGGCCCGCACGCGGCCTTCATGGCCTGCCGCGACGAGTACAAGCGGTCCCTGCCCGGCCGGCTGGTCGGCGTCAGCATCGACAGCCACGGCAACCCGGCCTACCGCCTGGCGCTGCAGACGCGCGAGCAGCACATCCGGCGCGAGAAGGCCACCTCCAACATCTGCACCGCGCAGGTGCTGCCGGCGGTGATCGCCAGCATGTACGCGGTCTACCACGGACCGCAGGGCCTGCGCCGGATCGCGCAGCGGGTCGCCAGCTACACCGCCATCCTCGCCAAGGGCCTGGAGCGCCTGGGCTACTCCCAGGCGCAGCGGCACGGAGGCACCGCCTTCGACACCCTGTCGTACAAGACCGGCGAGGCCACGAAGGACATCGCGGCGCGGGCCGTGTCCATGGGCGCCAACCTGCGCGTGGCCTGGGACGAGTACATCTGCATCTCGCTGGACGAGACGACCACGCGGACCGAAATCGAGCTGCTGTGGCGGATCTTCGCGCACCCCGGCCAGGACCTGCCGAGGATTGCCGACTTCGAGAACGGCATCGAGCCGCTGGTCCCGCCGTCGCTGCGCCGCACCAGCGACTTCCTCACGCACCCGGTGTTCAACACGCACCACAGCGAGACCGGCATGCTGCGCTACATCCGCGCCCTGTCCGACAAGGACCTGGCGCTGGACCGCAGCATGATCCCGCTGGGCAGCTGCACCATGAAGCTGAATGCCACCAGCGAGATGATCCCCATCACCTGGCCGGAGTTCGCGCACGTGCACCCGTTCGCCCCGCGCGACCAGCTGCAGGGCTACGCCATGCTCGACGAGCAGCTGCGCGCCTGGCTCTGCCAGGCCACCGGCTATGCCGGCATCAGCCTGCAGCCCAACGCCGGTTCCCAGGGCGAGTACGCCGGCCTGCTGGCGATCAGGGCGTGGCACGAGAGCCGCGGCCAGGGGCACCGCAAGGTCTGCCTGATCCCCTCCTCCGCCCACGGCACCAACCCGGCCAGCGCGCAGATGGCCGGCCTGCAGGTGGTGGTGACCGGCTGCGACGCCAACGGCAACGTGGACATGGAGGACCTGAAGGCCAAGTGCGAGCAGCACAGCGCCAACCTGGCCTGCATCATGATCACCTACCCCAGCACGCACGGCGTGTTCGAGCAGCCGGTCAAGGAACTGTGCGAGCTGGTCCACGCGCACGGCGGCCGGGTGTACGTGGACGGTGCCAACATGAACGCACTGGTGGGCGTGGCGGCGCCGGGCGAGTTCGGCGGCGACGTCAGCCACCTGAACCTGCACAAGACCTTCTGCATCCCGCACGGCGGCGGCGGGCCGGGCGTGGGCCCGGTTTGCGTGGTCGAGGACCTGGTGCCCTTCCTGCCCGGCCACGAGACGGCCGGCATCAAGTCGCACGGTGTCGGCGCGGTCTCCGCAGCGCCGCTGGGCAACGCGGCGGTGCTGCCGATCAGCTGGATGTACTGCCGCATGATGGGCGCCGAGGGCCTGCGCCAGGCCACCGAGGTCGCCATCCTGTCGGCCAACTACATCAGCGCCCGGCTGAAAGACCACTACCCCACGCTGTACGCCAGCCCCAACGGCCACGTGGCGCACGAGTGCATCCTGGACCTGCGTCCGTTGAAGGAAACCAGCGGGGTGACCGCCGAGGACGTGGCCAAGCGCCTGATCGACTACGGCTTCCATGCACCCACGCTGTCCTTCCCCGTGGCCGGCACGCTGATGGTGGAGCCGACCGAGAGCGAGACGCTGGACGAACTGGACCGCTTCATCGCCGCCATGGTCGCCATCCGCGAGGAGATCCGGCGCGTCGAGCGCGGCGAATGGCCGCAGGACGACAACCCGCTCAAGCACGCACCGCACACGGCGGGCGCGCTGCTGCGGGGCGAGTGGACGCACGCTTACCCGCGCGAGACCGGGGCCGCGGTGCTGGACGAACGGCGCCATGCCAAGTACTGGCCGCCGGTCGGCCGCGTGGACAACGTGTACGGCGACCGCAACCTGTTCTGCGCCTGCGTACCCCTGTCGGCCTACGAGTGAACGGCGGCGGCCCGGAACCCGCTCGCCCCGATCGCCCATAATCCGGGACCCCGCTCCTGCAGCGGGGTGACAGGGGGAGTCCGGCCATCGCCGGAGGCAATCAAGGCTCGGCCCGACATGAAGGAACCCGCCGTCCTGGTCGTGGACGACAACACCGACCACCTCGAACTGACCGAGCTCGCGCTCTCGGAGTGCTGCGAGGCCGGCGAGGTGCTGGCGCTGGCCGACAGCCAGGAGGCGCTGGACTTCCTGTTCGCCCAGGGCCGCTACGCCGGCCGTGCCAGCCGGCGCCTGCCCCGGCTCGTCATCCTGGACATGAAGCTGCTCCCCCTGTCGGGGCTGCAGGTGCTGCGCGCCATCCGCACCGATCCGCGCACCGCGCGCCTGCCGGTGGTGATGCACTCCTCGTCGATCGAGAAGACCGACATCGCGGCCTGCTACGCCGCCGGCGCCAACAGCTACATCGGCAAGGCGAGCAACTACGACGAACTGTGCCGCCGGATGCGGCAGGTCTACGAGTTCTGGGTGCTGGTGAACGAGGGATGACCCTCGCTGCCCCGCGCTAGGTGCCGCCCACGCTGCCCGTCACCGGCAGCACGATGCCCGTGATGTAGCTCGCGCACGAGGGCGCGGCCAGGAACACGTAGGCGGGCGACAGTTCCTCCGGCTGCGCCGGCCGCTTGAAGTCCGTGGCCTTGCCGAACTGGCCCACGTTCTCGGCGGTCTGGTCGGCCGGGTTCAGCGGCGTCCACACCGGCCCCGGCGCGACCGCGTTCACCCGGATGCCCTTGTCGAGCAGGCTGGAAGCCAGCGACATGGTGAAGGCGTGGATCGCGCCCTTGGTCGCCGAGTAGTCCAGCAACTGCCCGCTGCCGCGCAGGCCCACCACCGAGCCGGTGTTGATGATGGACGCCCCTTGCTTCAGGTGCGGCAGCGCGGCACGCGCCATGTAGAAGTAGCCGAAGATGTTGGTCTTCATGGTTTCTTCCAGCCGCTCGTCGGTGATGTCCGCCAGCGAGTTCGCATGCTCCTGGAAGGCCGCGTTGTTCACCAGGATGTCCAGCCGGCCGAATTCGGCGACGGTCTTTTCCACCGCCTCGCGGCAGAACTTCGAGTCCTTTACGTCGCCGCGGACCAGCAGGCAGCGCCGGCCCTCCTTCTCGACGCAACGCCGGGTCTCCTCGGCGTCCTGCTGCGCCTCCAGGTAGACGATGGCGACGTCGGCGCCCTCGCGGGCATACAGCACGGCGACTGCGCGGCCTATGCCCGAATCGCCGCCGGTGACCAGCGCGGCCATGCCCTCGAGCTTGCCGCTGCCCCGGTAGTCGGGCGCCATGAAGCGCGGCCTGAGTTCCATGTCGGCCTCGATGCCGGGCTTCTCCAGGTGCTGGGCCGGCAGGTCCTGAGGCTGCGTGCGGCCGGTCTGGACCGCCTTGTCCTTCTGCGGCTGCGGCCCTTGGCCGGCCTCCTTGGCGCGGGCCTTGGCCTCGTCCTTGCGATCCTGTTCGCGCTGGATGTCGCGCTGCTTCTCGGCGGTGGCGTCGGCGCCACTGCGCGCGCTGGGCTTTCTCTCCATCGTGGGACTCCTTGGCTTGGTCGTCCCACTATGGCCAAGCGGGCTGCCGGGCCGCGTAGAACGGCGCGGCGCCCCGGCGTCGGAGCGGGCCTACAGTCCGGCCGCCTGCTTGGCGTGCAGCTTGGCCGCGATGTACTCGCCGTGGGTCACGTGCAGCAGGCCGGCGATGCGCGAGATCACGTGGTTCTCGTGCGCGTCCAGGTGGCCGTCGGCATAGGCGACCTGCCACAGGGTCTCGACGATCTGGATCTTCTCGGGCTGCGGCAGCTGCGCATTGAGTTCCGCGGTGAACTGGTGGAAGCTGCCCGCCGTGCGCGAGGCCTCCTCGGCCATGGCCACTAGGTCGTGCAGCGCCTCGTCGCCCAGCGGGAAGCGCTGGCGCAGGGCCCTCAGCACGGCCTCGCGCTCGCCGGACGCGGTCTGCGGATCGGCCCGCATGACCTCCACCAGCAGCACGGCGCAGGCCAGCTCCAGCGCCTTCGGATCCGGCGCGGCGTCGGACGGCGCAGCGGTGAGCGAAGTGAGCAGGTCGCGGAAGGTCTTGAACATGGCGGGCGCAGCAAGGAGACAGGGACGAGTGTCCCACGCCCAAGGAACGAGGGCTCAGCGGGCCGAAAGTTCCTGCAAGCGCAAAGGGTCCACCGGCTTGGTCCAGTGCTGGTCGAAGCCGGCCTGCGCCGCCGCCTCCTTGTCCTGCGGCTGGCCCCAGCCGGTCAGGGCCACCAGCATGGGCTGGCGCACGCCTTCCAGCTTGCGGATGCGCCGCGCCACCTCGTAGCCGCTGATGTCGGGCAGGCCGATGTCCAGCAGCACGACGTCGGGCCGGAATTCGGCGGTGCAGGCCACGGCGCCCTCGCCGTCGTGGGCGACCACCACCTCGTTGCCCGCCATCTTCAGCAGTTCGGCCACCGTGCTGGCTGCGTCCTCGTTGTCGTCGACCACCAGCATGCGGCGCGCGGGCGGCTGGGCCGCTACCACCTCCGGCTTGCCACCGCCGGCCTGCGGCCCGGCAGCGGGTGCGCGCCGCTGGCGCGGCAGCACCACCACGAACTCGCTGCCCTGGTCGGCGCCGGCGCTGTGCGCCTCGACCTGGCCGCCGTGCAGCCGCACCAGCCCCTCGACCAGCGACAGGCCGATGCCCAGGCCGCCGTGGTGGCGCTCGTCGGGGCGGGTCGCCTGGGTGAACAGGCCGAACACCTTGCGCAGCATCTCGGGCGCGATCCCGATGCCGTTGTCGCGCACCCGGACCACCAGGTCCTGCGGCAGGGCCTCCACCGCCACGCTGATGCGCCCGCCGCGCCGGGTGTACTTGGCCGCGTTGTTCAGCAGGTTGGAGAACACCTGGGTCAGGCGCGCGGCGTCGGCCACCAGGTCGGTGGGCGCGTCGGGGAAGGTGATCGACAGCTTGTGGTGCGCCGCCTCGATGTGCGGCCGGCTGACCTCCACCGCCGCATTGATCACGTGCACCAGGTTGGTCGGCTCCTTCTTCAGCTCGATCTTGCCGGTCGTGATGCGCGAGACGTCCAGCAGGTCATCGACCAGGCGCGAGAGCTGGCCCACCTGGCGCTCGATGATGCCGCTGACCTGCTCGATGCGATGCGCGTCCCCGCTGGCGCGCTTGATCAGCGACAGCCCGTTCCAGATCGGCGCCAGCGGGTTGCGCAGTTCGTGGGCGAGCGTGGCCAGGAAGACGTCCTTGGCGCGGTCGGACTCGCGCATGGCCGCCAGCAACTGGGCGTTGTCGATGGCCACCGCGGCACGGCGCGCCAGGTCCTCGGCCAGCGCCAGGTCCTCCGGTCCGTAGCGCCGGCCCGAGCGGCTGGTGATGAAGGTCAGCACGCCCAGCGTCCGCCCCCGCGTGTTGAGCGGCGCCCCGATGTACGACCGGATGCCCAACTGGCGCAGCATCTCGCGCAGGTGCTCGTCGGCCGCCCCGGCGGACACCATCTCGTCGCTGATCTCCGGCACCAGGTCGCCGCGCCCGGTGCGCAGCACGTGCCAGGTGCCCACGGGCGACAGCGGGTCGGGCGGGTAGCGCTCGTGCATCTCGCGCAGCAGGCGCTCCTTGCCCGGCTCCACGTGCGCCGTGGCCACGCGCCGCAGCGAGCCGTCCGGCTGCTGGATGTCCACCGCGCACCAGTCTGCGAACCGCGGCACGGCCAGCCGCGCGATGCGGTCCAGCGTGCCGGGGTAGTCGTTGACGCTGGCCAGTTCGGCGCTGGCCTCGGCCAGGAACTTCAGGTCGTGTTCGATGTGCTTGCGGCGGGTGACGTCCACGCACACGCCGGACAGGGACAGCGCCTTGCCCGCCTCGCTGCGGCGAACGCGGCCGCGCGCCTCGATCCAGCGCACCCGTCCGTCGGGCCAGTGCACCCGGTACTCGATCCGGTGCCAGCCGGTCTTGACGATGGCTTCGCGGATCGCCGCACGCACGGCGTCGCGGTCGCGCGGGTCGATGGCTTCGATGTAGGCCTCGCCGTGCAGCGGCGGCGAGCCGGGCGGCAGGCCGTGCAGCCGTTCCATGCCCGGCCACCAGGTCGAGCGGTTGGTCTGCAGGTCGATCTGCCAGACGCCCATGCCGCCGGCCTCGACCGCCAGCCGCAGCCGCTCCTCGCTCTCCGCCAGCGTGGCCGCCAGCTGGGCCACGTCCTGCCGCGTGGGAAGTTTTCCCACATCGGCGGGTTTCGGGGCGTCGGCCTGGGGTGGCTGGTGGGGCGGCGGCTCGGAACTGGGCATATCGATATGCACTAGTTCTTGAAGCGTATGCGCAATGCCCAGTCAGATGGCGCATGGCCCTGCATGGCCGTACCGGCCCGAATGCCGGCTCGCAGGGGCCGCCAACGCTTTGTCTGGCCTGGGGCAGGTGCTAGCCTTACAGGAGCAGCCCAACGGGTTGCGCAGCCGTAACAATTGCATCCGCCCGGATGCGAAGCGCGGCAGCAGCGGGTCGGGCAGCCGAGCCCGACGAATCAGAGGAAGGAGGCTGCGATGGGCGGCAGCGGCGGCTGCACGTCGGCGTTCTGGGCCCGGTGGCGCAGGACGTGGTCCATCACCACCAGCGCCAGCATGGCTTCGGCGATCGGGGTGGCGCGGATGCCCACGCAGGGGTCGTGCCGGCCCTTGGTCACCACCTGCGTCGGCTGCCCGCGCACGTCGATGGTCTCGCGCGGGCTGATGATGGAGCTGGTGGGCTTGATCGCGATCGACACCTCCAGGTCCTGCCCGGTACTGATGCCGCCCAGCACGCCGCCCGCGTGGTTGGACGCGAAGCCTTGCGGCGTGAGCGAGTCGCCGTGGGTGGTGCCGCGCTGGCTGACGCTGGCGAAGCCGGCGCCGATCTCCACGCCCTTGACCGCATTGATGCCCATCATCGCCCAGGCGATGTCGGCATCGAGCTTGTCGTACAGCGGCTCGCCCAACCCCGCGGGCACGTTGCCGGCCGTCACGCGGATGCGCGCGCCGCAGGAGTCGCCCGCCTTGCGCAGGCTGTCCATGTAGGCCTCCAGGTGCGAGACGTCGGCGACAGGCGCGAAGAAGGGGTTGTTCGGCACGTGGTCCCAGGACTCGAAGCCGACCTCGAGCTCGCCCAGCTGCTGCATGCAGCCGCGGAACACCATGCCGTGCCGCTGGGCCAGCCACTTCTTGGCGACCGCGCCGGCGGCCACCATGGGGGCCGTCATCCGGGCCGAGGAGCGGCCGCCGCCGCGCGGGTCGCGCAGGCCGTACTTCTGCAGGTAGGTGTAGTCGGCGTGGCCGGGGCGGAAGGCCTGGGCGACCTCGCTGTAGTCCTTGCTGCGCTGGTCGGTGTTGCGGATCAGCAGGGCGATCGGGGTGCCGGTGGTCCTGCCTTCGTAGACGCCCGAGAGGATCTCGACCCGGTCGGCTTCCTGGCGCTGGGTGACGTGGCGGCTGGTGCCGGGGCGGCGGCGATCCAGGTCGGGCTGGAGGTCGGCCTCCGACAGTTCCATCCCCGGCGGGCAGCCGTCGATCACGCACCCGATAGCCGGCCCGTGCGATTCACCGAAGTTGGTGACCGCGAACAGGGTGCCGAAGGTGTTGCCGCTCATGGGCGGCGATTATTCCAGAGGCCCGCGTCAGAGCTGGGCGGTGGGTTGCGAGTCCTCGCCGCTGGGCCAGTCGCGGATGTAGGCCTTGAGCATGCGGTTCTCGAAGTTCTGGCTGTCCACCACCGCCTTGGCGACGTCGTAGAAGCTGATCACGCCCATCAGCATGCGGCGGTCCATCACGGGCATGTAGCGCGCGTGCCGGTCCAGCATCATGCGGCGCACTTCGTCCAGCTCGGTCTCGGCGGTGCAGGTGAGCGGGGCATCGTCCATGGCGCTGCGCACCAGGCGCTCGCCCACCACGCCGCCGTTCTTCACGATGCACTGGATCACTTCGCGGAAGGTGAGCATGCCCACCAGGTCGCCGTGCTCGATCACCACCAGCGAGCCGATGTCCTTGTCGGCCATCACCGCGATGGCCGTGGCGAGCGGCTCGTCGGGGTTGACGGTGTAGAGCGTATTGCCCTTGACGCGCAGGATGTCGCTGACCTTCATGGCTTTCTCCTCGAGCCGCGCACACGGGCGGGTGCAGATGAATATAGCCCACAATTCCGGCCGTACACAACGACAGCAGGCACCTGCAGGAGACCCATGCCCGGCCATTCCGACCCCGGCTTCGACACCCTCGCGCTGCACGCGGGAGCGGCGCCCGATCCGGCCACCGGCGCGCGCGCCGTACCCATCCACCTGACCACCTCGTTCGTCTTCGAATCGAGCGACCACGCGGTCTCGCTGTTCAACCTCGAGCGGGCCGGCTACGTCTATACCCGCATCAGCAACCCGACCAATGCGGTGCTGGAGCAACGGGTGTCGGCGCTGGACGGCGGCATCGGCGCCATCGCCACGGCCAGCGGGCAGGCGGCCCTGCACCTGTCCATCGCCACGCTGATGGGCTCGGGCTCGCACATCGTGGCCAGCACGGCCGTGTACGGCGGCACCCAGAACCTGCTGCACTACACGCTGCCGCGCTTCGGCATCGAGACGACCTTCGTCAAGCCGGGCGACATCGACGGCTGGCGTGCCGCCATCCGGCCCAACACCCGGCTGCTGTTCGGCGAGACCGTGGGCAACCCGGGTCTCGACGTGCTGGACATCCCGACGGTGTCGGCCATCGCGCACGAGGCCGGCCTGCCGCTGCTGGTCGATTCCACCTTCACCACGCCCTACCTGCAGAAGCCGCTGGAACTGGGCGCCGACCTGGTCTACCACTCGGCCACCAAGTTCCTGTCCGGGCACGGCACCGTGATCGGCGGCATCGTGGTCGACGGCGGCAGCTTCGACTGGGACCGGTCGGGCAAGTTCGACGTGCTCACGCGGCCCTACGACGGCTTCCACGGCATGGTGTTCAGCGAGGAATCCACGGTGGGCGCCTTCCTGCTGCGCGCCCGACGCGAGGGCCTGCGCGACTTCGGCGCCTGCATGAGCCCGCACACCGCCTGGCTGATCCTGCAGGGCATCGAGACCCTGCCCCTGCGCATGGAGCGCCACATGCGCAACACCGAGAAGGTGGTGCAGTTCCTGGCCTCGCACCCCTTCGTGCAGAGCGTGGGCCACCCGATGCTGGAATCGCACCCCAGCCATGCTCTGGCGCAGAAGCTGTTGCCCAAGGGCGCCGGCTCGGTGTTCAGCTTCGACCTGCGCGGCAACCGGGCCCAGGGCCGCACCTTCATCGAGGCGCTGAAGGTGTTCAGCCACCTGGCCAACGTGGGCGACTGCCGCTCGCTGGTGATCCACCCGGCCAGCACCACCCACTTCCGCATGACCGACGAAGCCCTGGCCGGCGCCGGCATCGGGCAGGGGACGATCCGGCTGTCCATCGGCCTGGAGGATCCGGACGACCTCATCGACGACCTCAAGCGCGCCCTGAAGGCCGCGGAAAAGGCAGCTTGACCATGGATCTGAACGTCCGCGGCCACAAGGCCTGGTGCTACACCGGCGGCAAGCCCTTCGATGCGGCCCAGCCGACCGTCGTCTTCATCCACGGCGTGCTGAACGACCACAGCGTCTGGATCCTGCAGTCGCGCTATTTCGCGCACCACGGCTGGAACGTGCTGGCGCTGGACCTGCCCGGCCACTGCCGCAGCGGCGGCGAACCGCCGACGTCCGTGGAGGACGGCGCCCGCTTCATCCTCGATCTGCTCGATGCGGCCGGCGTGCAGCGGGCGACGCTGGTGGGCCACAGCTTCGGCTCGCTGATCGCGCTGGAAGCGGCCGCCCAGGCGCCGGAGCGCATAGACCGCATCGCCATGGTCGGCACCGCGTTCCCGATGAAGGTGTCGCCGGCCCTGCTCGACACCTCGCTGAATGCGCCGGAGAAGGCGATCCACATGGTCAACGTGTTCTCGCATTCGATGCTGGCGCCGCCGCCCTCGTCGCTGGGCGCCGGCACCTGGGTGTACGGCGGGGCCCGCGCCCTGATGCGGCGCGTGCTGGCCAGCAATCCGGACGTGAACGTGTTCCACCGCGGCTTCAGCGCCTGCGACGGCTACCAGGGCGGCGAGGCCGCGATGGAGAAGCTGCAGTGCCCGGTGCTGTTCGTGCTCGGGCGCCACGATGCGATGACGCCGCCACGCGCGGCGCAGTCGCTGCAGGCCAAGGCCAGGGACGGCCGCACCGTGCTGGTGAACGGCGGACACGACATGATGTCCGAGGCTCCCGACGAGGTGCTGGCGGCACTCAAGTCCTTCCTGAAGCCCTGAGCCCGGGAGCGCCATGAACGCCGACGCCATCACCCCGCCCATGAGCGCCGAGCGCGCGCAGGCCATCGCCGACAGCTTCGACCTGCGCGAGCTGCCGCCGGACTTCTACGCCAACCCCTTCCCGGTCTATGCGGCGCTGCGCGAGCGCGAGCCCGTGCGGCACATGCCGGACGGCTCGTGGTTCCTCACGCGCTACGCCGACCTGGTGGCGGTCTACCGCGACGCCCACACCTTCAGCTCGGACAAGAAGGTGGAGTTCACGCCCAAGTACGGCGAGGGCTCGCCGCTGCTGGCGCACCACACGACCAGCCTGGTGTTCAACGACCCGCCGCTGCACACCCGGGTGCGCAAGCTGATCATGGGCGCCCTCACCCGGCGCGCCATCGCCGGCATGGAGCCGGGGCTGGTCGAGCTGGTGGACCGGCTGCTGGACCGCATCGAGGCCCAGGGCGGCGGCGACCTGGTCGAGGACTTCGCGGCCGCGATCCCGGTCGAGATCATCGGCAACCTGCTGGGGGTGCCGCACGCCGAGCGCGGTCCCCTGCGCGAGTGGTCGCTGGCCATCCTGGGCGCGCTGGAGCCCCGCCTCACACCCGCGCAGGAGGCCGCCGGCAACCGCAGCGTGGTCGAGATGCTGAACTACCTGAAGGGGCTGGTGGCGGATCGCCGCCGGCACCCCGGCGACCCCGAGCACGACGTCCTGACTCGCCTGATCCAGGGCGAGGACGGGGAGCAGCTGGGCGAGCACGAGCTGCTGCAGAACTGCATCTTCATCCTCAACGCCGGCCACGAGACCACCACCAACCTGATCGGCAATGCGCTGGTGGCGCTGCAGGAGTGGCCGCAGCAGAAGGCGCTGCTGCTGCGCACCATCGGCACCCGGCCCGACTGGGCGGCGCTGGAGCCGGCGATGTCGCTGGCCGTCGACGAGTTCCTGCGCTTCGAGTCGTCCAACCAGCTCGGCAACCGGCGCGCGCTGCGCGCCTGCGAGGTGGGCGGGGTGGCCCTGCCCGAAGGCGCCCTGGTGACCCTGTGCATAGGCGCGGCCAACCGCGACCCGGCCGTGTTCGAGCGCCCGGACGAGCTGGACCTCACCCGCGAGAACAACCGCCACCTGGCTTTCGGCTTCGGCATCCACCAGTGCGCCGGCCTGAGCCTGGCCCGGCTGGAGGGCCGGGTCGCCATCGGGCGCTTCCTGGCGCGCTTTCCGGAGTACCGGCTCACGGCGCCACCCATGCGCGGCGGCCGGGCGCGCTTCCGCGGCTTCCTGCACGCACCCTTCACGCTGGCCTAAACTGCGTTCGTCCGGAACGACAGGAGACCAGCATGGCCGACACGACCGCGCAATCGGGCTTTCGCAGCTTCGCCGAGTTCTACCCGTTCTACCTGGGCGAGCACGCCAACCGCACCTGCCGCCGCCTGCACTTCGTGGGCACCAGCATAGGCACCGCGCTGCTGATCGCCGCCGTGGTGACGCTGAGCTTCTGGTACCTGCTCGCAGGACTGGTGGCCGGCTACGCGTTCGCGTGGATCGGCCACTTCTTCTTCGAGAAGAACCGGCCGGCGACGTTCAAGTACCCGGTGTGGAGCTTCATGGGCGACTACGCGATGTACCGGGACATCTGGATGGGGCGCATTCCCTTCTAGTGAGTGGTCGTCCCGCGGAGCGGGGATCCAGTAGAAAAGCCGACGCACTGGATTCCCGCCTTCGCGGGAATGACTGGGAAGTCAGACCACGTCCTTCAGGTACAGCCGCGAGATCCCGCCCTGCTCCCACACGGCCTTCGTGGTGTCGGTGTGCGGCAGCAGCAGGTGCCGCACCAGCGGCTCCAGCGCCGTCGACTGCACGTCGGCCAGCAGCACGTAGCGGGTGCCCACGTCGTCGTCCACCTCGTTCAGGCGGCCGATCCAGTCGAGCTGCACCAGCGTCTCCAGCACCGGCTCCAGCTGCAGCGGACCGACGCGCAGCGCCGCGACCAGTTCGTCGATGTCCATGCCGCGGCGGGCCGTGGCGCGGGCGGCGTGGAGGTGCTGCAGCACTTCCAGCGCGAGCTGGAACGGCCAGCCCGGCCCGCCCGTGACGCGCTGCGTGGCGCCCAGCAGGGCCGGCAGGTAGGCGGCCACCACGGCACCGAGCAGCACCACCAGCCAGGCGACGTAGATCCAGATCAGCAGGATGGGCAGCGTGGCGAACGCGCCGTAGACCGCCGAATAGCTGGGCACCAGGCCCAGGTACCAGGCCAGCAGCCGCTTGGCGATCTCGATGCCCAGCGCGGCGAATACGCCACCAGCCACCGCGTGGGCGATGCGCACCGGCGTGTTGGGCACGAAGCGGTACAGGGCCGCCAGCCCGCCGGCCAGCAGCACGAACTCCAGCAGGTCCAGCAGGAACTGCAGCCCGCCCGGCGTGCCGCGCACCAGCCCACGCGAGACGTACACCGCATAGGACGTGGCGCTCAGGCTGGCGCCCAGCAGCAGCGGTCCCAGCGTCATCACCGCCCAGTAGATCAGCACCCGCTGCGCCAGAGGACGGGGGCGCTTGACGCGCCAGATGCCGTTGAGGGTGCGGTCCATGGTCAGGACCAGCGCGATGGCGGAGGCGAACAGCACGGCCAGGCCCGCGGCGCCGAGCCGGCTCGCCTTGCCGGCGAACTGGGTCAGGTAGCCCAGCACCTGCCGCGCGATGGCGTCGGGCACCAGGCTTTGCACCAGCCACTGCTGCACCGTGCCCTGCAGCTTGTTGAACATGGGGAAGGCGGTGAACACCGCCAGCGTCACGGTGACCAGCGGCACCAGCGCGATCATCGTGGTGAAGGTCAGGCTGCTGGCGCTGACGCCCAGCCGGTCCTCCCGGAACCGTTCGCCCAGCGTGCGCGCCGTCGACAGCCAGGGAAAGTGCGAGAGCTCGGCGAGCAGCGGGGCCACTTTCATCGGCCGCTATGATGCCATCGGCCATGGACACGATGCCTTCCTCCGCGACCGCGGCGCCCGTCTCGCTGCGGATCATCCGGGCGCTGGCCGTCGGCAGCCTGCTGGCGCTGGTCGCCCTCGGGCTGGCCTGGGAACTGTGGCTGGCGCCGCTGCGCCCGGGCGGCTCGCTGTGGGCGCTCAAGGTCGTCCCGCTGCTGTTCCCGCTCGCCGGCTTCCTGCGCCACCGCATGTACACCTACCGCTGGGTCAGCCTGCTGGTCTGGCTGTATTTCGCCGAAGGCGTGATGCGGGCCTGGAACGACCCGGTCGCGCCGGCCTGGCTGCCCATCCTGCAAATCATCCTGTGCCTGGCCCTGTTCACCGCCTGCGCGCTGCACGTGCGCCTGCGGCTGGGACCGCGCAAGAGGAAACCGACGTGAACCCTCTGATCGACAAGCTGCGCGCCACCGTCGGCGCGCCCCACGTACTGACCGACGGCGACCTGGGTGCCTGGGAAGAGGACTGGCGCAAGCGCGTGCGCGGCAAGGCGCTGGCCGTGGTGCGCCCGGGCAGCACCGCCGAAGTCGCCGCGGTGGTGAAGGCCTGCGCCGAAGCGGGCACCTCCATCGTGCCGCAGGGCGGCAACACCGGCCTGGTGTGCGGCGGCGTGCCCGACGACAGCGGTACCGAAATCGTCCTGAGCCTGCAGCGCCTGAACGCCGTGCGCGGCCTGGACCGCGACAACCTGACACTGACGGTGGAAGCCGGCTGCATCCTGCAATCGGTGCAGGAGGCCGCCGAGCAGGCCGGCCTGCTGTTCCCCCTCAGCCTGGCCGCCGAAGGCAGCTGCACCATCGGCGGCAACCTGTCCACCAATGCCGGCGGCACCCAGGTCCTGCGCTACGGCAACACGCGCGAGCTGTGCCTGGGGCTGGAGGTGGTGACGGCGCAGGGGGAGGTCTGGGACGGGCTCTCCGGCCTGCGCAAGGACAACACCGGCTACGACCTGCGGCAGCTGTTCATCGGCAGCGAGGGCACGCTGGGCGTGATCACGGCCGCGACCCTCAAGCTCTTCCCCCGCCCGGCGGCCAGCCTGACCGCCTGGGCCGCGGTGCCGTCGATGGAGCACGCCGTGCGGCTGCTCGAACTGGCCCACGGGCGGCTCGGGCCGGGGCTGACCGGTTTCGAGGTCATGGGCCGCTTCGCGCTGTCGCTGGTGAGCAAGCACTTCCCGCAGCAGCGCGTGCCCTTCGCCGACGAGAGCCCCTGGGGCGTGCTGCTGGAGAACGCCGACCACGAATCGGAAGCGCATGCGCGCGCGCAGTTCGAGGGCCTGCTGGAAGCGGCGCTGGAGCAGGGCCTGGTCACGGACGCCGTGGTGGCCGAGAACCTGGCGCAGGCGGCGCAGCTGTGGCACGTGCGCGAGAGCATCTCGATGGCGCAGGCCCAGGAGGGGCTGAACATCAAGCACGACATCTCGGTGCCGATCTCGCGCATCCCGGCCTTCTGCGAGGAAACCGACGCGCTGCTGGTGCGCGAGATCGCCGGCGTGCGGCTGGTGAACTTCGGCCACCTGGGCGACGGCAACCTGCACTACAACGTGCAGGCGCCCGAGGGTGCCGATGGCCCGGCCTTCCTGCGCGAGCAGGAAGATCGCGTCAACGACCTGGTCTACAGCCAGGTGCGGCGCTTCGGCGGTTCGATCTCGGCCGAGCATGGCGTGGGCGCCCTCAAGGCCGGGACGCTGCCCGACTACAAGTCGCCGGTCGCGCTGTCGATGATGCGGGCGATCAAGCAGGCGCTGGACCCGAAGGGCGTCTTCAACCCCGGCCGGGTGCTGCACCGATAATTTCCGCATGACGTCGCGACCCGTCCGCTCCCAGTACGAAGACTTCATGCGCCATGTGTACGCGCATGGCACGCCCAAGACCGATCGCACCGGTACTGGCACGCGCAGCGTGTTCGGCTACCAGATGCGCTTCGACCTGAACGAGGGCTTCCCGCTGGTCACCACCAAGAAGGTGCACCTGAAATCCATCATCCACGAGCTGCTGTGGTTCCTGGAAGGCTCCAGCGACAACAACAAGCTGCGCGAGCGCGGGGTGACGATCTGGGACGAATGGGCGCGCGAGGACGGCGACCTCGGTCCGGTCTACGGCGTGCAGTGGCGCAGCTGGCCCACGCCGGACGGCGGGCAGGTCGACCAGATCGCCGAGGCGGTCAGGACGATCCGGACCCATCCGGATTCCCGGCGCATCATCGTCAGCGCCTGGAACGTGGCCGACCTGCCGAAGATGGCGCTGGCCCCCTGCCACGCCTTCTTCCAGTTCTACGTGGCGGACGGCAAGCTGTCCTGCCAGCTGTACCAGCGCAGCGCCGACATCTTCCTGGGCGTGCCCTTCAACATCGCAAGCTACGCGCTGCTGACGCACATGATGGCGCAGCAGTGCGACCTGGGCGTGGGCGACTTCATCTGGACCGGCGGCGACTGCCACATCTACAGCAACCACCACGAGCAGGTGGAGCTGCAGCTGTCACGCCAGCCCTACCCCTACCCGGTGCTGAACATCCGTCGCCGGCCGCCGTCGATCTTCGAGTACGCGTACGAGGACTTCGAGGTGCTGGACTACCAGTGCCACGGGCCGATCAAGGCGCCGGTGGCGGTATGAAGCTGGGGCTGGTCTACGCCCGCGCCCGCAACGGCGTCATCGGCAAGGACGGCGTGCTGCCCTGGCACCTGCCGGAGGACCTGGCGCACTTCCGCAAGGTCACCCTGGGCTCGCCCGTGATCATGGGCCGCAGGACCTGGGACTCGCTGCCCGAGCGCTTCCGGCCCTTGCCCGGGCGCACCAACGTCGTCGTCACCCGCCAGCCGGATTGGGCGGCGGCCGGCGCACTGCGCGCGGGCTCGCTGGCCGAGGCCCTGGCCCTGTGCGCTCCGGCCGTGCACGCCTGGGTGATCGGGGGCGCCGAGATCCTTCGCGAGGCCCTGCCATTGGCGCAGGTGGCGGAAGTGACCGAGATCGACGCCGATTTCGAGGGCGACGTGCACGCGCCCGCGCTGCCGGACGACTGGATCGAGCTGGAGCGGGCCGAGCACGTGTCGGCCAGCGGCCTGCGCTTCGCGTTCGTGACGTATGGACGCGGGGTGGCGTCCGAGTAGGACGAAGCGCCGGGTCCGCCATTGCGGATCCTTGCTGGCGTTGGCCATCCTGCTGGCGGGCTGCAAGCCCTTGCCACAGCCACCCGGGCGCCCGACGGCGCTTCCGGCGCCGGACACCGGCTCGACGTCACTGGCCCGCAGCATCGGGCCCCTTGCCGCGGCGCACCCGGGTCGCTCGGGCGTGCTGGCGCTGGCCAGCGGCCACGATGCCTTCGCCGCCCGGATCCTGCTGGCCGGTGCGGCCGAGCGCACGCTCGACGTGCAGTACTACATCTGGCAGGCCGACCTCTCCGGCACGCTGTTGCTGGACGCGTTGCGGCAGGCTGCCGACCGCGGCGTGCAGGTGCGGCTGCTGCTGGACGACAACAACACCGTCGGCCTCGATCCCGTGCTGGCGGCGCTGGCCGCCCACCCGCGCATCGAGGTGCGGCTGTTCAACCCGTTCGCCACGCGCGACTGGCGCTGGCTGGGTTACCTGACCGAATTCGCCCGGCTCAACCGCCGCATGCACAACAAGTCGTTCACCGCCGACCGGCAGGCGACCGTGATCGGCGGCCGCAACATCGGGGATGCGTACTTCGACGCGCACGGCGACCTGCTCTACTTCGACCTCGACGTGATGGCGGTCGGGCCGGTGGCCCGCGAAGTCGGTCGCGATTTCGATCGCTACTGGGACAGCGCCTCGGCGTATGCGGCCGAGGACCTGTTGCCTGCCGCGGGCCCGGATGCGCTGCATGCCCTCGCCGCGCGAGCAGCCGCCAGCCGCCAACAGCCGCTGGGCCGCGACTACGTGGCTGCCGTCTCGGCATCGGGTTTCGTGCGGGACCTGCTGGCACGCCGCCTGCCGCTGCAGTGGGTGCCGGTGCGCATGGCCAGCGACGACCCCGCCAAGGCGCTGGGCCGGGCCGAGCGCAAGGACCTCCTGTGGCCGCAAATCGCCCCCGTGATCGAACAGGCACGCGAGCAGGTGAACCTCGTTTCGGCGTACTTCGTGCCGGCCGAGCGCGGCACGGCCTTCCTCACCGGCCTGGCGCAGCGCGGCGTGCAGGTCCGGGTGCTGACCAACGGCCTGGCCGCCACCGACGTTCCGGTCGTGCACGCCGGCTATGCCCGCCGCCGCCCCGCCCTGCTGGAAGGCGGCGTGCAATTGTTCGAGCTCGAGCGGTCGGCATCGCCGCCGCCGGTGCAGGCCCAGTCTCCGCTGGCGGGCAGCTCCGTCTCGAGCCTGCATGCCAAGACGTTCTCGGTCGATGGCCGGTGGATCTTCGTCGGCTCCTTCAACTTCGACCCGCGATCGGCGCGCCTGAACACCGAGATGGGTTTCCTGATCGAGAGCCCGGACATGGCGCTCGCAATGGAGCGATCGCTGCAAGCCGGACTGCCGCAGCGCGCGTACCAGGTGCGGGCCGCCGCCGATGGCTCGCTTCGCTGGCTCGAGCACCGCAGCGACGGCGAGCGTGTGCACGACCAGGAGCCCGGCACCAGCGTGGCCCTGCGGTGGATGGTGCGGGCGCTGTCCTGGTTGCCGATCGAGTGGCTGCTGTAGCCACTGCCTAGAATCCAGCCGTTTCGCGCACCGAGCCGCCGCATGAAGATCACCACCTGGAACGTCAATTCGCTCACCGCCCGCCTGCAGCACGTGCTGGACTGGGTGGCCGCCAACCCGGTGGACGTGCTGTGCCTGCAGGAGCTCAAGCTCACCGACGACAAGTTCCCGCTGGAGGCGATCCGCGAGGCCGGCTATCCGCACTGCGCGGTGTTCGGGCAGAAGACGTACAACGGCGTGGCCATCCTCTCGCGCACGCCGCTGCGCGACATCGCGAAGAACATCGCCGGCTTCGAGGACGAGCACTCGCGCGTGATCGCCGCGACGGTGGAGGCGCCGCAGGGCGACCTGCGCGTGATCAACGGCTACTTCGTCAACGGGCAGGCGCCCGGCAGCGAGAAGTTCGCCTACAAGATGAGCTGGCTGGGCGGGCTGAATGCCTATGTGTGCGAGGAGCTGAGGCAACACCCGCGGCTGGTGCTGCTGGGCGACTTCAACATCGCGCCGGAGGACCGCGACAGCTGGGACCCGGACGGCCTGCGCGACACCATCCACCACACGCGCGAGGAGCGCGAGCACTTCCAGCGGTTGCTCGGGCTGGGGCTGTGCGACAGCTTCCGCCTGTTCGAGCAGCCCGAGAAGAGCTTCAGCTGGTGGGACTACCGCATGCTGGGCTACCAGAAGAACCGCGGCCTGCGCATCGACCACATCCTGGTGAGCGAGCCGCTGCGCGCGCACGTGAAGGGCTGCGGCATCGACCGCGTCCCGCGCAAGTGGAAGCAGCCCAGCGACCACGCGCCGGTGACGGTGGAGATCTGAAGCGACCGTCGTGCCCGCGCGAAGGCGGGCATCCACGCGAGCGCGGCTGCGCCGCGGTCAGTGCACCAGGATCACGTCCGGGTCGTCCGCATGCTCCAGCAGCAGCCGGCGTACGCGGTCCTGCCAGAGCGATCCGAACTCGCGCTGCTGCTCCTCGCTGGCGCGGCCCATCACGCACAGGGCCATCAGCTCGCGCATGCGCGGGTCGCCGGGGACGAGTTCCGCTCGCGACGACGTCGACACGGCGCTGCCGTCCTCCACCCGCGTGAAGCGCAGCGTCGATTCGATCGGCGCCTCGTAGGCCAGCAGCCGGCGGCGGTCGAACTGCCCGCCCAGGCCCTTGAAGCCGGTGTCCACGGTGCTGCCGGTGACCAGCGACACCACGTTGGCGATCACCCCGGTGACGCCTTCGGTGGCCGGCTCGCGCAATTCCACCCGCACGCCGCCCCGCTCGGGCAGCGCGTCGCCGTACAGGGCCCGCAGGGCCGCACGGGTCATGAGGAAGGCGGAGGCGACCGTCGGACAGGAATGCCCGGCCAGCCGAACCGCGTCGGCGTAGCGGTACTGCAGCACGCCGCCGTTCGCGGCACCCAGGAACTGCGCGAGCGGGTCGCGCACCCGGATGACCGGGGCCTGGTCGAAGAAGGCCGGGAAGCCCTCCACAGCGGGGGCCATGGCCATGCTCACTGCACCATGAAGTCGATCACGATCTCGCCCGGTTCGCGCCGCCGGTACTCGATCGCGACGCGGTCGCCGTAGCGCGCCTGCAGTTGCGCCAGCAGCGGCAGCGGGTCGTGGTCGTTGCAGAACCGCATGGTCTCGCCGGGCTGCAGCGCGTCCAGCGCACCGAAGATGGCGGCGTGGCGGAAGCGCTTGGCGACGCCGCGCGCATCGAAGGGATACAGGGCGTCGGGCGAGAGGTGCTGGTGGGGTTGCGACATGGTGTCCTCAAAGATGCATTGATGGTGCATCTATTATGTGGGCGAGTCGCTTGCGGCGAGTGCAATCCCGCGGAAGCGTCGCGGGCTTCGCGCGAATCGGTTGGGGAATTCAGGCGCGCGCGCGGCGCGCGGGCACGGCTTTCGTCGTGCGTGCCGGCGCCCGCTTCTTCGCGGCCGCGGGCACTGCCGGTGCCGTCGCGCGGACGTGGATCACCACGCCGGCGCCGGCCTGGCCGGCGGCGACGGGGGGCAGCACCAGGTCGGCCAGGGTCGCGCCATCGAGCTCGCGGAAGTAGGCCGCGAGCGCGCCATCGAGCAGGCGCTTCATGCGGCAGGTGGGCGAGATCGCGCAGGTGTTGGTGGCTTCGTCGAAGCACTCGACCAGGCGGAAGTCCGTCTCCGCGGCGCGCACCACGTCGCCGATGCGGATCTCGTGCGGTTCCAGCATCAGCTGCACGCCGCCGCCGCGCCCGCGCGTGGTCGCCAGCAGGCCCTGGCGGCTCAGGTCGCTGACGATCTTCATCAGGTTGTTGCGCGACACGCCATGCCGCTCGGCCATCTCGGCGATGGTCACCAGCCGCCCAGGGTTGGACGCGCAGTACATCAGCACGCGAAGCGTGTAGTCGGTGTATTCGGCCAGGCGCACGAAGAGGCTTCTCTACTCAGGGGCGCGAGGAACTGCGGCTTCGCAATCCCCTCGCACATCGCAGCACGTCGCCCTTGCTTCGCGGCCCGCTGCGTCTTAAGATTCACCTATTCTGCATCTTTTTGGCCGGGCAAGCAAATCCCGGCGGACTGCACCGTGAAACAGCCCCCGATCGCCATCTCGCCCGCCCAGCCACCCCGCCAGGGACCCGCCCCGTCCGGGCTGCCACTGCTGCGGCTGGGATTCCGCCCCTTCTACATCGGCGCCGCGGCACTGGCCGCGATCGGCGTGCCGCTGTGGGTGGGCCTGTGGCTCGGCCACGTGCAGCTGACCATGGCGATCGCGCCCATGCTGTGGCATGCGCACGAGATGCTGTTCGGCTTTGCCATTGGCGTCATCGTGGGCTTTCTGCTGACCGCCGGACGGGCCTGGACCGGGCTGGACACGGTCCGCGGCGCAGGACTCGGCGCGCTCGCCCTCCTGTGGCTGGCCGCGCGCCTGGCCGCGTTTGCCGCGCCCTACCCCGTCTATGCGGCCCTCGACGTCGCGCTGCTGCCCGCGGTCGCCATCATCTTCGGCCGCGTGCTGCTCAAGGCCGGGAACAAGCGCAACCTGCCGCTGGCCGGCATCCTGGTGCTGCTGGCGCTGGCGAACCTGTGCTTCCACCTCGGCGCGCTGGGCCTGGTCGGGATTTCGCCGCTGGCCCCGCTGCATGCGGCGCTCGGCCTGATCGTGCTGATCATCCACGTGATGGCCGGCCGGGTGGTGCCCTCGTTCACGGCCAACGCGACGCCCGGCCTGAAGGTCACGCCGACACCGCGGCTGGGATGGGCCGCCTTCGGCGCAACGGCGCTGGCCCTGGCGTTGTGGGCGTTCGCGCCGCCGAACGCGATCACGGGCGCTGCCTGTGCCGTTGCCGCCGTGCTGCAGGCCTTGCGCCAGTCGTACTGGGCGCCGGGCGTGACGCTCAAGCGCCCCATCCTGTGGATCCTGCACCTCTCGTACGCCTGGCTGCCGCTGGGCCTGGCGCTGCTGGCACTGGCGCAGTTCGGCTGGGTCGCGGCCTCGCTGGGCCTGCATGCCCTGGCGGTCGGCCTGGTCGGCGGTCTGATCATCGGCATGATCACCCGCACGGCGCGCGGCCACACCGGCCGCCCGCTGCAGGTGGGCCGGGCCGAGGCGCTGGCCTATGTCCTGGTGATGGGTGCTGCCGTGCTGCGAGTGCTGCTGCCCGTCGCCGTGCCCAGCGCCTACACCGTGGCGGTGAGCGCCGCCTCGGTGGCCTGGGGCGCCGCCTTCCTGGTCTACCTGTGGATCTACACGCCCTGGCTGGCGAGCACCCGGATCGACGGCAAGGACGGCTGAAGCCATGCGCGCACCCGACCGGGCGGACCACTGGGATCCGCGCGATCCCGCCGTGCAGGACGACCAGCTCGCCGCCTACGACCGCATGCGGCAGCGGTGTCCGGTGGCACACAGCGACTACCTGCAGTGGTCGCTGTTCCGCCATGCCGACGTGATGCAGGTCCTGCACGACCCCGACCACTTCGGCAACGCGGTGTCGGCCCACGTCTCCATCCCCAACGGCATGGACCCGCCCGAGCACACGCCGTGGCGGGCGCTGGTCGAGGCCTACTTCCTGCCGGAGCGGCTTGCCGCGTTCGAACCGCGGGCACGCGCCATTGCCCGCGAACAGGTGCAGGCGCTGCCCGCCGGCGAGCTGGAGTGGATGGACGGCTTCGCCCACGAAACTGCGGTTCGACTGCTGTGCGCGTACATGGAATGGGGCGAGGAGCTGCACCAGCCGCTGCGCGACTGGATGCGGCGCAGCCAGGCCGCCACGCTGGCCGGCGATCGCAGCGCCTTGGTGGCGGTGGCGTTCGAGTTCGACGGCCACATCCGCAGGCAACTGGACCTGCGCCGCGGCGACGGCGAGCCGCGCGATGATTTGACGGGCCGCCTGATGCGCGAGACCATAGCCGGCCGGCCGATCACCGACGAGGAGATCGTCAGCATCCTGCGCAACTGGACCGTGGGCGAGCTGGCCACCCTGGCGTCCTGCCTGGGCATCCTGCCGTACTACCTGGCCCAGCACGCGCCGCTGCAACGGCAACTGCGCGACGAGCCGCAGCTGCTGCGGGCAGCCATCGACGAGATCCTGCGCATCCACCCGCCGCTGATCGCCAACCGGCGCATCGTGCGCCAGCCCGCGTGCGTGGCCGGCCGCGATTTCGCACCCGGCGAGCGGCTGACCCTGATGTGGGCCTCGGCCAACCGCGACGACACGGTGTTCGGCGATCCGGACGAATGCCGGCTGGATCGCGATCCCTCGCTCAACCTGCTGTACGGCGCCGGGGTGCACGTGTGCCCGGGCGCGGAACTGTCGCGCCTGCAGCTGCGGGTGGTGATGGAGGAACTGCTGGCCGGCACGCGCTGGCTGGCGCCGGTGGCCGGCCGCCAGCCCGTGAATGCGCACTACCCCGGCAGCGGCTATTCGCAGCTGCCGCTGGCGGTCGAGCGCTGAGCGTCGTCCCCGCGGCGCGGGGTCGACAAGGAGCTCAGGCCCCCCGAGAGAACGCGATGAAGCTGGCCAGCGTGGCGCTGATCTGGCGGACCGCGCCCAGGGTGCCGCTGTCCGGCTCCTGGCTCAGGTCGACCACCGCGACGCCCAAGCCGCGATCGGTTTCCAGGTGCAGCTGCGTGACGTTCAGGCCGGCGCCGGCCAGCACGCCATTGAGCTGCGACATCACGCCCGGCTGGTCGCGGTGCAGGTGCACCAGGCGCGCCGCGCCGCGCACCGGGCCGGCGCCCAGCTCGGGCAGGTTGACGCTGCCGCGCACCGCGCCCAGCATCAGGTAGTCGCGCAGCTTCTCCGACACCTCGACGCCCAGGTTGCGCTGGGCTTCCACCGTGGAGCCGCCCACGTGCGGGGTGAGGATCACGTTGTCCAGTTCACGCAGCGGCGACTCGAAGGTGTGCGCGGACGAGGCCGGCTCCACCGGGAAGACGTCGATCGCGGCGCCGCGCAGTGGTCCCTTGGACAAGGCGTCGTGCAGCGCAGCGATGTCCACTGCCTGGCCGCGCGCCAAGTTGATCAGCACCGCGTCTTCCTTCATTTGCGCCAGCCGCTGCGCATCGATCAGGTGCTTGGTCTGCGGCGTCTGCGGCACGTGCAGCGTGACCACGTCGGCCTCCTCCAGCAGGGCCTTGAGGCTGGGCGCCGGCTTGGCATTGCCCAGCGGCAGCTTGGCCTCGACGTCGTGGAAGATGACGCGCATGCCGATGGCCTCGGCCAGCAGGCCGGTCTGGGTACCGATCTTGCCGTAGCCCACGATGCCCAGCGTCTTGCCGCGGATCTCGTTGGACCGCTTGGCGTCCTTGAGCCACTGGCCGCGGCGCGCGGCCGCCTGGCGCTCGGGGATGCGGCGCAGCAGGTGGATGGCATGGCCGATCACCAGCTCGGCCACCGAGCGGGTGTTGGAGAACGGGCCGTTGAACACGGCCACGCCGCGCTCGGCCGCCGTCTTCAGGTCGATGTTGTTGGTGCCGGTGCAGTAGGCGCCGACGGCGCGCAGCTGCGGCGCCGCTTCCAGCGCCTTGGCATCGAGCGGGGTGCGCGAGCGCAGCCCGAGCAGGTGGACATCGGACAGCAGCTCCCTGAGTTCCGCCGCATCGGGCGCGTGCTTCAGTCGGCGGATCTGCACCTCCGGCAGCACTTCCAGCACCGGGTTGGCACTGGCATGGACGTCTTCGAGCAGCAGGATGTTCAGGGTCATCGAATCGGGATCAGGAGTTGGAAAGGGTTGCGCGCGCTCACACGCCGAGCGCGAGTTGGGCGGCCTCGGACATGCGGGAGCGGTCCCAGGGCGGGTCGAACACCATGTCGACGTTCACCTCGCCCACGCCCTTGAGCGCCAGCACCTTGTCGGCCACCTCGTTGGCGATCGCCTCGCCCATGCCGCAGCCGGGCGCCGTCAGGGTCATCTGGATGCCGACGTGGGTGCGGCCGTCGTCCATGGGCGTGAGCACGCACGCATAGACCAGGCCCAGTTCCACGATGTCGACCGGGATCTCGGGGTCGTAGCAGGTGCGCAGCGTGTTCCAGACCCGCTCTTCCAGGTCGGTCTCGTCGCCGTCGTCGGCGTCCTGCTGCGCGGAAGGCGGCTCCTTGCCGATCGCGTCGGCGTCGCTGCCCTTCAGGCGCACCATCTGGCCGTCGACGACCAGGGTGAAGTTGCCGCCCAGCGACTGGGTGATCTGGCCCATCATCCCCGGATCCAGTTCGATCTGGCTGCCGTAGGGGACCAGTTCCACCATCACCGGCCGGCGGAAGATCACGGTTTCGCGCGGTGCTCTCATGGCGCGGGTTCCTCCAGTGTGGCCACGGTATCGCCGGCGGGCTGCTGCAGCGCATGCATCAGCGCATGCCAGCCCAGCAGCGCGCACTTGATGCGGCTGGGATAGGCGCGCACGCCGGCCAGGCTGACCAGCTTGCCGAGCTCGGCTTCCTCCGGTTCGGCCTCGCCGGTCAGCACGGCGCGGAAGCGCCGCTGCAGGTCCTGCGCCACCTGCTTGTCGCGGCCGTGCAGCGCCTCGGTCATCATCGAGGTCGAGGCGATGCAGATCGCGCAGCCCTGGCCGGTGAAGCGGATGTCCTTCAGCGCCTCGCCCTCCAGCTGCAGCTGCACCTGGATGTCGTCGCCGCAGGTCGGGTTGCGACCGCGCGCCTCGTGCGTGGGATGCGGCAGCTTGCCGAAGTGGCGCGGCGCCCGCTTGTGCTCCAGCACCAGGTCCTGGTACAGGTCGTCCACAGGATCGTTCATCTCAATTGCTCCAGCCCGCCTTTCACTGGCCGGGGCACATGAATACGCATGGCCTGGACCAGTGCCACCGCGGATCCGGCTCTGCCGGGCCGCTGGTGGCGCCCCTCGAGGGGGAGCGCCGAAGGCGCTTCGGGGTGGTTCATCTCAGTACCTCCAGCGCATGGGCGACGGCGTCGGCCAGGCGCTCGACTTCCTCGTGCGTGTTGTAGATGGCGAAGGAAGCGCGGGTGGTCGGGCCTATGCCCAGGCACTCCAGCAGCGGCTGGGCGCAGTGGTGGCCGGTGCGCACGGCGATGCCGCGCCGGTCCAGCAGCGTGCCCAGGTCGTGCGGGTGCGCGTCCTCGGCCACGAAGGACACGATGGCCGAGTGGTCGGCCCCGGGCGACAGCACCCGGAGGCCCTTCAGCGCCGACAGCAGCGACACCGCATGGGCCCGCAGCGCGCGCACGTGCGAGTCGATGGCCTCGCGCCCGATCGAATCGATCCAGTCGGCCGCTGCCGCCATGCCGACCGCACCGCCCACGTTGGGCGTGCCGCCTTCCAGCCGCGCCGGCAACTCGGCAAAGGTGGCGTCCTGTTCGTTCACCCACTCGACCATGTCGCCGCCCAGCCGCAGCGGGGCCAGCCGTTCGAGCGCCGCGCGCCGGCCGACCAGCGCGCCCGTGCCCATGGGGCCGTACATCTTGTGGCCGGAGAAGGCCATGAAGTCGCACTCGAGCTGGCTCAGCGCCGGCACCTCGTGCGACACCGCCTGGGCAGCGTCCAGCACGGTGAGCGCGCCGGCCTCGGCGGCCAGCGACAGCAGCGTCTCGAAAGGCGGCCGCTCGCCGGTGGCGTTGGCGCAGGCAGTGACGGCGAAGACGCGGGTGCGCGGCCCCAGCAGGCGCGCCAGGTCGTCGACGTGCAGCTGCCCTTGCGAGTCCGGGCGCAGCACGTGCAGCTTCGCGCCGCTGCGGCGGGCCGCGGCCTGCCAGGGCACCAGGTTGGCGTGGTGTTCCAGCGCCGTGGTGACGATCTCGTCGCCCGGCTGCAGCACGGCGGGGCCTATGCCCGAGTCGGACAGGCCGTGCGCCACCAGGTTCAGCGCCTCGGTGGTGCCGGAGGTGAACACCAGCTCGTGCGCGTCGCCGGCGCCGACGAAGCGCTTGAGCGTGTCGCGCGCGCGGTCGAAGGCCTCGGTCGAGCGCTGGCTGAGCGTGTGCACGCCGCGGTGGATGTTGGCGCGGTTGGCGGTCTCGTAGGCCTGCATCGCGTCGAGCACCGCCTGCGGCATGTGGGTCGTCGCGGCGTTGTCCAGGTAGGCCAGCGGCGCACCGTGGACGCTCTGAGCCAGGCCGGGGAACTGCCCCGCGTGAGCGCCTTCCAGCAACCTGTCACCCATGGGCTTTCTCCTTCGCTTGCGCGGTCGCCAGGTGGCGCGCCACGGCGTCCGTCAAGGCGGCATCGAGGCGCAGCGCCTCGGGCAGTGCATCGTCGTCGACGCCGCGTGCCAGTGCCGCGCGCGCCAGTCCTTCGAGGATCAGCGCCTTGGCGGCGGCCTCGTCCAGGCCGCGCTGGCGGGCAAAGAACAGGGCCTCCTCGGGCAGCGCACCCCAGGTCGCGCCGTGCGAGGCCTGGACCTGGTCGTGGTGGATCTCCAGGTGCGGGCGCAGCACGATGCGCGGATTCCCCGCGATCGGGATGCCGGCCAGCTTCTGCCGGGCCTCGGCCTCGTCGCAGCCCGGCGCCATGTGGGTCAGTGCGTTGCCGATCACGCGCGCGCCCCCGCTGGCCAGCGCCAGCACTTCGGCGCCGCTGCGCGTGTGGGTCGCGTTGTGGCGCGACAGGATCTGCTGCTCCAGCGTGTTGCCCGCGGCCAGCAGCACGCCGTCGATGCGGGCTGCGGCGCGTGCGCCCTGCAGCACCACCACGTTGCGCTGCAGGTGGTAGTCGCTGCCGGTGGCCAGCAAGGCCTGGGCGTACTGCGCGTCCTCGTCCAGCCGCGCATGCAGGTGGTGGGCGATGCGGTCGGTGCCGCCCGCCGGCACGTGGCGCAGGTGCTGCAGCCGGGCGCCGCGCGCCAGTTGCACGTGCACCTGCAGGTTCTGCACCTGAGGGCCGACGGTGGACGCGGCATGCGCTTCGAGCAGCACGCAGGAGGCGCCCGGCGCCAGCTCGACCAGCAGCAGCGGCGCTTCCACGCCGGCGACCGGCGTGCGGTCCAGCCGCAGGAAGCTCTCGCCGGCGGACACGCGCAGCCGCAGGCCGGTGCGCACCAGCGCCCGGTGCGCCCACGCGAAGGGCGCCGCTTCATCGTCGGCCGGGGCCGGCAGCGAGGCGAACAGCTCGGCCCGCTGGGCGGCATCGGCGGCGTCGAACCAGCGCACTTCCACCGCGCCGTCCGTGGAGCCGGGCAGCGACTGCAGCGACCAGCCGTCCTCGGGCGACGCCGCCACGGGCGCACCCTCGCCCAGCCACGCCGCGGCGGGCGGCGGCGGCAGGTGGCGGAAGGCCTCGGCCTTCTTCGGGATCCAGCCGTGCACCTCGAGGTGCTTGCGCGCGGCCAGCGCGTCGGTGGGAGCGCCCGCTGCCATGCTCAGGCCTCCACCGCGGCCGGCTGGCTCGCGTAGCCGGTGCGCGCGATCTCGCGCGCCAGGTCCAGCCCGCCGCTCTGCGCGATGCGGCCGTCGGCCAGCCGCAGCACCGCGTCGGGCTCCAGCGATTCGATCATCTGCAGGTAGTGCGAGACGATCAGGAAGGCCGTGCCCTGCTGGCGCAGCGAAGCGATCAGCTCGACCACAGCGCGCACGCCGTCAACGTCCATGCCCGAGTCGATCTCGTCCAGGATGGCCAGCCTGGGCTTGAGCAGCGCCAGTTGCAGCAGCTCGTTGCGCTTGCGCTCGCCTCCGGAGAAGCCGTCGTTCACCGGACGGCCCAGCATGGCGTCGGGCAGGCCGACCCGCTTGGCCGAGCTGCGCGCCTGGCCCAGGAAGTCGAAGGCGTCCAGCGGCGCCTCGCCGCGCGATTCGCGCACCGCATTCAGCGCCGTGCGGATGAACAGGTTGTTCTTCACGCCGGGGATGTCGGGCGGCGCCTGGAACGACAGGAACAGCCCGGCGCGGGCACGCTCCTCGACGTTCATGGCCAGCAGGTCGGCGCCGGCGAAGCGCGCGCTGCCGCCCTGGACCTGGTAGCGCGGGTGGCCGGCCAGCGCCAGGCCCAGCGTGCTCTTGCCGCTGCCGTTGGCGCCCATCAGGACCGCCACCGAGCCGGGCTGGATCGCCAGCGACGTGCCGCGCAGCACCTCGCGTTCACCGATCGCGACGCGCAGTTCCTCGACCTGCAGCACGGGTTGGGATGTGTTCATGGATGTGGCTTCCTGCAAGTTCTGTGTTCGATCCGTCAGCCGACCGCGCCTTCGAGCGAGACGGCCAGCAGCGAGCGCGCTTCCAGCGCGAATTCCATCGGCAGTTCCTCCAGCACCGACTGGCAGAAGCCGCCGACGATCAGCGCCGTGGCTTCCTGCGCGTCCAGGCCGCGCTGCTGGCAATAGAACAGGCGCTCCTCGGAGATACGGGTGGTGGTGGCTTCGTGCTCGACCACGGCGTCGCTGCGCGCCGACTCCACGTAGGGGAAGGTGTGGGCGCCGCAGTGCGAGCCGATCAGCAGCGAATCGCATTGCGTGTGGTTGCGCGCGCCGGCGGCGGTGGGCCCCATGCGCACCAGGCCGCGGTAGCTGTTGTGCGCGTGGCCGGCGCTGATGCCCTTGGAGACGATCCGGCTGGTGGTGTTGGGCCCCAGGTGGATCATCTTGGTGCCGGTGTCGGCCTGCTGGAAGTGGTTGGACACCGCGATCGAGTGGAACTCGCCGCTGGAGCCCTCGCCGCGCAGCACCACGCTGGGGTACTTCCAGGTGATGGCCGAGCCGGTCTCGACCTGCGTCCAGGACACGCGCGAGCGCTTGCCGGCGGCCAGCGCGCGCTTGGTCACGAAGTTGTAGATGCCGCCCACGCCGCGCTCGTCGCCGGGGTACCAGTTCTGCACCGTCGAGTACTTGATGCGGGCATCGTCGTGCGCGATCAGTTCCACCACCGCCGCGTGCAGCTGGTTCTCGTCGCGCTGCGGTGCCGTGCAGCCTTCCAGGTAGCTCACCTCGCTGCCGGCCTCGGCGATGATCAGCGTGCGCTCGAACTGCCCGGTGTTGCGGGCGTTGATGCGGAAGTAGGACGACAGCTCCATCGGGCAGCGCACGCCGGCGGGCACGTAGACGAACGAGCCGTCGGAGAACACGGCCGAATTGAGCGCCGCGTAGAAGTTGTCGCCCTGCGGCACCACGGTGCCCAGGTAGCGCTCCACCAGTTCCGGGTGGTTCTCCACCGCGTGCGAGAACGAGCAGAAGATCACGCCGGCCTCGGCCAGCTTTTCGCGGAAGGTCGTGCCCACCGACACGCTGTCGAACACCGCGTCCACCGCCACGCCGGCCAGGCGGGCGCGCTCGTGCAGCGGCACGTTCAGCTTCTCGTAGGTCTCCAGCAGCTTGGGGTCGACTTCATCCAGGCTCTTGGGCCCGTCCTTCAGCGATTTGGGCGCCGAGTAGTAGGACAGGGCCTGGAAGTCGATCGGCTCGATGCGCAGGTAGGCCCAGTCGGGCACCTCCATGGCACGCCAGCGCTCGAAGGCCGCCAGCCGCCACTTCAAGAGGAACTCGGGCTCGCGCTTGCGGCGCGAGATCTCGCGAATGACGTCCTCGTCCAGGCCGGGCGGCAACGAGTCGGATTCGATCTCGGTGACGAAGCCATGCCGGTACGGCTGCGCCAGCGCCTGCGCCAGGGCGTCGGGTTGCTCTGCGGGGGTCGTATCCATAACATGCATTATCGGTGCATCTTATTTCCGCCGCGGTCGGCGGCCCTACCGCGGATGGGGAGATGACGACCCTCACCCCCGGTCCGCACCCGGAACGGCTACCGCGAGCGGAAGCGGGCCGGAGCGAGGCTCAATTGTCGTCCAGGCCGAGTTCCTGGATCTTGCGGGTGATGGTGTTGCGGCCTATGCCCAGCTTCTGGGCCGCCTCGATGCGGCGGCCGCGCGTGAACGCTAGGGCGGTGAGGATCAGCCGCGACTCGAAGCGCCGCGTCAGCCGGTCCCACACGTCCGCGTGTCCCGCGGCCAGCAACTCGCGCGCTTCCGCCTCCAGCGACCCTTCCCAGGGTTGCAATGAGGGCCCGCCGGTGTCTGCGGCCGCGGGCGCGAATGGCTGTGCCAGGCCCGCCGTTTCACCGGCCTGCTGAGCCTGAGGCGAGTCCGGCAACGCGACCTCTCCGGTGGCGCCAATGACCTCGGGCGGCAGGTCCTTGGCCTCGATGAGCTGGGCCGGTGCCATCACCGTGAGCCAGTGGCAGATGTTCTCCATCTGCCGCACGTTGCCGGGAAAGGCGAACGCCGACAGCCGCGCCAGCGCCGCGTCGGAGAAGCGCTTGGGTTCCACCCCGAGCTGCTGCGCCGACTGCTGCAGGAAGTGCCGCGCCAGCATCGGGATGTCCTCGCGCCGCTCGCGCAGCGCCGGCAGCCGCAGCCGGATGACGTTCAGGCGGTGGAACAGGTCCTCGCGGAAGGCGCCGTCCCGCACCCGCTGCTCCAAATCCTGGTGGGTGGCGGCGATCACGCGGACGTTGGCCTTGACCGGGCTGTGCCCGCCGACCCGGTAGAAGTGCCCGTCCGACAGCACGCGCAGCAGCCGCGTCTGCAGGTCGAAGGGCATGTCGCCGATCTCGTCGAGGAACAGCGTGCCGCCTTCGGCCTGTTCGAAGCGCCCGCGCCGCAGCGCCTGCGCGCCGGTGAAGGCGCCGCGCTCGTGGCCGAACAGCTCGCTCTCCAGCAGGTCCTTGGGGATGGCGGCGGTGTTGATCGCGACGAACGGGCCGTCGGCACGCGGCGAGTGCCGGTGCAGCGCCCGCGCCACCAGTTCCTTGCCGGAGCCGGACTCGCCGGTCACCAGCACCGTCACGTTGCTCTGCGACAGCCGGCCGATGGCCCGGAACACGTCCTGCATCGCCGGCGCCTGCCCGAGCATCTCGGGGGCCTGCTGCATGCGCTCCTCGGCGACCTGCTCGCGCTGGCTCTCCTGCACCGCGCGCCGGATCAGCTCCACCGCATGCGGCACGTCGAAGGGCTTGGGCAGGTATTCGAAGGCCCCGCCCTGGAAGGCCGCGACCGCGCTGTCCAGGTCGGAGAACGCGGTCATCACGATCACCGGCAGCCCGGGCCGCTTCTCCTTGACCTTGGCCAGCAGCTCCAGGCCGCTGCCGCCCGGCATGCGGATGTCGCTGATCAGGATCTGCGGGCCCGCCTCGCCCGCGCCCTCCAGCGCCTGCAGCACCTCGCCGGCATGGGTGAAGCTGCGCGTGGGCAGTTCCTCGCGCAGCAGCGCCTTCTCCAGCACGAAGCGGATGGAGGGGTCATCGTCAACGATCCAGATCGGCTTCATGTGTTCGCGGTGGCTCCGGCGGCGGTTCAGGGCAACGGGATCAGGATCTTGAAATCGGTCCTGCCCGGGACGCTGTCGCATTCGATCAGGCCATGGTGCTGCTGCACGATCGTCTGCGCCAGCGTCAGCCCCAGTCCCGAGCCGCCCTCCCGCCCCGACACCAGCGGGTAGAAGATGCGGTCCTCGAGCGACGGGGGCACGCCCGGCCCGTTGTCGATCACATGCAATTCCAGTGCCAGCCGGTAGCGCTGGCGGCCGAAAGTGACCTGGCGGGCCACCCGGGTGCGCAGCACGATCTGCGCGTCGCCGGCCGCGATGCGCTCGGCCAGCGCCTGGCAGGCGTTGTGCGCGATGTTCAGCACGGCCTGGATCAGCTGCTCGCGGTCGCCGCGGAATTCCGGCAGCGAGGCGTCGTAGTCGCGCACCACGGACAGGCCGCGCGGGAATTCGGCCAGCACCAGCGAGCGCACCCGCTCGCAGACCTCGTGGATGTTGACGTCGCCGACCACGTGGGCGCGCCGGTGCGGGTCCAGCAGCCGGTCGACCAGCGCCTGCAGCCGGTCGGCCTCGTGCACGATGACGCGGGTGTATTCCTTCAGGTCCTTGCCCTGGACCTCCATCTCCAGCAACTGGGCCGCGCCGCGGATGCCGCCCAGCGGGTTGCGGATCTCGTGGGCGAGGTTGCGCACCAGCTCCTTGTTGGCCTGCGACTGGTCCAGCAGCCGCTGTTCGCGCTCCTGGCGGGCCTGCTGCTCCAGCGGCAGCAGCTCCACCACCACCTCGCCCTTGCGGTCGGTCTGCGCCACCACCACGTGCACCGGCAGCGGGTCGGCGCCCTGCCGCAGCAGGCCGGCCTCGTAGCGCAGGGTGGCGAACTCGTTGCTGCCGGCGCCCGCCAACGCGGTGCGCAGCAGCTGCGGCTCGGTGAAGGAGTCGGGGAAGGCCGAGCCTTGCAGGCTGCGGCGCGACAGGCCGCGCGCGTCCTCCAGCGCGGCGTTGGCGAACAGCACGGTGCCGTCGGCGCCGACGACGGCCACCAAGGTGGCGAGCAGGTCGAAGGCCTGGAAGCGGGCCTGGCGCGAGGCGGACGGCTTGGGGGAGCGGGTCGCCGTCAAGGCGTCATTTGGACGCGGTGGTCGAGCCGCCCAGCCGGGAGAGCTCGCGCTGCAGGCCGCCGATGTCGCTCTCGTTGCGGGCGATGGAGGCCTTCAGCTCGGCCACGCGGTCCAGGTATTTCTGGTGGTTGCGGTGCTCCGGGCCCATCTTCTCGGGCTCGCCGTTGTTCCATTCCCTGGCCAGCTCGGCCTTGCGGGCCTCGGCCTTCTTCAGCTCGGCTTCCAGGATGCGGCGGGCGTCGGCGTCGCGCGCCTTCTGCTCGGCCGAGTCCACCTTCTGGCCGGGCTGGGCCGCCGCCGGCGCGGTCGGCACCGAGGCCACCCGCACGGTGGCCTGCGAATTGACCTTGGTGCCCTCCACCACCGTCACGTTGCCGCCCTCGACCAGCTTGCAGCCCTGGGCCTGGGCCTGGGCGGCGTCGTTGGTGTAGGTGTTGCCGCAGCGGTAGATGCGCGTGCCCTGCGCCTGCGCCGCGGAGGCGGCGAGCAGGACGGCAAGCGAGACAGTGAGGGCGGACTTCATCGGGAAGGCTCCACGGGCGGGCTGGGCCCAGGACGGCCTGCCAGTATGGCGCAACCGATGAGGATTGCAAGGCAAGCTCATGATTTGCAAGGCAAAAAGCACAAAGCACCGCATCGGCGGCGCTTTGGAGCGACGGGGGGACGACACCCCCCGGCCCGGCTTGCGCCGGAGCGATGCGGCCTTACAGGCTGTAGTACATGTCGAACTCGATCGGGTGGGTGGTCATGCGGAAGCGCTGCACCTCGCCCATCTTCAGCTCGATGTAGGCATCGATCATGGTGTCGCTGAACACCCCGCCCTTGGTCAGGAAGGCACGGTCGTTGTCCAGGTAGTCCAGGGCCTGGTCCAGGCTGTGGCAGACGGTCGGGATCTTCGCGTCCTCTTCCGGCGGCAGGTGGTACAGGTCCTTGGTGGCGGCCTCGCCCGGGTGGATCTTGTTCTCCACCCCGTCCAGGCCCGCCATCAGCATGGCCGCGAAGCCCAGGTAGGGGTTCATCAGCGGATCCGGGAAGCGGCACTCGATCCGGCGGCCCTTGGGGTTGGCCACGTAGGGGATGCGGATGGACGCCGAGCGGTTGCGCGAGCTGTAGGCCAGCTTGACGGGTGCCTCGAAGCCGGGCACCAGGCGCTTGTAGCTGTTGGTGCCGGGGTTGGTGAGGGCGTTCAGCGCGCGGGCGTGCTTGATGATGCCGCCGATGTAGTACAGGGCGAAGTCCGACAGGCCCGCGTAGCCGTCGCCGGCGAACAGGTTCTTGCCCTCCTTCCACACCGACTGGTGCACGTGCATGCCGGAGCCGTTGTCCCCCACGATGGGCTTGGGCATGAAGGTCGCGGTCTTGCCGTAGGCGTTGGCGACGTTCTGGATCACGTACTTCTGCAGCTGGCTCCAGTCGGCGCGGCGCACCAGGGTGTTGAACTTGGTGCCGATCTCGTTCTGGCCGGCGCCGGCCACCTCGTGGTGGAACACCTCGACCGGGATGCCCATCTGCTCGAGGATCAGCGACATCTCGGCGCGCATGTCCTGGGTGCTGTCGATCGGCGGCACCGGGAAGTAGCCCCCCTTGGTGGTCGGCCGGTGGCCCTTGTTGCCGCCCTCGATCTTCTTGCCGGTGTTCCAGGGCGCCTCGTACTCGTCGATCTCGACGAAGCAGCCGCTCGGGCCCGCGTTCCAGCGCACGTCGTCGAAGATGAAGAACTCGGGCTCCGGGCCGAAGAAGGCCGTGTCGCCCAGGCCGCTGGCCTTCAGGTAGGCCTCGGCGCGCTTGGCGATGGAGCGCGGGTCGCGGTCGTAGGCCTTGCCGTCGCCGGGCTCCAGCACGTCGCACGACAGGATCAACGTGGTCTCTTCGAAGAAGGGGTCGATGTTGGCGGTCTCGGGGTCAGGCATCAGCAGCATGTCGGAGGCCTCGATGCCCTTCCAGCCGGCCACCGAGGAGCCGTCGAAGGCATGGCCCGAGCTGAACTTGTCTTCGTCGAAATGGGACACGGGCACGGTGACGTGCTGCTCCTTGCCGCGGGTGTCGGTGAAGCGGAAGTCGACGAACTTGACCTCGTTCTCCTTCACCATCTTCATGACGTCGGCGACGTTCTTGGCTGCCATCTGGTTTCTCCGGTTGGATGGTTCGTTGCGAATGGACGGGGCAGGGAATGCAGGTTCTGTGCCAAAGCTGGTGCGTGGCGCCGGCACGCTTGCGGGGCGTCCACCCGCCCGGCGCCCGGCCTTGGCCTCGACTCCTGGCCCAGCGAAGGATGAGTTGTGCACCGTATCGGTGCATTCAGGCTGCGCCGTCCTGGTGCGCGGATGCTAACGCACCAATTCGGGGCCCAGGCGGGCGTCCAGGGCCTTCAGGCCGTCCAGCAGCTGGGCGTAGGCGGCGGCCACCGCCGCCGGCTCGCCCTTGACCCCCAGGTCGATGTGGCGCCCGTACTCCGGGTGGTCCACGCTGGGCAGGCTGAACACCCGGATCGCCGGATGGTCGCGCTCCAGCTGCTCCATCAGCGGCGTCAAGGCGGCCTCCATGGCGCCGAAGACGATCACCGAGCGCTCCAGCCAGGCGCCCTGCCGGAACAGGTGTGCGTACTGCCGGTCCAGCACCCACTCGATCATGGGCCACGCCATCACCGGGAAGCCCGGCAGGAAGTGCACCTGGCCCACGCTGAAGCCCGGGATCCGGTTGTACGGGTTCGGGATGATGCGGGCGCCCTGCGGGAACACGCCCATGTTCAGCCGGTGCACGTTGTCCGGCCGGTCCGGGTCATAGGGCACGCCCTGTTCGCGCGCGACGTCCTGCATGCGCTGGCGGATCAGGACCTCGGCCTCCGGGTGCAGGTGCAGCGGGACGCCCAGGGCCGCCGCGGCGCACTGGCGCGTGTGGTCGTCCGGCGTGGCGCCTATGCCGCCGCAGGAGAACACCACGGCGCCGGAGTCGAAGGCGCGGCGCAGCGTGGCGGTGATGCGCGCGGGCGCATCGCCCACGTAGTCGGCCCAGGCCAGCTGCAGGCCGCGCGCCCCCAGCAGTTCGATGACCTTGGGCAGGTGCTTGTCGGCCCGCTTGCCCGAGAGGATCTCGTCGCCGACGATGACCAGGCCGAACTCGGGGATGTCGCTCATGGGCGCAATGCTAGCGGCAGGCCGCCGCCCTCGCCTTCGCCGGCACCCGCGTGCGGATCGCGTGCTCCCGTAACATCGCCGCGATGGATCGCATCGAAGTCAATGGCGTGGGGCTGGAAGTCCTGCGCATCGCCGGCCCCGGCGGGCGGCAACCCATCGTGTTCCTGCACGAAGGACTGGGATCGGTGGCCATGTGGCGCGACTGGCCGGCCCGCTTGTGCGCGGCCACCGGCCGCGCCGGCATCGTGTATTCGCGCCGAGGCTATGGGCAGTCGGACCCGATCCCCGACGTGCGCGGCGCCGGCCGGCTGGAGCCGGACTACATGCACCGGGAAGCCTTCGAGGTGCTGCCCGCCCTGCTGCAGGCGCTGGACCTGCAGGCCCCCGTGCTGCTGGGCCACTCCGATGGCGGCAGCATCGCCCTGCTGCACGCCAGTCGCCATCCGCAATCGGCTTGCGTGGTGATGGCCCCGCACGTGATCGTGGAGGACATCTCCGTGCAGTCGATCGCCCAGGCCCGCGAGGCCTATGAGCGCCAGGGCCTGCGCGAGCGGCTGGCCCGCTTCCACGCCGACGTCGACGTGGCGTTCTGGCAATGGAACGATGCCTGGCTGGACCCACGCTTCCGCGATTTCGACATCCGCGAGGACTGCCGGGGCATCGAGGTGCCGGTGCTGGCGATCCAGGGCGTGGACGACGCCTACGGCACGCTGCGCCAGATCGAGGAGATCGCCCCCACCCGCGGGCCGTTCGAGATGGCCGTGCTGCCGGACTGCGGCCACTCGCCGCACCGCGACCAGCCGGAAGCGGTCACGCGCCGGATCGTCGAATTCCTGGCCGGCCGCGACTGAGCCGGGCCGCGGCTTTCAGCCGCCCTGCAGCCGCGCCAGGTCCCCTGCCTCCAGCCACTTCCACTGCCCGGGCGCCAGGTCGGCCGGCAGTTCGAGGCCGCCGATGCGAGAGCGGTGCAGCTGCTCCACCCGGTTGCCGGCCGCGGCCACCATGCGCTTGACCTGGTGGTACTTGCCCTCGGTCAGCGTCAGGGCGAGCCGGTGGCTGCACAGGCGCTCGCAGGCGGCGGCACGAACCGGCCGCGGGTCGTCGTCCAGCACCACCCCATCGAGCAGCCGCTGCAACAGGGCGTCATCGATGGGGTGCCGGGCGGTGACCTCGTAGACCTTGGGCACGTGCCGCTTGGGCGAGCTCATGCGGTGGATGAAGGCACCATCGTCGCTCAGCAGCAGCAGCCCGGTGGTGTCCTGGTCCAGTCGACCGATCGCCTGCACGCCCGGCGTGCCCTGTCGCTGCGGCCGCTGGCGCAGCGGCGCCGGCAGCAGGGTGTACACGCTGGGCCAGGCCGAGGGGCGCTGCGAGCACTCGTAGCCGACCGGCTTGTGCAGCAGCACGTAGGCCTTCTCGTGCCAGGTCCAGGCCTGTCCCTGGACGGTGAAGTGCAGGCCATCAGGCTCGAATTCGGCGCCCGGGTCCGTGCACGGTTGCCCGGCCACGCTGACCAATCCCTGCTGCACCAGTCCCGCGCACACGCGCCGGGTCCCGAAGCCCTGGCTGAAAAGGATCTGCTGCAACTCCATGGGGCGGGCAGTATGCCCGGACACCCCATCTGTCACTTTTCGTAACGCCGCGCGTCCAACCCGCCAGTGGCCCTGTCGTCCACTGGAGGAGGAGTCTCATGGATGTCCATGTCCTGGTGCGCACCGCCGTCGTCCTGCTGGCGATCGCGGCCCTCGGCGGCCTCGCGATGGCGGGCACCCGCTTCGCCGGCCGTCCGCACCCGCCGCCGCTGCTCGCCATGATGCACGGCGTGTTCGCCGCCTCCGGGCTGGCCCTGCTGCTGGTCGTGGGCTTCGCCGCCAGCCTGCCGCAGGCCGCCTGGGCCGGCACCGTCCTGCTGCTGCTGGCGGCCGGCGGCGGCCTGGTGCTGAACCTGGCCTTTCACTGGCGCCAGCGCGCACTGCCCGTCTGGCTGATGCTGGTGCACGCCGCCATCGCGGTGGCCGGCTTCACCGTGCTGGCCGTGGTCGCCTGGAAGCTCTAGCCGGCCGCGGGGCCGGTCAACCCTTCATGGTGCCCGGCAACCACAGCGCGATCTGCGGCCACAGCATGACCATCGCCAGCACCACGATCATCAGCAGCACGTAGGGCGCCGAGCCGCGCACGATGGCGCCCATGGGTGCCTGCGTGATCGCCTTGATGGTGAACAGGTTCATGCCGACCGGCGGCGTGATCTGCGCCAGTTCCAGGTTGATCACCAGCAGCACCCCGTACCAGATCGGGTTGATGCCCAGGTGGTGCATCACCGGCAGGATCACCGGCGTGGTGATCAGGATGATCGCGATCGATTCCAGGAACATGCCCAGCACGAAGATCAGCCCCATCATCACGACCAGGAAGCCGGTCACGCCGATGTCGGCCGCGGTCACCGCTTCCACGATCTGCTGCGGGATGCGCAGCTTGGTCAGCACGTGCCCGAACACCGAGGCGCCCGCCAGGATCATGAACAGCATGGCCGAGATCCGGCTGGCGTCGATCGCCGCGTCCCAGATGTCCCGCAGCCCCAGGGTGCGGTAGATCACCACCCCGACGAACAGGGCCAGCCAGGCGCCGGCGGCGGCGGCCTCGGTGGCCGTGAAGATGCCGGCATACATGCCGCCCAGCACGAACACCGGCAGCGACAGCGCCCAGGCCGACTTGCGGATGGAGGCCATCGCCTCGCGAAAGCTGGCGCGCGGCTCGCGCTCGATGTGGCGGTGCTTGAGCGCCGTGGTCACCATGCTCCAGGCGATGAAGACGCCCGCCATCACCAGGCCGGGGACGAGGCCGGCCATGAACAGGCCGCCGATGGAGGTGTCGGTGGTCACGCCGTACAGGATCATGGGTCCCGAAGGCGGGATCAGGATGCCCAGCGTGCCGCCCGCGGCGACCAACCCGTAGGCGGCGCGCGGGTCGTAGCCGAAGCGGATCATCTGCGGGATGGCGACCGCGCCGATGGTCAGCGCCGTGGCGACGCTGGAGCCCGAGATGGCGGCGAAGATGGTGCAGGCCAGGATGGTGGCGATGCCCAGGCCGCCCGGCAGGTGGCGCGTGAGCGTGTACGCCGTCTGGTACAGGTCGTCCACGATGCGGCTGCGGATCATGACGTAGGCCATGAAGGCGAACAGCGGGATCGCCACCAGCAGGTAGCGGTTCATCTCGCCGAACATGACCTCGGTCACGGAGCCCAGTTCGCCCTGGGTCGCCAGCAGCAACCCGCCGCCGAAGACGGCCAGGCCGGCGAAGATCGGCAGGCCGGTGAACAGCAGCAGGAGCAGTCCTGCGAACAGCAGGGCGATGGTCATGGGGTGTCCTTGGGCAGGTCCTGCGCGTGCGGCGACTTGAAGCTCAGCACCTGGCCGGTGCAGGCGCGCCACGCCGCCTCCACCGCCGCCAGCAGCAGCAGCGCGCCGCCCACCGGCATCAACAGCATCAGCCACCAGGTCGGCCACTCCAGGTGGCCCTCGGTCACCAGGCCCAGGGTGCGGGCCAGCTCGGCGGTCTGCCAGCCGTTGACGATCAGCACCACCGCCACCACGCCCGAGACGAAGGCCGCCCAGGCCAGCGCCCAGCGCCGGCCCGTGGGCGGCAACTGCTCCACCAGGATGTCGACGCCGATGTGCTCGCCACGGCGGAAGGTCTGGGCGGCGGCAAGCAGCACGATCCCCACCAGCAGGAAGCCGACCACTTCATCCACCCACACCGGCGCGGCGTTGAAGAAGTAGCGCATCACCACCGCCCAGCCGATCAGGGCCAGCGACAGCAGCGTGCCCGCCGCCGACAGCGCCATGGCGCCGGCCGACAGGAACGCCACCGCCTGGCTGAGGATGCGCAGGGCCGGGCTCTCCGCGCGCGCCGCGCGCGGACTGCTCATCACCGAATCGTGCATGCGGCCCGCCGCTTCAGAGCTTGTCGACCAGCTGCAGCAGCTTCTCGCCGTCGGCGCCGGTCTCGGCCAGGAAGGCCTTCTTGACCGCCGGCTGCATGGCGTCGGCCATCGCCTTCTCCTGTGCCTTGGTCAGCGCGATGGCCTCCATGCCCTTCTCGTTGAGCACCTTCACGTCCTCCGGCGGCACGCCGTCCTCCTGCCGGATGGAGCGCTGCACCGCCTTGTCGGCGGCCTTCTGGATCTCGCCGCGCACGTCGGCCGGCAGGCCGTCCCACCACTTCGGGTTCACCACCAGGTTGTCGAAGGCCAGGATGATGTTGGAGGCGACGCCGTACTTTTGCACCTCGTAGAACTTGCGGCTGTTGGCCGCCTTCACGCCGGTGAAGCCGGCATCCAGCACGCCGGTCTGCAGCGCCTGGTACACCTCGGAGCCGGGCATGGCCGAGGGCTGCGCGCCCATGGCCGACAGGCCGGCGTCGAACAGCTTGTTCAGGCCGCGGATCTTCAGGCCCTGGAAGTCGGCCGGCGCCACCAGCGGCTTCTTGGCCGAGGTGAAGATGCCGTCGTTGGTGTCGACGATCCAGGCGATGTTCTTCACCCCGCGCTCCGCCATCTTGGCGTCCAGCAGCTTGGCCGCGTCCGAGCCCATGAAGGCCTTCTGCTTGGCGACCGACGTCATCAGGTACGGGATGATGGTCACGCTCATCTCGGGGATGGTGCCGCCCCACTGGAAGTTCAGGATCGCCGCCGCCTCGACCTTCCCGCTGGCCACCGCCGGGTGGTTCTGGTTCGGCTTGAACAGTTGCGCCGCGCCGAAGATCTGCACGTCGACCCGGCCGTTGGTGGCGGCCTCCACGTCCTTCTCGAACTGGGCCAGGTTCAGCGCCGTGTGGTGGGTCGGCGGGAACTGGTGGCTGATGCGCATGGTGAAGTCGGCAGCGAAGGCCGGGGCGCCCAGGCCGGCGGCCAGCGCGGCCGCGAGCAGGCTGCGGCGGGCGGGGATGTGGATTCGGTTCATCGCATGTCTCCTTCTTGGGATGGTCGGGAAAGGTTTCAGGCCACCGCTCTTGCGGCGTGCAGGGCCTGGATGTCGGAAGCGCCGTAGCCCAGCCCCTCCAGCAACTCGTCGGTATTCTGGCCGGCACGCGGCGGATCGAGCCGCACGCCCAGGCGCGTGCCGTCCAGCGTGATCGGGATCAGCGTGGTCTTCACCGCCTCGCCGGCACGCGGCCCGTCGGGCAGGCGCACGTCCGCGAGGCCGCCGGTGGCCAGCAGGTGCTCGTCGTCGAACAGGTCCTCGGGCCGGCGGATCGGCGCGAACGGCAGGCCGGCCTGCTCCATCAGCGTCGCCAGCTCGGCCGCGCTGCGATGCGCCAGCCGCTCGCGCAGCAGCGGAAGCAGCTTGGGCCGGGCCCGCACGCGGTCGTTGTTGGTCGCGAGCGCCGGGTCGGCGGCCAGGTCCTCCAGCCCCAGGATGCGGCAGAACTGCGTCCACTGCGCATCGCTCACCGCCGCCAGGAAGATCTGTTCGCCGTCCTTGACGGTGAACACGTCGTACACCGCCCAGGGGTTGTCGCGCGCCGGCAGCGGCGCCGCCGGTTTGCCGGTCAGCGCGTACTGCAGCATGTGCTGGCCGACCAGGAACACGTTGTTCTCGTACAGCGCGCTCTGCACCTCCATGCCGCGGCCGGTGATGCCGCGCTGGATCAGTGCGCCCATCGCGCCGATGGCGCCGAACAGGCCGCCCATGATGTCGTTGACGCTCGTGCCGGCGCGCAGCGGGTCGCCGGGGCGGCCGGTCATGTAGGCCAGCCCGCCCATCATCTGCACCACCTCGTCGAGCGCCGTGCGGTGCTCGTAAGGACCGGGCAGGAAGCCCTTGTGCGCCACGTAGATCACCCGTGGGTTCACCTGCGAGAGCGCGGCGTAGTCCAGGCCGTACTTGGCCATGGTGCCGGGCTTGAAGTTCTCCGCCACCACATCGGCGCTGGCCGCGAGCTTGCGCGCCACCTCGGCACCCTCGGGCTTGTGCAGGTCGATCGCGATGCTCTTCTTGTTGCGGTTGAACATGGGGAAGAAGCCGGCGCCCGCACCCAGCAGCCGGCGCGTGCGGTCGCCGTCGATCGGCTCGACCTTGATCACCTCGGCCCCCAGGTCGGCCAGCACCATGCCGCAGGTGGGGCCCATGACCATGTGGGTGAACTCGACGACCCGCAGTCCGGCCAGCGGTTGCGGCGGCTGTGGCCTGGCTTCGCTCATGCCTGGGCCTCCGCCGGCTGCATCGTCCTGGGCAGCCCGGCCCGCCACAGCGTGCCGTGCAGGGTTTCGCCTTCCAGCCACTGTGCAACGCGCGCGCGAAGCGCCAGCAGGCGCGGGATGTCGAGCCCGGTCGGCAGCCCCATGCTGGCGAACAGGTAGGCCAGGTCCTCGGTGCTCACGTTGCCGCTGGCGCCCGGCGCATGCGGGCAGCCGCCGATGCCGGCCAGGCAGGCGTCGAAGCGGGTGATGCCGGCCTGCAGCGCCGCCATCACGTTGGCGATGCCCAGCCCGCGCGTGTCGTGGAAGTGGCCGCAGGCCAGGCGATCGCCGGCCACCTTGAAGCCGGCCTCGAACAGCTCGCCGACCATGCGCGGATCGGCATAGCCCACGGTATCGGCCAGCCCGACACGGTCGGCCCCGGCATCCAGCGCCGCCTGCAGCAGCCGCAGCACCTCGGCCGGCTCGACCCGGCCCTGGATGGTGCAGCCGAAGGCGGTGCTGATGCCCACCTCGATCCGGCAACGCGAGCCGGCGGCATCGCGGGCGGCGCGGATCCGGCCGATGTCGGCCACCGCTTCGTCGGGGGTCTTGCGCAGGTTCGCCAGGCTGTGGGCATGGCTGGCCGACAGCGGCAGCAGCATCAGGTCGGCGCCGGTTTCGAGGGCACGTTCGGCGCCCTTGAGGTTGGGCACCAGCACCGAGGTGACCAGGCCCGGCAGGGTCTTGGCGAAAGCCACCAGTTCGGCGGTGTCGGCCAGCTGCGGCAGCAGCCGCGCCGGCACGAAGGAGCCGACCTCGATTTCGCGCTGGCCCGCGTCGTAGGCCGCGCGCACCCATTCGAGCTTGTGTTCGGTCGGCAGGACCCGGGCGATGCTCTGCAGGCCGTCGCGCAGGCCGACTTCGCGGATGACGACGGGGGTCGAAGGGATGTTCAAGGGCGCACTCCGGACAACACCATGCCGTGCAGGGCAGCGCGGCTTGAAACGCAGTGTAGGTTTCCCGAATACACCTGTAGGCGGTATTTGGGCACCCTTGGCGTTCCCAACCGGAACGAAATCTGCGGGCTTTCACCGATGCGCGATCTCGACTTCACCACCTTGCGGCTGTTCGTGGCCGTCTGCGAAACCGGCAGCATCGCGCGGGCGGCGGACCAGGCCCACATGGTAGGCAGCGCGGTGAGCAAGCGCCTGACGGCGCTGGAGGCGCAACTCGGCACGCCGCTGCTGGTGCGGCGACGCCAGGGCATCGTGCCCACCGGCGCCGGCGAGGCCCTGCTGGAGCACGCGCGCGGCATGCTGCTGGGCGCGCAGCGCATCGAGCGCGACATGGCCGCCTTCGCCGGCGGCGTGCGCGGGCAGGTGCGGGTGCTGGCGAGCGCCTCGGTGATGGCCGAGTCGCTCGCGGACGACGTCGCGGCCTTCCTGCAGCATCCGGCCCATGCCGGCATCCGGGTGGACATCGAGGAGCGGGTCAGCACCGAGGTGGTCCGGGGCATCCGCGACGGGCTGGCCTCGGTCGGCATCTGCTGGGACGCGGTCACCGTGCGGGGCCTGCAGTCGCGTCCCTACCGCCAGGACCACCTGGCGATCGTGGTGCACGAACAGCATCCGCTGGCGGCCCGCCCGGCGGTGGCCTTCGCCGAGTCCCTGGACTGGGAGCACGTGGGCCTGCCCGTGAACAGCGCCGTCGAGGTGATGCTGATGCGCGCTGCCGCCGAGCAGGGGCGGCGCCTGAACTTCCGCGTGATCGTGTCGAATTTCGATGCCGCGATGCGGGTGGTGCGCGCGCGCCTGGCGATCAGCGTCATGCCGCTGGAGGCCGCCGAACCCTATGCCACGAGCTACGGCCTGCGCGTGATCCCGCTCACCGATGCCTGGGCGCAGCGCCGCTTCGCGCTGTTCTACCGCGATGCCCGGCAGCTCACGCCGGCGGCGCAGCTGCTGGTGGAGCACCTGGCGGCCCAGGCCGCCAGCCGGTGATCCACCGCCGACCGCCCGGTGGCCCGTGAACAGCCGCTGAACGCACCCTTCATCGCCGATTCAGTACCGCCTGCGCAAACTGCGTGCACAGTTGCACCGTGACTGCATCCCCATCCAAGGAGTCCACCATGCCAACCACCGCCCTGCTCGCTTCCATCGGCCTGCTCGCCGCCTTTGCCGGCAGCCCGGCCCTGGCCGGCGATGACGATGCCGCGAAAGACCAGGACCGCCAGCGCGCGGCCGACACCCGATCCGGTGACGGCGCCCGGTCGGGCATGCGGGTGGTGCCCAATCCCTCCGGCCCGGACGAACGCAGCCACGGCTGGCGCTACTTCTCCGATCCGGCGGCGCTGCGCGCCGTGGTCATCAGCCCGCAAGGGGACTACTACTTCAGCCGTGGCAAGGGACTGCGCTGGGTGGCGGGGACGCCGTCGGGCACGTGAGCGACGCGCGGGTCAGGCCAGGGCGGCTCGCGAGGTTTGTCCAAACCTGGACACTGCGCCTGCATGGACCTTCGCGGCCTCAATGGCAGCGCAACCTGGATTTCTCGAATTGCTATCCGGCGCTGGTGGACCCGAGCCGCCGCAGGAACCCGCGCGGTGGTGCGATCCAGTCGGCCGCGCCGCGCAGTGCCGGCGGCAGCGCGTCGGGGTCCGGCGCGATGGCAATGCGGTCCTCCGCGATCACCGTCGGGCGGGACGGATCGACCTCGGAGCCATCGACGAAGTAGCGGTTGGCTCCGTCCTCGCCCATCACGCGCGTGACATGGTGACCGAGCCGCACTTCCATGCCGGGCCGCAGTTCGCACCACACGTCGGCGCGGCCATCCGGGTCCAGCTTGCCGATCTCCTCATAGGCAGGTTCGTGCGGCTGCACGGGCCGCACGCCGCCAGCATCCACGCCCAGCCGTGGGAGGATGCGCTCGACCGTTCGGAGCTGCGCCGCCCAGTCCTGCAGCGCCTGTGCCGAATCGAAGGGCAGCAGTTGCTCGAGCGTGGCCCGGGTCGGCGTCATCAGGCGACGCGAGTTGCGGGGCGACAGCGCCTCGGCCGGCGCGATCCACACGTGGCCCAGCGTCTCGCGGGCGTCATGCAGCGCTTCCTGGCCGGGTGGCACCAGCGCGAGGAAGAACCGCGTGTCGAAGCGCTTGGCGCGGCCCATGGGCGTGAGCCAGTGGGCGATGAAGTGAAGCGCGCCGTACGAGGGCTGCAGGCCGAAGCGCTGGCACACGGCCTCGAAGCCGAGCTCCCCGCTCGCCACGCGCGGGCGCAGGGCCGCCAGCTCTGCGCGGACCCCGGCGTCCAGCGACGGCCAGGACCCGCCGCCGTCTCGCGCCAGCAGGATGCCGCACTCCTCGAAGCATTCGCGCACGGCGGCCCGCTGGAAGGCCAGCGCCGGATCGGCGCGGTCGCCGGGATCGACCAGGCCACCCGGGAACACCCAGGCACCGCTGTTGTGGTCGCCGCGCTCGGCGCGCTGCAGCAGCAGCACCTCGAGCCCGGCGCAGGCGGCTTCGCGCACCACCACGACGGTGGCGGCATCACGGGGGGTCGCAGGCGGCATCTCGATCCCATGGATACACGTACATGAACTAAGCGTACACCGGCCGCTAATCCGGGGCCGCACGCGCGTCGAGCGTGAAGGAGGTACCGGGCGGGAAGCTGCTGAAAAGAGCGAGGCCGCGCGTGGCGGCCTCGTGGGTGAATGGTGGAGCTGGCGGGAATTGAACCCGCGTCCGCAAGCCTTCTCCGGGCAGTTCTACATGTTTAGCGTTCTGGTTTGGATCTCGCCACCGTCATCGCGCAGACGCACGCTATGCCGGCCGCCAGTGCCCTATTTTCTCGTCCCGGTCCAAGGCACCCGGATCGGGACCAGCCCATGTGGATTCCCTCACAGCCGGGAGCTTGCGCCCCTTGCCCAGCCCATAGGCCAACTGTTGTGAGGCTCACCGGTGTTTAAGCGGCGAGTGCGAAACGTTCGTCGTTTGCAGTTACTTTGTTTCAGCGGATTAACGAGGTGACTGAACCTCGACATGCCCTGCTGCGTGTCCGAACCCACGTCGAAACCGGTGCAGCCCCAGGACCTCGTATTTTAGGACGGGTCGCCCGACTTCAAGAGCGGGAGCAGTTCCAGCGGCGAAGAAATCCGCGCATCCGGGTTCCAGCGGTCCACGTCGGCCGTACCGCCGAGGTAGCCGTAGGTGGCCGCCACGGTCGGCATGCCGGCGGCACGGCCGGCAGTCATGTCACGCTCGTCGTCGCCCACGTAGACGCATGCGGACGGCGGCAAGGCCAGCCGCCGGGCCGCCTCCAGCAGGGGCTCGGGATGCGGCTTGGAAAAGGGCGTGCTGTCGCCGCCGACGATGGCGCCGGCACTGGCGAACAGGGGCATGGCCTGCGTGAGAGGCCCCGTGAAGCGCATGGACTTGTTGGTGACCACGCCCCAGGCCAGGCCCCGGCCGACGATTTCCGCCACCAGCCGGGACACGCCCTCGAAGATCGTGGTATTCGCCGTCATGCGCTGCTCGTAGGCGCGGAAGAACTCCTCGCGCAGCGCCGGGAAGTCGGCATGTTCGGGCGTGATGCCGAAGGCGACGCCCAGCATGCCGCGCGCACCGGCACCGGCCATGGGGCGGTAGCGTTCCAGTGGCAGCGACGGCAGGCCGCGCGCGGTGCGCATGTGGTCGGCGGCACCACCGAGGTCCGGGGCGCTGTCGATCAGCGTGCCGTCCAGGTCGAACAGCACGGCCCGGATGCCTTCGAACCGGCTAGCCACGTCGCGTGGCCACGAGGTAGTTGACCGAGGTGTCGCTGCTCAGGTGGTAGCGGCGCAGCAGCGGGTTGTAGCCCAGCCCGCGGGTGTTCACCCACTCCAGCCCGGCCGGGCGGCAGAAGGACGCCAGCTCGCTCGGGCGGATGAACTTGAGGTATTCGTGGGTGCCGCGCGGCAGCAGGTTCAGGACGTACTCCGCACCGACGATCGCCAGCAGGAAGGCCTTGGGATTGCGGTTCAGGGTGGAGAAGAAGACCCAGCCACCGGGCTTGACCAGGTCGGCGCAGGCGCGCACCACGGAGCCCGGGTCGGGCACGTGCTCCAGCATCTCCATGCAGGTGATCGCATCGAAGGATTCGGGCTGCTCCAGGGCAAGCGCCTCGACGCTCACTTCCCGGTACTGGACGTCCGGCGTGCCCGCTTCCAGCGCGTGCAGCTGCGCGACCCGCAGCGCCTTGGTGGACAAGTCGATGCCCAGCACCTGGGCGCCGCGCCGCGCCATGGCGTCGGCCAGGATGCCGCCGCCGCAGCCCACGTCCAGCACCCGCTTGCCGGCGAGCGGCACGCAGGATTCGATCCAGCCCAGCCGCAGCGGGTTGATCTGGTGCAGGGGGCGGAATTCGCTCTCGGTGTCCCACCAGCGGTGGGCCAGTTCGGAGAACTTGGCCAGTTCGGCCGGGTCGGCGTTCAGGCTGCTGCTGCTCGTGGTCATGGCCGGATCTTGCCCGCGAATGCGGGCCAAAAGGAAAAGGCCCGGCTAGCCGGGCCTTTGTTCCAGTTCGCCGGAGGCTTACCGGTTGGAGCGGGTACCCACCACCTCGATTTCCACGCGGCGGTTCTTGGCGCGGCCTTCGCGGGTGCGGTTGTCGGCCACCGGCTGGGCTTCGCCCTTGCCTTCGGTGTACACGCGGTTCTTCTCGATGCCCTTGGAGACCAGGTAGGCCTTCACGGCTTCGGCGCGGCGCACCGACAGACGCTGGTTGTAGGCGTTGGCGCCGATCGAGTCGGTGTGGCCGACGGCGATCACCACTTCCAGGTTGATGTCCTTGACCTTGCTGACCAGGTCGTCGAGCTTGGCGCGGCCTTCCGGCTTCAGCACGGCCTTGTCGAAGTCGAAGAAGGTGTCGGCGGCGTAGGTCACCTTGGTGGCGGCCGGCGGCTGCGGTGCGGGCGCGGGACGGGCGGCCGGAGGCGGCGGGGGAGCCGGTTGCGCGGCCGGAGCGGGCGGCGGCGGGGGCGGCGGCGGAACCAGGGCGCCGTCGCAACCCTTCACGGCGGTGGCGGGGGTCCAGCTCGCATCGCGCCAGCACAGTTCGTTGGTGCCGTTCTTCCAGACCAGCTCACCGGTGCCGTTCGCCCAGTTGTCAACCTGAGGGCCCCCATTGGCAGCGGTCACGCGAGTCTGCGCCCCCGCGGCGGTGGCCAGCGCAGCGGCGGCAAACATCAGCGCGACTTGGTTCAGTTTCTTCATGGTTCTCCTCTTGGGGAAAAAGCCGCAGCCGGGCGGCGAGAAAACTACGATTCAGGTGACCATTCACCGAAAACGTCCGGTCGATTGTGCCACACGTCCTTACACGTTCAATCGGCGCCATTGGGGCGTCCCGTAGGACAAAACCGCAATTGCCGGCCCTGTGTTGCGGGTGCGCGACAGGCCTTCCCGCCGCGTAAAATGGCCTGTTTCAGCGCCTCGCCCACCCCTCCCGCATGACCCAATTCGCGAAAGAAACCCTGCCCGTCAGCCTCGAGGAGGAGATGCGGCGGAGCTACCTCGACTACGCCATGAGCGTAATCGTGGGGCGGGCGCTGCCGGATGCGCGTGACGGATTGAAACCGGTGCATCGGCGTGTTCTGTACGCGATGCACGAGCTGAACAACGACTGGAACCGCCCGTACAAGAAGTCGGCGCGCATCGTCGGCGACGTGATCGGCAAGTACCACCCGCACGGCGACCAGTCGGTCTACGACACCATCGTGCGGCTGGCGCAGGACTTCTCCATGCGCCACATGCTGGTGGACGGGCAGGGCAACTTCGGATCGGTCGACGGCGACAACGCCGCCGCCATGCGCTACACCGAGATCCGGCTGGCCAAGATCGCGCACGAGATGCTGGCCGACATCGACAAGGAGACGGTCGATTTCGGTCCCAACTACGACGGCAGCGAGAAGGAACCACTGGTTCTTCCCAGCCGACTGCCCAACCTGCTGGTCAACGGCTCGGGCGGGATCGCGGTGGGCATGGCCACCAACATCCCGCCGCACAACCTCAACGAGGTGGTCGACGCCTGCCTGCACCTGCTGAAGAACCCTGAGGCGTCCATCGACGAGCTGATGGAGATCGTGCCCGCGCCCGACTTCCCCACCGCCGGGATCATCTACGGCATCAACGGCGTCAAGGAGGGCTACCGCACCGGCCGCGGCAAGGTCGTGATGCGGGCCAAGTGCCACTTCGAGGACATCGACCGCGGCCAGCGGCAGGCCATCATCGTCGACGAGCTCCCCTACCAGGTCAACAAGAAGACGCTGCAGGAGCGCATGGCCGAGCTGGTCAACGAGAAGAAGATCGAGGGCATCAGCCACATCCAGGACGAGAGCGACAAGTCCGGCATGCGGCTGGTGATCGAGCTCAAGCGCGGCGAAGTGCCCGAGGTGGTCCTCAACAACCTCTACAAGCAGACCCAGCTGCAGGACACCTTCGGCATCAACATGGTCGCGCTGGTCGACGGCCAGCCCAAGCTGTGCAACCTGAAGGACCTGGTCGACATCTTCCTGCAACACCGCCGCGAGGTGGTCACCCGCCGGACGGTGTTCAACCTGCGCAAGGCGCGCGATCGCGGCCACGTGCTGGAAGGCCTGGCCGTCGCGCTGGCCAACATCGACGAGTTCATCCGCATCATCCGCGAGTCGCCCACCCCGCCGGTGGCCAAGGCCGAGCTGATGACGCGCAGCTGGGACAGCCAGCTGGTGCGCGAGATGCTCACCCGCGCCCGCGAGGACGGCACCACGGTCAACGCCGACGACTACCGGCCCGAGGGCCTGGACCGCGAGTACGGCATGCAGGGCGACGGCCTGTACCGGCTGTCGGACACGCAGGCGCAGGAGATCCTGCAGATGCGGCTGCAGCGCCTGACCGGCCTGGAGCAGGACAAGATCGTGGCCGAGTACAAGGAAGTCATGGCCGAGATCGACGACCTGCTCGACATCCTGGCCAAGCCGTCCCGCGTCTCGACCATCATCGGCGAGGAACTCACCGCGCTGAAGCAGGAGTTCGGCCAGACCAAGCTGGGCGCGCGCCGCAGCGTGGTCGAGCACAACGCGCAGGACCTGGCGACCGAGGACCTGATCACGCCCACCGACATGGTGGTCACGCTCAGCCACACCGGCTACATCAAGAGCCAGCCGCTGTCCGAGTACCGGGCCCAGCGGCGCGGCGGCCGCGGCAAGCAGGCGACCTCGACCAAGGAAGACGACTGGATCGACCAGCTCTTCATCGCCAACACCCACGACTACCTGCTGGCCTTCTCCAACCGCGGCCGGCTCTACTGGCTCAAGGTCTGGGAGGTGCCGGCCGGCTCGCGCGGCTCGCGCGGGCGGCCCATCGTCAACATGTTCCCGCTGGCCGAGGGCGAGAAGATCAACGTGGTGCTGCCGCTCACCGGCGCGTTCCGCAGCTTCCCGGCCGACCACTACGTCTTCATGGCCACGTCCATGGGCACGGTCAAGAAGACGGCGCTGGACGAATTCAGCAACCCGCGCAAGGCCGGCATCATCGCCGTCGACCTCGATGAAGGCGACTACCTGGTCGGTGCCGCGCTCACCGACGGCCAGCACGACGTGATGCTGTTCTCCGACGGCGGCAAGGCCGTGCGGTTCGACGAGAACGACGTGCGCCCCATGGGCCGCAACGCGCGCGGCGTGCGCGGCATGAACCTGGAGGAGGGCCAGAGCGTGATCGCCATGCTGGTGGCCGAGGACGAACTCCAGAGCGTGCTGACGGCCACCGAGAACGGCTACGGCAAGCGCACCCCGATCACCGAGTACACCCGTCACGGCCGCGGCACCAAGGGCATGATCGCCATCCAGCAGAGCGAGCGCAACGGCAAGGTCGTGGCCGCCACGCTGGTGCACGCCGAGGACGAGATCATGCTGATCACCGACCGTGGGGTGCTGGTGCGTACGCGCGTCAGCGAGATCCGCGAACTCGGCCGCGCCACCCAGGGGGTCACGCTGATCAGCCTGGACGACGGCTCCAAGCTCAGCGGCCTGCAGCGCATCGTCGAGAACGACGCGCAGGGCGGCGAGGCCGAAGCGCCCGACGCGGCCAACGGCGGCAGCGAAGGCTGACCCCGAATGCCACGCGACCTGGCGCAGCTGCGCTCCGAGATCGACGCGACCGACCGCGAGCTGCTGGACCTGCTCAACCGTCGGGCAGCGCTGGCCAACGAGGTCGGCGAGCTCAAGCGCGCGGAGGGCTCGCCGGTGTTCCGGCCGGAACGCGAGGCCCAGGTCATCCAGGGCCTGCAGCAGCGCAACGCCGGGCCGCTCAAGCCGCAGAACGTCGCCACCATCTGGCGCGAGATCATGTCGGCCTGCCGCGCGCTGGAAGCGCCGCAGCGCGTCGCCTACCTGGGGCCGGCCGGCACCTTCAGCGAGCAGGCGGCCGTGCAGTTCTTCGGCTCCAGCATCCAGCACGTGCCCTGCGTCAGCTTCGACGAGGTGTTCCAGGCCGCCACCGCCGGCACGGCCGACTTCGGCGTGGTGCCGGTGGAAAACAGCACCGAGGGCGTGGTCACGCGCTCGCTCGACCTGCTGCTCACCTCGCCGCTGCACATCGTCGGCGAGGTCAGCCTGCTGGTGCGCCATCACCTGCTGCGCAAGGAGAACTCGCTCGAGGGCATAGAGGCCGTGCTGGCCCACCCGCAGGCGCTGGCCCAGTGCCAGGACTGGCTGGGCCAGCACATGCCCGACGTCGAGCGGCGCGCGGTCGCCAGCAACGCCGAAGGCGCCCGTCTGGCCGCGCAGCACCCGAACTGGGCAGCCATCGCCGGCGAGCGGGCCGGCAGCGAGTTCGGGCTGCACATCGCCGCCCACGCGATCCAGGACGAGGCCTTCAACCGGACCCGCTTCGCCGTGATCTGCCTGCCGCAGACGCTGGAGGCGCCGCAGGCCTCGGGCAAGGACTGCATCAGCCTGGTGGTATCCGTGCCCAATCGGCCGGGCGCCGTGCACGACATCCTGGTGCCGCTCAAGCAGCATGGCGTGTCCATGACGCGTTTCGAGTCCCGCCCGGCCCGCTCGGGCCAGTGGGAATACTTCTTCTTCATCGACGTGCAGGGCCATCCCTCGCAGCCGCATGTCGCGGCCGCGCTGGCCGACCTGCAGCGCCTGTGCGCCTTCTACAAGGTGCTGGGCACTTACCCGGCCGGCGACTGAGCCGGCGGCGGAGTCAACAGAGCATGTTCGAGCAGTTGGGCCTGATCGGCTGCGGCCTCATGGGCGGATCCTTCGCGCTGGCGCTCAAGCGCGCCGGCCTGGTCAAGCGCGTGGTCGGCTACAGCAAGTCGCCGTCCACCACCGAACGGGCGCGCCAGCTCGGCGTGATCGACGTCGAGGCGCCCTCGGCCCTGCTGGCCGTCTCGGGCGCCGACATCGTGCTGCTGGCGGTGCCGGTGGCCGCCACCGAAGCCACCCTGAAGGCGATCCGCCACCTGGTCAGCAAGGACATGCTGATCATGGACGTGGGCTCGACCAAGCGCGACGTGATCGACGCCGCCCGCCGCGTGCTGCGCGACCACGTCGGCTCCTTCGTGCCCTGCCACCCGATCGCCGGCAAGGAAGCGTCGGGCGTGGAGCACGCCGATCCCGAGATCTACGCCAACCGGCAGGTCATCCTGACACCGATCGAGCGCACCCAGGTGGCGCAGCTCAACCGGGCCAGGGAGCTGTGGGAAGCGCTGGGCTGCCAGGTGTTGCAGATGTCGCCGGAAGCGCACGATTCCGCCTTCGCCGCCGTCAGCCACCTGCCCCACCTGATCGCCTTCGCCCTGATGAACGCCATCGCGGCCCAGCCGCACGGGCAGGACTTCCTGCCGCTCGCCGGCCCGGGCTTTCGCGACTTCACGCGCATCGCCGCCAGCGAGCCCAAGATGTGGCGCGACATCCTGCTGGCCAACAAGCAGGAGCTGCTGGAGCAGACCCAGTACTTCCAGCAGACGCTGCAGGCCATGCAGGCGCTGATCGAGGCCGGCAACGGCGAGGCGCTGGAGGAACTGATTGCCCAGGCCAGCCAGATGCGCTCCGGCTGGCGCATGGGTGCACGAAAAGGCTGACCGGGCCTGCGCCCATGTTCGCCACCGAATTCCTGGACATCCCCCCGCTGGACGCGGCCGCCGGCACGGTCGCCCTGCCCGGCTCCAAGAGCATCTCCAACCGCGTGCTGCTGCTCGCCGCCCTGTGCGAGGGCACGACGGTGGTGCACGACCTGCTGGATTCCGACGACACGCGCGTGATGCTGGACGCCCTGCGGGCGCTCGGCTGCGGCGTGGCGATCGAGGGCAGCACGGTGCGCGTCAGCGGGTTCGGCGCGCGCGGGCCGGCCCCGCAGGCGAAGCTGTTCCTCGGCAACGCCGGCACGGCCATGCGGCCGTTGGCGGCGGCGCTGGCCGTCCTGGGCGGCGACTACGAGCTGGGCGGCGTGCCGCGCATGCACGAACGCCCGATCGGCGACTTGGTCGACGCCCTGCGGCCCCTCGGCTGCGACATCGCCTACCTCGGCCAGGAGGGCTACCCGCCGCTGCGCATCGGCCTGCCGGCGCTGAAGCTGGACGCGCCGATCCGGGTCCGGGGCGACGTCTCCAGCCAGTTCCTCACCGCGCTGCTGCTCGCCCTGCCCCTTGTGTCGCGGCAGGACGTCGTGATCGAGGTGGCGGGCGAGCTAATCTCCAGGCCCTACGTGGAGATCACGCTAAACCTGCTGGCTCGCTTCGGGGTGGCGGTGCGCCGCGACGGCTGGAAGCGCTTCACCATCCCCGCCGGCAGCCGCTACGCGTCGCCGGCCGAGCTGCACGTGGAGGCCGACGCCTCCTCGGCCAGCTACTTCGTGGCGGCCGGCGCGCTGGCCTCCGACAGCGGCGTGCGCATCCTCGGCGTGGGCCGGGATTCGATCCAGGGCGATATCCGCTTCCTTGACGCGGCCCAGGCCATGGGCGCGCAGGTCAGCAGCGGGCCCAACTGGGTGGAAGTCCGCCGCGGCGCCTGGCCGCTCCGGGCGATCGACCTGGACTGCAACCACATCCCCGATGCCGCCATGACGCTGGCCGTCATGGCGCTGTACGCCGACGGCCCCAGCACGCTGCGCAACATCGCCAGCTGGCGGGTCAAGGAAACCGACCGGCTCGCCGCCATGGCGGCCGAGCTGCGCAAGCTGGGCGCCGAGGTCGAGGAAGGCGCCGACTTCCTGCGCGTCACGCCGCCCGCGGCCTGGCAGGCGGCCCGCATCCGCACCTACGACGACCACCGGATGGCGATGTGCTTCTCGCTGGCGGCGTTCAACCCCGCCGGCGCGCACGTGCGCATCGACGACCCTAAGTGCGTGGCCAAGACCTTCCCGGACTACTTCGAGACCCTGTTCTCGGTGGCCCAGCTGCCGGTCCCGCGCATTCCCGTGATCTGCGTGGACGGGCCCACTGCGTCCGGCAAGGGCACCCTGGCCTCGTGCACCGCCCAGCGGCTGGGCTACCACTACCTGGACTCCGGGGCGCTTTACCGCATCACGGCGCTGGCGGCCGTGCGGGCGGGCCTGCCGCTGGACGAGGCGCACGAACACCGCATCGCCGCCTTGGCCGAGAAGCTGCCGGTGCGCTTCGAGGGCGCGAGCATCCTGCTGGACGGCGAGGACGTGACCGACGCCATCCGGGCCGAGGCGGTGGGCATGGACGCCTCCCGCATCTCGGCCCTTCCGGCCGTGCGCACCGCCCTGGTGGCGCTGCAGCAGGGCTTCCGGCGGCTGCCCGGGCTGGTGGCCGACGGGCGCGACATGGGCACCGTGATCTTCCCGGACGCCCAGCTCAAGGTGTTCCTCACGGCCAGCGCCGCCAAGCGGGCCGAGCGCCGCCATAAGCAATTGATTTCAAAGGGTTTAGCCCCTACAATCGACACCCTTCGCGCCGACCTGGAAGCGCGCGATGCGCGCGATGCGAACCGCGCCGTCGCCCCTCTCAAGCCGGCGCAGGACGCCCTCCTGCTGGACAACTCGGAGCAATCGGTCGAAGACTCGGTCGCCCAGGTGCTGGCCTGGTGGGAAGCCAGGCAGCCGTTCGCGGCGTCCTGACCGGCCGCAAGGCCGAAAGCCGGCCCGCATCGCCCCTCTCGCGCAGCAGCGCACTGGCGGTGCGGTTCATCAACCAACCCGCGGCCCAAGCCGCAAAAGCAACCGCCGTCACAAGAACCGAAATCGGCTGGCGCCGAAATCGCAACGCCTCGCAATGGTGCGTGGTGGAACCCTGTCGACGTGCAAGGAACCCGAATGTCTGAATCCTTTGCCGCCCTGTTCGAGGAATCGCTCCAGCGCGCCGAAATGCGCCAGGGCGAGGTCATCACCGCCGAGGTCGTGCGCATCGAGCACAACTTCGTCGTCGTCAACGCCGGCCTGAAGTCCGAAGCGTACGTGCCGATCGACGAGTTCAAGAACGACAAGGGCGAGATCGAAGTCCAGGTCGGCGATTTCGTCTCGGTGGCCATCGACGCCATCGAGAACGGCTACGGCGACACCATCCTGTCGCGCGACAAGGCCAAGCGCCTGGCCTCGTGGATGGCGCTGGAAAAGGCCCTGGAGTCCGGCGAATTCGTCACCGGAACCACCAGCGGCAAGGTCAAGGGCGGCCTGACGGTGCTGGTCAACGGCATCCGCGCCTTCCTGCCCGGCTCGCTGATCGACACCCGCCCGATCAAGGACCTGGCCCCGTTCGAGAACAAGACCCTGGAATTCAAGGTCATCAAGCTGGACCGCAAGCGCAACAACGTGGTGCTGAGCCGCCGCGCGGTGGTCGAGGCCTCCATGGGCGAGGAACGCGCCAAGCTGATGGAGACGCTGAAGGAAGGCGCCATCGTCCGCGGCGTGGTCAAGAACATCACCGAGTACGGCGCCTTCGTCGACCTCGGCGGCATCGACGGCCTGCTGCACATCACCGACATGGCCTGGCGCCGCGTGCGCCACCCCAGCGAGGTGGTGCAGGCCGGCCAGGAGATCACCGCCAAGATCCTCAAGTTCGACACCGAGAAGAACCGCGTCTCGCTGGGCCTCAAGCAGATGGGCGACGACCCCTGGATGGGCGTTTCGCGCCGCTACCCGCAGGGCACCCGCATGTTCGGCAAGGTCACCAACATCGCCGACTACGGCGCCTTCGTCGAGCTCGAGCCCGGCATCGAGGGCCTGGTGCACGTGTCCGAGATGGACTGGACCAACAAGAACGTCGCGCCCTCCAAGATCGTGTCGCTGGGCGACGAGGTCGAGGTCATGGTGCTGGAGATCGACGAGGACAAGCGCCGCATCTCGCTGGGCATGAAGCAGTGCAAGGCCAACCCCTGGCAGGAGTTCGCGCAGAACACCCGCCGCGGCGACCGCGTCAAGGGCCCGATCAAGTCGATCACCGACTTCGGCGTGTTCGTCGGCCTGGCCGCCGGCATCGACGGCCTGGTGCACCTGTCCGACCTGTCCTGGAACGAGCCGGGCGAGCAGGCCGTGCGCAACTAC
>NZ_DASPLW010000005.1:0-12647 GCF_035627355.1 Ramlibacter sp.
CATCGACGCGGTGAAGGACCTCGCCGGCCAGTACGGGCTGGAGGTCCCGCAGGACGAGCGCTCGCCGCAGGACCGCGAGCAGGCCGCGCAACTGCGGCGCAAGCAGGCCACCCTCACCGACGTCCTGGAAAAGGCGGCCCATGCCTGGCGCAAGCAGCTGAAGGCCTCGCCCCGCGCGATCGGCTACCTCAAGGGCCGGGGGCTGTCCGGCGAGATCGCGCGGCAGTTCGGCCTCGGCTATGCGCCCGAAGGCTGGCACGGCCTGGCCAGCGTGTTCCCCGAGTACGACGACCCGCTGCTGGCCGAGAGCGGGCTGGTGATCGTGGGCGAGGAGGAAGCGGGTTCTGGCGAGGCCCGGCGCTACGACCGCTTCCGCGACCGGATCATGTTCCCGATCCGCAACGTCAAGGGCGAGTGCATCGGCTTCGGCGGGCGCGTGCTGGGGGACGAGAAGCCCAAGTACCTGAACTCGCCCGAGACCCCGGTCTTCAGCAAGGGCCGCGAGCTGTACGGCCTGTACGAAGCCCGCAACGCCGTGCGGGAGGCCGGCTACGTGCTGGTCACCGAGGGCTACATGGACGTGGTGGCCCTGGCCCAGCTCGGCTTCCCGAACGCGGTGGCCACGCTGGGGACGGCGTGCACGCCCGAGCACGTGCAGAAGCTGTTCCGCTTCACCGACAGCGTGGTCTTCAGCTTCGATGGCGACGCCGCCGGCCGGCGTGCGGCCCGCCGCGCGCTGGAGGCCGCCCTGCCACACGCCAGCGACACGCGCAGCGTCAAGTTCCTGTTCCTGCCGCCCGAGCACGACCCGGACAGCTTCATCCGCGCCCATGGCCAGGAGGAGTTCCTGCGCTACGTCCGGCAGGCGGTCCCGCTCAGCGTGTTCCTGCTGGAGGCGACCGCCGACGACTGCGACCTGTCGACGGCGGAAGGTCGCTCGCGGATGCTCACCGTGGCCCAGCCGTTGTGGAACGCGCTGCCCGACGGGGCGCTCAAGCGCCAGTTGTTCGCCGGCATCGCCGAGCGCTCCCAGGTAGGGCCGCACGAGCTGTCGGAACTCTGGCGCCTGCCCCGTCCGGGCGCCGGCGGGGGTCGCCCGGCGCGGGCCCCGCGGCCGTACGGCGCCGGACCTCGCCAGCCGGTCAAGCCCAAGACCATCGCCTATGCCGAGACGATCGCCCGCCTGATGCTGCGCCACTCCCGGGCCTGGGAACTCCTGACGCACCAGGACCACGAAGTGCTATGCGGCCTGCAGCCGCCGCTGGGCGACCTGTTCGGCTGGCTGGACGCCGGCACCCAGGAGCACGGGGGCCAGCCCTGGGCGGCCCTGCAGGCCGGCCTGCAGGGGCAGGATTTCGCCGCCATCGCCGAGCAACTGATGGCGTACGACGCGAGCCAGCCCCTCAGCCGCGTGGTCGAGGACATCGACACCTCCGAGCGCGACCTGCGCCTGTCCATGCTGGAGATCCACCTCGACCTGGTCGCGGCCTCCATCGAGGAGGCCAGCCGGCTGCCGCAGAGCGATCCGTCGCGTGTCGAGCGCCTGCTGGAGCTCAGCCGCCGGCAGCAGGGACTGCTGAACGAGAAGCGCCAGTTGCGGGCTTGAAAAAGCTGCAGGACGGTATAATTTAGGGTTTGCTAGCGGCAAGAGCGACAGCAGCACCTCCGGGCCCGGCCGACAGTGCCTCCACAGCGAGCACGACAGCGCCACCTCACCGCAAGGACTGCACCCCAAATGTTCGCCCACCCATCTTGCCCATTGGTGCCGGACGCGATGGCGTTCGCACCTGTCGCCCGCGCCGGGTAGTTTGTGGCGCATCCTGAGTCTGCCGTCCCGAGGTGTCCATGCCCGCATCCAAGCCCGCGAAGCTCGCCAAGCCGCAATCGAAACCCAGCGCGAAAAAACCGGTCAAACCCGCTTCGCCGCCTGCCAAGGCGTCGCTGAAGGTCGTCAAGTCGACGGCGCCTTCCGCCACCGCAGCCGCAAAGCAGTCCCCCCAGAGAGCCAAGCCCGTGCCCAGCAGTACCAAGACCCCCACCGCCAAGACCGACAAAGCCGCCGCCAAGGACGATCCGAAGAAGGCCAAGGTGGCGGCTGCGACCGAGGAGCCCGCCAAGAAGAAGCCCGGCCGCCCGCCCAAGGCCGCCGCGCAGGCCGCCCCCGCCAAGGCGGCCGCTACCGGCGCCAAGCGCGGCCGCAAGCCCAAGGCCGCCGAGAAGCCGGAGGTCGAGGACGAGGACCTGTCCGACATCGAGGCGGAATTCGCCGAGGAGCCGGCAGCGGCCGAGACGCCCGAGAAGGTCAAGCCGCTGCGCATGAAGATCAGCAAGGCCAAGGAGCGGGCCTTGATGAAGGAATTCGGCCTGGACGAGACGATCCTGACCGAAGAGGAGATGACCAAGCGGCGCCAGCGCCTGAAGACGCTGATCAAGCTGGGCAAGACCCGCGGCTACCTCACGCACGCCGAGATCACCGACCACCTGCCCGAGAAGCTGGTGGACGCGGAGACGCTGGAAGTCGTGGTCTCCATGCTCAACGACATGGGCGTGGCGGTCTATGAGCAGACGCCCGACGCCGAGACGCTGCTGCTGACCAACACCGGCCCCACCGCCGCGACCGAGGAGGAGGCGGAGGAAGAGGCCGAGGCTGCCCTGTCCACGGTGGACAGTGAATTCGGCCGCACCACGGACCCGGTGCGCATGTACATGCGCGAGATGGGCACGGTGGAACTGCTCACGCGCGAGGGCGAGATCGAGATCGCCAAGCGCATCGAGGCCGGCCTGCAGGCCATGATGGAGGCGATCTCCGCCTCGCCGGCCACCATCGCGGCCATCCTGGAGATGGCCAAGGACATCCGCGAGGGCAAGGTCGTCATCTCCACCGTGGTGGACGGCTTCTCCGACCCCAACGAGGCCGACGACTACGTGGCCGAGGAGGACTTCGACGAGTTCGACGCGGACGACGACGACGACGGCAACGGCGGCTCCAAGGCACTGACCAAGAAGCTCGAGGAGCTGAAGTCGCAGGCGCTGGAGCGCTTCGACCGCATCGCTGCCCTGTTCGAGAAGGTGCACAAGGTCTACGACAAGGAAGGCTACGGCACGCCGGCCTACATGAAGGCCCAGCACGCGCTGTCCGAGGAGCTGATGACCATCCGCTTCACGGCCAAGACCATCGAGAAGCTGTGCGACATGGTGCGCAGCCAGGTCGACGACGTGCGCAAGAAGGAGCGCGAGCTGCGCCGCATCATCGTCGACAAGTGCGGCATGCCGCAGGAAATCTTCATCAAGGAGTTCCCGCCCAACCTGCTGAACCTGAAGTGGGTGGAGAAGCAGGCGGCCGCCGGCAAGCCGTGGAGCACCGTGCTCGCCCGCAACATCCCGCCGGTGCAGGAACTGCAGCAGAAGCTGACCGACCTGCAGTCCCAGGTGGTGGTGCCGCTGAGCGAGCTCAAGGAGATCAACCGCCGCATGAACGAGGGCGAGGCCAGCTCGCGCGAGGCCAAGAAGGAGATGATCGAGGCCAACCTGCGGCTGGTGATCTCCATTGCCAAGAAGTACACCAACCGCGGCCTGCAGTTCCTGGACCTGATCCAGGAAGGCAACATCGGCCTGATGAAGGCGGTCGACAAGTTCGAATACCGCCGCGGGTACAAGTTCTCGACCTATGCCACGTGGTGGATCCGCCAGGCCATCACGCGCTCGATCGCCGACCAGGCGCGCACCATCCGCATCCCGGTGCACATGATCGAGACCATCAACAAGATGAACCGCATCTCGCGCCAGCACCTGCAGGAGTTCGGCTTCGAGCCGGACGCCGGCATCCTGGCGGCCAAGATGGAGATCCCCGAGGACAAGATCCGCAAGATCATGAAGATCGCCAAGGAGCCGATCTCCATGGAGACGCCGATCGGCGACGACGACGACAGCCACCTGGGCGACTTCATCGAGGACACCGGCAACACGGCCCCGATCGAGGCCGCGATGCAGGCCGGCCTGCGCGACGTGGTCAAGGACATCCTGGACTCGCTCACCCCGCGCGAGGCCAAGGTGCTGCGCATGCGCTTCGGGATCGAGATGAGCACCGACCACACGCTGGAGGAAGTCGGCAAGCAGTTCGACGTGACGCGCGAGCGCATCCGCCAGATCGAGGCCAAGGCGCTGCGCAAGCTCAAGCACCCGAGCCGCTCGGACAAGCTGCGGTCGTTCATCGACACGCTGTAAGCAGCGAGGGGCCTCGCGGCCCCTTCGTTGCTTGCTGGACGCGCCCCGCGGGGCGCGTTTTTCATTTCGGCCCGACCATGTCCCCGGGCCGAACCCACTGGTCGAACTGCTCCGCGGTCACGAAGCCGCTGGCGATCGCCGCCTCGCGCAGCGTGCTGCCCTCCTGGTGCGCCTTCTTCGCGATCTGCGCGGCCTTGTCGTAGCCGATGTGCGGGTTGAGGGCGGTCACCAGCATCAGCGAGCGCCCCACCAGTTCGGCGATGCGCTCGCGATCGGGCTCGATGCCCGCGGCGCAGTGCAGGTCGAAGCTCTTCATGCCGTCGGCCAGCAGGCGCACGCTCTGCATGAAGTCGTGGGCGATCATGGGCCGGAACACGTTCAGCTCGAAGTTGCCGGATGCGCCGCCGACGTTGATCGCCACGTCGTTGCCGAACACCTGGCAGCACGCCATGGTCAGCGCCTCGCTCTGGGTCGGGTTCACCTTGCCCGGCATGATCGAGGAGCCGGGCTCGTTCTCGGGGATGCGGATCTCGCCGATGCCGCTGCGCGGGCCGCTGGCCAGCCACCGGACGTCGTTGGCGATCTTCATCAGGCTGGCCGCCAGCCCCTTGAGCGCCCCGTGCGCGTGCACCAGTGCGTCGGCGGCCGCCATCACCTCGAACTTGTTGGCGGCACTGACGAACGGCAAGCCGGTCAGCCGCGCGAGTTCCTGCGCGACGCGCTGCGCATAGCCGGCCGGTGCATTGAGCCCCGTTCCCACGGCCGTACCGCCCAGGGCGAGCTCGCACAGGTGCGGCAAAGCCGCCTGCAGGTGCCGCTCGGCCTGAGCAAGTTGCGCGGCATAGCCCGAGAACTCCTGCCCCAGGGTGAGCGGCGTCGCATCCTGCAGATGGGTGCGACCGATCTTGACGATATCCCGGAAGGCTTCGCTCTTGCGCTCCAGCGTGGCCTTCAGCCCCGCCAGCGCCGGCAGCAGGCGGTTGCGGATGCCCTCCACTGCCGCCACGTGCATGGCGGTGGGATAGACGTCGTTGGACGACTGGCTGCGATTGACCTCGTCGTTGGGATGCACCAGCCGGCCTTCGCCGCGCGGGCCGCCGAGCAGTTCGCTGGCGCGATTCGCGAGCACTTCGTTGACGTTCATGTTGGTCTGCGTGCCCGAGCCGGTCTGCCACACCACCAGGGGGAACTCGGCGGCATGGCCGCCGGCCAGCACTTCGTCGGCGGCCGCGACGATGGCGGCCGCCTTGCGCTCGTCCAGCAGGCCCAGTTCGCGATTGACGATCGCCGAGGCGCGCTTGACCAGCACCAGCGCGCGGATGATCTCCCGCGGCTGCCGCTCGCCGGAGATGTCGAAGTTCTGCAGCGAGCGCTGCGTCTGGGCACCCCAGAGACGGTCCGCCGGGACCTCGATGGGGCCGAAAGTGTCGCGTTCGGTGCGTTGGTTCATGCACGGCCTCGCCAGATGGACCGTTCCACCGTAGCACAGGGCCCGCGCCCCTGCTGGCCGCGGAGCCTGCCGTCGGGCGGCCTGGCGCCGCCGCTGCTCGGCCGGCCGCGGCGTCCATGTTGATGAGCCCGACCGGCGCAGCATAAGATGGGCCAGCGCCGGCATTTCATGGCGCACGAGAACGAGGAGACTCCCCCATGCCGAAGTGGTTGTTGGCACCCGCGTTCACCTTGCTGAAGCGGGTGAGCTTCCTGGCGGGCTTTGCGTCGGCCGCCGCGCTACTCGTGGTAGCCGTCCTGCTGTGCCTGGGCGCAGCCACCGGTGGCCCGGCGGCGATCCTGCTGCCGCTGGCAGCGCTGTTCGCGCTGGCGGGGGTGTACATGCAGGTTGCCGTCTACACCTACATGACGGCAGGCGTCGAGCGCCTGATCCGCATGACCGACCGGGTGTCTGCCGGCGAACTGGTCAACAGCCGCGAGGGCTACGGCGAGGACTCCAGCAACGGCGATTCCTCCCGGCTGTGGGGCGCGGTCCTGAAGATGAACGACCGCCTGGGCGAAATCGTGCGCCAGGTCCGGTCCAGCGCCGACGGCATCGTGCTGTCCGCGCGCGACATCGCCGAAGGCAACCACCACCTGGCCCAGCGCACCCAGTCGCAGGCCGCGGCGCTGGAGCAGACCGCTTCCGGCATGGAGGAACTGGCCGCCAGCGCCCAGCAGAACGCGGGCGACTGCGCGCGGGCCAGCGATCTCGCCACCGGCGCCCGCGACGTGGCAGGCAAGGCCGCTTCGCAGATGCAGCAGCTCGCGGCAACCATGCGGCAGATCGACGAGAGCGCACGCCGGGTCGGCGACATCCTCGCCACGGTCGAAGGCATCGCCTTCCAGACCAACATCCTCGCCCTGAATGCGGCGGTGGAGGCCGCCCGGGCCGGCGAGCAGGGGCGCGGGTTCGCCGTGGTCGCCACCGAGGTCCGCAACCTGGCACAGCGCAGCGCAGCCGCCGCCAAGGAGATCAAGGGCCTGATCGCCGATTCGGTGGGCAGCGTGGAACAGGGCCGCAAGATGGTGGGCTCGGCCGAGGCGACCATGAACGAGGTGGTCGGCAGCGTCAAGGCAGTCAGCGAGGTGATCTCCGGCATCGCCATGGCTTCGGCCGAGCAGCGCGCGGGCATCGAGGCGATCAACCAGGCCGTGGTGCAGATCGACTCGGCCAACCAGCAGAACGCCACCCTGGTCGAGGAAGCCAGCGCCGCGGCCGCCTCGTTCGAACAGGAGGCCGCGCGCCTGGTGGACGTGGTCAGCCGCTTCAAGCTGGACCGGGGCGTCGAACGCGGCAAGGTCGTGAAGATCGTGAAGGCGGCGGCCGAGCACCTGCGCAAGGTGGGTCCCAAGCGGGCCTTCAAGGACTTCAACGATCCGGAGGGGCGCTTCGGCAAGGGCGAGCACTACGTGTTCGTGCTCGGGATGCATGGCGAACGCCTGGCCTATGCGCCCGACCTGGCCAAGGTCGGCACCAACGGGCTGGAACTGCGCGACGAGGAAGGGCGCTACTACTGCCGCGACATCATCGCGGTGGGGCGGGACCACGGCTCCGGCTGGACCGACTTCAAGATCCTCAATCCCCGGACCGGGCGGGTGGAGCCCAAGTCGGTCTACGTGGAGCGGGTCGACGACGTGGTCCTGGGCAGCGGCATCTACAAGAGCACCGAAGAGGGCGCGAGCCAGGCGGCCCCCACCCACGGCCGCCTGCAGGCCGCGACCAGCGCCGCCCTGCCCCGGCTCGCCGGCAGCCACTGACCCTTTCCCCGGGGCGGTTGCCGGTCCGGGCGCATCCGGGGCGGATGGGATAATCATCGGCTGTCCCGTCCGCCACGTATTGCCTGCATGACCACCATCCTGAAGCAAGCCGACCTGATCGAATCCATCGCGGCCGCGCTGCAGTACATCTCCTACTACCACCCCGCCGACTACATCGCCCACCTGGCCCGCGCGTACGAGCGCGAGCAGAGCCCCGCGGCGCGGGACGCCATCGCGCAGATCCTGACCAACAGCAAGATGAGCGCCACCGGCCACCGGCCGATCTGCCAAGACACGGGCATCGTCAACGTGTTCCTCAAGGTCGGCATGGACGTGCGCTTCGAGGGCTTCACCGGCAGCCTGGAGGACGCGATCAACGAAGGCGTGCGGCGCGGCTACAACCACCCGGACAACACGCTGCGCGCCAGCGTCGTGGCCGATCCGCTGTTCGCCCGCAAGAACACGCGCGACAACACGCCTGCGGTGATCTTCACCGAGATCGTGCCGGGCAACACGGTCGACGTGACCGTGGCCGCCAAGGGCGGCGGCAGCGAGAACAAGAGCAAGCTGGCCATGCTCAACCCGAGCGATTCGCTGGTGGACTGGGTGCTCAAGACCGTGCCCACGATGGGGGCCGGCTGGTGCCCGCCCGGCATGCTGGGCATCGGCGTCGGCGGCACGGCCGAGAAGGCGGCGCTGATGGCCAAGGAAAGCCTGATGGACGACCTGGACATGTACGAGCTCCAGGCCAAGGCCTTCAAGGGCGAGAAGCTGACGCAGGTCGAGGAACTGCGGCTGGAGCTGTACGAGAAGGTCAACGCGCTGGGCATCGGCGCCCAGGGCCTGGGCGGCCTGACGACGGTGCTGGACATCAAGGTGAAGCTGTACCCCACCCATGCGGCCAGCAAGCCCGTGGCCATGATCCCGAACTGCGCCGCCACGCGCCATGCGCATTTCGTCCTCTATGGCTCCGGCCCGGTGTACCTGGATCCGCCCAGCCTGGACCTGTGGCCCAAGGTCGACTGGATGCCGGACACCAACAAGAGCAAGCGCGTCAACCTCGACACGCTGACGCGCGAGGAAGTGGCGAGCTGGAAGCCGGGCGAGACCCTGCTGCTGAACGGCCGCATGCTCACCGGCCGCGACGCCGCGCACAAGCGCATCCAGGACATGCTGGCCAAGGGCGAGAAGCTGCCGGTGGACTTCACCAACCGCGTCATCTACTACGTCGGCCCGGTGGACCCGGTGCGCGACGAGGCCGTGGGGCCGGCCGGCCCGACCACCTCCACGCGCATGGACAAGTTCACCGAGATGATGCTGGCCAGGACGGGGCTGATCGCGATGATCGGCAAGGCCGAACGCGGCCCGGAGGCGATCCAGGCGATCAAGCAGCACCAGTCGGCCTACCTGATGGCCGTCGGCGGCGCCGCCTACCTCGTGTCCAAGGCGATCAAGAAGGCGCGCGTGGTCGGCTTCGAGGACCTGGGCATGGAAGCCATCTACGAATTCGAGGTGGTCGACATGCCGGTGACCGTGGCGGTCGATGCCGGCGGCACCAGCGCGCACGTCACCGGCCCGGCCGAGTGGAGCAAGCGGATCGCCAGCGGCGAGTTCCAGGGCATCCGCGTCGCCAAGGCCGCCTGAGCGGCGGCGGCGCCGGCGTCAGGCCGGCGCCCACTCACGCGGCAGCGGCACGTCCGACTCCAGCGCCGCCTCGCGGCCGCGCTGCACGTCCACCTTCAGCAGCAAGACCAACCCGGCCAGGAACAGCACGGAGGTCGAGAGGATCGCCGTGCGCTGGTTGCCGCCGGTGGCCCAGGTGATGGCGCCATATGTCAGCGGCCCGATGATGCTGGCCAGCCGCACGGCGAAGGACCAGAGGCCGAAGAACTCGGCCGACTGCCGGCGCGGCGCGAACATGCCGACCATGGCCCGGCCCGAGGACTGGCTCGATCCCATGCACAGGCCCGCGATCGCCGCCGCCCACCAGAAGCCGCCCTTGGTCGTGGTCACGGCCGCGATCACGCAGGTGGCGACCCAGCCCACCAGCGTCAGCGACAGTGCCGGCTTGTGCCCGATGCGGTCCTGCAGGTAGCCCCAGGCGAAGGCGCCGCCGGCGGCCGCGAAGTTGAGCACGAAGATCAGCACCATGGTTTCCTGCTGCTGGAAGCCGATCACCTGCTCGGCGTAGATGGCCGCCAGGGTGATCGCCACCGCGACGCCGCCCTGGTAGCACACCAGGCAAGCGAGCAGCCACATGAAATCGCGGTAGCGCCGCGCCTGCCGGAAGGTCGCGTGCAACTGCCGCAGGGAGGCCCGCAGCCCGCCCTGCTGCAAGGCTTGCGGATTGGGCTGGGCGCGCTCGCGCAGCAGCCGGAAGGTCACCAGCGCCGCCGCGCCGTAGATCAGCGCCGTCAGCAGCATGGTGACGGGCACGAAGCGGTCGGCCGCGATGCCCTGCCCCTGCGCCCACAGCACGTAGGCCAGGCAGATGCCCAGTGCCAGCATGCCGCCGAAATAGCCGTAGGCCCAGCCCCAGCCACTGACCTTGCCCATGGCGTCGGGTCGCGCCAGTTCGGGCAGGAAGGCCGCGGTCAGCGATTCGCCGTAGCTGTAGAAGGTGTTGGACACGATGACCAGCAGCATGGCCAGCAGCACCGAACCCGGGCCGGCCAGGGCCAGTGCGGCGGTGCTGGCGACGCACCCGGCCGTCACCAGCACCAGCAGTCGCTTCTTCGCCGCGCGCAGGTCGGCGTAGGCGCCGATGCTGGGCATGGTGAGCATCACGATGGCATAGGAGACGCTCAGCGCCGCCGTCCAGGCAAACGTGGCCCAGGGCGCCTTGCCGGCGATGCCGCCGACGAAGTAGGCCGCGAACACCGCGGTGATGACCACCGTGGTGTAGCCCGAGTTGGCGAAGTCGTACATCGCCCAGCCGAACACCTCGCGCTTGCGCACGCCGGGGTTCAGGGCATCGTGGGGAAAGAGGGCCATGGATCGGGCTGGAGGCTGGAGACCAGCGTGGAGTATCGAGCGCAGCGGCCCGTCTGCTCCCCGGCTGTTTCCCTAGCCTCCGTCCGTGGTCCCGGGTCCGGCGAATGCCGGCCGGCCCCTAGTGCAGGTGCCGCGGGCGCCGACCGCCGCCGTGGCTGCCGCCGCCACCGCTACCGCGCGGCGGCTTGCCGATCTCCAGCGAGCTGACCAGCGCGTCGAAGCGCTGCGAGAACAGCCGGTCGATCTCGGCCACGACGCCGCCGAGTTCCTGGCTGTCGAAATGGCGCTCCATCAGGCCCACCACGTCATCCACCAGCAGGTCGCGTTGCACCTGCATGATGGCGGCCGGCGTGGGGCCGACGAACAGCATGAGGAAGTCGTCGCGCGCCTCGGCTTCGGGCGGCTCCTCGTCCTCGTCGAACTCGGCGTCGTAGAAGCTCACCTCGATGGCGGCGCCCTCCTCCGCCAGTTCGTTCAGGCTCATGCACATCTCGTCCAGCGACTGGCGGAAGTCCTGGTCGCCGGCGACGGTCCAGCACATGGTCAGCAGGTGCTCGTGCGCATCGAAGCGCAGGCCGGGCTCCTCCTCGTAGGCGCTCTCGGCGCCGTCCGCGAGGGACTTGGCGCCGGCGTACTTCCACAGCGGCTTGAGCGCTTCCTGCAGCTGCGAGTACGTGACGTCCGCGCGCAGGGGCACGTCACCGTGCACGTGGATCTCGAAAGGGGCGTTGTCGTATGTGGCCATCTGTTCTGCCTGTGCGCCGGCGCCTGCGGTCGGGGGCTCCGACGGTGGGGAGTGGTGCCTCGAACCGGACTCGAACCGGTACGCCGCCTTCCAGCGAGCGGCGGATTTTAAGTCCGCTGTGTCTACCGATTTCACCATCGAGGCGGTGCAGACCACGCGGCCACTGTACGCCAAAAAAAAGGCAGCCCCGCTGGACGGGGCTGCCGGTGATGGAGGCGCGGGCCGGAGTCGAACCGGCCTTCACGGATTTGCAATCCGGTGCATAACCGCTTTGCTACCGCGCCGCTGAACCGTGCAGGTCCACAAGAAAAAGGGAAGCGCGATGCTTCCCTTTTCGTGCTGACTGGAGCGGGAGACGAGTCTCGAACTCGCGACCTCAACCTTGGCAAGGTTGCGCTCTACCAACTGAGCTACTCCCGCGTGAGTCCGCCATTATAGGGGGAAAAACGCGCCTCTTGTCGGGCTCGAACGAAAAATCGCTCAGTGCTTAACCGACGCCGGCACGCCGGGCTTGCCGTCGCCCTTGCCGGCCGGCAGCGGCGCCGCGGCGGGTGCCCGCGCCTCCTCTTCGGCCAGCGGCGTGGGCTGGCGCTCCAGCGCGATCTCCAGCACCTTGTCGATCCACTTGACCGGCACGATCTCCAGCCCGTTCTTCACGTTCTCGGGGATCTCCTGCAGGTCCTTCGCGTTTTCCTCCGGGATCAGCACCGTCTTGATGCCGCCGCGCAGCGCCGCCAGCAGCTTCTCCTTCAGGCCGCCGATCGCGGTGACTTCGCCGCGCAGCGTGATCTCGCCGGTCATCGCGACGTCGGCACGCACCGGGATGCCGGTGAGCGCCGACACCAGCGCCGTCGTCATCGCAGCGCCGGCACTCGGACCGTCCTTGGGCGTGGCACCGTCGGGCACGTGGATGTGCAGGTCCTTCTTCTCGAACACCTCGTCGGCGATGCCCAGCCGCCGGGAGCGGCTGCGCACCACGGTGCGCGCGGCCTCCACCGACTCCTTCATCACGTCGCCCAGTGAACCGGTGCGAAGGATGTTGCCCTTGCCAGGCATCAGCGCCGCCTCGATGGTGAGCAGGTCGCCGCCCACCTCGGTCCAGGCGAGGCCGACCACCTGGCCGACCTGGTTCTGCTGCTCGGCGCGCCCGTAGTTGTGCTTGCGCACGCCGAGGAACTCGTTGAGGTTCTCGGCGCTGACGCGCACCTGGGGCGTCATCTTCTTCAACTGCAGGCCCTTGACCACCTTGCGGCAGATCTTGGAGAGCTCGCGCTCGAGCGAGCGCACGCCGGCCTCGCGCGTGTAGTAGCGCACGATGTCGCGGATGGCGTCCTCGGTGACCTCGAGCTCGCCGTCCTTCACGCCGTTGTTCTTCATCTGCTTGGGCAGCAGGTACTTGATGGCGATGTTGGTCTTCTCGTCCTCGGTGTAGCCG
>NZ_DASPLW010000006.1:0-29986 GCF_035627355.1 Ramlibacter sp.
GCCGCCACCGCTGCGGCCACCGCCGCCGCCGTAGCCGCCACCACCACCACCGTAGCCGCCGCCACCACCACCGCCGTAGCCGCCACCGCCGCCGCCGAAGCCGCGCGGGCGCTGCTCCATCGGGCGAGCTTCATTGACCACGACGCTGCGGCCGCCGAGCGGCTGGCCGTTCATGCCGTTGATCGCGGCTTGGGCCTCGGCATCGCTGCCCATCTCCACGAAGCCGAAGCCCTTGGAGCGGCCGGTGTCGCGCTCCATCATGACCTTGGCGCTGGTGACGGCGCCGAACTGGCTGAAGGCTTGTTCGAGGTCGCTGTCGCGCACGGAGTAGGGCAGGTTCCCTACGTACAGTTTGTTGCCCATTAATGGGACTCCTGGAAAGAACACATTGACAAAGCGATGGAGTCCGGAAAACGCATCAACCGAGAGCGAAGCGAAAGCGACCTGCTCACCGCAAACGTACGTGGCACTGCGTATCCACGTCGATCCATTATGGAGCAGATATCCACCGGACACGCAAGGGGAGCTCCCCCCGGAAAGACCCGGATCAACGCATTTTTTTGCCCCGATGCTGATCCGTACGCGTACCCGATGAGCTGCGCCGGGGTCGCTCGCCGAATGCCGGCGCTGCGCGGCCGCTCCGGGCCGTCTGGAGCGCATTGCTATACTCGCGTTCCATAGCGCCGATTTGCCACCGCTTGCGGGCGCTCAAGAAATGCAGCTAAAGACGCCGATGGAACCCGGTCCGCTTTAGCTGGCCGGGTTTTTTCGTTTTCGGGCCTCATGACGCTGATCGCGCAACCGCAGTCCATGCATTTTTCCGAGCCGCTGTCGCTGCGCAGCGGGGCGACCTTGCAGGACTACGAGCTGGCCTACGAGACCTACGGCACCCTGAACGCCGACCGCAGCAACGCGGTGCTGGTCTGCCACGCGCTCAATGCCTCGCACCACGTGGCCGGGGTCTACGCCGGCAAGGAGCGGTCCGAGGGCTGGTGGGACAGCATGATCGGGCCGGGCAAGCCGGTGGACACCGAGCGCTTCTTCGTGATCGGCGTCAACAACCCGGGCTCCTGCTTCGGCTCGACCGGTCCTATGCACGCCAACCCCGCCACCGGCCGGCCCTGGGGATCCGATTTCCCGGTGGTCACCGTGGAGGACTGGGTCGAGGCGCAGGCGCGGTTGCTCGACCGGCTGGGCATCGAACAGCTGGCCGCCGTGATGGGCGGCAGCCTGGGCGGCATGCAGGCGCTGTCGTGGACGCTGCAATACCCGCAGCGGGTGCGCCATGCGGCGGTGATCGCCAGTGCCCCCAACCTGACGGCGGAGAACATCGCCTTCAACGAGGTCGCGCGCCGCGCCATCGTCACCGACCCCGACTTCCACGGCGGCCACTTCTACGACCACGGCGTGCTGCCGCGGCGCGGCCTGCGCATCGCCCGCATGATCGGCCACATCACGTACCTGTCGGACGACGTGATGAACGAGAAGTTCGGCCGCCAGCTGCGCGACGGGATCGACCTGCGCTACACCACCCAGGACATCGAGTTCCAGATCGAGAGCTACCTGCGCTACCAGGGCGACAAGTTCAGCGAGTACTTCGACGCCAACACCTACCTGCTGATCACCCGCGCGCTGGACTACTTCGACCCGGCGGCCCGCCACGACGGCAACCTGTCGCGGGCGCTGGCGGCGGCGACCGCCCGCTTCCTGCTGGTGAGCTTCACGACCGACTGGCGCTTCTCGCCCAAGCGCAGCCGCGAGATCGTCAAGGCGCTGCTGGACAACCGCCGCGACGTGACCTACGCGGAGATCGATGCGCCGCACGGGCACGACGCCTTCCTGCTCGACGACCCCCGCTACCACGCCGTGGTGCGCGCCTGGTTCGAGCGCATCGCCACGGAGCTGTCGTCATGAGCGACCGCCTCACCATGCACACGATCGCGCGGCTGGTGCCGCAAGGCTCGCGCGTGCTCGACCTGGGCTGCGGCGACGGCGCCCTGCTCGACCTGCTGCAGCGCGAGCGCGGCTGCAGCGGCTACGGCATCGAGATCGCCGACGACAACGTGCTGGCCTGCACCCGGCGCGGGGTCGACGTGATCCAGCTGAACCTGGACGAAGGGCTGTCGATGTTCGGCGACGACAGCTTCGACGTGGTGCTGCAGATCGACACGCTGCAGCACCTGCGCAACGCCGAAACCATGCTGCGCGAGACGGTGCGGGTGGGCAAGCTGGGGATCGTGGCCTTCCCCAACTTCGCGCACTGGCCGAACCGGCTGTCGATCCTGCGCGGGCGCATGCCGGTGACCAAGCGCCTGCCCTACCAGTGGTACGACACGCCCAACATCCGGGTCGGCACCTTCAAGGACTTCGAGGTGCTGGCCACGCGCAACCGGCTGGCGATCCTGGACGCCTTCGGCCTGCAGGAGGGCCGCGAGGTGCGCGGCCTGCCCAACCTGCTGGCGGGCACCGCGGTGTTCAAGTTCGAGCGCGGCTGAGGGCGCGCCGGCCGCCTGCGGCCGCTATCCTTGCATGGATGCACATCCTGATCACCGGCGGCAGCGGCTTCCTGGGCGCGCGCTTGGCCCGCCAGCTGCTGCAACTCGGCGCCCTGTCGTTGGCCGGCGCCCCGGCTACCCGCATCGAGACCCTGACCCTGGCCGACCGCGTCCCGCCGCCGGCCGACCTGCTGACCGACCCGCGCGTGCGCGCCGTCACCGGCGACCTGCTGGATCTCGCCACCGCGCGTGCCCTCCCCGCGGCCGGCACCGCCGCCGTCTTCCATCTGGCTGCGGCCGTCAGTGCCGAATGCGAGGCCGACTTCGACCTCGGCATGCGCAGCAACTTCGCGGCCACCCACGCGCTGCTGGAGGCCTGCCGGGCGACCGGTTCGCGGCCGCTGTTCGTGTTCGCCAGCTCGGTGGCGGTGTTCGGCCGGCAACCGGGCCGCAGCCTGCCCGAACCGATCACCGACGACACCCTGCCCACGCCGCAGGGCAGCTACGGCATCCAGAAGTTCATCGGCGAGCAGCTGGTGGCCGACTACGCGCGCAAGGGCTTCCTGCGCGGCCGCAGCGTGCGCCTGATGACCGTCAGTGTGCGGCCGGGGCGTCCGAATGGCGCCGCCTCGGGCTTCCTCTCGGGGATGATCCGCGAGCCGCTGGCCGGCCAGCGGGCGCAGGTACCGGTGGCGCCGGAAACGGCGGTCGCGCTGTCATCCCCGGCCCGCGCCATCGAGGGCCTGCTGCGCGCGGCCGAAGCACCGGATGCGCAGTGGGGCCCGCCGACGGCGATCAACCTGCCGTCGCTGCGCATCACGGTGGGAGAGATGGCTGCCGCGCTGGAGCGGGTGGCCGGGCGCGACGCCACGGCGTTGCTGGACTGGTCGCCCGATCCCGCCGTGCAGCAGCTGGTCGGCAGCTGGCCGGCGCAGCTGCAGTGGGAGCGCGCCCGTTCGCTCGGGCTGGCCGCCGACGACGGCTTCGAGCAGGTGATCCGCGACTACGCGCGCGAGAACCCGCAGGCCGTGCGCTTGCCCTTGGGTGACTGACATGCCGCGCTTTGCCGCCAACCTGTCGCTGCTCTACCCGGAGCTGCCCTTCCTCGATCGCTTCCAGGCCGCGGCGCGCGACGGCTTCGAAGGCGTCGAGTTCCTGTTCCCCTACGAGCATGCACCGGCCGACATCGCCGCCCGCCTGCGGGACCATGGCCTGCAGCAGGTGCTGTTCAACGCGCCGCCGGGCGATCTCGCCGCCGGCGAGCGGGGCCTGGCCAGCCTGCCCGGCCGCGAGGAAGCGTTCCGCGCCGGCATCCTGCAGGCGCTGCGCTATGCCGAGGTGCTGGGCTGTCCGCGCCTGCACGTGATGGCCGGGCTGGTGGACGGCAACGATCGCGCCGCCCAGCGAAGCTGCTATGTGGCCAACCTGCGCTGGGCCGCGCAGCAGGCCCGCGCGATCGGCGTCGACGTCATGATCGAGCCGATCAATCCGCGCGACGTGCCCGGCTACCTGCTGCAGCGCCAGGACGAGGCCCATGCCGTCGCCGCCGAGGTCGGTGCGCCCAACCTGAAGGTGCAGATGGACCTGTACCACTGCCAGATCGTCGAAGGCGACCTGGCCACCAAGATCCGCGAGTACCTGCCCACCGGGCGGGTCGGGCATTTCCAGATCGCCGGCGTGCCCCAGCGCCACGAACCGGACACCGGCGAGCTGGACTACCCCTGGCTGTTCGGCCTGGTCGACGAAGTGGCGCAGTCCTGCGGCTGGGACGGCTGGATCGGCTGCGAATACCGGCCCGCGCGCGGCGCCGTGCCCGGCGGCACCAGCGCGGGGCTGGGCTGGCTGCGCCGCTGGCGCGATGTCACTTCTTGATCACGCTGATGCTGCCGTCCGCCTCCAGGAAGATGCAGCGCATCTCCTTGAGCGCGCAGTCGTTCTCGCGCAGCACCTTGTGCACGTCCGCCGGGCTGACGCGCTCGCGCCGCAGCACCCGCTCGTACAACTCGCCGTTGCGGCCGATCAGCACCTCGCGGCCTTCCACGGCCTTTTCCAGCGGCTCGTAGTGCGAGGTCAGCCAGCCCAGTGCGAAGTTCAGGCCGACCAGGGTGGCGGCCACGATCAGGCCGCCGCTGACGGAGTCGTCGCCGCCGGAAAGGCCGTTCGAGACCGCCTCGCTCAGCAGCAGCACCACCACCAGGTCGAACGGGGTGAACTGGCCCACGGTGCGCTTGCCCGAGATGCGCACCAGCAGCAGCAAGGCCAGGTAGATGATCAGGCCGCGGGCGATGAACTCCCACCATGGCAGGCTGATGTCGAACATGGCCGGCAGTGGAGCACCGCCGAGCCCGCGCCGCTGTCGGCCTCAGCCGTGTTCCTGCGTACGATGCTGCGCACATGCTGACCCTGCGCGAACCCGCCCACGCCGAGCTGCTGGTGCGCAAGAGCCGCTTCATCGCCTGCGTGCAGCCGGTGGAGGGCCGTGCCGAGGCCCAGGAGGTCGTGGCGCGGCTGCGCTCGGAGCACCCCGGCGCGACCCACGTCTGCTGGGCGCTGCTGGCCGGTGGCCAATCGGCCGCGAACGACGATGGCGAGCCTTCCGGCACGGCCGGTCGGCCGATGCTGGAGGTGTTGCGCCGGCAGGAGCTGGATGGCGTGCTCGCCACCGTGGTGCGCTACTTCGGCGGCATCAAGCTGGGCGCGGGCGGGCTGGTTCGCGCCTATACCGACGCCGTCGCCCAGGCCCTGCTGCAAGCGCACAAGGTCCCGCCCCAACGCACAGTGATGCTGGCGGTCGAGGTGCCATACGAACTGGAAGGGCTGGTGCGCCGCGAGGCGGCGGCCCACGGTGCCGAACTGCTGCAGGCCGTGCACGGTGCCGAGGTGTCGCTGCTGCTGTCGGCGACCGAGGACGCCGCGCAGGCGCTGCGCGCGCGGCTCGACGACATCGGCAAGGGCCAGCTGCGCTGGCGCGAGCCGGACTGAGCCGTTCAGACCGTCAGGATGTACTCCTGGCCGTCGAGCAGCTGCTCGACCTGCGCGGCGTTGGGGCCGACCTGTTCCACCGCTTCGCGCAGCTGCGCTTCGTTGCAGGTGAAGCGCTTGGTCCACCAGCTCACCTCGCGGGGGTTGTCCATGTCGATGAGCCCGCGGTTGGCGGGCACCGTGTCGAATGTGAAGGCCATGGCCTGTTGCTCCGTTTTCCAAATGAATTCTTTGACGGGCTCCATTGGGCCGTGTTGGCAACGCCGTGCTTGCCCGTTGTCGGCGGAAGCCCATGTCATCTACTTCCTACGCTCGTGCCACATGAGCGTGCACACGTAACGGATGCACACCGCTGACGCAGTGCCGAAACGAGTCGGCGCGCGTGCGCGTGCCGTTTTCTGCTAGTCGGAGGGGGTGTGACCCAGCCGTTCCAGGAAGGCGAGTGCCGCGGCCGGTGCGCGCTCCTTGGCGCCATTGATGAAGAACACGAAGGCATCGCGCGGCCGGGGACCCTCGCTCCACGCCCGGGCGCCGGCAGCCCACTGGTCCAGCGACTCGGCGGGATAGCCGCTAGCCAGCTCCGGCTGGCTGCGCATCAGCCGCAGGTAGGCGAACGGCGCATCGGCGTCGGCGATGTTCGGGTAGCGCGGCGAATCGGTGTGCACGGTGACGCAGCCATGCCGGCGTGCCAGCTCCAGCCAGCCCGGATCCAGGAAGCTCGGATGGCGCACTTCCAGCACGTGCCGCAGCGGCACCGGCCCCAGGGTGCGCGGCAGCAGCGCCAGGAAGGACGCCATCTCCTGAGCGTCGAAGGCCTTGGTCGGCATCAGTTGCCAGAGGATGGGCCCCAGCTTGGACCCGAGCTCGTCGAGCCCGGATCCGAGGAAGCGATCGATCGCCTCGCGCGCGCTGCCGAGGTCGCGCCGGTTGGTGGTCGAGCGATGCGCCTTGATCGCGAAGACGAAGCCCTCCGGCGTTTCGTCGCGCCAGCGGGCGAAGGTGGCCGGCTTGAAGGTGCTGTAGAAGGTGCCGTTGACCTCGATGGCGGTGAGCCGCCGGCTGGCCCAGTGCAGCTCCTGGCTGTGCGGCAGCCCGGGCGGGAAGAAGGTGCCGCGCCAGGGCTCGTAGTTCCAGCCGCCGACCCCGACATGGATGCGCCCCGTGCTGCTCATCGGCGGTCTCCTTGCATGTGGCTCCACTTTATCTGCCGTCGTACAGTGGCACCTCGATCTTCGAGGGAAATCCCAGATGAATGCCCCCCTGCACCGCGAAATCCCTGCCGCTGCGCTCGATCCGGCCCGGGCGCTGGCGCATGCCAGCGAGCAATGGGACCGCGACATCGTCCGCCAGCTCACCGACTACATCGCCATCCCGGCCAAGTCGCCCGGCTTCGATCCCGACTGGGAGCGGCACGGCCATATCGAGACCGTGCTGCGCAACGCAGCGGCCTGGGTCGAGGCGCAGAAGGTCCCCGGCCTGAAGCTGGAGATCGTGCGCCTGCCCGGGCGCACGCCGGTGCTGTTCTTCGAGATCGAGGCGACCCGTGCCGGGCCCGGCCAGACGGTGCTGATGTACGGCCACCTGGACAAGCAGCCGGAGTTCAGCGGCTGGCGCGCCGACCTCGGGCCGTGGACCCCGAAATACGAGGACGGCAAGCTCTATGGCCGCGGCGGCGCCGACGACGGCTATGCGGTCTACGCCAGCATCGCCGCGGTGCAGGCCCTCAAGGCCCAGCAGGTGCCGCATCCGCGGGTGGTCGGCCTGATCGAGACCTGCGAGGAATCGGGCTCCTACGACCTGCTGCCCTATGTGGACGCGCTGCGTCCGCGGCTCGGCGACGTCGGGCTGGTGGTGTGCCTGGACTCGGGCGCCGGCAACTACGACCAGCTGTGGCTGACCACGTCGCTGCGCGGCATGGCTGCCGGCACGCTGAAGGTGCAGGTGCTGACCGAAGGCGTGCACTCGGGCGATGCGTCGGGGCTGGTGCCTTCGAGCTTCCGGATCCTGCGCCAGGTGCTGGACCGGCTGGAGGACAGCCGGTCCGGCCGCCTGCTCCCGGCCAGCTTCCACTGCGAGGTGCCGGCGGTGCGGCTGGAGCAGGCGCGGGCGACCGCCGCCATCCTGGGCGACGAGGTCTACAAGCGCTTCCCCTGGGCGCATGCCGATTGCGGCGGCGCCAGCCAGTCGGCGCTGCCCACCACCACCGATCCGGTGCAGGCGCTGATCAACCGCACCTGGACGCCCACGCTGTCGGTCACCGGTGCCGAGGGCCTGCCGCCGCTGCAGGACGCCGGCAACGTGCTGCGGCCCTACACCGCCTTCAGGCTGTCGCTGCGCCTGCCGCCGCTGGTCGACGCCGCAGCCGCGGTGCAGGAGCTCAAGGCCCTGCTCGAGGACAACGCGCCCTACCAGGCGGTGGTCACGTTCGAGGCCGGCAGCGCCGCCACCGGCTGGAACGCGCCGGATACGGCGCCCTGGTTCGCACAGGCGCTGGACGCAGCATCCCAGGCCCATTTCGGCGCGCCCTGCGGCTACATCGGCCAAGGCGGCACCATCCCATTGATGAGCCTGCTGAGCCAGGGCTTCCCGACCGCCCAGATGATGGTCTGCGGGGTGCTCGGGCCGCGCAGCAACGCGCACGGCCCCAACGAGTTCCTGCACGTGCCGTACGCCAAGCGGCTCACCGCGGCGGTGGCCGAAGTCATGGCCCGGATGCCCTGAGCGCGGCCCGGTGGCCGGCCACTTGATCAGGGTCAGTGCCGATGGCGGCGGGCTGCCGGCAGAGCCATGATCGCCGCCCCATGATGCCGGCCTCGACCGCGACCCTGTCCACCTTCACCGCCAGCGATGGCGACAACCTCGTGCTGCGCGACTGGCCGGTGGCCGAGGGCGTCCCGCTGCGTGGCGTGGTGCTGCTGGTGCACGGGCTGGGCGAGCACGCGGGCCGCTACGAGCACCTCGCGCGCGAGCTCAACAGCTGGGGTTTCGCCGTGCGCGGCTACGACCAGTTCGGTCACGGTGAATCGGGCGGGCCGCGCGGCGGCCTGCCGAGCGACGGGCGGCTGGTCGACGACCTCGCCGAGATGGTGCAGAGCGCCCGCACGCGCACGCCCGACGGGGTGCCGCTGATCGTGCTCGGGCACAGCATGGGTGGCCTGGTGGCGGCGCAGTACGCGGCCGCGCATCCGGCCTCGATCGATGCGCTGGTGCTCTCGTCGCCCGCCCTGGGCACCCGCGTGTCCGGCCTGCAGAAGCTGCTGCTGCGCACGCTGCCGCGGCTGGCGCCCGACCTGCGGCTGGGCAACGGCCTGCAGACCCGCTGGTTGTCGCACGATCCGGAGGTCGAGCGCGCCTACCGGGCCGACCCGCTGGTGCACGACCGCATCAGTGCGCGGCTCGCGGGCTTCATCACCGGCGGAGGCCGGCCGGTGGTGGCGCAGGCGCCGCAGTGGAAGGTGCCGACCCTGCTGATGTATGCCGGCCAGGACCGGCTGGTGGATTCGGCCGGCAGCCGGGCGTTCGCGGCCGCAGCCCCCTCGCAACTGGTCACCAGCCACTGCTTCCAGGATCTCTACCACGAGATCTTCAACGAGGCCGACGCGCAGCCGGTGTTCGATTGCCTGCGCCGCTGGCTGGACGAGCGCGCGCCGGCTGGCGCCGCGCAACTGGCCCGGGCCGCTTAGGCTGCCCCGCCCACGGGGGCGCGGCGCTCGCGCAGCGCCAGCCAGGCCAGCGCCGCGGCGGTCACCGCCACCGGCAGCAGCGAGCCCCAGTTCAGCAGCGACCAGCCGGAGGTGGTGACCAGCACCCCGGACGCCAGCGAGCTCAGCGCCAGCGTCGCCATGACGAAGAAGTTGAGCGCGCCCTGCGCCTTGTCCCGCTCTTCGGGGCGGTACGTCGACAGCGACAGCGTGGTGCTGCCGGTGAACAGGAAATTCCACCCCATGCCGAGCAGGAACAGCGCCACCAGGAACTGCTGCAGTTCCACTCCGGAGAGCGCCACCGCGATGCACACCAGGTTCAGCACCACACCGGCGCCCATCACCGCCAGCGCCCCGAAGCGCTTGATCAGGCTACCGGTGAAGAAGCCGGGCGCGAACATGCCGATCACGTGCCACTCCAGCACCAGCGCCGCGTCGCCGAACGGCAGGCCGCACTGCTGCATGGCGATTGGCGTGGCCGCCATCAGCAGGTTCATCACCCCATAGCTCAGGGCACCGGCCGCCGCGGCGACGATGAAGGCCGGCTGGCGCATCAGCTCGCCCAGCGGCCGCCCGGCTGACAGGCTGGCGCGCGGCGGTGCCGGCGGGAAGCGCAGCAAGGCCATCAGGGCCATCGACAGCAGCGCCACCGCGGCGAGTGCGAGGTAGGCGCCGGCGAAGGGCACGGCGAACAGGTCCCGCGTGCGCGCCGCCAGGTTGGGTCCGGCGACGGCGCCGAGCAGCCCGCCTGCCATCACCAACGACACCGCCTTCTCGCGCGCCGGCACGTCCACCAGCTCCGCCGCGGCGAAGCGGTACAGGCCGGCATTGGCGTTGTAGTAGCCGGCCACCACGGTGGCGGTGCACAGCAGCCAGAAGTTGCGGGTGACGGCGGCATACGCACACAGCAGCGCCGCCAGCAGCGCCACCAGCAGCCCGGCCTGGAACGAGCGCTGGCGCCCCCATTGCTGCTGCGTGCGCGCGACCAGCCCGGTGGACAGCGCGCCGCCGACCACGTAGCCCATCACCGGCAGCGTCGCCAGCCAGCCGACGGGCGCCAGGGCCAGTCCCACCAGGCCGTTGATGGCGATGAAGGTGACGTTGTTGGTCAGGTACAGGCCCTGGCAGGCGGCCAGCAACCACAGCGAGCGATTCATCGGAGGGCTCCGGGTTCGTGTGCCAGGGTCAGCACGGAGAGTGCCGCGAGCGGCGCGGTTTCGGCGCGCAGCACGCGCGGGCCCAGCGTCACCGGCTCGAAGCCCGCGGCTAGGGCGGCGGCTTCCTCGCGCGGCGACAGGCCGCCTTCGGGCCCCGACAGCAGCAGCACGGGCGAGGCATGCGGCAGGGCGGCCAGCGGGCGCGCGCCGGATGACAGCGAGAGCACCCTCAAGGCCATGCCGGTCGGCGGCTGCCAGCGGCCCAGCTCGGCCAGCGGATGGATGCGGGGCACGCGATTGCCGCCGCACTGCTCGCAGGCAGCGGCTGCGATCGCCTGCCAGTGCGCCTGCTTGCGGCCGGCGCGCTCGCCGGCCAGCCGCAGCACGCTGCGTTCGGTCACCAGCGGCTGCAGGCTGGCGGCTCCCAGCTCCGCCGCTTTTTCCACCAGCCAGTCCATGCGCTCGTTGGCCGGCACGCCGACCGCGAGGTGGACGGCCACGGCCGGCTCGCGCTCGATGGCCTGGTGCTCGCCGACGCGCACCTGGACATCGCTGCGGCCCATGCGCTCGATGCGGGCCTTCCATTCGCCGCCCTCGCCGTCGAACAGGGTGAGCGCGTCGCCGGGCTGCAGCCGCAGCACCTGCACGTGCCGCGCAGCCGCCGGCGGCAACGCCAGCGACTCGCCCGCACGCAGGGGCCTGGGGCAGTGCAGGCGCGGCATCGGGCGGTGCCGGTCAGATCCGGCCGAACGCGTAGCCGGTGGCCGTCTCGGTGCCCTCGACCTCGTCGACCAGCCGCAGCAGCGGCGCCAGCTCGCGGTAGCGACCGGCGGTAGCGCGGATATAGCCGATGAAGCGCGGCGTGTCGGCCAGGTACTTCGGCTTGCCGTCGCGCAGGGTGAGGCGGGCGAAGATGCCGGCCACCTTGAGGTGCCTCTGCAGCCCCATCCACTCGACCGCCCGATAGAACTCGCCGAAGTCGCTGCCCACCGGAAGGCCGGCCTTGAGCGCCTTCTCCCAGTAGCGCACGGTGATGTCGAGCACGAACTCCTCGTCCCAGCTCAGGAACGCATCGCGCATCAGGCTGGCGATGTCGTAGGTGATCGGGCCGTGCACCGCATCCTGGAAGTCGAGCACGCCGAGCCGCGGCTCGCTGCCGCTGGACGGGAGCATCAGGTTGCGCGGCATGAAGTCGCGGTGCACATAGACCGCTGCCGACGACAGGTTCTGGCGAACGATCAGCCCGAAGGCCTGGTCCAGCGTCTCCCGCAGCGAGCCTTCCACACGGATGCCGCGGTGGCGGGCGAGGTACCAGTCGGGGAACAGCGCCAGCTCGCGCGCCAGCAGCGCCTCGTCGTAGGACGGCAGCACCCCGGGCCGCGAAGCGAGCTGCCACGCCAGCAGGGCTTCGATGGCCTGCTGGAACCAGGGCCGGGCGGCATCGGGTTGCTGCGGGTCGAGCACCTCGATCAGGGTGCGCCGGCCCAGGTCGTCCAGCAGCATGAAGCCCTGCGGCTCGTCCCAGGCGAGCACGCGCGGCACATGCAGGCCGGCCTCGGCCATCAGCTGCGCCACGCGCACGAAGGGGCGGCAATCCTCCTTGTCGGGCGGCGCATCCATCACGATGCGGCTGCCGCCGGCACCGTCGAGGCGCAGGTAACGGCGGAAGCTGGCATCGGCCGAGGCCGGGCGCAGTGTCGAAGGATCGAGTCCGTGCGCCGGCGCGACCCCTTCGAGCCATGCACGGAAAGCCTGCTCGCGGCGGGGATCGGCCCAGTGCACGGCAGTGGCCGCGCCGGCGTCCGGCGCCGGGGTGGAATGGGGATCGCTCATGGATAATCCATTCTACAAACGCCCCCTGCGCCCGGCCCTGTGCTTGCTGCGCGGTTTTCGATCGACAGCCGACACGCCTTGAACCCCCGGAACCCGCGCACGAACTTCAGGCTCGCACCCCTTGCGTTGGCCGCTTTCGGGCTCCTGCACGGCGGGCAGGCGGTGGCGCAGCTATCGGCGCCGCTGGAGCTGGCGCCTTCGCCCATGCTGCGCGAGGACATCCCGCCGGAAGTGCGCGGGAAGCTGCCCACCTTCGTGTTCGGCGACCACATCACCGGCCGTCCCGACCTGGATACCACCGTCGAGGGCCGTGCCGAGCTGCGTCGCGGCGACACGGTGATCAAGGCCGACCGCATGGAGTACTGGCAGCCGGACGACCTGGCCAAGGCGCGCGGCAACGTGCGCATCAACCGGGCCGGCAACGTTTTCGAGGGGCCCTACCTCGAGCTGAAGGTGGATGCCTTCGAGGGCTTCTTCACCCAGCCCGACTACCGGCTGCTGCGCAACGATGCCTACGGCGAGGCCTCGCGGGTGGACTTCCTGGACGAGAAGCGCTCGGTCATCCGCGACGCCACCTACACCACCTGCCAGCGCGAGGACTACCCGGGCTGGATGCCGCCCTGGCTGCTGAAGGCGGCCAACATCCGCATCGACCAGGAGGAAGAGGTCGGCATGGCGACCGACGCCCTCCTGAGCTTCTACGACGTCCCCATCCTGCCGATCCCGCGCCTGAGTTTCCCGCTGACGGACAAGCGCAAGTCGGGCCTGCTGCCGCCGGTGTTCGGCGTCGACAGCATCAATGGCATCGAGTACACGCAGCCGTACTACTGGAACATCGCGCCCAACCGCGACGCGACGTTCTACCCGTCGCTGATGAGCAAGCGGGGCATCGACCTGGGCGCCGAGTTCCGCTACCTCGAGTCGGACTACACCGGCGAGATCCAGGCCAACCTGATGCCCACCGACCGCCTGCGCGACCGCAGTCGCTGGGGCTACAACTGGCGGCACAGTGGCGGGCTGACGGTGCCGGTGATCGGCCGGGCCGCGGTCGCCCTGAACCTGAACCGGGTCAGCGACGACGACTACTGGCGCGATTTCTCCCGCGCCACCTCCTCGCTCACCCAGCGCCTGCTGGCCAACGATGCCGTGCTGCAGTGGAGCCGCGGCTACTGGGTCTACACCGCCCGGGCGCTCAAGTGGCAGACGCTGCAGGACGTCACGTCGCCCATCACGCCGCCGTACGACCAGGCACCGCAACTGGTCGCGACCTACCTGCGGCAGGACCTGCCCTTGGGGCTGGAAGGCCGGTTCGACGTGGACACGACCCGGTTCGAGTCGGTGCCGGGGCTGACGGGGCAGCCCAACGCCCAGCGCACCTTCATGCTCGGTCGCATCGAGCGGCCCTGGCAGGCGCCAGGGTGGTTCGTGACGCCGCGCGTGCAGTTCCATGCCACCCAGTACGGCTTCGACTCGCCGTTGGCCAACGGCCGCCGCAGCGCCAGCCGCACCCTGCCGATCTTCAGCCTGGACAGCGGGCTGGTGTTCGAGCGCGAGGCCAGTTTCTTCGGGCGCAGCTTCCTGCAGACCCTTGAGCCGCGCGCCTTCTACGTCTACACGCCGTTCCGCGACCAGTCGCTGCTGCCCCTCTACGACACCGGCGCCACCGACTTCAACTTCGCGACGATCTATACCGAGAACGCGTTCAGCGGCCACGACCGGATCGCCGACAACAACCTGCTGACGCTGGGCGCCACGACACGCCTGATCGACCCCGACACCGGCGCCGAGGCCGCCAAGTTCGGCGTCGCGCAGCGCCTGCGCTTCAAGGACCAGCGGGTCACCCTGCCCGGCGGCTCGCCGGTCAGCGAGCGCCTGTCCGACATCATGTTCGGGGCCACCCTGAACTGGAACCCGACGTGGTCGCTGGACTCCACCGTCCAGTACAACCCCAAGACCCGGCGCTCCGAACGCGTGACCGTCGGCGGCCGCTACAACCCCGGCAACTACCGCGTGGTGAGCGCCGCCTACCGCCTGCAGCGTGGCCAGTCCGAGCAGATCGACATCGGCTGGCAATGGCCGCTGAACGACCTCTGGGGTGATCGCGGACTGGATCTCGGGCCGGGCCGCGGCCAGGGCGGCGGCCGCTGGTATTCGGTGGGCCGACTGAACTTCAGCCTGCGGGACCGGCGCATCGTCGATACCGTGATCGGCCTGGAGTACGACGCCTGCTGCTGGATCGGCCGCGTGGTGCTGGAGCGGCTGCAAAGCAGCCTGAACAGCTCCAGCAAGCGCATCATGTTCCAGCTCGAATTCGTCGGCTTCAGCCGGCTCGGCACCAACCCGATCAGCTCGCTGCGCCAGAATATCCCGCGCTACCAGCTGCTGCGCGACCGCAACCTCGTGGTCCCGCCGAGCCGCTTCACCAATTACGAGTGAGACCCTTGTCGTCATGAACCCCCGTGCCCTCGCCCTCGTGCTGGCCGGCGCCGCCGCGCTGTCCATGCCCGCCGTCGCGCAGTTGCGCGTCTCGCCGCAGATCGGCAGCGCGCCCGTCACGCGGGCGCCCGGTCCGCGGCCGGCCGACCACATCGTGGCGGTCGTCAATTCCGAGCCGATCACCAACAACGAGGTGCGGACCCGCCTGCTGCGTTTCGAGCAGCAGCTCGCCCAGCAGGGCGCTGCGTTGCCGCCCCGAGCGGAACTCGCCCAGCTGGTGCTCGAGCGCCTAATCAGCGAGAAGGCGCAGCTGCAGCATGCCCGCGAGAGCGGCATCCGCATCAGCGACGTGATGGTGGACCAGGCCGAGCAGAACTTCGCCCGCCAGAACGGCATGGACGTGGCCCAGCTGCATCGCCGGCTGGCCGCCGAAGGCATGGACGCCGCCAGCTTCCGCGAGGACCTGCGCAACCAGCTGCTGCTCACGCGCCTGCGCGAGCGCGAGGTGGACCAGCGCGTCAAGGTCAGCGAGCAGGAGGTGGACCAGTACCTGCGCGAGCAGGCCACCAACCCCGGCGCCGAGGTCGAGCTGAACCTGGGCCACATCCTGGTGGCGGTGCCGGAGAACGCCAGCGAGGAGCAGGTGCGCGCCGCCCAGGCCAAGGCCCGGCAGGTGCAGGAGCGCGCCCGGGCCGGCGAGGAATTCGGCAAGCTGGCACGCGAGTTCTCGGATGCGCCGGGCGCCGCCCAGAGCGGCGGCCAGATGGGGCTGCGCAGTGCCGATCGCTACCCGCCGCTGTTCGTCCAGGCCGTGCAGTCGCTGCCGCCGGGCGGCATCAGCGAGGTGCTGCGATCGGGGGCGGGCTTCCACGTGCTCAAGCTGCTGGATCGACGCAAGGAGGGGATGCCGGGGGCGACCGTCACCCAGAGCCACGTGCGGCACATCCTGCTGCGCCCTGGGCCGCAGTTGAGCGAAAGCCGGGCGGCCGAACGGCTGGCCGAATTCAAGCGTCGCATCCAGGCCGGGCAGGCCGATTTCGCCCAGCTGGCGCGCGAGCACTCGCAGGATGGCAGCGCCCAGAACGGCGGCGACCTCGGGTGGACCAACCCCGGCATGTTCGTGCCGGAGTTCGAGGAAGTGGTCGATGCGCTGGCCCCCGGGCAGATCGCCGATCCGCTGGTGTCGCGTTTCGGCGTCCACCTGGTGCAGCTGCTCGAGCGGCGCGTGGCCAAGCTGACCGAGCGCGAGCAGCGCGAGATCGCCCGCAACACCGTGCGCGAGAAGAAGCTGGACGAGGCCTACGCGCAGTGGGCCCAGGAGGTGCGCGGGCGCGCCTGGGTCGAGATGCGCGAGCCGCCGACCTGACCTTGGACCGCGCCCACCACCGGCCCCGCAAGCGCTTCGGCCAGCACTTCCTGGCCGACCTGGCCGTGATCGACGCCATCGTGCGGGCGATCGCGCCGCGGCCGGGGCAGGCGATGGTGGAGATCGGGCCCGGCCTCGCCGCGCTGACCCAGCCTTTGGTCGAGCGGACCGGCCGGCTGACCGTGATCGAGCTCGACCGCGACCTGGCCGCCCGCCTGCGGCAGCATCCGCTATTGGACGTGGTGGAGAGCGACGTGCTGAAGGTCGACTTCACCGCGCTGGCGGCCCGGCTCGGCAACCCTCGGCTGCGGATCGTGGGCAACCTGCCCTACAACATCTCGACACCCATCCTGTTCCACCTGCTGGCGCACGTGGATTCCGTCGAGGACCAGCACTTCATGCTGCAGAAGGAAGTGGTCGACCGCATGGTGGCCGAGCCCTGCACCGCCGATTACGGGCGGTTGTCGGTGATGCTGCAGTGGCGCTATGAGATGGAGGATGTGCTGCCCGTGCCGCCCACCGCCTTCGATCCGCCGCCCAAGGTGGACAGTGCGGTGGTCCGGATGGTCCCGCGGCCTTCGCCCGCGCCGGTCGACGCCGCCGGCCTGTCGGAGCTGGTCCAGGTCGCCTTCAGCCAGCGCCGCAAGCTGCTGCGGCACACGCTGGGCAAATGGCTGGAACGGAAGGCGTTCGGCGGGACCTTCGACCTGCAGCGCCGGGCCGAGGAGGTGCCGGTGGCCGAATACCTGGCCTTGGCCGGGAGCGTGGCTTCCGGTGTTCCGGCGGACGGTGCAGCCTAGCCGGCCGCGACCGTCCAGGCGAAAAAAAGCCGGGTGCCCATGCACCCGGCTTTTCGTTCCGATCACGGTTGCTTGCGCCGTCTCACGCCGCCGCGAGCCAGTACCCCGCATTGAACGGGCTGCTCATGCGCAGCGCCAAGGGGGACACGTCCACCAGCTTGTCGGTGGGCATCTTCTCGCCGTTGTCGGTGACGGGCGCCGCAACTTCGGTGCCCTGGGCCTCGTTCGCCCGTTCTGCTTGGCCAGCTTGTGCAGAACGGGCTACAGAAAAGAATAGAAGCACCGGAACGGTATCTTCCGGTCCCCCCAGTAGTCGGCCGTGTCGCGGAAGATGTCGAGCAACTGCTCGCGCGCTTCCTTGTCGAACTTGGCCGTAGCGGGGATCTGCTCCAGCACCACCACGAAGCCGGGCTGCGGACCGGACTTGTGGACGGGGTCCGTCATGCAGTCGTACAGCGCATCGAAATTCTTGCCGAAGTGGGCGGGCAGGATGAATTGCTGGGCGATCAGGTCCAGCACGTCCTGCTTGCTCTGTGCCGCGGCCAGGTTGGCATACAGGAAGTGGTGGCCGAGCGCGCGGGCCGTGTCCTGCAGGTCCTGCACCCGGAAGGCCCGGATGGACTGCACGATGTTGCTGCGCACGCCCTTCAGGGGCGTGTCGCTGATGTCGGGGCGAAGGGGTTTATCCATCTCCGCGTCTCTTTCCATGGCTGTCAAAAACAGATCCCGCTTCATCTCAGGGCTCCACGATCTTGCGAAAACTGGCGTAGTGGTCGGCGGTGTAGTAACAAGCGTCCGGCAGCCGAGGCTTTCCACCGCACACGATGCGCCGGGCCCCCCGGTCGCGCGATCCCGGCGTCTCCACGGTGTACTCGCGCCAATAGCCGCGCTTGTTGGACGGCAGCAAGCGCTCGCGGTTGAAGAACACCGAGCCGTCCTTCTGGTAGGGGAACGGTCCACCCTGGCGGATCAGCTCGAAGGTCTTCCGGCCCTGCAACGGCAGTTCAGACAGCGATACGGTGGCTTCCACCGCATCGGCCGGACCCCCCGAGGGGCCCTTGGCGGCCACCGGCTCGACACCGGTGAACAGGGCTGCGAACAAGAAGCTTGTGAGCGCTAACTTGAAAGCAGCGACACGCGCCATGAACAACTTCGGACCTTCTGGGTGACCTTCGAACGCCAACCGGATGGCACCTCCGGGCCCTTCAGGCCCTCGGGGTTAACCCGGAAAATCAAGGGCGCTAGTGTGAACGAAGCAGTCACAAAAGGCAAGCGCGTGCCTAATTTTTGGGCAGCCGGAAAGGCCTTTCACGGCCTGCCGGGCTAGCTGCTAAGTTTGCGCCCGCTGTCGCGGCAGGCCTTAGCGGGTCGCGTTTGCGTCCGCTACCGTCAAGGCCGTCATGTTGACGATGCGGCGCACCGTCGTGCTGGCGGTCAGGACATGGACGGGCTTGGCGGCGCCCAGCAGCACCGGACCGATCGCGATGTTGCCGCCGGCTGCCGTCTTGAGCAGGTTGTAGGCGATGTTGGCCGCGTCGATGTTGGGGCAGACCAGCAGGTTGGCGTCGCCGGCCAGGGTGCTGCGCGGCATCAGGCGGGCGCGGGCGGCGCCGTCCAGCGCCACGTCCCCGTGCATCTCGCCGTCCAGTTCGAGCCAGGGAGCCCGGTCGCGCAGCAGCTCGAGCGTTTCCCTCATCTTCAGCGCGCTGGGCTGGTTGCTGGAGCCGAAGTTGGAATGGGACAGCAGCGCGGCCTTGGGCTTGATCCCGAAGCGCATCATTTCCTCGGCCGCCATCACCGTGATCTCGGCCAGCTGGTCGGCCGTGGGGTCGTAGTTCACGTGGGTGTCGACCAGGAACACCTGCCGGCCCGGCAGCATCAGCCCGTTCATGCAGGCGTAGGTGCCGGCGCCCTCGCGGCGGCCGATGACCTGGTCGATGTACCGCAGGTGGATGTCGGTGGTGCCCCAGGTGCCGCAGATCAGCCCGTCCACCTGGTCCTTGTGCAGCAGCATCGAGCCGATCAGCGTCAGGCGCCGCCGCATCTCGATCTTGGCCATCTGCTGGGTGACGCCCTTGCGGTCGGTCATGCGGTGGTAGGTCTGCCAGAAGTCGCGGTAGCGCTCGTCCTGCTCGACGTTGACCACGTCGTAGTCCTGGCCCTGCTGCAGCCGCAGCCCGAACTTCTGGATGCGCTGGGCGATGATGGCCGGCCGGCCGATCAGGGTCGGCCGGGCGATGGCCTCGTCGGTCACGATCTGCGCCGCCCGCAGCACCCGCTCCTCCTCGCCCTCGCAGAAGGCCACCCGCTTGCGCACGGCCGCCTTGGCGGTGGCGAAGATGGGCTTCATGGTGGTACCGGAGGCATAGACGAAGCTCTGCAGCTTCTCGCGGTAGGCATCCATGTCCCGGATCGGGCGCAAGGCCACGCCGCTGTCGGCCGCGGCCTGGGCGACCGCCGGCGCGATCTTCATCATCAGCCGGGGGTCGAAGGGCTTGGGGATCAGGTACTCGGGGCCGAACGCGAGCTTCTGCCCGGCATAGGCCGCGGCCACCACCTCGCTCTGCTCGGCCTGCGCCAGCTCGGCGATCGCATGCACCGCGGCGATCTCCATCGCGTCGGTGATGGTGGTGGCGCCGCAGTCCAGTGCGCCCCGGAAGATGTAGGGGAAGCACAGGACGTTGTTGACCTGGTTCGGGTAGTCGGTGCGGCCGGTGGCCAGGATGGCGTCGGGCCGCGCCGCCTTGGCTTCGTCGGGCAGGATCTCGGGGTTGGGATTGGCCAGCGCCAGGATCAGCGGGTCGCGCGCCATGGTGCGCACCATCTCCGGCTTGAGCACGTTGCCGGCCGACAGGCCCAGGAAGATGTCGGCGCCCGCTATCACTTCCGCCAGGGTCCGTGCCGAGGTCCGCTGCGCGAACTGGGCCTTGTCTTCGTCCATCAGCTCGGTGCGGCCTTCGTAGACGACGCCGGCCAGGTCGGTGGCGAAGATGTTCTGGCGCGGCAGACCCAGCTTGAGCAGCAGGTTCATGCAGGCCAGCGCCGCGGCGCCGGCTCCCGAGGTCACCAGCTTGACCTCCGACAGCTCCTTGCCGACCACCCGCAGGCCGTTGAGGATGGCCGCGCCGACCACGATGGCGGTGCCGTGCTGGTCGTCGTGGAACACCGGGATGCGCAGCCGCTCGCGCAGCTTGCGTTCCACGTAGAAGCAGTCCGGCGCCTTGATGTCCTCCAGGTTGATGCCGCCGAAGGTGGGCTCCAGGGCGGCGATCACCTCCACCAGCCGGTCCGGGTCCTTTTCGTTCAACTCGATGTCGAACACGTCGATGCCGGCGAACTTCTTGAACAGCACCCCCTTGCCTTCCATCACCGGCTTGGACGCCAGCGGGCCGATGTCGCCCAGCCCCAGCACCGCGGTGCCGTTGGTGACCACGCCCACCAGATTGCCGCGGGCGGTGTAGCGGAAGGCCTCCGCCGGATCGCGCACGATCTCCTCGCACGGTGCGGCGACGCCGGGCGAATAGGCCAGCGCCAGGTCATGCTGGTTCAGGAGCTGCTTGGTCGCGTGCAGGGCGATCTTGCCGGGCGCAGGGTGCTCGTGGTACTCGAGGGCGGCCCGGCGCAATTCGGCGTGGGTGTCGGCCGAGTACTGCGATTCGGTGGGGGGCATGCGTCGTTCTCCTCTTGCGCGGGCGCTGCCCGCGGGCCCGCAGGGGGGCACAGGGGCGCGATTGTAGGCGCGCGCTACGTGGAAACCCCAGTCAGGGATGCTGCGTAGGCGCGGTCAGGTGCGCATCAAGGCCTCGATGTCGTCCGGCTTCACCGGCACCCCGCGGGTGATCAGCTCGCAGCCGTCTTCGGTGACGATGGCGTCGTCCTCGATGCGGATGCCCAGGTTGTGGAAGCGCTCGGGGACGCCTTCCGCCGGCCGCACGTACAGGCCCGGCTCGATGGTCAGCACCATGCCCGGTCGCAGGATGCGGCTGGGGCGGTTCTTGATCACCTCGCCGGACAGCGGGTCCTTGCGCTCGCTCACCTCGCCCACTTCGGACGGCTCCACGTAGCTGCCGCAATCGTGCACGTCCATGCCCAGCCAGTGGCCGGTGCGGTGCATGTAGAAGGCGAAATAGGCGCGCTGCTCGATCACGTCGTCGACGCCGCCCACCTTGTCGCGATCGAGGAGGCCCAGGTCCAGCAGGCCCTGCGACAGCACCTTGACGGTGGCTTCGTGCGGATCGTTGAAGCGCGCGCCGGCACGGGTGGCGGCAACCGCCGCCTCCTGCGAGGCCAGCACCAGTTCGTACAGCTCGCGCTGCGGGCCGCCGAAGCGGCCGTCGGCCGGGAAGGTGCGGGTGATGTCGCTGGCGTAGCCATCGAGCTCGCAGCCGGCGTCGATCAGCACCAGCTCGCCGGCGCGCACCGGCGTGTCGGCCGCGCGGTAGTGCAGCACGCAGGCGTTGGCGCCGGCGGCGACGATGGAGCTGTAGGCCGGGAACTGCGAGCCGCCCATGCGGAACTCGTGCAGCAGCTCGGCGTCGAGGTGGTACTCGCGCACGTCGCGGCCTTCGCGCAGCAGGCGGGCCGACAGCTGCATGGCGCGCACGTGGCCGCGGGCGCTGATCTGCGCGGCGCGGCGCATCGTGTCCTGCTCGTAGGCATCCTTGACCAGCCGCATCTCGTCCAGCACCGCGCACAGGTCTTCCTGGCGTTCCGGGCACAGGGCGCCGAAGCGCACCCGCGCCCGCACCCGGTTCAGCCAGCCGGCGACGCGCGCCTCCAGCCCGGCGTGGATCGCAAAGGGATACCAGACCGTCTCGCGGTTCTCCAGCAGCGCCGGCAGCATCGCTTCGAGTTCATCGATCGAATGCGCAGCCTGCACGCCCAGCGCACCGGGAGCGGCCGCAGGCCCGAGCCGATAGCCGTCCCAGATCTCGCGCTCCAGGTCCTTGGGCGAGCAGAACAGCGTGCTGGCACCGTCGCCGGTGATCACCAGGAAGGCGTTCGGCTCGCCGAATCCGGTGAGGTAGTGGAAGTAGCTGTCGTGCCGGTAGGGGAAGTCGCTGTCGCGGTTGCGCGGGCGCTCGGGCGCGGTCGGCACCAGCGCGATGCCGCCGGCTCCGATCGCCTCGGCGACGCGGGCGCGGCGTTCGGCATACAAGGTGTGGTTCATGCTGAGTTCAGTTGCGCCAGCCGCTGGGGCGTGCCGACGTCGGTCCAGTCGCCGGTGTACAGCTCCGCGCTGACCTGTCCATTGTCCGCCGCATGCCGCAGCATCGGGGCCAGCGGGACTTTCAGGCCTTCGGGGTTGCCGGCGGGCAGGCCGGCGAAGAAGGCCTTGCGGTACAGGCCGATGGTCGAGTAGGTGTAGCGCTGCTCGCCGTCGTTGGCGAGCAAGCTGTCCGGCTGCAGGGCGAAATCGCCGCGGGGGTTGTGCGCCGGGTTGCGCACTAGGTACAGGTGGGCCAGCCGCGGGCCCTCGGCGAACCGGCGCAGGGCCTCGGGCGGAAAGGTGAAGCCGGGTACGTACACGTCGCCGGCCACCACCCAGAACACCTCGTCGAGTGCCGGCAGGGCCCGGGCGATGCCGCCGGCCGTTTCCAGTGCCTCGCCGAAATCCAGCCCTTCGCGCGACCAGTCGATCTGCAGCGCGCCGTGGCCGGCCGCGAAGCGGCGCTCCAGTTGCTCGCCCAGCCAGGCGGTGTTCACCACCGCGCGCCGGTAGCCGGCATCGGCCAGCGCCTGCAGGTGCCAGCCGATCAGCGGGGTGCCGCGCACCAGCAGCAGGGGCTTGGGACACAGGTCGGTCAGCGGCCGCATGCGCTCGCCGCGACCGGCCGCGAGCACCATCGCCTGGGCGCTCACTCGCCGTCCCCGCGGTCCAGCGAGCGCTGCTCGGTCCATTCCGGCTGCAGGCGCTGCACCATCGCGTCCATCAGCCCGTGCGCCCTGGCCGCGAGCTCGTCATGCGCATCGGACAGGCAGACGTCGACCATCGCCGCGCGCTCCTGCGGCCAGGTGTGCAGCAGCACGTGCGAGCCCGGCAGCAGCAGCGTGGTGGTGGCGCCGCCGGTTGCGCAGGCGTACGACAGCTCGCGCTCCACCGCCAGGCCGACCGCCTCCGCCGCCTGACGCGACCACTGCCCGAGCCGCTGCGCGTCGGTCAGCCAGCTCGCCTCGCAACGGCATCGATAGAGATCGGCAGTCAGGTGCAGGCCCCGCATGGCTGCGACTGTAGACGAAGGCGTGGAATCACCCGTCCCCAGCCACGACCCTGGACCTCAACCGCTAAAATTGCGGGTTTCCCCTAGCCGCGCCCCCATGTCCCTCCACTCTGCTGTTTCCGCCCCGGTCGAAGTCACCCCCGGGGCGAAGCTGGACGCCGTCCAGATGGCCAACGCGATCCGGGTCCTGTCCATGGATGCGGTGCAGCAGGCGAACTCGGGCCACCCTGGCGCCCCGATGGGCATGGCCGACATCGCGGTCGCGCTGTGGGACCGGCACCTGCGGCACAACCCGGCCGATCCGCACTGGCCCGACCGCGACCGCTTCGTGCTGTCCAACGGCCACGGCTCCATGCTGATCTATTCGCTGCTGCACCTGACCGGCTACGAGCTGCCGCTGCAGGAGCTGAAGAACTTCCGCCAGCTGCACAGCAAGACCGCGGGGCACCCGGAAACGGGCGTCACGCCGGGCGTGGAGACGACAACCGGGCCGCTCGGCCAGGGCCTGACCAACGCCGTGGGCATGGCGCTGGCCGAGAAGCTGCTCGCGGCCGAGTTCAACCGCGGCGGCCACGTCATCGTCGACCACTTCACCCACGTGTTCCTGGGCGACGGCTGCCTGATGGAGGGCATCAGCCACGAAGCTTGCGCGCTGGCCGGCGCCTGGAAGCTGAACAAGCTGGTGGCGGTCTATGACGACAACGGCATTTCCATCGACGGCCAGGTCACGCCCTGGTTCATCGACGACACCCCGGCGCGCTTCCGCGCCTACGGCTGGTACGTGGTCGGCCCGATCGACGGCCATGACGTCGATGCGGTGGATCGCGCCATCGCCGACGCCCGCCAGGGCGTGGGCGGCAGCGCCGAGCGGCCGACGCTGATCGTGGCCCGCACCCAGATCGGCAAGGGCAGCCCGAACCGGGTCAACACGGCCAAGGCGCACGGCGAGGCGCTGGGGCTGGAGGAAGTCAAGCTCACCCGCGAGGCGCTGGGCTGGCCGCACGACCCGTTCGTGGTGCCGCAGCCGGTCTACGACGCCTGGGACGCCAAGGCCGGGGGCGCCAAGGCGCAGGCCGAGTGGGAAGCCCGCTTTGCCGCGTACAAGGCCGCGTATCCCGAGGCCGCCGCCGAATTCCTGCGCCGCATGAAGGGCGAGCTGCCGCGCAACTTCGCGCAGGTGGCGGTGGACACCGCCGTGGCCGCGCACGCCAAGGCCGAGACCGTGGCGTCCCGCAAGGCCTCGCAGCTGGTGCTGGAGGCGTTCACCGCCGCCCTGCCCGAGCTGCTGGGCGGCAGCGCCGACCTGACCGGCTCCAACCTGACCAACACCAGGAGCACGCCGCCGCTGCGCTTCGATGCGGCCGGCGACGTGCGGCGCGACGAGCAGGGCCGCATCGGCCGCCACATCAACTACGGCGTGCGCGAGTTCGGCATGGCGGCCATCATGAACGGCGTCGCGCTGCACGGCGGCTACATCCCCTACGGCGGCACCTTCCTGACCTTCAGCGACTACAGCCGCAACGCGATCCGCATGGCGGCGCTGATGAAGCAGCGCGTGGTGCACGTGTTCACGCACGATTCCATCGGCCTGGGCGAGGACGGGCCGACCCACCAGTCGGTCGAGCACGCGGCCAGCCTGCGCCTGATCCCCAACCTGGACGTCTGGCGTCCCTGCGACACCGCCGAGACCGCCGTCGCCTGGGCCGTCGCACTGCAGAACATGAACCGGCCAACGGCCCTGCTGCTGTCGCGCCAGAACCTGCCCTACGCGCCCAAGGCCGGGCTGGAGGACATCAGCAAGGGCGGCTACGTGCTGGCCGAGCCGAGCGAAGTGGGCCTGGCCCGCGCGCAGGCGGTGATCATCGCCACCGGCTCGGAGGTGCAGCTGGCGCTCAAGGCGCAGGAACTGCTGGCGCAGGACGGCGTCGCGGTGCGGGTGGTCTCCATGCCCAGCACCACCGCCTTCGACCGCCAGAGCCCGGCCTACAAGCTGTCGGTGCTGCCGCCGGCGCTGCCGCGCATCGCGGTCGAGGCCGGCGTAACCGACTTCTGGTGGAAGTACGGCTGTGCCGCCGTGGTCGGCATCGACACCTATGGCGAGTCGGCGCCCGCCAACGTCCTGTTCAAGCACTTCGGCTTCACGCCGGAGAACGTCGCCGACACCGTGCGCGCGGCGCTGGCGCGTTGAACCATGGCCCGAACGAGGCCTTGCCGGCAGCTCCACAACAGCCCGGTGGGCACAATCGGAACCATTGCGGCCCCGCGCGGAGCCGCTGCTGAAAGCATTTGTCCAACCATCGGGAAAGCAAGATGAGCATCAAGATCGGGATCAACGGTTTCGGCCGCATCGGGCGCATGGTGTTCCGCGCCGCAGTGCAGAACTTCAACGACATCGAGGTGGTGGGCATCAACGACCTGCTGGAGCCCGACTACCTGGCCTACATGCTGCAGTACGACAGCGTGCACGGCCGCTTCAAGGGCGAGGTCGCCGTCGACGGCAACACGCTGGTGGTCAACGGCAAGCGCATCTGCCTGACCGCGGTGAAGGATCCCGCCGAGCTCAACTGGGGCGAAGTCGGCGCCGAGGTGGTGGTCGAGTCCACCGGCATCTTCCTGACCAAGGAAGGCGCCCAGAAGCACATCAACGCGGGCGCCAGGAAGGTGATCATGTCGGCCCCGTCCAAGGACGACACGCCGATGTTCGTGTTCGGCGTCAACGACAAGACCTACAAGGGCGAGGCCATCATCTCCAACGCCTCCTGCACCACCAACTGCCTGGCCCCGGTGGCCAAGGTGCTGAACGACAAGTGGGGCATCAAGCGCGGCCTGATGACCACGGTGCATGCCGCCACCGCCACCCAGAAGACGGTGGACGGTCCCAGCAACAAGGACTGGCGCGGCGGCCGCGGCATCCTGGAGAACATCATCCCCTCCTCCACCGGTGCGGCCAAGGCGGTGGGCGTGGTGATCCCCGAGTTGAACAAGAAGCTGACCGGCATGTCCTTCCGCGTGCCGACCTCCGACGTGTCGGTGGTCGACCTCACCGTGGAACTGAACAAGGAAGCCAGCTACAAGGAAATCTGCGCCGAGATGAAGGCGCAGAGCGAGGGCCCGCTCAAGGGCATCCTGGGCTACACCGAGGACAAGGTGGTGGCCACCGACTTCCGCGGCGATGCACGCACCTCCATCTTCGACGCCGACGCCGGCATCGCGCTGGACGGCACCTTCATCAAGGTGGTGAGCTGGTACGACAACGAGTGGGGCTACTCCAACAAGGTGCTGGAAATGGTCCGGGTGGTTGCGGCCCGCTGATCGTTCGTCAGAACGGATGAAAAACGCGCCCCTCGGGGCGCGTTTTTCCTGGGTGCGGCCCTATCGTGCCCCTCCGCCCGCCCGGTGCGCGGGTCGACGAGGGAGCGATGGACGATCCGGCCTTCCGGCACTGGCTCACCCGCAGGAGCTGGGGCCTGAGCGTTCGCTACTGCAAGGTGGTGGCCCTGCTGCTGCCGCCGGCGGCGCTGGTCACCGATGTACCGCTGCTGCGGGCGCAGGGCCTGGCCGGACTCGAATGGCTGATCGCCTGGCAACTCACCGCCGAAGCGGTCTGCCTGGGGCTTATCGCCGCCGACCGGCTGTGGCCGGCGCTGCGCGAACGCGAGGTGGCGCTGCACGCCTTCTGCGCGCTGTTCATCGCGCTGTGCACCTGGATCGGCATGGCCGACGGCGGGCTGCGCGGCGACTTCTCCATCTATGCGGCCGGCATGACCTTCGGCGCGGCGGTGGCGGCCACGCCACGGCGCATCCGGCAGCCGCTGTATGCCGCCAGCCTGTTCGCGATCGCGGTGCCGGTGTGGCTGCGCGATGGCGGGGATCCCGCGCAGGTGGCCGCCGGCCTGGTCAATCCGTTCTGCGTGGTGGTGCTGTGCCTGTGGCTGGACCGCTTCACCTGGTCGCGCGACCGTGCCCTGTACCTCGAGACGCGGCGCGCGGAGGCGGAGCGAGCCCGCGCCGACGAAGTGCTGCACCAGGTGCTGCCGACGGCTGTGGCCGAGGAGATCAAGCGCGAAGGCCGGGTGCGGGCCCGCAAGTTCGACAACATCGGCGTGCTGTTCGCCGACATCGCCGGCTTCACCGCCTTCTCCAGCCGCTTGCCGCCCGACGCATTGGTGCTGGTGCTGGACGACATCTTCACCGCCTTCGATGCACTGGTGCAGCGGCACGGGGTGGAAAAGATCAAGACCATAGGCGATGCCTACATGGTGGTGTCGCACGCCGGCGTGTCGGCGCTGTGCCGGCTGGCGCTGGACCTGCGCGCTGCGCTGGAGGGCTACAACCATGCCAACGGCACCTCGCTGGCCATGCGCATCGGCATCCATGCCGGGCCGGCGGTCGGCGGCGTGCTGGGTGCGCAGCGCTTCCTGTACGACGTCTGGGGCGATACCGTCAACATCGCGAGCCGCCTCGAGTCGGCCGGCCGCGCCGGCAGCATCCAGGTCAGCGAGACGGTGGTCCAGCAGGCCGGCGAAGCCTTCTCCTTCACCGCGCGCGGGCTGGTGGAGCTGCAGGGGCGCGGGCGCGTGCTGACCTACTGGCTGCTGGGGCCGGCCCGCCCCGGTGCCCAGGCTGTCGCCTGGGCCGAGGCGGCTTGACGTTGCCGCGACGGCGAGGTCCGCCCCATGCAGCCGCCGCCCGAGCCGGCCGCGCTGCTGCAGCGGGCGTGGCAGGCCCCCCGAACGCGCCGCTCAGCCCAGGTGCTTGCCGACGATGCCGGCGAGCTCGAACATGGTGACCTGCGGCTTGCCGAACACGGCCTGCAGCTTGTCGTCGGCATTGATCGCCCGCTTGTTGCTGGCGTCCTGCAGGCCGTTGGCCTTGATGTAGTCCCACAGCTTGCGGATCACTTCGGTGCGTGGCAGCGGCTCCGGCCCGATCACCGCCGCCAGCTCGGGGCTGGGCGTCAGGCCGGGGCCGGCCTTGCGTGGTGCCTTGGGCTTGGCGGCGGCCTTCTTCGCAGCAGCGGGCGCCTTCGCGGCCGGCGCCGCCGTCCTGGCCGCCGCCTTGCCGGCGTACTTCGCTGCGGGCTCGCGCGCCGTCTTGCCGGCCGCACCCTTGCGCGGCGGGAACTTGCCCTCGCGCGGTTCGAACTCGAAGTTGACCTTGCCGGCCTCGGCATCCCAGGCCAGGAAGGCCTTGAACGGGCGGCGGGTGCGCATGGACACGAACTTGTCCAGCAGGTCGGTCTTGCCGGTGGCCAGCAGCTTGGCCATCTGCTCGCGCTCGACCGGCTGCTGCAGGATCACCTGGCCGCTCTTGAAGTCGCAGCTGGGCGTGGGATGGACAGCAGTGGGGACGGCGTTCTCGCAGACGTAGTTCTTGCCCCACTCGAACACCCGCCCGCCGCACTTGGGGCAGGGACCCAGCGGCTGCTGGCCGCTGAAGTCGACCAGTTCCCCGGTCTGCGCGGGGTCGGCCTCGTCGCCGAAGTCGAACTCCAGCTTCCAGTTCTTCTCGTCCTCGTCGTACTTCAGGGCGATCTCGGCGGTGAAAGGCCAGCCGGCCTTGGAGCGGAAGCCCTCCAGCGGGCCCAGGCGCTTGTCGCGCAGGAAGCGCTCGGCCTCCTCGACTTCGAACGGCCGCCCGGCGGGGATCTTGGTGAAGGAAAAGCCGCAGGCGTCCTCGCCCGTGCCGCTGCGCCCGGCGCAGGCGTAGCGGCGGTAGTTCTCTTTCACCACGCCACCGCAATTGGGGCACGGCGTCGCCAGCGTCACATAGTCGCCCGGCACCGTGTCGCGGTCGTACTCCTTGGCCTTGCGCACGATGCGCTCGGTCATCTGCGCGATCTCGCGCATGAAGGCGTCGCGCGAGAGCCGGCCATGCTCCATCTGCGCCAGCTTGTATTCCCACTCGCCGGTCAGCTCCGGCCGGCTCAGCTCCTCCACGCCCAGCCCGCGCAGCAGCGTCATGAGCTGGAACGCCTTGGCCGTGGGGATCAGCTCGCGGCCTTCGCGCAGCATGTACTTCTCGTTGATCAGGCCTTCGATGATGGCGGCGCGGGTGGCCGGCGTGCCCAGGCCCTTCTCCTGCATGGCATCGCGCAGCTCCTCGTCCTCGATGTTCTTGCCGGCGGTCTCCATCGCGCCCAGCAGCGTGGCTTCCGAGTAGCGCGCCGGCGGGCGGGTCTTGAGGCCGCGCGCCTCCACCGACTCCGTGCGCACCATCTCGCCGGGCTGCACCGGCACCAGCGTGCGGCTGCTTTCGTCGGAGGCATCGCCGGAGTCGGCTTCCTTGCCCCAGATCGCCAGCCAGCCGGGCTTGACCAGCACCTTGCCGTCGGTGCGGAAGCTGTGGCCCAGCACCTGGCTGATGCGGGTCGTGACCAGGTACTCGGCGCTGGGGAAGAACACCGACAGGAAGCGGCGCACCACCAGGTCGTACAGCTTCTGCTCGGCGTCGGACAGGCCGTGCGGCGCCTGCAACGTCGGGATGATGGCGAAGTGGTCGCTGACCTTGCTGTTGTCGAACACCCGCTTGGTCGGCTTGACGTACTGGTTGTCCAGCGCCTGCCGCGCGAACGGCGCCAGGTGGCCCATGCCGCTGTCGGCCAGCATGCCCATGGTCTGGTGGACCGTGCGCAGGTAGTCCTCGGGCAGGTGCTTGGAGTCGGTCCGCGGGTAGGTCAGCGCCTTGTGCCGCTCGTAGAGCGACTGCGCCAGTGCCAGCGTGGTCTTGGCCGAGTAGCCGAAGCGGCCGTTGGCCTCGCGCTGCAGCGAGGTCAGGTCGAACAGGCCGGGCGCGGCCTGCGTCGTCGGCTTGGATTCCTCGGTGACCGTGGCCGCCTTGCCGCGCACCGCGTCGGCGATGGCCCGCGCATCCTTCTCGTTCCAGATGCGGTCGGCGCGCTTTTCGGGATCTTCCGGGTCCTTGCGGAAGTTCGGGTCGAACCACTTGCCCGGATATTCGCCGGCGTCCGCCAGGAAGCTGCCGTGGATCTCCCA
>NZ_DASPLW010000007.1:0-344457 GCF_035627355.1 Ramlibacter sp.
CGCGGCGACCGCGTCAAGGGCCCGATCAAGTCGATCACCGACTTCGGCGTGTTCGTCGGCCTGGCCGCCGGCATCGACGGCCTGGTGCACCTGTCCGACCTGTCCTGGAACGAGCCGGGCGAGCAGGCCGTGCGCAACTACAAGAAGGGCCAGGAAGTCGAGGCCATCGTGCTGGCCGTCGACGTGGACCGCGAGCGCATCAGCCTGGGCATCAAGCAGCTCGACTCCGACCCGTTCACCACCTTCGTGTCGGTGCACGACAAGGGCTCGGTCGTCTCGGGCAAGGTCAAGACCGTCGACGCCAAGGGCGCCGAGATCGACCTGGGCAACGAGATCACCGGCTACCTGCGTGCCTCCGAGATCAGCCGCGACCGCGTGGAAGACGCGCGCAACGTGCTCAAGGAAGGCGACGAGGTCAGCGCCGTGGTGGTCAACATCGACCGCAAGACGCGCAACATCCAGCTGTCGGTCAAGGCCAAGGACATGGCCGACGAGCAGGGTGCCATGGCCAGCCTGAGCCAGCAGTCCGCACGCGAGAACGCGGGCACGACCAACCTGGGCGCGCTGCTCAAGGCCAAGCTGGATCGTTGATGGGGACCGGCTTCGCCGCCGTCCGCGGCGGCGAAGCCTCCGAGTGCAGCGAGCGTCATGACACGCAGTGATCTCGTCGAGGAACTGGCCGCCCGCTTCGGCCAGCTCACCCACCGCGACGCCGAGTACGCCGTGAAGGCCATCCTCGACGCCATGGGCGACGCGCTGGTGCGCGGCCACCGCATCGAGATCCGCGGCTTCGGCAGCTTCTCGATCAACCGGCGGCCGCCGCGCCTGGGCCGCAACCCGCGATCGGGCGAAAGCGTGCAGATCCCGGAAAAGCGCGTGCCGCACTTCAAGCCCGGCAAGGCCCTGCGCGAGTCGGTGGACGAGCGCACGGCGCAAATGCAGCGGGACGAGTAGCCCCTAGAATTCGGCGACGCCCCGGAAGCCGAATGAAATACCTCACGTGGCTGCTCAAGGCAGCCATTTTTTTCACCCTTTTCGCCTTCGCGCTGAACAACCAGCACGTGGCGACCGTGCACTTCTTCTTCGGCACGTCCTGGAGCGGCCCGCTGGTGCTGGTGGTGCTGGCGGCCTTCGCCGCCGGCCTGGTGGTCGGCGCGGCCGGCATGGTGCCGCGCTGGTGGCGCCAGCGCTCCGCCGCGCGGCGGAGCGGCGAAGCACCCTTGACGTCCATGGGCGACGACAGCCATGGAATTTGACCTGGCCTGGGTCCTGTGGGGGCTGCCGATCGCCTTCGTGCTCGGCTGGGTCGCCTCCCGGCTGGACCTGCGCCAGCTGCGCATCGAGAACCGGCAGGCGCCCAAGGCCTACTTCCGCGGCCTGAACTTCCTGCTCAACGAGCAGCAGGACCAGGCCATCGACGCCTTCATCGAGGCGGTGCGCAACGACCCCGACACCTCCGAGCTGCATTTCGCGCTGGGCAACCTGTTCCGCCGCCGCGGCGAATACGAGCGCGCGGTGCGCGTGCACGAGCACCTGCTCTCGCGCGGCGACCTGAGCCGGGCCGAGCGCCAGCGCGCCCAGCATGCGCTGGCGCTGGACTTCCTCAAGGCGGGGCTGCTCGACCGCGCCGAGGAGGCCCTGCGCAAGCTGGAGGGCTCCGCCTACGAGGGCCAGGCGCTGCTGGCGCTGCTGTCCATCTACGAGCGTTCGCGCGACTGGGCCCAGGCGGCCGAGATCGCGCGCCGGCTGGAAGCCTCCGGCCAGGGCAACTTCGACAGCCGCAGGGCCCACTACCTGTGCGAGCAGGCCGCGCTGTCCGATGCCGGACCGGCCGAGGCCCTGCTGCGCCAGGCCCGGCAGGTCGCCCCGGCGGCACCCCGCCCGGCGATGGAGCTGGCGGCCCTGCAGCGCAAGGCCGGCGATGCCGTCGCGGCCTTCGAGACGCTGGCCGGACTGGGCCAGTCCTCGCCCGCGGCCATTCCCCTGATGGCGCGGCAGCTGGCGCAGTACGCCGGCGCCTGCGGCCGGGAGGCCCAGGCCCTGTCCATGCTCAAGCACAGCTATGAGCTGTCGCCGTCGCTGGACGTGCTGGACGCGATCGTTTCGCTGGAGCCCGGTGCGCACCGCGACTGGTACGTGCGCCACCTGGAGCGCGAGCCCTCGCTGGTGGCCGCGGCCAAGTGGCTGGCCGATGAAAAACTGGAGCACCAGAACTACCATGGCCGGGTGCAGCGCGCGCTGGAACATGCGGCCAAGCCGCTCACCCGCTACCGCTGCGCCGCGTGCGGCTTCGAGGCCAAGCAGCATTTCTGGCAATGCCCGGGCTGCCAGGCCTGGGACAGCTACCCGCCCCGCCGCGTAGAAGAGCTCTGACCCCTTCACGAATGACGCATCCCTCCAAGCAACAGCTCGCCTCGGCCCGCGTCCTGGTCGTCGGCGACGCCATGCTCGACCGCTACTGGCATGGCGCGGTCGAGCGCATCTCGCCCGAGGCGCCGGTGCCGGTCGTCAAGGTCAGCCGCGAGGAAGAGCGCATAGGCGCCGCCGCCAACGTAGCCTACAACGTGGCCACCCTGGGGGCCCGCGCCAGCTTCCTGGGCGTGGTCGGCGACGACGAACCCGGCCGGCGACTGCAGGACCTGCTGCAGTCGACCGGCATCGAGGCCCACCTCAAGCGCGATCCCGGGCTCAAGACCACGGTGAAGCTGCGCGTCATCGGCCGCCAGCAGCAGCTGCTGCGCATGGATTTCGAGAACGAGCCCGACCACGAAGCGCTGGCGCTGCAGAACGAGACCTTCGGCCAGCTCGCGCCGGACCACGGGGCCATCCTGTTCTCCGACTACGGCAAAGGCGGCCTGGCCCACATTCCGGGCATGATCGAGCGCGCCCGCGGGCTGGGCAAGCCGGTGCTGGTCGATCCCAAGGGGTCCGACTACGTGCGCTATGCCGGCGCGACGGTGATCACACCGAACCGGGCCGAGCTGCAGCAGGTCGTCGGCGGCTGGCGTGACGCCGGCCAGCTGCGCGAGAAGGCGCAGCGCCTGCGCCAGGAACTGCGGCTCGAAGCCCTGCTGGTCACGCTGGGCGAGGACGGCATGAGCCTGTTCGATGCGGCCGGCGAGCTGCACGAGCCGGCGCTGGCCCGCGAGGTGTTCGACGTCACCGGCGCCGGCGACACCGTGATCGCCACGCTGGCGACGCTGGTGGCCGCCGGGTTGCCGCTGCGCGAGGCTGTGCCGCTGGCCAACCGCGCCGCCGGCATCGTGGTCGGCAAGTTCGGCACGGCCACCGTCTCGTACGAGGAGCTATTCGGCGGATGAAGCAGGGACAGCCAGCATGAGAATCGTCGTCACCGGCGCCGCCGGGTTCATCGGCAGCAACATCGTCAAGGGCCTCAATGCCCGCGGCATCGACTCCATCATCGCGGTCGACGACCTGACGCAGGGCGACAAGTTCCGCAACCTGGCCGACCTGCGGATCGAGGACTACCTGGACCTCGACGAGTTCTACGAGGCGTTCGCCGACGGCGCGTTCGGCAAGGTCGAGGCCGTGTTCCACGAGGGTGCCTGCAGCGACACCATGGAGCAGGACGGCAAGTACATGATGGACAACAACTACGGCTTGTCCTGCTCGCTCTTCGAGTCCTGCCGCCAGCGCGGCACGCGGCTGCTGTATGCCTCCTCGGCGGCCGTCTACGGCGGCTCGGCCACGTTCCGGGAGACGCCCGAGTTCGAGGCGCCGCTGAACGTCTACGGCTACTCCAAGCTGCTGTTCGACCAGCGCATGCGCCGCGAGTGCGGCCCCGACTTCCGGCGCACCAAGCGCCAGGTCGCGGGCTTCCGCTACTTCAACGTCTACGGCCCGCGCGAGCAGCACAAGGGCCGCATGGCCAGCGTGGCCTTCCACCAGTTCAACCAGTTCCGGGAACAGGGCAAGGTGCGCCTGTTCGGCGAGTACGGCGGCTACGCGGCCGGCGAGCAGCGGCGCGACTTCGTCTTCATCGACGACGTGGTGGCGGTCAAGCTGTGGTTCTTCGACCACCCCGAGCAGTCCGGCATCTTCAACCTGGGCACCGGCCGCGCGCAGCCGTTCAACGACGTGGCGCTGGCGGTGGTCAATGCGCTGCAACCCGGTGGCGCGCAGGATGCGGCCACCGCGGCGGACCTGGGCCTGCTGGACTACGTCCCCTTCCCGGACGCGCTGCGCGGCAAGTACCAGTGCTACACGCAGGCCGACCTGTCGGCGCTGCGCGAGGCCGGCTGCGACCATGCCTTCGCGGACGTGCAGACCGGCGTCGCCCGCTACATGGCGGAGCTGTCGGGGCAGCAAGCCCCTGGCTGAGTCAACGCGGCAGGGGCCGCGTCGTTGTGGGTATCCATCCAACTGGAAGGAGGACATCCATGGCGAAACCCTTGCTGGCCGTCCTGGCCCTGCTCGCGACCACCGCGGCCCTGGCGGCGGTCGACGTCAACCAGGCCACCGAGGCCGAACTGGACAGCGTCAAGGGCATAGGCCCCGGCACCAGCCGCGTCATCCTTCAGGAGCGCAGGAAGGGCGACTTCCGCAGCTGGGACGACTTCATCTCCCGCGTCAAGGGGCTCGGTCCGGCGCGCGCCGGCCACCTGTCGGATGCCGGCCTGACCGTGGGCGGCAAGGGCTACACGCCGTCCGCGGTTGCACCCCGACCGGCCGCCAGCGCCGCGACGACGAAGAAGTAGTCCGCGCTCACACCCGCGCGATCAGGTCGGTGACGCCGGGGTCCATGCCCGCCTGGGACAGCAGCGTGGTCACCTGCCCGCGGTGGTGGGCCTGGTGGTTGAAGAAGTGGGTGAGCGCCTTCCAGGCCGGGTGCTCGCGCTGCACGCCCTTGCTGTTGGCGTAGCGCATGGTGGCCAGCGGGAAGGCGGGGTCCATCTCCGCCGTCCAGCCCTCGATCGCTGCATCCAGCGCGCGGCGCGCCTGGCGCAAGGCAGCCCAGTCCTCGTACAGCATGGTCCCATGCATGGCACCGGCCGGCAGCGCCAGCACCGCTTCGGTCAGGCTCGCGAAGGCCACCCCCTGCGAAGCGAAGCGGCGCAACCACATGCGATCGCCCCAGACCAGGTGGTTCAGCGTGGCGTGGATGGAGCCGAAGAATGCGCCGCGATTGCGCCGGCGCTCCTCGTCCGGCAGCCGCTCGCAGGCGTCGTACAGGCGTTCGTTGAACCAGCGGTTGTAGCCGGCGAGGAAGCGGTAGTTCTCGAGGAAGGCCAGGGAAGGGTCGGTGTCCATGCCCGGGCATTGTGTCCAAAGCGGGCCCGCATGCGGGTATGAACGGGCAGCCAGCCCGCACGGCCGAGGCGAGAATGCCGCCTCCGGCCCGCAGCGTCGCGGGCCGGTCCAAGGACTCACCCGGATGCGAAGACTGCTGGATCTCCTCTACGACGGCGCGGCCTGGCTGGCCGCACTCGCCATGATCGGCGTGCTGGCCATGGTGCTGCTGTCCATCGTGAGCCGCCAGCTGGACTTCCACGTACCGGGCACCGATGCCTATGCCGGGTATGCGATGGCGGCAGCCGGTTTCCTGGCGCTGGCCCACACGCTCAAGCGCAACGAGCATATCCGGGTCACCCTGCTGCTCGGCCGCCTGAAGGGCCGGGCACGACACGGGCTGGAGATGTGGGCCCTCTCCGCCGCAGTGCTGCTCGCAGGCCTGTTCGCGTTCTACTCGGTGCGGCTGGCCATCGTGTCCTACCAGCTGAACGACATCTCCACCGGCAACGACGCCACCCCGCTGTGGATCCCGCAGATCGCGATGGCGGTGGGCACGGTGGTCCTGCTGGTGGCCTTCATCGATGAATGGGTGCAGGAACTGCGCGGCCGCCGGGTCGGCGAAGGTTCGGGGGAGGCCCTGCACAATGAGTGACGTCGCCATCACCGCGCTGCTGATCGTCTCGCTGTTCGCGCTGCTGGGCAGCAGCGTCTGGATCGGCCTCACGCTGGCTGGCGTGGCCTGGATCGGCATGGAGCTGTTCTCCTCGCGGCCGGCCGGCGACGCGATGGCCGTCACGGTCTGGGGCTCGTCCTCGAGCTGGACCCTCACCGCCCTGCCCCTGTTCATCTGGATGGGCGAGATCCTGTTCCGCACCAAGCTGAGCGAGAGCATGTTCCGCGGCCTGGCGCCCTGGGTGGGTCGCCTGCCCGGCCGGCTGCTGCACACCAACGTGATCGGCTGCACCATCTTCGCGGCGGTCTCCGGCTCCTCGGCCGCCACCTGCGCCACCATCGGCAAGATGACGCTGCCCGAGCTCGGGCGGCGCGGCTACCCGGAAGACATCACCATCGGCTCGCTGGCCGGCGCCGGCACCCTGGGCCTGCTGATCCCGCCCTCGATCATCATGATCGTCTACGGCGTGACGGCCGATGTCTCGATCGCCCGCCTGTTCGTGGCCGGCGTCATCCCCGGCGTGCTGCTGGCGGCGCTGTTCTCGGGCTACCTCGGCCTGTGGTCGCTGTTCAACCGGCGGCGCGTGCCGCCGCCGGAGCCGGCGATGAGCCTCGTGCAGAAGCTGCACGAGTCGCGCCACCTGATCCCGGTGGTGCTGCTGATAGGTGCGGTGCTCGGCTCCATCTATGCCGGCGTGGCCACCGCCACCGAGGCGGCGGCCGTGGGCGTGGTGGGCGCGCTGCTGCTGTCCGCCGCGCAGCGCTCGCTGAACTGGACCACCTTCCGCGAATCGCTGATGGGCGCTACCCGCCTGTACTGCATGATCGCGCTGATCCTCGCAGGAGCCGCGTTCCTGACGCTGTCCATGGGCTACATCGGCCTGCCGCGCAACCTGGCGGAATTCGTCGGCTCGCTCGGCCTGTCGCCCTTCGGGCTGGTGGTGGCGCTGACGGCCTTCTACATCATCCTGGGCTGCTTCCTGGACGGCATCTCCATGGTGGTGCTGACCATGGGCGTGATCCTGCCCACGGTGCAGGCGGCACAGCTGGACCTGGTCTGGTTCGGCGTGTTCGTCGTCATCGTTGTCGAAATGGCCCAGATCACGCCGCCCGTGGGCTTCAACCTGTTCGTGCTGCAGGGCATGACCGGCAAGGAGATCACTTGGATCGCCCGCGTGACCGCGCCCTTCTTCCTGCTCATGTGCGTGGCCCTGCTGATGCTCTGGTGGTTCCCGGGCATCGCCACCTGGCTGCCGTCCAAGATGTGAGCCGCTGCGCACCGCCCCGGTGCGCGCTTGGGGTAACACCGCATCCCCGCGGCCGGGCGAGCCCGTATCCTGAGCCGGCTTTCCAGAACCAACTTCCCGGAGCGCACATGAAACTCAAGCTCGCCCTCACCGCCGCGGCACTGGCCTTCTCGGCCCAGGCCATGGCCCAGGCCAAGTGGGACCTGCCGGCCGCCTACCCGGCCAGCAACTTCCACACCGAGAACCTCAACCAGTTCGCCAACGACGTGGACAAGGCGACCGGCGGCAAGCTCAAGATCACGGTGCACGCGAACGCCTCGCTGTTCAAGGCACCGGAGATCAAGCGCGCCGTCCAGGGCGGCCAGGCCCAGATCGGCGAGATCCTGCTGGTCAACTTCCAGAACGAGTGGCAGATCTTCGGCGCCGACGGCGTGCCCTTCCTGGCCGACAGCTACGACGAGGCCATGAAGCTGTACAAGGCCCAGAAGCCGCTGCTGGAGAAGAAACTCGGCGAGCAGGGCATGATGCTGCTGTACGCCGTGGCCTGGCCGCCGCAGGGCATCTACAGCAAGAAGCCGATCAACTCGGCGGCCGACATGAAGGGGCTCAAGTGGCGCGCCTACAGCCCGGCCACGGCGCGCATCGCCGAACTGGTCGGCGCCCAGCCGGTCACCGTGCAGGCGGCCGAGCTGTCGCAGGCCATGGCCACCGGCGTGATCGACTCGTACATGTCCTCCGGCTCCACGGGCTTCGACACCAAGACCTACGAGCACATCAAGAACTGGTACGACACCCAGGCCTGGCTGCCCAAGAACGCGGTGATCGTCAACAAGGCCGCGTTCAACGCGCTGGACAAGGCCACGCAGGACGCGCTGCTCAAGGCCGGTGCCGACGCCGAGACCCGCGGCTGGGCCGCCAGCAAGAAGGCCAACTCCGACTCGCTGGACAAGCTCAAGGCCAACGGCATGCAGATCCACCAGCCCTCGGCCCAGCTCAAGGCCGACATGAAGAAGGTCGGCGACACCATGCTCAAGGAATGGCTGGACAAGGCCGGCCCCGAGGGCAAGCAGCTGGTGGACGCGTTCCGCAAGATGTAGGGGCTCCCCGCCCTTCCACGCAAAGCGCCGCCACCGCGGCGCTTTGCTTTTGGCGCCACGCCGAGGCGGCTGCGCTGCCTCAGAGGCGGACGTCCTTCAGGGCCTCGATCAGCACTCGCACGCGCTGCGGCACCATCCGCGCCCCCGGGTAGACGATGGACAGCGGCATGGGCGCTGGCCGGGAGCCCCGCAGCACCTCCACCAGTTCGCCGGCCGCGAGCGGCTCGCGCACGAAGTACTCGGGCACCTGCGCCAGGCCGTGGCCGAGCAGCGCCGCCTGCACCAGGCCTTCGCCATCGTTGATCCGCACGCGCGAGCGCGGGTGCAGTTCGACGGCGCGCCCCTGCTGACGGAACTGCCAGGGGCGATCGCGCCCGGTGCTGGGCATGCGGAAGACCAGCGCGTCGTGGCCGTCGAGCTGCTCGATGCGCCGCGGCGTGCCCCGAGCGGCTACGTACGCCGGGCTGGCCACCAGCACCAGCGATTGCGAGCCTATGCGCCGCGACACCAGGGTCGAGTCCTTCAGCTCCCCGATGCGAACGGCCAGGTCGATGCCTTCCTTGACCAGGTCGACGTAGCTGTCGTGCAGGCGCACATCCAGCGACAGCCCCGGGTGGCGTTGCAGCAGGCCGGCCAGCACCGGCAGGAACCAGCGGCGGCCCAGCACGATGGGCATGTCCACGCGCAGCGTGCCGGTGACCGCCTGCCGCACGCCCGCCGCCTCGGCCTGCAGTTCCTCCACTTCCTCCAGCAGGCGCCGGCAGCGGTCGAACAGGCGCTCGCCGTCCGGCGTGAGGCTGACCTGTCGCGTGGTGCGATGGAACAGCCGCACGCCCAGGCGCTGCTCCAGCCGGCCCACCGCCTTGGCGAGGGTGGACGGTGCGTTGCCGGTCTCGCGGGCGGCGGCCGCGAAGCTGCCGTGCCGGGCCGTGTCGGTGAAGGCGGCGATCTGCTGCAGGCTGTTCATGATCGAGGAAGGAATGTCTTCAATGATAAGGCACTGACTCCCCTTGTTCCCCGGAACCGGAGGCCGGACACTGCCGCCCACGACCTGCGCAGGCGTCATCCCCGTCCACCATCCAGGAGCCCTTCCATGTACGTCCTCGAGCAACCCCAACCCACCGAGACACCGATCCCGGGCGTGAGCCACGCCACCTGGGCCGGCCGCGACGATGGCCTGCAGTCGCTGAGCCTGTGGCGCCAGTCCATCGCACCGGGCGGCGCCACACCGCCGCATTCGCACAGCTGCGACGAGGTCGTCATGTGCCTGTCGGGCCGGGGCGAAGTCCTCATCGACGGCGTCGCGCACGCCTTCGGCCGCAACCAGACCATCGTGCTGCCGGCCGGCGTGCCGCACCAGATCGTCAACAGCGGCACCGAGCCGCTGGAATCGACGGCCGTGTTCGCGGCCACGCCGGTGCCGGTCACGCTGCCGGACGGCAATGCACTCGAGCTGCCCTGGCGGTCCTGAACGGGCATGAAAAAGCCGGGGCTCGCCCCGGCTCGTGGACAAGGGGCGGCGTTCCAGCCGCCGCTGCGTGCCTCAGATCCCCAGGATCTTCTTGGCCTCGGTCAGCGCCGCCATCGATTCGGCGTGCTTGCCTTCCTTGTGGAACTTCTCGCCATCGGCGCGCAGCTTGGCGACCTTGTCCGCGTCGGCCTTGGACAGCTGCGGCTTGGTCTGCAGCTTGGCGTCGATCTCCTTCATTTCGTTCGGGCAGTTCGTGGCCCAGGCGGCACCGGCCAGCATCAGGCCGAGGATCAGGACGAGTGTGCGCATGTCGGCTCCAGCGAGGTTTGGAAGAGCCGCACGCTACAACCGGCCGGCACCTGCCTGCTGCTGGCAAACCCTAGGCGGCAACACCTTGCAGCGTTCGTTGCACTGCTCATCCGCCCATGCGGCCCGGCGCGCACACCAGCTCACCCGGATCGTTGGCCTTGATCGCGAGCTGGTTCTTGGCCTGCGCCACGTCGAGGTCTCGCGGCAGCGGCACGCCGTTCTTCACGGCCAGGATCTCGGCCATGACGCTGACCGCGATCTCGGGCGGCGTCTTGCTGCCGATGTAGATGCCGATGGGCCCGCGCAGGCGCGCCAGCGAGGCCTCGGTCTGGCCGAAGTGCTCGATCATGCGTTCGCGCCGCGCATCGTTGTTGCGCCGGCTGCCGATGGCGCCCACGTAGAACGCTTCCGTCTCCAGCGCCTCCAGCAGCGCCAGGTCGTCGAGCTTGGGATCGTGGGTCAGCGCCACCACGCAGCTGCGCCGGTCGGGCCGGAAGGCCTGCACCACGTCGTCGGGCATGTCCTTGACCAGGGTGGCGCCGGGCACGTCGAAGCCACTGCTGTATTCCTCGCGCGGGTCGCACACCGTCACCGCGAAGCCGCTGAACAGGGCCATGGTCGCCAGGTACTCGGTGAGCTGGCCGGCACCGATCAGCAGCATGCGGTACTCGGGACCGAAGGTGTTGGCCATGCGCGCCTCGTCCACGGCCAGGTCCGACGGCGTGTCGGCCGTCTCCAGCGTGACGGCGCCGTCGGCCAGGCGCACGGTGCGCCGCATGAGCTGGCCGGCTTCGAGTGCGCGGACCAGCTCGTCGAGGCTGTCCGGATCGGGCTCGAACTCCAGCAGCAGCTCCAGCGTGCCGCCGCACGGCAGCCCGAAGCGGTGCGCCTCGTCGGCCGTGACGCCGTATTTCACGAAGGCGGGTGGACCGCCGGGAATGGACCGCGCCGCACCGCCGACGGCATCGGGCTGGGTGAAGCGGTAGATCAGGTCGTCCTCGATGCAGCCGCCCGACACCGAGCCGACCACCACGCCGTCCTGCCCCAGCGCCATGATGGAGCCGACCGGCCGCGGCGACGAACCCCAGGTGCGCACCACGGTGGCGAGCAGGGCCCGCCGCCCCGCACGGCGCCAGTCGCGCAACGTGCGCAGCACCATCACGTCCAGGTTTTCCATGCGCAGCCTCCTTGTGCTCAGAACCGGTAGGAGCCGCTGGCGCCCGCCAGCCAGCGCCGGCCGGGCGCCGGCTCGAAGAACCGGCCGCTGCCCTCGTTGACGATCACCGAGCCAGCGTGGGCATTGTCCGTGACATTGTCGATCCGGATGAATTCCCTGAAGGTCCAGCGGCCTGTCGCCTGCTCCAGCGACAGGCGCAGGCTGGCCGTGGACGCGGCCGGTGCAGCATCGCTGTTGGCGTCGTCCACGGGCAGGCGCGCCACGCGCCGCCATTCCAGCGCGGCCTGCAGGCCCCAGGGGCGATGCGCCCACGCCAGTTCGCCGAACAGCTGGGTGCGCGGCACGCCGGGCAGCCGGTTGCCCGCGAACGGGCCGCTGCGGTAGCGCGCATCGATGACGGTCGCGGCCAGCTGGGTGGACCAGCCCCCGTCCCAGCGCCCGCCGCCCGCCAGCTCCAGCCCCTGGCGGCGCGTGGCACCCGCGTTCGCGAACACGCTGCGTCCGCCGCTGTTGCTGGCCACCACGATCTCGTTGCGCGTGCGCGCCTCGAACAGGGCGGCGTTCAGCGTCCAGTCCCGCGCGATGCGGGCCTTGGCGCCCACCTCCCATTGGCGGCTGCTGGCCTCGCGCAAGTCGAAGTTCAGGCCCGGCAGGCCGCCGGGCCGGTAGGACAGTTCGGCGAGCGTGGGGGTCTCGAAGCCGCGGCCGGCGGACGCGTACAGGTTGACCGACTCGCTGAGGTGGTAGACGGCGCCCAGCGCCGGCGTGAAGGCCGCGAAGCGCACGCTGCCGCTGTCATCCGGATTGCCGGGCGCCACGAAGCGGTCGCGCGAACGCATGCGCACCGTGGAGTGGCGCACGCCGGCCGACAGGCTCCAGCGCTCGGACGCGGCCCACTCGGCCTGCAGGTACGCGTCGACGTTGCGCGCGAGGTTGTCCTCGTCGCGGCGCAGGGCCCCGCGCACGCCCAGCGTGCCGCCGACGAAGTTCTCGAACCCGCGCCGGTCCTCGCGCACCTGGTCCGCCGCCAGGCCGGCGGTGAGCGTCACGGGCCGATCGCGCCAACGCATGCGGCGAATCCACCGTGCGTCCAGTCCCTGGTAGCGCCGGTCCAGGTCCACCACCCCGCCGGCGTGGGTGGGCGGCACCTGCACCGCCACCGGGATGGACAGGAACTGCAGCGTGCTGCGCTCGCCCCGATAGGCGGTGAGCTTCAGGTCATTGCGCGCATCGATCCGATGGTCGAGGACCAGGCCCAGCTGCTGCTGGCGCACGCTCTTGCGCGTGTCGAACAGCGTGGCCGCCGCAACCGCCTGGCGCGGATCGGCCTCGAAGGCGGTTCGCGTGAGGCCCAACGGATCCTGCACGTCCGGCATGTCGACGCCGTTGCCCACCAGGGTCAGCCGGGTGTCGTCCGAGAGTTGCCAGCCCAGCTTGCCGTTGAGCGTGCTGCGGCGCGCCGCACTGTGCTCGCGCCAGCCGTCGGTGCGAAATCGCATCGCACTCAGGTGGTATTGCAGCCGGCCGGTCTCGCCCGACAGCCGCAGGTTGTGGCGCTGCACGCCATCGCTGCCCCAGGCCGTGGCCGCATGCGCAACCGTGTCCGGGCCGCCGTCCTCGGTGAACAGGCTGATCACGCCGCCAGAGGAGTTGCCGTACAGGGCCGAGAACGGGCCGCGCAGCACTTCCAGCCGCCCGGCTGAGGCGAGGTCGAAATGGGAGACCTGCCCCTGCCCGTCCGGCGCGGTGGCGGGTATGCCGTCCACGTAGAGCCGGATGCCGCGCACGCCGAAGGTGGAGCGGGCGCCGAATCCGCGTAGCGAGATCTGCAGGTCCTGCGCATAGTTCTGCCGGTCCAGCGCGACCACGCCTGGCACGCGCGCCAGCGCCTCGGAGAGGTTGACCTGCAGCTGGCCGTTGCGCAGCACGTCGCCGTCGATCACGTCGATGGACGCCGGCGTGCCGAAGGCGGGCTGCTCGACGCCGGGCTGGACGGTGACCGTCAGGGGCGCCAGGCTGCGACGGGGCTGGTTCGGGTCGGCGGGCTGTGCGGCGCCCTCCCCGGCCGCACCCAGCGCCGCGGCCCCGCTCAGCGCAACAGCCAGTAGCCTGCCGCGGCGACGACGGCGGCGATCGCGATCCAGAGCCATGGGGCCATTGTGGAACGCTCTGGCGCAGCCGTGGGGGCGGCTGCAGCTTCCGTCGCTTCGGCAGGCGCGGCCGGCGCGTAGCGCTGCTGCATCTGCGCATCGAAGCGCTTGAAGAAGTCCTCGGCCATGGAGCGCGCCACGCCGTCTATGAGTCGCTGGCCGACCTGCGCGATCTTGCCGCCGACCTGGGCCTGCACCGTGTAATCCAGCTGGCAACCACCTTCGGCCGGCGAGAGCTGGACCTTGGCCGTGCCCTTGCCGAAACCGGCGGCGCCGCCCTGCCCGTCGAAGGCCAGCGTGTAGCGCTCCGGCGGCTGCACGTCGGACAGGGTGATCCGGCCGGCGAACCTGGCGGACACCGGCCCCACCTTCACCGCCATGCCGACGTTGAAGCGGTCGTCCGCCACGCGTTCGATCCTGTCGCAGCCGGGAATGCAGGCCTTGAGCACCTCGGGGTCGTTCAGCCCTTCCCAGGCCTGCTGCTGCGTGGCCGCGATCGTGCGGCTGCCTTGCATGTCCATCGTCGTCGTCCTTTTTGTTCAGGTTCTCATCACGCCGGCAATCGCCGCCGCCAGGTCCTCGAGCCGGGCGAGGTTGTGCACGGCGAGCATGCCATGGGCCTTGCGGTGCAGCACCGCGGCGCCGCGCGCCAGTGGCTGGTAGCCGTCGAAGCGCAGCAGCGGATTCAGCCACAGCAGCCGGCGGCTGTGCAGGCGCAACCAGTCCAGCTCGCGCGCCAGCGCTTCCGGTTCGCCTGTGTCCAGCCCGTCACTGATCAGCAGCACCAGCGTGCGGCCGCCCACGAGGCGGCGGCGGTGCCGCTGGCGCAAGGCGGCCAGCGATTCGCCCAGGCGGGTGCCGCCGCCGTAGTCGTCGATGGCGGCGCCGGCCGCGGCCAGCATGTGGTCGGTGTCCGCCAAGCGAAACGCCGGGCCCAGGTCGCTGAGGTGCGTGCCGAAGGCGAACACCTCGCGCCGCAGGCCGCGCGTGGCGCTGTGCAGGAAGGCGAGCAGCAGCCGCGCGTAGCGCTCCATGGAACCGGACACGTCCACCAGCACCAGCAGCGGTAGCGGCGCGCTGCGGCGGCGGCGCTGCAGCAGGCGCAGCAGCTCGCCGCCGCTGCGGCCTGCCTCGCGCAGCGTACGCGCCCAGTGAGGGCGGCGCCCGCGCCCGCCGGCGAGCGTGCGGCGCGTGCGGACCTCGGGGATGGCCAGCGAGATCTCGCGCGCGAGCCGCTCGACCAGCCGGTACTCGGCGGCGCCCAGCGCGTTGAAGTCGGCGTGCCGCAGCCGGTCCTGCTCGCTGGCGGTCATCGCGGCGTCGAGGTCGACGTCCTGGTCCTTGCGTGGCTGGCCGGCCCCGGTGGCCGGCCGCGGCGGCGACAGCGCCTCGCGAACGCGCGGCCGCCGCGACGGTTCGGCACTGCCCGGCGTGCGCGGCAGCATCTGCGCCAGCAGCTTGGCGGCCACGTCGGGGTCGCGGAAGAAGGCTTCGAACAATTCGGCGAACACGGCCCGGTCCTGCTCGCGGCAGACCAGCGTCGCCTCCAGCGCGGCGGCGAGGTCGGCCTTGCGGGCGACGCCGATCAGCGAAGCCGCCTGGCCAGCCAGCGCGATGCGCGAGCTGTCCACCGGCACGCCGGCGCGCCGCAGGGCACGACCGAAGGCGGCGATGTTGGCGGCCAGCTTGCCGCTGCGGGCGTCACCGAGCTGCACGGCGCCCAACCAGTAAATCCCGGCCGTCGCCGGGAGGGCCGGACGGAGCGGCGGTCAAGCCGCCTCCGGCTTCAGCAGGGCGGCGGCCATGTCGCTGGTCAGCGCCGCCACGTCCTCGCGCTGCTTGAACAGGATGCCGGCGGTGTCGGTGACCACTTCGGGGTCCAGCGCCAGCGTGTCCAGCGCCACCAGGGCGCGCGCCCACTCCACGCTTTCTGCGATGCCGGGAGCGCGCTGGAACGCGTCGGCGAACGGCTGGCTGCGCAGCCGGGCGACGAAGTCGGCCACCTGCCGGGCCAGCGTCTCGCCCAGGCCCGGCACCTGCGCCTGCACGATCGCCAGTTCGCGCTCGCGATCCGGGTAGTCCAGCCAGTGGTACAGGCAGCGGCGCTTGACCGCGTCGTGCAGCTCGCGCGTGCGATTGCTGGTGAGGATGGTCACGGGCGGCACGGCGGCGCGCACCACGCCCAGCTCCGGGATGCTCACCTGGTACTCGCCCAGGTACTCCAGCAGGAAGGCCTCGAAGGGCTCGTCGGCCCGGTCCACCTCGTCGATCAGCAGCAGCGCGCCCGGCGCCGGCGCCTGCAGTGCCTGCAGCAGCGGCCGGCGGATCAGGTAGCGCGGCTGGTAGACCTCGCGCTCGACCTCGTCCGACGTCGCGGTGCCCTCCGCCGCGCGCATGTGCAACAGCTGCGCCGCGTAGTTCCACTCGTACAGCGCGTCGCGGTGCTCCAGACCGTCGTAGCACTGCAGGCGCAGCAGCTCGCGCCCCAGCGCCTGCGCCAGCGCCTTGGCGAGTTCGGTCTTGCCGACACCCGGCTCGCCCTCCAGCAGCAGCGGGCGCTGCAGCCGAAGGGCCAGGAAGGCGGCGGTCGCCAGGCGCCGGTCGGCGAAGTACCCGGCGCCGCGCAGCGCCTGCTGCAGTTCGTCGATGCTGTCGGGCACCGTCAGGCCAGTGCCCGCGCCACGGCGCGCTGGGCCATCACGCCGATCAGGTTGGCGCGGTAGGCCGCCGTGGCGTGCAGGTCGGTGGACAGCCCCTCGGCCGAGATCTTCACCTCGGCGGCCGCCTCCGGCGTGAAGTTGCGGGTGAGCGCCTGCTCCAGGCCCTCGTGCCGGAACACGCCGTTGCCGCCGCCGGTGACCGCGACGCGCACCTGGCTGGCCCCCTGCGCGACGAACACGCCGATCAGGGCGAAGCGCGAGGCCGGCTGGCGGAACTTCATGTAGGCCGCCTTGCGCGGGATCGGGAAGCGCACCGCGGTGATCAGCTCGCCATCCTCCAGCGCGGTGCCGAACAGGCCGGTGAAGAAGTCGTCGGCCGGGATCTCGCGGTGCGTGGTCTTGATCGTCGCGCCCAGCGCCAGCACCGCGGCCGGGTAGCAGGCGGCCGGGTCGTTGTTGGCCAGCGAGCCGCCGATGGTGCCCAGGTTGCGCACCTGCCGGTCGCCGATGCCGCCGGCCAGCTCGGCCAGCGCCGGGATGGTCGAGCGGATCTCGGCGTTGGCGGCCACTTCGGCGTGGCGCGCCATGGCTCCGACCACGAACTGGTTGCCGTCGCGGCGGATGCCGGACAGCTCGCGGATGCCGCCCAGGTCGACCACGTTCTCCGGGTTGGCCAGCCGCAGCTTCATGGAAGCCAGCAGGGTCTGTCCGCCGGCCAGCGGCTTGGCGCCCGCGGCCACCAGCTTGGCGGCATCGCTGAGGGTGGAAGGACGTTCGAAGGTGAATGCGTACATGGCTTTCTCCTCTGTTCGGGCGCTCAGGCGCTGGCCTGCTGGATGGCCTGCCACACGCGGGCCGGCGAGGCGGGCATGTCGAGGTCCTTGACGCCCAGGTCGCGGACGGCGTCGAGCACCGCGTTGATCACCGCCGGCGGCGAGCCGATGGCGCCGGCCTCCCCGCAGCCCTTGGTGCCCAGCGGGTTGTGGGTACACGGGGTGCAGACCGTGTCGAGCCGGAACTCGGGGATGTCGACCGCGCGCGGCAGCGCGTAGTCCATCAGGCTGCCGGTCAGCAGCTGGCCGCTCTCGCGGTCGTAGACACAGTTCTCCAGCATGGCCTGGCCGATGCCCTGCGCCAGCCCGCCGTGCACCTGCCCTTCCACGATCATCGGATTGATGATGGTGCCGAAGTCGTCCACCGCCGTGAAGCGGTCGATGCGTGCCACGCCGGTGGCCGGGTCCACCTCGACCTCGCAGATGTAGGTGCCCGCGGGGAAGGTGAAGTTGGACGGGTCGTAGAACGCGGTCTCGTTCAGGCCGGGCTCCAGCTTGTCGAGCGGGTAGTTGTGCGGCACGTAGGCCGTCAGCGCCACCTGGCCGAAGGGGATCTTCTTGTCGGTGCCCTTGACCTTGAACTCGCCGCCCGAGAACTCGATGTCGGCGTCGCTGGCCTCCATCAGGTGCGCGGCGATCTTCTTGGCCTTGGCCTCAATCTTGTCCAGCGCCTTCATGATGGCCGCGCCGCCCACGCTGATCGAGCGCGAGCCGTAGGTGCCCATGCCGAAGGGGATGCGGCCGGTATCGCCGTGCACCACGTCGACGTTCTCGACCGGGATGCCCAGCCGCGCCGCCACCACCTGTGCGAACGTCGTCTCGTGCCCCTGGCCGTGGCTGTGCGCGCCGGTGAACACCGTCACGCTGCCGGTGGGGTGCACGCGGATCTCGCCGCACTCGAACAGCCCGGCCCGCGCGCCCAGCGCGCCGGCGATGTTGGACGGCGCGATGCCGCAGGCCTCGATGTAGCTGCTGTAGCCGATGCCGCGCTTCAGGCCCTTGGCCTCGCTGGCCTTGCGGCGCTCGGCGAAGCCTTCCACCTCGGCCAGCTTGTTGGCCTTGTCCATGGCGGCCAGGTAGTCGCCGGTGTCGTACTGCAGCGCCACCGGGGTCTGGTACGGGAACTGGGTGACGAAGTTGCGGCGGCGGATCTCGTCCTGCGCCAGCCCCATCTCCCAGGCGCAGCGGGTGACCAGGCGTTCCAGCAGGTAGGTCGCTTCCGGCCGGCCCGCGCCGCGGTAGGCGTCGACGGGCGCGGTGTTGGTGAACCACGCATCGACCTCGACGTGGATCTGCGGCGTCGTGTACTGACCGGCCAGCAGCGTCGCGTAGAGGATGGTGGGCACCGCGGTCGCGAAGGTGGACAGGTAGGCACCCAGGTTCGCATCCGTGTGTACTCGCAATGCCAGGAACTTGCCGTCCTTGTCCATCGCCATCTCGGCGTGGGTGACGTGGTCGCGGCCGTGGGCGTCGGTCAGGAAGGACTCGCTGCGCTCGGCGGTCCACTTGATGGCGCAGTTGAGCTGCTTGGCGGCCCAGGTCAGCGCCACGTCCTCGGCGTACAGGAAGATCTTGGAGCCAAAGCCGCCGCCCACGTCGGGCGCGATCACGCGCACCTTGTGCTCCGGCAGGCCCAGCACGAAGGCCGTCATCAGCAGGCGCTCGACGTGCGGGTTCTGGTTGGCCACGTACAGCACGTATTCGTCGTTGGCGCGGTTGTAGGAACCGATGGCCGAGCGCGGCTCGATGGCGTTGGGCACCAGCCGGTTGTTGACCAGGTCGATCCTGGTGACGTGCGCCGCGGCGGCGAAGGCGGCGTCCACCTGGGCCTTGTCGCCGATGGCCCACTGGTAGCAGTGATTGTCGGGCGCCGCATCGTGCAGCGCCGTCGCGCTGCGCGCATCGCGCACGTCGGTGCAGGCCGGCAGCACGTCGTAGTCGACGGCGACCGCTTCGGCCGCGTCCTTGGCCTGCTGCAGCGTGTCGGCCACCACCATCGCCACCGGGTCGCCGACGTAGCGCACCTTGCCCTGCGCCAGCACCGGGTGCGGCGGCTCCTTCATGGGCTGGCCGTCGGTGCCGGTGATCAGCCAGCCGCAGGGCAGGCCGTTGACCTTGCCCTCCAGGTCGGCACCGGTGAACACCGCGCTCACGCCCGCCATGGCCTTGGCCGCGTTCGTGTCGATGGCATTGATCCTGGCGTGCGCATGCGGCGATCGCACGAACACGGCGCAGCGCTGGTTGGCCAGCTGGATGTCGTCGGTGTACTGGCCGGCGCCGGTGAGGAAGCGCACGTCCTCCTTGCGGCGGATGGACTCGCCGATGTGCGGCAGGCTGGCGAAATCGGAAGCACCCATGGTCGTTCTCCTTCGCTCAGGCGTTGGCGCTGGCGGCCATGCCCTGCTTGACCGCCTTGACGATGTTCTGGTAGCCGGTGCAGCGGCAGATGTTGCCGTCGAGCTGTTCGCGGATCTGCTGCTCGGTGGCGTTGGGGTTCTGGCGCGCGAGGTCGAGCGCGCTCATCACCATGCCGGGCGTGCAGAAGCCGCATTGCAGGCCGTGGCAGTCCTTGAAGGCCGCCTGCATCGGGTGCAGCGTGCCGTCGGGCTGTGCCAGGCCCTCGATGGTGGTGATGTCGGCGCCTTCCTGCTGCACCGCCAGCGTGTTGCACGACTTGATGGCGCGACCGTTCACGATGACGGTGCAGGCGCCGCACTGCGCGGTGTCGCAGCCCACGTGGGTGCCGGTCAGGCGCAGGTGCTCGCGCAGCGCCGTGACCAGCAGGGTGTTGGGGGGAACGTCGATGCGTTCGGCGCGGCCATTGACCGTGAATTGAACCTGCATTCGTGTCTCCTTGTTCATCGGGTAGCGGGTCATTCTTGGATGGCCCAGCCACCCCCTCCCTAGGCGAAACCCTGATTCGACCGGCCCTTCATCCGAAATTCTCAAAATGGAACAATGGCCGCTTCGCCGCGCGCGCAGCCCCCGGAACACACCCGATGAGCGCCACCGCCCACAGCCCCGCCGAACGGCGCCTGCTGCAGATCGAGCAGGCGCGGCGGGCCGTGCTGATGGAAGGCAGCTCGGCCACGGATGTGCTGGTCGACGCGTGGTTCGAGCGCAGCTGGATCGAACGCTCCTGGCGCCGCTGCCTCGGCTATGGGCACCGGCCCGAGCAGGCGGTGGCCTTCGACCTGGTGCCCGCGCCCGCAGCGCGCAGGGCGACCGAGGCCAGCCACCCGCTGTTGGCCGCAGCGCGACCGGTGCTCGACCGGCTGGCGCGCGCGATCGCGCACAGCCGCTACTTCGCCATCCTCACCGATGCGCAGGGCGTGGTGATCGACGTCGATGGGCCGATCGACCGCAGCGACCCGCGCGCCCACCTGATCACGCGCATCGGCGTAGACCTGTCCGAGCGCGCGGTAGGCACCACGGCCATCGGCGCCGCGCTGGGCGAATTGCAGCCGGTGTGGCTGCACCGCGGCGAGCACTTCTTCCACGACACCAGCGTGTACAGCTGTGCTGGGGCGCCCGTGTTCGACCCGGACGGCGCCTGCGCCGGCATGCTGGACCTGACCGGCATCGAAGCGCCGGAGCGGCCCGAACTCAAGCACCTGGCCGCGCAGTCGGCGCGCAGCATCGAGAACGCGCTGGTGCTGGCGCGCCCGCACGCATTGCTGCTGCGGCTGAACTGGCCCGGCCGCGCCTTCGACGACCAGGACGGCCTGCTCTGCCTGGATGCCGACGGCCGCGTGGTGAGCGCCAACCCGTCCGCGCGCGAGATGCTCGGTCATCCGGCCATAGGTTCCACCCACTGCAGCGAACTGTTCGCCGCCGCCTGGGAAGCCCTGTTCGATGCCGCCGGCGGACCGGCCATGGAAGTACCCTTGTGGTCGGGCCTGACGCTGCAGGTACTGTCGCAGCTGCCCGGCCAGGCCATGGAGCCGCGGCCCGCCGCGCCCGACCAGCGCCTGCCGCTGAAGGACCTGGAGACCGAGCTGATCCACAAGGCCGTGCGCGACGCGCGCGGCAACGTAATGGCAGCGGCCCGGATGCTGGGCATCAGCCGCGCGACGGTCTATCGCAAACTGGGCAAGCGCGGCTGAAGCTGGAGCGTGGCCGACTACGGCAGCGCAATCACCACCGCCGACGGATCGACCCGCGCGACGGCGGCATGGCCCGCCCGCAAGCCGCTCCCCGCGGCGGCGAAGCCGACCAGTTGCAGCCCGCCCGCCAAGGTCAGCGCCACCTCGCCACCCTGGGCGCGCGGCGCGCGGTTCACGGTGCCCGACAGCACGTTGCCGTTCCAGTGCGTGGGCGCCGCGGCACACACCTCGACCGCGGTGGCCTTGCACAGGGCCAGCACGTCCTGCTGCCGCGCCAGGCCCAGCAGCTGGGCGCTTTCGCGCGTGATCCGCGAGCGCAGCACCGCGCCGGCCAGTTCCAGTTCCACCTCCATGGCGCCCGCCTGCTGGCGCAGTCGGCGGATGCGGCAGGGGAAATGGTTGCGCATGCTGGTGCGCAGGCCCAGCGCGCCGAGTGCCGGCGCACCGGCGCGCAGTTTGTGGAGCACCGCGTCGCGGGCCCGGGCCACTTCGCCGGCCGCCCGCAGCACCTGCTCGCCCGAGGGCGTGAGGCGCGCGCCGCCGCCGCCCGCGCCGCCGACCGCGCGTTCCACCAGCGCCGTGCCGGCCAGGTTGCTGAGCGTGTCCAGCGCCTGCCAGGCGGCCTTGTAGCTGACGCCGGCGTCGCGCGCCGCCTGCGAGATGGAACCCACGGTCGCGACGCGGCGCAGGATCTCCACGCGCTTGTCCACCGAGGCCTGGCCGAGGGCGCCGGCGAGCTGGAGCTTCTTGCGGGGCATGGCCGGGATTGTGCCGCCTATACTGTCGCTATTCCATATTTGAATAGCGAGTGCCGCCATGCCGCGCATCCTGGCCGCCACCCTGCTGGTCCTGCTGGCCACCGGCCCGCTGGCGGCGCTCGCCGCCACCGTGCAGGTCGCCGCGGCCGCCAACCTGGCCGCCCCCATGAAGGCGATCGCCGCCGGGTTCCAGGCGGCCACCGGCCACCGGGCGAGCGTGGCGCTGGGCTCCACGGGCAAGTTCTACGCACAGGTCCGCAACGGCGCGCCATTCGAGGTGCTGCTGGCCGCCGATGACGAAACGCCCGCCAGGCTGGAACAGGAGGGCCTGGGCGTGCGCGGCAGCCGCTTCACCTACGCGACCGGTCGGCTGGCGTTGTGGAGCGCCGAGGCGGACGTGGTCGATGCACAGCTGGCGGTGCTGCGCCAGCCGCCCGCCGGCAAGATGGCCATCGCCGACCCGCGCATCGCGCCGTACGGTGCCGCGGCCCTGCAGGTGCTGGCGAAGATGGGCGTGCGGGACGACTGGCAGCCGCACCTGGTGCAGGGCGAGAACATCGGCCAGGCCTTCCAGTTCGTCGCCAGCGGCAACGCTCGCCTGGGCTTCGTTGCGCTGTCGCAGGTGATGAGCGATGGCCGCATCCCGCGCGGATCGGCCTGGATCGTGCCGCCCGGGATGCACGCGCCGCTGAAGCAGGACGCCCTCCTCCTGTCGCCCGGCGCGAACAATCCCGCCGCCCGCGCGCTGCTGGACTACCTGCGCAGCGACGCCGCGCGCACCGTGCTGCGCAGCTACGGCTACACCTTCTGAGCATGTCCTTCGCCGCCGACGACCTGCAGGCGATCCGGCTCACGCTGGAACTGGCCGCGACCACCACGCTGGTGCTGCTGGTGCTGGCCGCGCCGCTGGCCTGGTGGCTGGCGCGCACCCGCTCGCGCTGGCGCGGCCCGGTGTCGGCGGTGGTGGCGCTGCCGCTGGTGCTGCCGCCCACGGTGCTGGGCTTCTACCTGCTGGTCTCGCTGGGGCCGCAGGGCTGGGGCGGCCAGCTCACGCAGGCCCTGGGCCTGGGCCTGCTGCCCTTCACCTTCGGCGGGCTGCTGGTGGGATCGATCGTGTACTCGCTGCCGTTCGCGGTGCAGCCGCTGCAGCACGCCTTCGAGGCGGTTGGCCGGCGACCGCTGGAAGCGGCCGCGACGCTGCGGGCCGGGCCCTGGGATCGCTTCTTCCACGTGGTGCTGCCGCTCTCGCGCGGCGGCATCGTGCAGGCGGCGGTGCTCACCTTCGCGCACACGGTGGGCGAGTTCGGCGTGGTGCTGATGATCGGCGGCAACATCCCCGAGCAGACCCGCGTGGTGTCCACCCAGATCTACGGCCACGTGGAGGCGCTGCAGTACACGCAGGCCCACGCGCTGTCGGCGGCCATGCTGGCGTTCTCCTTCGCGGTGCTGCTGGCGCTGGCGATGCTCAACCGCCGCAGCACGCGGGTGCTGGGATGAACGCGCCGCTGGAGATCCGCGCCCGGCTCGCGCGCGGCGACTTCACGCTGGACGTCGACCTGCGCCTGCCGGGCTCCGGCATCACGGCGATCTTCGGCGCCTCGGGCTCGGGCAAGACCACGCTGCTGCGCTGCGTCGCGGGGCTGGAGCGGGTCGCGCCGGCCCGCATCGCGATCGCCCGCGAGGTGTGGCAGGACTCGGCGTCGGGCCGCTTCGTGCCCACGCACCGGCGCGCGCTCGGCTACGTGTTCCAGGAAGCCAGCCTGTTCGACCACCTGGACGTGCGCGGCAACCTGGACTTCGCGCGCCGGCGCAGCGGCGACGGGAGGACAAGCCTGCAGCCGCTGCTGGAGCTGCTGGGCATCGCCGGCCTGCTCGATCGCCGGCCCTGGCAGCTCTCCGGCGGCGAGCGCCAGCGCGTGGCCATTGCCCGCGCACTCGCGACCCGGCCGCGCGTGCTGCTGCTGGACGAACCGCTGGCGGCGGTCGACCTGTCGCGCCGGCGCGAGATCCTGCCCTGGCTGGAGCGCCTGCGCGACGAGTTGCGCATCCCGATGCTGTACGTCACCCACTCGGGCGACGAGGTGGCTCGGCTGGCCGGCCACCTGGTGCTGCTGGAGGCCGGCACGGTGCGCGCCAGCGGGCCGCTGGCCGAGGTGCTGTCGCGCGTCGACCTGCCGGCGATCCCGGCCGAGGAGCGCGGCGCGCTGCTGCACGCCACGATCGGCGAGCGCGATGCGGCCTGGCACCTGGCGCACGCCCGCTTCGCCGGCGGTGCCGTGTGGGTGCAGGACCCGGGACTGGCCCCCGGCGCCGCCGTGCGCGTGCGCGTGCTGGCACGCGACGTCAGCCTGGCGCTGCAGCCGCCGGAGCGCAGCAGCATCCAGAACGTGCTGCCGTGCACGGTGCGGGCGATCGTGCCGGGCGCGCATCCCTCGCAGGCGCTGGTGCAGCTCGCCTGTGGCGAGTCGCTACTGCTGGCGCGCATCACGGCGCGCGCGGTGGACCAGCTCGGGCTGGCGCCGGGCGCGACCGTCTGGGCGCAGGTGAAGTCGGCCGCACTGGTGGCGTGAGCGGCCCCGTCGTCAGTTCGACGTGCCGGCGTTCGGGAAGAACAGCTGCTCGCCCCCGATCTGGTAGCCGGCGATGGCCTGCTGGCCGGCCGGCGAGATGACCCAGTCGACGAACTTCTGCGCGTCGGCCGCCTTCACGTGCGGATGTTTCTTCGGATTCACCACCATCACGCCGTACTGGTTGAACAGGCGCTTGTCGCCTTCCACCAGGATCGCGAGGTCGCCGCGGTTCCTGAAGCTGAGCCAGGTGCCGCGGTCGGTCAGGACGTAGGCGCCGCTGGAGGCCCCGATGTTCAGCGCCGGCCCCATGCCGCAGCCGCAGGCCTTGTAGCCGCTGCCCTTGGCGTCGGCCGCGCCGGCCTGCTTCCAGTAGCGCAGCTCGGCCGAGTGGGTGCCACTCTTGTCGCCGCGCGAGATGAAGGGCGCGTTGGTCGCGGCGATCTTCTTCAGCGCCTCGACGATGTCGTTGCCCTGGGTCTTGGCCGGATCGGCCTTGGGGCCCACCAGCACGAAGTCGTTGTACATCACCGGGTAGCGGCGCTCGGCGAAGCCGTCGGCCACGAACTTCTCCTCGGCCACCCGGTCGTGCACGAACAGCACGTCGGCATCGCCGCGGCGCGCGGTGTCGATCGCCTGGCCGGTGCCGACCGCGACCACCTTGACGTCCAGCCCGCTGGCCTGCTTGAAGATCGGCAGGATGTGGCCGAACAGCCCCGACTGCTCGGTCGAGGTGGTCGAGGCCATGGTGATGGACTGGGCCGAGGCCCAGCCGGCGGCCAGGGCGACGCAGGCTGCGGCGAAGCCGCGCCGGATGGAACGGGTCATGCGCTTTCCCCCTTGACGAACAGGTCGGCTTCCGGCGACAGGCCGGCCAATCGGGAACGGTCGAAGAACTGCTCCACCGGGGCGTCGGCCCGGATGAGGCCCTGCTCCAGGTAGACCACGCGGCTGGCCAGGCGCTTGACCTGGCCGAGGTTGTGGCTGGCGAACACCAGCGTCATGCCCGCCTGCGCGAACGAGGCCATCAGCGCCTCGACTTCGCGCTTGGCGTGCGGATCCAGGCTGGCCGTCGGCTCGTCGAGGAACAGCACCTGCGGCTGCAGCGCCCAGGCCCGGGCCAGCGCCAGCCGCTGCTGCTGGCCGCCGGACAGGGTGCGGGCGCTGCGCAGCGCCAGCTCGGCCAGCCCCACCCGCGCCAGCGCCGCCAGCGCCTGCTCGCGCGCCTCGCGCCAGCGCACGCCGCGCAGCCACAGGGCCAGCGCGACGTTGTTCAGGCTGCTGGTGCGCAGCATGTAGGGTCGCTGGAACACCATCGCCTGCCGGCTGGCGGCGTCGCGCAGCAAGGTGCCGCAGCCCGGCTCCAGCAGCCCGTTCAGCACGCGCAGCAGCGTGCTCTTGCCGCTGCCGTTGGCACCGATCAGGGCCAGCCGCTCGCCGGCCTCGATGCGCAGGTCCACGCCCTGCAGCGCCTGCACCGCTCCGAAGGCCACGCCCACGCCCTGCAGGCGGATCAGCCCGCCGTGCGCGGGCGCCCGGGTGGCCACCGAGGGCGGCGCGTCGAGCGCGGCCGGTTGCGAATTCACCCCGAGATCCCCGCGCTGGGCACCATCGCCGGCCCTTCGCTGCGACCCAGCCGCCAGCGGCGCAGCACCACCACCAGCGCATTGAGCACCAGCACCACCGACAGCAGCACGATGCCCAGCCCCAGCGCCAGCGGCAGGTCGCCCTTGCTGGTCTCCAGCGCGATGGCCGTGGTCATCACGCGGGTGAAGCCGTCGATGTTGCCGCCGACGATCATCACGGCACCCACCTCGGAGATCGCGCGGCCGAAGCAGGCGATCACCACCATCAGCAGCGCGTACCGCTCGTCCCAGGCGATCAGCAGGCTGCGCAGGAGCGAGCCCGCCCCCATCGAGGCCAGCTGCTCGCCGTGCTGCTGGTCGACGTCCTCCACCACCTGCCGCGTCAGCGCAGCGGCCACGGGCAGCACCAGGATGGACTGGGCCAGCACCATCGCCGGGAAGGAATACAGCCAGCCCAGCCAGCCCAGCGGCCCCGACCGCGACAGCAGCAGGTAGACCACCAGGCCGACCACCACGGACGGCACGGCCAGCGCGGTGTTCAGCAGGGCCAGCACGGCACCGCGCCCGCGGATGCGCGCCGCCCCGATCCAGGCGCCCAGCAGCAATCCCAGGGCGCATGCGATGGCACAGGCCGTGGCGCTGATCCCCAGCGAGCGGAACACGATGGACGCGAGCGTGGGATCGGGCGCCAGCACCAGGTGCAGCGCCAGCGCGAGGCTTTCGGAGAAGCTGCCCATGGCGCAGCGATGCTGGCATGCACCGTTCTCGGGCGGACTAGGTCCTACGCTTATGAATCCTGGTGCATAACGCATACTCATGCGCGCCATGCACAAGATCGAGCTCTCGTACGCGCTGACCCGGCTGCGGCGGGACGGCGGCATCCGCAATCCGCTCATCGAGCTGCTGCAGGCGGTGCGCCGCGAAGGCTCGATCTCGGGAGCGGCCCGCGCGCTGGGCCAGTCCTACCGCCATGTCTGGGGCGAGCTCAAGCGCTGGGAAACGGAGCTGGGACACGGCCTGATCGTCTGGGACAAGGGCCAGCCGGCCCGCCTCACCGCCTTCGGCGAGAAGCTGCTGTGGGCCGAGCGACAGGCGCAGGCGCGACTGGCACCGCAGATCGAGGCGCTGCACGCCGATCTTGAGCGTGCCTTCGCGGTCGCCTTCGACGACGCGACGCAGGTGCTGACGCTGTATGCCAGCCATGACGACGCGCTGGCCCTGCTGCGCGAGCACGCGGCCGGCAGCGCGCGGCTGCACCTGGACATCCGCTTCACCGGCAGCGTCGATGCGATCGCCGCCCTGAACGAGGGCCGCTGCACCATGGCGGGCTTCCATACGCCGCCGCGGCCGGCACCGGGCTCGGCCTTCGAGCGCGCCTACCACCCGCTCCTGCAACCGGGCCTGCACAAGATCATCGGCTTCGCACGCCGCAGCCAAGGGCTGGCGGTGGCGCCCGGCAATCCGCTAGGGCTGGCTTCGTTCGCGAATCTCTCGCGCGGCGCCCGCTTCGTCAACCGTGCGCTGGGCTCGGGCACGCGGCTGCTAGCCGAGGAGCTGCTGGCCGGCGCCGGGCTCGCGCCCGTGGCCATCGAGGGCTGGAACCGCGTCGAGCCCTCGCATGCCGCCGTGGCCCAGGCGGTGGCCTCCGGCAGCGCCGATGCCGGCCTGGTGATCGAGGCCACGGCGCGCGCGCGCGGGCTGGACTTCGTGCCGCTGGTCGAGGAGGACTACTACCTGGTGTGCCTGAAATCGCTGCTGGAGGACACGCCGGTGCAGGGCCTTCGCCAGGTGCTGGCGGCCCCCGCCTGGCAGGGGCTGTTGCGCACCCTGCCCGGCTACGAGCCGCTGCGCTCGGGCGAGGTGCTCAGCCTCAGCGAGCAGCTGCCGTGGTGGCGCTACGCGCGGGCCAAGCGCAAGTCGGCGCCTGCCCCCGGTTGACGCTACCGCCGTCCCGGCCGATCACAGCGCGCAGGTGCGAAAACCCGTGAAGTGGTCGTCGCGGTCGGGCATCGCCCAGCCGCGGGCCTTGGGCGACTTCAGGCGCGAGCGGGTGGCGAAGGAAGCGCCCCGCAGCACGCGGGCCTGGCCGAACACGGGCGTGGCCTCGAATTCGGTGTGGCGCGTCCAGGCGTGCGGCTCGAAGCCGGGATACGGCCGCAGCGTGCCGGCGGTCCACTCGTGCACCTCGCCCCAGCGGAAGCCCCGGCCGGCCGCCCGGTGCGCGGCCACCTCCCACTCCACCTCGGTCGGCAGGCGCCGGCCGCGCCAGCGGGCCCAGGCATCCGCCTCCCACCAGCTCAGGTGCATCGCGGGCTGCTGCGGCGCCATCCGCGTCGGCTTGCCGAAGAAGGACTGCAGCACGGCGCCGCTGGCGACGCCGATCTGCTCGACGTGGCGCGGGCCGCGCCGGCCCTCCGCCTGCGCCACCCGCTGCAGCCAGTCCCAGCCCTCGGGCCGCCACAGCTCCGGCCGGTCGTAGCCGCCGTCGTCCACGAACTCCACGAACTGGCTCCAGTTGACCGGCTGCGCGTCGATCTCGAACTCCGGGACGTCCACCTCGTGCGCCCACTGCTCGACGTCGAACACGAAACCTCCCGATTCCGATCCGAGGTGCCAGCGGCAGGCCGGCAGCTGCAGCGGCTCGCGCACCGCGGCGGCCGCGGGCGGCTGCAGCGTCAGCGTCATGCCCAGTTCCTGCGCCTGCCGGATCAGCTGCTCCCCGCGCAGGTCCTCATGGAACAGCGCCGCGCGATAGAAGTACAGCCCGTCGTCGCCGGCCGCCGCATGTTCCAGCTGCTCCAGCGTGCGCTCCAGCGTGTCCATCAGCCACGCGCGCAAGTCGGCGCCCTCGGGCAGCGGCATGTCCCAGCGCGCGTCGTGGGGCGCCAGCAGCGGGTGGTACCAGCGGTCCGCCATCGGCTCGACCGAGCCCAGGCGAGGTGCGTCGGCGGGGCACAACGTGCCGAGCGCCCGCCGCGGGTTGCGGCCGATCCAGTATTCGGCGAACCAGGCCACGTGGCCGGCGATCCACTGCGGCCGCTCGAGGCCGGGCTGCACGGGCAGCCGGAGCGCGCCGGCGTCGGCCTCCTCGTAGCGCGCCAGCAGCGCCAGCGTGTGGTTGCGCGCGTCCATCAGCGCCAGCGACAGCCGTTCGGCGCCGGCCCGGCGCATGTCCGGCTGGTCGATGCCCTGGGGCGCGAGCGCGGAGGCGGTCGATGCCATGCGGCCATTATGCGAACCGCGTCCACTAGGGGATAACACTGGCATCTTAAGTAATCATTTCGTCAGCTACCCCCACGCCCATACCCGACAATGACGGGTCTGAAAAAGCCGCCGGGCGCCGGGCTGCAACCGCAGCGGCGCCCGGTGTCACATACGAGCTTCCATTCCCCCGGAGACGGCATGCAGGCACTTCTGAAACTGTCCAGGGCCATCGACTGGCTCAATGGCCACGTGGGCCGCTGGGTCATCTGGCTGATCCTGGCCTCCACCGTGATCAGCGGCGTCAACGCCTCGGTGCGCAAGGCGTTCAACACCAGCTCCAACGCCTACCTCGAAGTGCAGTGGTACCTGTTCGCCGCCGCCTTCCTGCTGGCCGCCGGCTACACCCTGCTCAACGGCGAACACGTGAAGATCGACGTGTTCTATTCCCGCTTCTCGCGCAGGACGCAGAACTGGATCGACATCTTCGGCTTCACCTGTTTCCTGCTGCCCGTGGCGCTGGCGGTGCTGTGGTACGGCACGCCCTTCTTCCTGCAGGGCTGGCGCTCGGGCGAGATGTCCTCCAACGCCGGCGGCCTGATCCGCTGGCCGGTCTACCTGATGATGCCGCTGGGCTTCGCGCTGCTGCTGCTGCAGGGGCTGTCCGAACTGGTCAAGCGCATCGCCTTCGCCATGGGCCTGATCCCCGATCCGGCGGTCAAGAAGACGGAGAAGTCGGCCGAGGAGGAACTGGCCGAGGAACTCCGACGGCTGGCCGAGCAGCAGAACAAGGCCTGACGGGCCGCGCGAGGAACCAGAGGAGTCACGATGGAGTTCATCACGCAAAACATGGCCCCGATCATGTTCGTGGGCCTGATCTTCTTCCTGCTGCTGGGTTTCCCGGTGGCGTTCAGCCTGGGGGCCTGCGGGCTGTTCTTCGGCTTCATCGGCATCGAGCTGGGCGTGCTGCCCGAGTCGCTGCTGCAGGCGCTGCCGCTGCGCATCTTCGGGATCATGCAGAACGAGACGCTGCTGGCGGTCCCGTTCTTCACGCTCATGGGGCTGATCCTGGAGCGCAGCGGCATGGCCGAGGACCTGCTGGACACCATCGGCCAGCTGTTCGGCCCGATCCGCGGCGGCCTGGCCGTGGCAGTGGTGATCGTCGGCGCGCTGCTGGCGGCCACCACCGGCGTGGTGGCGGCTTCGGTGATCTCCATGGGCCTGATCTCGCTGCCCATCATGCTGCGCTACGGCTACGACCGGCGGCTGGCCTCCGGCGTGATCGCCGCCTCCGGCACGCTGGCGCAGATCATCCCGCCCTCGCTGGTGCTGATCGTGCTGGCCGACCAGCTCGGCCGCAGCGTGGGGGACATGTACAAGGGCGCCTTCATCCCCGGCTTCATCCTCATGGGCATGTACCTGCTGTGGGTGGTGATCCTGGCCGTCTTCAAGCCGCACATGGCACCGGCGCTGCCGCCCGAGGCGCGCACCTTCCGCGAGCCCGACGGCGGCAACGGCCTGCCCTCGCTGGTGATCCTGGCCGGCATCAGCATCGCCGTCGCCCTGCTGCTGGGGCAGAACTACCCGGCCGTGGTCAGCTGGTGGCGGGGCGCCGAAGTCACCAGCATGCCCAAGGACGAGACCATCGTGATGTCCATGGCGGCCGGGGTGCTGCTGGCGTTCCTCGCGGCCGTGATCAACAAGGTGCTGCGCCTGGGCCTGCTGTCGCGCATCGCCGAGCGCGTGACCTTCGTGCTGATCCCGCCGCTGTTCCTGATCTTCCTGGTGCTGGGCACCATCTTCCTCGGGATCGCCACGCCGACCGAAGGGGGCGCCATGGGTGCGCTGGGCGCCCTGGCGATGGCGACGGCTCGCGGCCGCCTGAGCTTCAACCTGCTCAAGCAGGCCCTGAACAGCACCACCAAGCTGTCCAGCTTCGTGCTGTTCATCCTGATCGGCGCCACCATGTTCAGCCTGAGCTTCCAGGGCGTGGACGGTCCGCGCTGGGTGGAGCACCTGCTCACCAGCCTGCCGGGCGGCCAGCTCGGCTTCCTGATCGTGGTGAACATCCTGATCTTCCTGCTGGCCTTCTTCCTGGACTTCTTCGAGCTGTCCTTCATCGTCATCCCGCTCCTGGCGCCGGTGGCCGAGAAGCTGGGCATCGACCTGATCTGGTTCGGCGTGCTGCTGGGGGTGAACATGCAGACCTCGTTCATGCACCCGCCGTTCGGCTTCGCGCTGTTCTACCTGCGCAGCGTGGCGCCCGAGAAGGAATACACCGACAAGCCGACCGGCAAGCGCATCGCGCCGGTGACCACCGGCCAGATCTACTGGGGCGCCGTCCCCTTCGTGGTGATCCAGGTCATCATGGTCGGCCTGATCATCGGCTTCCCGGGCATCGTGTCGCACGACAAGGTGGAGAAGATCGACCTCGACAAGGTCAAGATCGAGATCCCGGACATGCCGAACTACGGCACGCCCGACGTCAATCTGGCCCCGCCGCCGCCCCTGCAGGGAGGGTCCGATGCCGGCAGCGGCATGCCGTCGGCCGACGAGGAACAGAAGCGCATCGACGAACTGTTCAACAAGAAGTAGGCGGCGCGCGCCGCGAAAGAAGGGCCTGCGATGCAGGCCCTTTCTTTTTGCCACCGCGGAACCGGCTCCGCCGGGCCTATGCGCAGCGCTCGAGCACGTGCCGCGTCATCGCGCGCGCCAGTTCGTGCTCGCCCAGGAACACCTTGCCGGAGAGCTCGCGCTCCAGTAGTTCCGCTTCAGCGGCGTTGTGGCTGCGCACCACGATCTCGATCCCCGGGTTGAGCAGGCGGGCATTGTGCGCCATCTGGCGCACCCCCAGCGTATCGGAAGTGGCGATCACCAGCAGCCGCGCCCGGGCGATGTGGGCCTGCACCAGCACCTCCGGCTGCGCGGCGTCGCCGGCCACGGCGGCCATGCCCTCGGCCCGCAGCCGTTCCACCAGCTCGCGGTTGGCCTCCGCCACCACGAACGGCAGGCCGGCCTCGTGCAGCGCCGCCGCGATGTCACGGCCGACGCGGCCGTAGCCCACCAGCACCACCTGCCGCGCCAGGAACTTCTCGTCGGTGCTCAGGGGCAGCTCGGCCAGAGGGTCGTGGCGCGCGTTCAGGTCGCGCGCCAGCTGCGAGCGCGCCAGCAGCCAGCGCTGCAGCGGTTCGATCGCGCGGAACACCAGCGGGTTGAGCGCCATCGACAGGATGGATCCGGCGACCACCAGGCTCTGCGCTTCGGAGGGCACGACGTGCAGCGCGGCCGCGAGGTTGATCAGGATGAAGGAGAACTCGCCGATCTGGGCCAGGCTGGCGGAGACCGTCAGCGCAGTGTTCAGCGGGTAGCGCAGCGCCAGCACCACCACGGCGGCGGCCACCGACTTGCCCACCAGGATGATGGCAGTGACCCCGAGCACGCGCAGCGGCTGCTCGAACAGGACGGTGGGGTCGAACAGCATGCCCACCGAAACGAAGAACAGCACGGCGAAGGCGTCGCGCAGGGGCAGCGACTCCTGCGCGGCGCGGTGGCTGAACTCCGACTCGCGCAGCACCATGCCGGCGAAGAACGCGCCCAGGGCGAACGACACGCCGAACAGCATGGTGGCGGCGTAGGCCATGCTGACCGCCGCCGCGATCACGCACAGGGTGAACAGCTCGCGCGAGCCGACCTTTTGCACGTGCCACAAGGCCCAGGGGAACAGGCGCCGGCCGACGATCAGCATCAGGCCGATGAACAGGGCCACCTGCAGCAGCGTGGTGGCCAGGCCCCGCCACAGGCTGGGCATGGCGCCGCCCTGCCCCTGGCCCTGCCACATCGCCGCCAGCGGCGGCAGCAGCACCAGCGCCAGCACCATGGCCAGGTCCTCGACGATCAGCCAGCCGACGGCCGCGCGCCCGTTGAAGGTCTCCAGCAGGCCCACGCTCTCGAGCGCGCGTAGCAGCACCACGGTACTGGCCACCGACAGCGACAGGCCGAACAGCACCGCGGCCGGCAGGGACCAGCCCCAGGCGCTGGCCAGGCCGGCGCCCATGACCGTGGCCACCGCGATCTGCACGATCGCGCCGGGCACCGCGATCTTGCGCACCGCCATCAGGTCGCCCAGCGAGAAATGCAGGCCGACGCCGAACATCAGCAGCATCACGCCGATCTCGGCCAGCTGGGCCGCGAGATTGGCGTCGGCGACGAATCCAGGCGTGTGCGGGCCCACTACCACCCCGGCCAGCAGGTAGCCCACCAGCGCAGGCAAGCGCAGCCGGGCCGCCATGAAGCCCAGCAGCAGCGCCAGCCCCAGGCCCCCGGCCACGGTCGCGATCAGCGGCACATGGTGGTCCATCCCCCGAATCTAGCCGAGCCGACCCAAAAACAAAGGAGGCCCCGCAGGGCCTCCTTGGATTTCGAGCCGCGCGCAAGCGCGCGATCGCATCAGAGCTTGACCGACAAAATATAGTCGTCGTAGCGGTACTCGGAGAAGCGGCCCCACAGGATCTGGTCGCGCTGGAACGCGCGCATGTCCTGGTGGATCTTCTTGAACTCGGGCGACTTGGCCTCGTGCTCGGCGAACACCTCCATGGCGGCCTTGAAGCCGGCGTCCATGATGTCCTTGGAGAACGGACGCAGCTGGGTCTTGGCGGCCACCAGGCGCTTGAGCGCCGTCGGGTTGAGGGCGTCGTACTTGGCCGTCATGTCGCGCGCGGCCACGTTGGTGGCAGCCTGCAGGATGGCCTTGTTCTCGGCCGACAGCGCCTCGTAGGCCTTGGTGTTGACGAAGAACTCCAGTTCGGCGCCGCCTTCCCACCAGCCGGGGTAGTAGTAGAAGGGCGCGACCTTCTGGAAGCCCAGCTTCTCGTCGTCGTAGGGGCCGACGAACTCGGTGGCGTCCAGCGTGCCCTTCTCCAGGGCCTGGTAGACCTCGCCGGCCGGCATGTTCTGGGCGACCACGCCCAGCTTGGCCATGGTCTCGCCGAACAGGCCGCCGCCCAGGCGCATCTTCAGGCCCTTGAGGTCGGCCGCGGTCTTGATCTCCTTGCGGTACCAGCCGCCCATCTGGGTGGTGGTGTTGCCGGCCGAGAAGCTCTTCATGTTGTACTTGGCATAGAAGGCATCCATCAGCTTGCGGCCGTTGCCATGCTCCATCCAGGCGTCCATGTGGCGGGCGGTCAGGCCGAAGGGCACCGCGCAGCCGAAGGCGAAGATGGGGTCCTTGCCGGTGAAGTAGTAGGGGGCGGTCTGCCCCATCTCGATGGTGCCGTTCTGCAGAGCGTCGACGTTGCCGAAGGCCGGCATCAGCTCACCGGCGGCATGCACGGAGATCTCGAACTTGCCGCCCGACATCGCCTTGACGGTGCGCGACAGGGTCTCGGCGCTGCCGAAGATGGTGTCCAGCGACTTCGGGAAGCTCGAGGACAGGCGCCAGCGCACTGCCGCCTGAGCGTGCACGGCCGGCGCGGCGCCCGCGGCCAGCACGGCCGCGATGCCGCCGTGCTTGAGAATGGAACGACGATCCATGGATGGGGTACTCCTGTGAGTTCGCTTGTAAAAAGGGCGCGCTGATGATGGGCTGGCCCATGCCCCAACCCTTGCAGAAGGCTGGCATCGGTTGCAGGACGCGTATTCAAACGACCCGATCCACGAATGAAAAAAGCCGCAAATCGTGCGGCTTCAGCATGAGATTGAGTTCCTTGGACCTATGCGATCCCGGAAGAAGAAAAGCCGCACCCGAGTGCGGCTTTTCTTTCGAGCGGGGGCCGCTTAGAGCTTCTGGCTCTGCATGAAGCGGTCGAAGGTGGCTTCCGTGAAGCGGAACCACAGGTTCTGGTCCGCGCGGAACTTGCTGTAGTCCGCGTAGATCTTCTTCCACATCTCGTTCTTCTGGTTGAGCTCCTCGTACAGCTCCAGCGAGGCCTTGAACGCGGCGTTCATCACGTCGGCCGGGAACGGGCGCAGCTTGCTGCCGCCACCCACCAGCTGCTTCAGCGCCGCCGGGTTGCGGGCGTCGTAGCGGGCCTGCATGACCACCAGCGCCTCGGTCGCCGCGGTCTCGATGATGGCCTTGTTCTCGGCGGACAGGCTGTCGAAGGCCTTCTGGTTGATGAACACGTCCAGCTGCGGGCCGCCTTCCCACCAGCCGGGGTAGTAGTAGAACGGCGCGACCTTGTTGAAACCCAGCTTCTGGTCGTCGTACGGGCCCACCCACTCGGCGGCGTCCAGCGTGCCCTTCTCGAGCGCCTGGTAGATCTCGCCGCCAGGGATGTTCTGCGGCACCGCGCCCAGGCGCTCCATCACCTTGCCGGCGAAGCCGCCGACGCGGAACTTCAGGCCCTTCACGTCGTCGACGTTCTTGATCTCCTTGCGGTACCAGCCGCCCATCTGGGCGCCGGTGTTGCCGGCCGGGAAGCTGATCATGTTGTAGCGGGCGTAGAACTCGCGCATCAGCTTCAGGCCGTTGCCCTCGTACATCCAGGCCGTCATCTGCCGGCTGTTCAGGCCGAACGGGATGGCGCAGCCCAGCGCGAAGCACTCGTCCTTGCCGAAGAAGTAGTAGGGCGCGGTGTGCGCCACTTCCACCGTGCCCTGCTGCACGCCGTCGACCACGCCGAAGGCGGGCATCAGCTCGCCGGCCGCGTGGGTGGAGATCTCGAACTTGCCGCCCGACATGGCCTTGACCTTGGCCGCGAACACTTCGGCGCCGCCGTAGATGGTGTCCAGGGACTTGGGGAAGCTGGAAGCCAGGCGCCAGCGGATGGCGGCCTGCGCGTGTACCGCGGGAGCCACCCCGGCGGCGAGCACGCCCGCAATGCCGGCGTGCTTGATCAATGAACGACGATCCATGTGTGGGAGCTCCTCTGTCGATACGAAAAAGGGATGACAACGAATGTCGGCGCCATTCTAGAAACGCGCACACCAAGGTACTCAGGGGTTTTCCCTTGCGGGTCCACCCGAGTACTTTCGTCTAGAGGAGAGGCGTCAGAAAACCTTCAGCCTTGCAGTCGCCCCGTGCAGGGCTCGGCGTGGGCGGTCAGCCCACGACCTTGAGCGCGGGCGCCGCCCGCACCACCCACTCGCCGAAGCGGCTGCGGATCGATCCTTCGATGCCGGCGGCATCCAGCCCCTGCAGCGACAGCAGGCGCGCGGGATCGCCATGCTCGATGAAGGTGTCGGGCAGGCCCAGTTGCAGCAGCGGCTTGCGAATGCCCGCCGCATGCAAAGCCTCGCTTACCGCGCTGCCGGCGCCGCCCGCGATGCAGCCTTCCTCCACGGTGACCAGCGCCTCGTGGCGCTGCGCCAATTCCAGCAGCAGGCGGGTGTCCAGCGGCTTGGCCCAGCGCATGTTGGCCACCGTGGCATCCAGCCGCTCGCCGGCCTCCAGGGCCGGGTACAGCAGGGTGCCGAAGGCGAGGATGGCGATGCCCTTGCCGGCCTCGCCCGTTCGCGTGCGGCGCACCTCGCCCTCGCCGAAGGGCAGCGCCTGCAGGCCCGGCTGCACGGCGACGCCGGCGCCGGCGCCCCGCGGGTAGCGCACCGCCACCGGATGGTCCTGGCCAAAGGCAGTCGTCAGCAGCTGGCGGCATTCGTTCTCGTCGGCCGGGCAGGCGACGCTGACGTTGGGGATGCAGCGCAGGTAGGCGATGTCGTAGGCGCCGGCATGGGTGGCCCCGTCGGCGCCCACCAGCCCGGCCCGGTCGAGCGCGAACACCACCGGCAGGTTCTGCAGCGCCACGTCGTGGATCAACTGGTCGTAGGCGCGCTGCAGGAAGGTGGAATAGATCGCCACCACCGGCTTCAGGCCCTCGCAGGCCAGGCCGGCGGCGAAGGTGACGGCATGCTGCTCGGCGATGCCGACGTCGAAGTAGCGCTCCGGGAAGCGCTTCTCGAATTCGACCAACCCCGAGCCCTCGCGCATGGCCGGCGTGATGCCCACCAGCCGCTTGTCCTGCGCGGCCATGTCGCACAGCCACTGGCCGAACACCTGGGTGAAGGTCTGGCGCGGCGGCGTGGCCGGCGGCCGCAGGCCCACCTTGGGATCGAACTTGCCGGGCCCGTGGTAGGCCACCGGGTCGGCTTCGGCCAGCTTGTAGCCCTGGCCCTTCCTCGTGACCACGTGCAGGAACTGCGGGCCGCGCAGGTCGCGGATGTTCTCCAGCGTGGGGACCAGCGATTCCAGGTCGTGGCCGTCGATCGGGCCGATGTAGTTGAAGCCGAACTTCTCGAACAGCGTGGCCGGCACCACCATGCCCTTGGCCTGCTCCTCCAGCCGCTTGGCCAGCTCGAACAGCGGGGGCGCGACCTTGAGCACGTTCTTGCCTACGTTCTTGGCCGCCGCGTAGAAGCGCCCGCTCATGAGCTGCGCGAGGTAGCGGTTCAGCGCGCCCACCGGCGGGCTGATCGACATGTCGTTGTCGTTCAGGATCACCAGCAGGTCGCAGTCGGCCACGCCGGCGTTGTTCAGGGCCTCGAAGGCCATGCCCGCGGTCATGGCGCCGTCGCCGATGATGGCCACCGACCGGCGCGCCTCGCCCTTGCGCTGCGCGGCGATCGCCATGCCCAGCGCGGCCGAGATGCTGGTCGAGGAATGCGCGGTGCCGAAGGTGTCGTACTCGCTCTCGGCACGCTGCGGGAAGCCCGACAGGCCGCCGAGCTGGCGCAGGGTGGGCATGCGATCGCGCCGCCCCGTCAGGATCTTGTGCGGGTAGGTCTGGTGGCCCACGTCCCACACCAGCCGGTCGTGCGGCGTGTCGAAGACGTAGTGCAGCGCGATGGTCAGTTCCACCGTGCCGAGGTTGGAACTGAGGTGCCCGCCGGTGCGCGACACGCTCTCGAGCACGAAGTTGCGCAGTTCGACGGCCAGCTGGGGCAGCTGGGTCCGCGGCAGCCGGCGCAGGTCGGCGGGTGAGTTGATCGATTCGAGCAGCGATGCCATGGATCTAGTTCTTGCGTTCCACCACCATGCGGGCGAGCGCGGCCAGCGCGCGGGTGTCGGCCAGCCCGCTGGCGTCCAGCGCGGCGAGCGCCTCGGCCAGCAGTTCGCGGGCATGGGCCCGCGAGGGCTCCAGGCCCAGCAGCGACACGTAGGTGGGCTTGTCCTGCCGGGCATCCTTGCCGGCCGTCTTGCCCAGCGTCTGCGAATCGGCCGTGACGTCCAGGATGTCGTCCACCACCTGGAAGGCCAGGCCGATGGCCGCGCCGTAACGGTCCAGGGCCTCGCGGGCCCGGGCCTGCGGCGCGCCGCAGGCGGCGCCCATGGCCACGCTGGCCTGCAGCAGCGCCCCGGTCTTGAAGCGGTGCATGCGGCGCAGCTGGCCTTCGTCCAGCGCCCGGCCGACGCTGGCCAGGTCGATCGCCTGGCCACCGGCCATGCCCTGCGCGCCGGCGGCGCGCGCCAGCAGGCGGCACAGCGAGGCCTGCACCGCGTCGGCGATGCCCACGCCGTCCGGCGCCAGCAGTTCGAAGGCCAGCGCCTGCAGCGCATCGCCCGCCAGCAGCGCCTGGGCCTGGCCGAAGCGCACGTGCACGGTGGGCTTGCCCCGGCGCAGCACGTCGTCGTCCATGCAGGGCATGTCGTCGTGCACCAGCGAATAGGCGTGGATCAGTTCCACGGCGCAGGCCGCGCGCAGCGCCGCCTGCGGATGGCCGCCGACCGCCTCGGCCGCCGCCAGCACCAGCAGCGGCCGCAGCCGCTTGCCGCCGTCGAGCACGGCGTAGCGCATGGCCTCGCCCAGGCCCGCCGGCGCATCGGCCGGCACCCAGTCGGACAGGGCGGCCTCCACCTGCGCCAGGCGCGCGGTGCTCCAGGCCGGCAGGTCGAACGGCGCGAACGCCGGGGTCGCGCTCACTGCGGCGTCCATGGCTTGAGCGTGCCTTCGTCGAGCACCCGGATCTGGTTCTCCACGGCTTCGAGCTTGTCCCGGCAGAAGGCCAGCAGCTCGGCACCTCGCTTGTAGCCCGAGAGCAGCTGCTCCAGCGGCAACTGGCCGGACTCGATCACCTGCACCAGCTGGTCCAGCTCCTGCAGGGCCGCCTCGTAGCTCACGGGCGGGTTGGACGGATCCTCTGGCATGGATTTCTCGGGGAAAAACCGTGGATTTTAGGGCGGCGGGCCCCATCCTGACCCCAGGGCTACAATCGCCCTCCCTTTGCGCGCCCCTGTCCGCAGGACCATGCGCTTTCCCTGCCCCTTCATAGGGGGAGTCTCTAGGTCAGGTGAAATGTCTGATTTAAGTCTTCAGTTCCAGCAGGCCCAAAGCCAACTTCCCGTCAGCAGCTACTTCGACGAGGCGCTCTTCCGGCGCGAGATGGAGACGATCTTCCAGCGCGGGCCCCGCTACGTGGGGCACGCCCTTTCCGTCCCCGAGGTCGGCGACTACTACGCCCTGCCCCAGGAGGGCGAAGGCCGTGCGCTGCTGCGCACTCCCAAGGGCGTGGAGCTGATCTCCAACGTCTGCCGGCACCGCCAGGCCGTGATGCTGCGCGGCAGCGGCTCGACCGCCGGCGCCGGCGGCAACATCGTGTGCCCGCTGCACCGCTGGACCTACAGCGCCGGCAGCAACGGCAGCCAGGCCGGCACCCTGATGGGCGCGCCGCATTTCCCGCAGGACCCCTGCCTGAACCTGAACAACTCGCGCCTGCGCGAGTGGAACGGCCTGCTGTTCGAGGACAACGGCGTGGACATCGAGGCCGAGCTGGCCGGCATGCGCCAGCGCGCCGACCTCGACTTCACCGGCATGGTGCTGGACCGCGTCGAGCTGCACGAGTGCGACTACAACTGGAAGACCTTCATCGAGGTCTACCTGGAGGACTACCACGTCGGCCCGTTCCATCCCGGCCTGGGCAACTTCGTCACCTGCGACGACCTGCGCTGGGAGTTCAAGGAGCACTTCTCGGTGCAGACGGTCGGGGTCGCCAACCGGCTGGGCAAGGCCGGCAGCCCGGTGTACGAACGCTGGCAGAACGAGCTGCTGGCCTACCGCAAGGGCGAGCCGCCGAAGTACGGCGCGATCTGGCTGACCTACTACCCGCACATCATGGTGGAGTGGTATCCGCACGTGCTCACGGTGTCGACGCTGCACCCGGTATCGCCGCAGAAGACGCTCAACATGGTCGCCTTCTTCTACCCGGAGGAGATCGCCGCCTTCGAGCGCGGCTTCGTCGAGGCGCAGCAGGCCGCCTACATGGAGACCTGCGTGGAGGACGACGAGATCGCCCTGCGCATGGACGCGGGCCGCAAGGCCCTGATGGAGCGCGGCGAGAACGAGGTCGGCCCCTACCAGAGCCCGATGGAAGACGGCATGCAGCACTTCCACGAGTGGTACCGCCGGCGCGTCGGTGCGGGACGCTTCGCCATCTGATGCCTTCCTTCCCGGACGGTCGCCACGGCGGCACGGTGGTGCCGCTGGACCGCCCCAACGTCGACACCGACGCGATCTTCCCCAAGCAGTACGGCCGGTCCACCGCGCGCAGCGGCTACGGCCCCGTGCTGTTCGACAACTGGCGCTACCTGGATCCGGGCGACCTGGACAGCGACCACTCGCGGCGCCGACCCAACCCGGACTTCCCGCTCAACCGCCCGGAACTGCGCGGCGCCACCGTGCTGCTGGCGCGCGAGAACTTCGGCTGCGGCTCCAGCCGCGAGCACGCCGTGTGGGCGCTACGCGACCAGGGCTTCCGCGCCGTGCTGGCGCCCAGCTTCGGCGACATCTTCCGGCAGAACTGCCCGCTCAACGGCGTTGCGGCCCTGGTGCTGGCGCCGGCTGCCGTCGATCGCCTGTTCGCGCTGGCCGCCGCGGCACCGTTGCGGGTGGAAATTGACGTGCTGCAGCGCCGGGTAACCGCCGGCGGCGAGTCCTTTTCCTTCGCGCTGAGCGCCCGCGAGACCCTGCTGCTGACCGAGGACATCGACTGGATCGGCGCCACGCTCGCCCAACGCGAGCGCATCGCCGACTTCGAGCAGCGGCGGCTGGCCGCCCAGCCGTGGCTCGCGCGAACCTGGCCCGAGTGATGGACCACCCCGAAGCGCCTGCGGCGCCTCCCCTCAAGGGGCGCCACCAGCGGCCCGGCAGAGCCGGTTCCGCGGTGGCACTGGACTTGGGCCATGCGATTCCGTACACCGCGCCTCGTTCCGTGCACCGTTGAAGAACTGGCTACGACCCGTGCAAGCCCTCTGGATGATCCTGGCGGCCTTCTCGTTCGCCTCGATGGCGGTGTGCGTGAAGGTGGCCTCCGAATGGTTCAACGCGGCCGAGCTGGTGTTCTACCGCGGCCTGGTCGGCATGCTGCTGATGTGGCTGATGGCGCGCCGCCAGGGCACGACGCTGCGCACCGCCTATCCGGGCATGCACGCTTGGCGCAGCCTGGTCGGCGTGATGTCGCTGGGCGCCTGGTTCTATGCCATTGCCGGCCTGCCGCTGGCCACCGCGATGACGCTCAACTACATGAGCAGCGTCTGGATCGCCGCCTTCCTGGTCGGTGGCGCGCTGCTCGCCTGGAACCCGAGGGCCGGCGCGCTGCGCCAGGGGCCGCTGGCGCTGGCGGTGCTGGCCGGCTTCGTCGGCGTGGTGATGATGCTGCGACCCACCATCGAGCAGAACCAGGTCTTCGCGGGCCTGGTGGGGCTGCTGTCGGGGCTGGGGGCGGCCTTCGCCTACATGCAGGTGATGGCGCTGGGCCGCATCGGCGAGCCGGAGGCGCGCACGGTGTTCTATTTCGGGGTCGGGTCGGCCGTCGCGGGCGGCGGCGGCATGCTCGTGATCGGCGCCTCGCCCTGGGGCTGGTACGCGCTCTGGCTGCTGCCCATGGCCCTGCTGGCCTCGCTCGGCCAATGGGCGATGACGCGCGCCTACAGCCAGGGCGCCACACTCGTGGTGGCCAATTTGCAATACTCGGGACTCGTGTTCGGCGCCCTGTACGGCGTGCTGCTGTTCGGCGAGATCATCCCGCCGATCGGCTGGGCCGGCATGGCACTGATCATCGCCAGCGGCATCGCCGGCACCGTGCTGCGCGCGCGTGCGGCACCCCACGCCCCGGCCGAGGAGCATTGAGGATGTTCACCACCCTGATCACCGCCGAGCAACTGATGGCGCTGCGCGTCCCGGACGCCCGCCTGATGGTGTTCGACTGCAGTTTCGAGCTCACCAACCCGGCGGCCGGCGAGGAGCAGTACCGCAACGCGCACCTGCCGGGGGCCGTCTACGCCAACCTGGACACCGACCTGTCGGACCAGGGCGTGGTCGATCCCGACGGCCGCCACCACCCCCACGCCGATGCAGCCTCGGGCGGCCGCCATCCCCTGCCCAGCCGCGAGAAATTCGCGATGTGGCTCAGCAGCGTCGGCTTCGCGAACGACATGCAGGCGGTGGTCTACGACCGCCAGAACGCCGCGTATTGCGGCCGCCTCTGGTGGATGCTCAAGTGGGCAGGCCACGACGCCGTGGCCGTGCTCGATGGCGGCCTGCAAGCCTGGCAGGCCGCCGGCGGCGAGGTGGTGGCGGGCGAGGAGCCCGCGCACTTCCAGTCCAACTTCCGGCTCGGCGCACCGCTGCGCCGGCTGGTGCGCACCGACGACGTGCTGGCGGCACTGCAGGGCGGGCGGCAGACGCTGGTGGATGCCCGTGCCGCGGCGCGCTACCGCGGCGAGGTCGAGCCGTTCGACCCCATCGCCGGACACATTCCGGGCGCGCTGAACCGGCCGTCGTCGCTGAACATCGGCCCCGACGGGCGTTTCCGGCCGCCGGCCGAGTTGCGCGCCGAGTTCGAACAACTGCTGCAGGGGCGCGACCCGGCCGGCGTGGTCCATCACTGCGGCAGCGGAGTCAGTGCGGTGCCCAACCTGATCGCGATGGAACTGGCGGGCCTGGGCCCGACCGGCCTCTACGCCGGCAGCTGGAGCGAGTGGTCGCGCGATCCGGCGCGGCCGGTCGCCACCGGCGGCTGACGACGCGGCGCCGGACGGGCGGTCAGCGACTGCCCGTGGCGCTGGATCGATTGCTGCTTCCGGGAGGCGCCGCGGACCCGCTCGGGGCCGATGCCGCCGGCGCGGCCCCCATGGCGGTACGCCCCTCGCCCAATCCGCCGCCGAGGCCGGCACCGGAGCCACTGCCCTGGGTGCCGCTCCCGGTGGCACCGGCGACCGGCTCGCCGCCGGACGAGCCCGGATGCGGTGCCGAGCCCTTCACGCCCGACGGGCCGCCGGGCGGGCCATCGGGCGCCTGCGGCGCCCGTGCCTGGGTGGGATTGCCGGTGCCCGGACTGCCCTGGGCATTCGGGTTGGCGGTGGCGCCGCTGTCGGCGCCCCGCCCGCAGGCCACCAGCGCGGCCGTCGCGAGGATGGCCGCGGCGAAGGCAGGCAGCATCAACGGGTCGACGTGCTGGTGCTGCTGGTGGAGCCGGAGGCGCCCATCGAGCCGGAACCGGAACCGCTGCTGCCGGAGGTGCTGGAATCGCTGGAGCCGCTCGAGCCGCTGGTGCTCGGGCTGGTGCTGCTGCCGGAGCTGCCGCTGGCGCCCATGCCGCTGGTGCCGGAGGAACCGGAGGAGCCGGAGCTGCCCGCGGTGCTCGGCGAGGTGCTGGGCGAAGTGCTGCTGCCGCTGGCCGAACCGGACGCGCCGGTGCTGCCGCTGCTGCCCATGCTCGTGGACCCGCCGCTGCTCGAGGGCGAAGTGGTGCTGCCGCTCGTGCCGGCCGTGCTGCTGCCGGAGCGCGTGCCGGCCGTGTCGCTGCCGCCGTTCTGGCCGCAGCCGGCCAGTGTCAGGGCTGCTGCTGCGATCACGGCCAGCGCGGCGCCGCGCGGAAAGTGGGATGCGTTCATCTGGATCTCCTTGGTTGATGTCTCTTGGGAAGACGAGGACTGCCGGCAGCCCGTGGCTGCCTGCGCCCACTCTAGGGGTGCCCAACGGGGAGGCTGTCGTCTCGCACTGTCGAACTCTGTAGGACAAGCGCAGGCCGGGAGCACGGGCCTGCGGAGCCCGGCTGCTCAGGCGATGGCCGAGGCCAGCAGTTCCTCGCGCAGCGCCTCGGGCACGGCCTGCAGCTCGCCGCGGCGCAGGGCCAGCCGCTGGCCCAGCCGTAGCAGGTCCAGGCCGCTGGCGCGCAGCCGCGGGAAGACTGCGTCGCGTTCCTCCATGAAGTGGTGTCGCGCGTACTCGCCCAGCACGAGGACCTTGGCGTCGTACAGGTCCTCGTGGGCGTCCATGGCCAGGATCTGCCCCACCAGGTCGCTCAAGGTGGCGTGCTCGACCTCCGCACGGTCCATCAACTCCCCGGCCCGGGTCGCTTCGCGCGCCGCGGGGTAGAACAGCTCGTCCTCGAGCTTGGCATGGATGGTCAGTTCCAGGCAGATCTGTTCGGCCAGCGACTTGCGGCGGGCTTCGGCCGCACGGTTGGCGGCCAGCACCTCGTAGTCCCGGAACAACTGGCGCAGGGCTTCGTGGTCGGACTCGAGCAACTCGAGTGCGTCCGGCACGGTGGACGTCATGGGCACGCCCGCGCTCAACGACGCCGCTCGCCGGACTCGGCGTCCGTCTTGCTCGCCTGCTTCATCGCCTTCTCGGCGGCGGTGCCCTGGCGCGGCGCCGGGTCGTTGCCGCTCTCGGCCGTTCCGGCATCCTCGGGCTGCATGTCGGGCGCGGGCGTGTTGCGCGTGCGGTCCTGCTCGGATTCGGGCGCGCGCTCGCCGCTGCGGGGCTGTCTGGGGGAATTCACGGGACCTCCTGTTGTGGCCATGGATGGCATTGGCTGCACTCTAGGCAGGCGGCATTCCCGGCCTCGTCAGCTTGCCTCTGCCGCTGCTGTAGGACGCGGCACCACGGCAGGCCGCGCGGCTCAGGAGCGCGGCGTGCGCGGCGTCTTCTTCGCGTCGGGGTCGCTCGGCCCGTTGTGGTCGGACAGTCCCGGGCCGGGCGCCTTGCCCAGCTCGCCGCCGTCGCCGCCCTGCGCCTCCCAGGTGCCCTGGCTGCGCGCCGTGTTGCCGCGCGGGCGGATCTCGTCGTCGTCGTCCAGGTTCACCGGCCCGCCGGCCATGGGCTTGTCTTCCGCCGCGCCGTGGTCGCGCTGGTTGACGCCGCTGGGCGCCACCAGCTCCGGCTGGCGATCGCTGGTGAGGCCGACCTTGCCCTCGGCTTCAGGGGCCTGGCCGCGGCGGTCCTGCCGGCCTTCGGATCGGTCGGCGGCGTCCTGGCGCGGCGCGCCGCCGGTGGATGGGGTCTGCTTGCTCATCGGGCCTCCGGATGGGTGATCCCCATCCTTGCGCCCTCAGCGCGCGGCGGCTGTAGGCGCCTCGCCGGACGCGGCGTAGGAGGCCGGGGTCGCGCCCAGCACCGCCAGTCCGGCCAGCGCCGACGCCACCGCCTGCCGGAACGACGGGAAACGATGCAGGTCGCCGTGCCCCGCGCCTTCCACCAGCAGCATGCGGCACTGGGGCAGCAGCTTGCGGATCGCCTCGCTGTGGTGATGGCCGATCAATTCGTCGCGGTCCCCGTGCACCAGCATCAGCGGCCCCTTCACCTGGCAGGCATGGTCGGCCGTGGTCAGCGGGTAGCGCAGCACCCGGCTGGGCACCCAGGGATAGAGCTCGTCGGCGAGGGCGCGCATGCTGCTGTAGGGCGAGATCAGCAGGGTGAGGTCCGGCGGCTGCCCGGCGGCGCCCAGTTCCGCCGACAGCCGTGCGGCCAGGGCGGTGCCGAGCGACTGCCCGGAGACCACGATGCGGCGCCCGGCGTAGTCGCCGGCCACGGCATTCCACACCGCCCGCACGTCGTCATGCAGTTGCGCCTCGCTCTCGATGCAGCCGGTGCTCTTGCCGTAGCCGCGGTAGTCGGGCATGACCAGGTCGAAGTTCAGTTCCCGGAAGGCATCGAGCCCGCCGAACCACTTGCGCAGGTTGCCCGAATTGCCATGCAGGTAGAACACGACGCCGCGCGGCTGCGGCAGCCTGAGCTGGGCGACGGACAGGCGGGCGCCGGGCACGTCCACCATGAATTCGCGCACGTCGGGATCGTCGAACAGGGGTTCGTCGGCCGGCAGCGGCGCCGGCTCGAACAGCAGCCGCTCCTGGCGGAACCACAGCCAAGTGAGCGCCGCTGCATACAGCGCCGCACCGAGTGCGGGCACGCCGATCAGGGGATACAGCAGCTTGCCCATGGTTGCCGCCATGGTGGGCACGCGCGGGACGGCGCATCTGTCGGCGCCGCGCGGCCAACGGAGTAGGAGAACGGCAGGGCTTGGCGTGCGCCGCCAGTCGATGAATGCGCCGGCCGCGACGCCCGCTGCTTGCAGGCGCAGGACCCGCGCGCTCAGCGGCAATAGAGCGCGCGCAGGCGATCGCGCTCGGCCGGGCCCAGGCCCAGGCCTTCGCGCAGGTAGGCCTCCAGGCCGCCGTAATCCTGGTCGATCGCGTCCAGCGAAGCCTGCAGGAATTCCGGCTGCACGCCCCACAGCACGCGTGCCACGTGCGGCTCGAGGCCGCGCCAGGCCCAGGACGGCGGCTTCATGCGCTGGTTGGTGAGCAGGTAGTCGTGCATCACCTCCTCGCGCGTGGCACCCAGCGCATGCAGCACCAGCGCGGCCGCGAAGCCGGTGCGGTCCTTGCCGGCGGTGCAATGGAAGACCGTCGGTTCGTCCGACGCCAGCAGCAGCCGGAAGAACTCGGCGAACCGGTGGCTGCTGGTGCGCACGAAGCCGCGGTAGGTGTCCTGCATGTGGCCCACCACCTCGACCTCGCTGGGCCTGTGGCCGCCCTCCAGGAGCTCGGACAGCACCTGCACGATGGTGGGCTCTATGGCCAGCGAGTGGACCTGCACGTCGGGCAGCGCGCACATGGCTGCGGTGCGTTCGTCGACGCCGCGGAAGTCGAGCACGCGGCGCACGCCCAGCGAGCGGATCTGCTGCGCGTCGTTCGCATCGAGGGCGCCGAGGTGGTCGGAGCGGAACAGGACCTGGGGGCGGATGGCCACGCTGCGGACGTTGGCGGCGAGGTCCCGGAAATTGGAAGCGTGGGTGATCGGGAGAAAGACTGCGGACATTGCCCCCATTGTCGGCCAAGGGAGGCCCCTGGCCTGTCGCGGGGGTGGCCCCGCCCGCCGGGCGGGGCGTGCCAGGCGCGCCGCCGGCGGCGCGCGGCTCAGCGGCTCTTGCTGCGGCTGCTGCTGCCCGTCCGGGACGGGTTGCCGGTGCTGGCGGTGCGTGCGCCCTTGCCACCGGACTCGGGGCGGCTGGTGCTGCTGGCTTCGCTGCTGCCCATGCTGCCGCTGTTGGCCTGGCCGCGGCTGCCGCGGCTTCCGGCATTGCCGCTGCTGCGGCTCGCGCCGGGGGAAGAAGTCTTGGACGATCGCATGGCTCTCTCCTTGGGATGTGCGCCCGTGGCACACCGTGCACCCGTGCGCGCGCTGACTGTAGGCGGCACACCGGCACGGTCTGTAGTCAGGGATGCGGCCGTGGTGTAGGAGGTCTTCCGCTTCACGCGGCGGGCGCCGCCGCCAGCGAACGTGCCACCGCCAGGTGGCTTCGCAGGGCCGGCAACTGGCTGGCGAACCAGGCGCGCAGGCCGGCATCCTGCACGGTGCTCGCCGAAGTGGCGTACTCGGCGAGCAGGCGCTCGTGGTCCTCCAGTCCGGCGACCTGCACGAAGTGCTGGTCGAAGCCCGCGCCGCCACCGGGCCGCAGCCGCGCCAGCCGCAGTTCCAGCCAGGCCGGCATGGCGCGAGGCGGTTCGACGCCGCGCGACTGGAGCAGGCTGAGCAGTGATGCGTTGGCGGTTTCGTGGTGCTCGGCGAGCAGGCGGCCGAAGGCCTGCAGTTCGCTCCGCCCCGCGTGCACCTGCGCGAGCCGGCCGGCGGACAGCTCGTACAGGCCGATCCCGGCGGCGCGCAGCGCCTGCTCCTCGTCGTCCGGCGCCAGGCGCGAGGTCCGGCCCGTCGTGGCGCAGCCGGCGAGCAGCAGCATCGCGAGCGCAGCACAGCAGTCGCGACGGGAGGGGCGGTCGATGCAGGGCGTCATGGATGCCTCCGGTTGCCCGGCCGGCAGCAAGCCATGTGCCCGTGCGGACATCGAGTCCGGGCCCGCGCTGCCCCAACCGCTCCACCCCACCATGCGGCCTTGTCTGGCGCGCGAGGACGCGCCGCTTTGCTATCGTGTCGGCATGGCTTTCCACCGGCTGACCCTGCTGGCCTGTGCCCTCGGACTGGGCGCCGCCATCGGCGCGCATGCGAACGGCGATGACACCCATGCGCGTCCACCGGCCGAGGTGGCGGGGCTGTGGTGCGGCGACGGGCTGCTGCACGAATTCAGCCTGCGGCTGAACCAGCGCGAGGAGCAGGTCGAGGGCGAACTGCTGCGCAAGGGACGCAGCCGCAGCATCGAGGGGCGCATCGAAGGGCAGGTGCTGCGCACCCAGTCCACCAAGGTCGGCGCCCTGGTGCTGGAAAAGCAGGGCGACGAACTGCGCGTGACCGGCGGCGACGGCCCGATCGCGCTGGCGCGCGGGACCTCGTTCCGCCGCAGCGAAGCGGCGACCTGCACCGGGTAGCGCCGAGGCAGGGCTACGTCGACGCGCGCGCCGCTGGCTCACGGATGCGGCCGGCCGGCTCCTACAAAGCCCCGCCAGCCTGCGTCCGACACTGGCGCGGCATCATCGGCAACGGGGTTCGCGTCGTGCAGGAACTGACGTTCGGCACCCTTCTGTATCGCTACTTCTTCTTCGGCTGGCTGTTCAGGGACGTGACCCGGGGCAGCGTGTTCGAGCGGGCCGCGGCCTGGCGCCACAACCGCGAACAGGCACGCTGGCTGCCCACCTACCTCTGGCGCTGGATGGGATGGGGTTTGTTCTTCTACGGGCTGGGCGGGGTGGTCGAGATCATCCTGGAGTCACCCGTGCTGTCGCTGCTGTTCTACGTGCCCAGCGCGCTCAGCGTGCCGGTCGCCGCCGTGACGCTGGCGGCCTGGATCGGCCTGAAGGCGATCCGCGGTCCGCTCTGATGGCGGGCAAGGACGGCCGCAGCAGCCGTCCTCGACATGCGTCACGCCCTCACAGCCGGCCGAGGTCGGTGATCGCGTCCACCACCATCGAGGTGCCGACCGCGATCAGCAGGATGTCGGTGGCCACCCGCACGTACTTGTGGCCGTGCGGCGGGGGCGGCAGCTGCACCACGATGGCTGCCGGTACCGGGTACATCACCACGCCGGCCGGCAGCGGCCGGCCGACCGCGTACTTCCTGGCCTGCCCCGGCGGCATGCAGCCGTTGTTCTTCTTCGCCAGTCCGGGCGGGCAGCCCTTGCGTCCACCGCCGTAGTGGTCGTCGTACCAGCCGTGCGCCACGCGCCGGTCACGGTCGTCGAAATAGCGGCCCACGCGCGGTTCGCGACGGTCGCCGTGCCCCCCGTGCTTGTCCTTGCCGGCCTTGTGCCGGTCCTTGCCCTGGCCGGCCCATTCCGGCTTGTCGGCCCATGCAGGGCCCAGGGCCATGGCCAGCAGTCCTGCCACCAGCGCGCCGTTGGCTCGTCGCTTGTTCATTCGTTCCCCTCGTGGAAGCTCAGGCATGCAGTTTGGCTCGGCCGTATCGGCGCCCGGTGTCCGGCCGGGCAAGACCTGTTACCAAAAGCAGCCCCGTCGGGGCGCGCTCAGACCGCGGCCAAGGCGGGTTCGACGGCGGCGCGCGTCAGTTCCAGCCGCTGGGGCGAGACGTACTGCTGGCGATAAGCCTCGAAGTCCAGCTTGTCGCTCGCCTCGATGTCCTTCTGCTCCTGCAGCGAGTGGCGCGCCAGTTCGGCGAAGCGCGCCTGCTCGGACGTGCTGAAGGGCAGCGACACCAGCTTGGCGTGGATCTGCTGCGACTGCGCGCGCACGAAGCGCAGGAAGGAGTTGCCGTAGTCCTGCCGCATGACGTGCAGCACGCGGGCCGAGGGCAGCAGGGACGGATCCTCGAGCATGGTGCGCGCGGCACGCAGCGCATCGGCATGGTCGCTGGCGCCGTGCGCGGCATCGAGCGCGGCCGCCACCGGCGCGAAGGCGTCCAGCAGTTCGTGCGCCCAGTCGGTGAGCGCCACCTCCTGGCCGCCGCGCTCCAGCCGCAGCCCCGGCTGGCGCCCGAAGGCCGCCGTCTTGTGCTGGTTGCGGCCGATCTGCGCGATCTCGGCCGGCGTGTCGGGCGGGCTGTCGGCCAGCAGGCAGTGCAGCAGGAAGACGTCGAGGAAGCGCACCGTCGTGGCCTTGAGGCCCACCGCCACGAAGGGATCGAGGTCGAGCAGGCGCACCTCCACGTACTCGACCCCGCGCTCGCGCAGCGCATGCAGCGGCCGCTCGCCCGGGCGGATCACGCGCTTGGGCCGGATGGTGCCGTAGAACTCGTTCTCGATCTGCAGCAGGCTGGTGGCGAGCTGGTTGTATTCGCCGCCGGGGTTGGTCAGGCCCACCGCCTCGTACGGCGGATAGGGCCGGGTCAGCGCCTCGTGCAGCGAAGCCGCGTAGCCGTCCAGCCCGTTGTAGCTCACTGCCAGGCTGGCCTGGGCCTCGCTCTGGTAGCCCAGGCGCCCCATGCGCAGCGAGGTGCCGTAGGGCATGTACAGCGTGCCCTCCGCCAAGGTCTGCAGCTCGTGCGGGCGGCCGTCGACGAAGGACGAGGCCACCGCCGGCGAGGCGCCGAACAGGAACAGCAGCAGGAAGGCGTGGCGCCGGAAGTTGCGGATCAGCGCGAAGTACTCGTCGCTGCCCACGCCCGGCATCGACCAGTTGTAGTGGATGCCGGAGATGGTCTGCATGCGGCGGCCGTAGCGGTGCGCCAGGCCCATGCGATAGACGCTCTTGGCGCGGGCGACGTTGGAGCAGCCGTAGCGCCCGATCGGGATGGTCTCGGCGGGCGGCAGCCGGCACGGCATGCTGGACGCCCACATCATCTCGTCCTGCAGGCTGCGCGCGGTGAACTGGTGGATGCGCAGCAATTCCTCCAGGCAGGTCTCGGGCGTCGCGTGCACGCCCGTGATCAGTTCCAGCTGCGACTCGCTGTAGTCGGTGGTGATGTGGGGATGCGTCAGCGCCGAGCCGAGCGCCGCCGGGTGCGGGGTGAGCGCCAGGCTGCCTTCCGGGGTGGCCCGCAGGCTTTCCTTCTCGACGCCGCGGCGCACGCCCCGGAGCCGGTCGGCGGACAGTCGGTTCAGGGCTTGTTGCAGTCGGCTCATGGAAGGATGGGAGGGGCGGATCGCGCGTCGGGGTCTGCCACGAAGGTAACACCATCGGCGAAATCCCGGCGCCCGCCACAGGGAATCGCAGTTGGGCTAAACACGGGCTGCGGGCGTGCGCCGGCGGCTGGCAGAATCGCCGGACAGCACAACAGGAGAGCCGGATGGCGATCACCGTTCCCGTTCACATGGGCTACGAGCTCGAAGTCAGGGCCAAGGCGGCCGAGGTGTTCGAGCTGCTGTCGGACGTGCCGGCTTCGGTGTCGTTCTTTCCCAAGGTCCACAAGCTCACCGACCTGGGCGACGGCGTGTACCAGTGGGAGATGGACAAGGTCGGCACCCCGCAGGTGAACATCCAGACCATCTACGCCAGCCGCTACAGCGCCAGCAAGGCCAAGGGAACGATCACCTGGAAGCCGGTGCCCGGCATCGGCAACGCCCAGGTGGGCGGCGGCTGGAAGATCACGGACCGCAAGACTTCCACCCACATCGAGCTGAAGATCGACGGCGAACTGACGGTTCCGCTGCCGGCCCTGATGAAGGTGGTGGTGGCGCCGGTGGTCGAGTCCGAGTTCGAGAAGCTGGTCGAGAAATACCTCTCGAACCTCGCCAAGCGTTTCGGCGGCGAAGTTTGACCCCGCGCCAGCAGCCTGCGTTGTCCTACACCTCGTGCGCAAGCACGTGGCCACACTGGTGGCTGCAGCACAAGCATGAAAGGACAGCCGCATGCAGGTTCTGGTGAACACCAGCAATGGCATCGAGAACAAGGACAGCCTCGAGCGCTGGGCCTCCGAATTCCTGAACGACGCGCTGGCGCGGTTCGGCCACGACGTCACCCGCATCGAGGTCCAGTTGAGCGACACCAACAGCAGCCGCAGCGGCTCGCACGACAAGCGCTGCATGCTCGAGGCGCGCATTGCCGGGCACGAGCCGGTGGCGGCCACGCACCATGCTCCCTCGCAGGACGAGGCCTTCCGCGGCGCGACCCAGCGGCTGACCCACCTGCTGGAGCGCACCCTGGGCAAGCTGGACCGGCGCGAGCACCGCGGCCGCGAGACGATCCGGCGCGAGGGCGAACCCGCCGAGTGATTCTTCTTCCCGCCGCGCTGGCTCAGTACTCGACCGGGGTGCTGTAGCGCGGATCGCGGTGCAGGTCCCAGTAGGCCTGCAGCAGGCGCTGCGTGAGCGGCCCGACCGCGCCGCTGCCGACGGCCTGCCCGTCGACCCGCGTGACCGGCAGCACGCCGCCGCCCGAGCTGCTGAGGAAGGCCTCCTGCGCGCCGCGCAGTTCGCCGGCGGGCAGGGGACGGAGGGCCACCGGGATGCCGAGCGACTGCGCCAGTTCGATCACGGTGCGCCGCGTGATGCCCTCCAGCACGCCTTCGGCCGGCGTGACCAGGGTGCCGTCCACCACCGCGAACACGTTGAAGCCCGGACCCTCCACCACGTTCCCGGCGGCGTCGGACAGCAGCACCGTGTCGCCGCCGGCATCGAGTGCGCCGAGCAGGCCCATGGTGAGGTCGTTCCAGTGGTAGTTCTTGGCCCGCGGGTCCACGCTGGACGGCGGGATGCGGTGCACGTCGCTGACGATCACGTGCAGGCCGCGGCGCCGCTGGTCCTCGTTGGCGATCCACACGTAGGGCACCGCGAAGGCGTGGAACTGGTTGGCCGCCTGGCGCGGATCGCGCGAACCCCAGGGCGGCTGGCCGCGCGTGACGATCATCTCCACGTAGGACTCGCGCAGCCCGGCGCGCCGCACGCACCCGGCCAGGATCTGCGCCACCTCGTCGCGCGAACGGCCCGGGTCGAGGCGGAAGCGCCGGCAGCTCTCGAAGAAGCGATCCAGGTGCGCATCGAGGCGGAAGAACGCGCCCTGCCACACCGTCACGACGTCGTAGGTCGCGTCGGAGCGCAGGAATCCCCAGTCGGTGATCGGGATCGAGGCCTGGTCCACCGGCAGGTAACGGCCACGCTGCCAGGCGCAGCCGCGCGAGAAGTCGTCGTTGGCGTTGTCCATGGGCGCATTCTGGACCGAACCGGTTCGTTACCATCGCGCGGTTTTTCATCGCGAAGGAAGCAGCACATGGCAATGGACGTGATCGACTACGAGATCCGCGGCTCGGAGATGCAGTTCGTCGAGGTCGAACTCGATCCCGGCGAGGCCGCCATCGGCGAGGCCGGCAGCATGATGTTCATGGACGCCGGCATCGCCATGGACACGGTGTTCGGCGACGGCAGCGCGCAGCAGGGCGGCCTGTTCGGCAAGCTGATGGGCGCCGGCAAGCGGCTGGTGACCGGCGAGTCCCTGTTCACCACCATCTATTCCAACAATGCCCGCACCAAGCAGCGCGTGGCCTTCGCCGCGCCCTACCCCGGCAAGATCCTGCCGATGGACCTTCGCCAGCTGGGCGGCACGCTGATCTGCCAGAAGGACGCGTTCCTGTGCGCCGCCCGCGGCGTGTCGCTGGGCATCGCGCTGCAGCGCAAGCTGTCCACCGGCTTCTTCGGCGGCGAAGGTTTCATCATGCAGAAGCTCGAAGGGGACGGCCTGGCCTTCGTGCACGCCGGCGGCACCGTGGTCCGGCGCGAGCTCCAGGCCGGCGAGACGCTGCTGGTGGACACCGGCTGCGTGGTGGCCTACACGGCGGGCGTGGCCTTCGACATCCAGTACGTGGGCAAGGTCAAGACCGCGCTGTTCGGCGGCGAGGGGCTGTTCTTCGCGCGCATGGCCGGCCCCGGCACGGTGTGGCTGCAAAGCCTGCCGTTCTCGCGCCTGGCCTCGCGCGTGTTCGCGGCGGCACCGCAGCGCGGCGGCTCGCAGGGCGAGGGCTCGGTGCTGGGCGGCTTCGGGGCCGGCGGCCTGCTCGGCTCGGTCCTGGGCGGCGACAACGACTGAGGCGCCGGGCCGGGCTCGAAGGGGCCGGCACAGGGTCAGCGCCGCCTGTGCGAAGGGTGCAACTCATCCGTTGCTCTGACGACACAAGCACGCGTGGCGCGCGTATATTGACCTCGCGCCGGGGCCCGCATGCCGGCGCGCGTCCCGTACCGCAACCCCTCAAGGAGCCCGAAGATGAACCTGAAGAAGATGACCTGCCGCGCCCTGATCGTCTCGATGTTCGCGCTGTCCTTCCAGACGGCGAGCGCCGGCCTGATCGGCGCCCAGCAGGCAGCGCCGGCGCAGGCCGACCGCGCAGCCGTGCTCGAGGTGCTGGCGCGCGCCGACACGGCCTCGCAGCTGCAGGCGATGGGCGTGGACCCGCTGCAGGCGCGCGATCGCGTCGCGGCCATGAGCGACCATGAAGTGGCGCAGCTCGCGGCCGACATCCGCCAGGCGCCGGCGGGTGCCGACGGCGGCACCGTGCTCGCCGTGGTCGTGATCGCCGCCGCGATCTGGTATTTCGCGTACCGCCGCTGATGCGCGATTGCGAGGCCGGATGACCGGCATGATCGCCACCGGAGCCCGCCTCGTGCGGGCTTCCCCTTTTGCGGCGCTGCGCGCCTTCGTCGCGGCCCTCGCCGTCCTGCTGGCGGGCTGCGCGCAGATGGTGCCGCAGACGGTCGCGCTGCGCACCGGCTGGCCGGCCGGCGTGCCGCAGAGCACGACCATCCAGGACGTCCCCTTCTTTCCCCAGGACGAGTACCAGTGCGGCCCGGCGGCGCTGGCGACGGTGCTCGCCTTCAGCGGCGTCCCGGTGACGCCCGAGCCGCTGGTCGGCCAGGTCTACATCCCCGAGCGGCGCGGCAGCCTGCAGCTGGAGATGCTGGCGGCGGCGCGCCGCTACGGCCGCGTGTCGTACGTGCTGGCGCCGCGCTACGGCGACCTGCTGCGCGAGGTCGCGGCGGGCAACCCGGTGCTGGTGCTGCAGGACGTGGGTGCGCTCACCACCCAGTGGCACTACGCGGTGGTCAATGGCTTCGACTACCCGAGCGGCACGGTCTACCTGCGCTCGGGCACCGAGGCGCGGCGGGAGATGCCCTTCACCGCCTTCGAGCGCAGCTGGATGCGCAGCGGCTACTGGGCGATGGTGGCCACGCCGCCCGACCGCATCCCCGCTACCGCCACCGAGGACGCCTGGATGAATGCCGTGCTGGCGATGGCCCGCGTGGCGCCGGCCGAGGCCGTGACCACCGCCTTCGAGACCGCGCGGCAGCGCTGGCCCGACAACCTGGCCGCCGCCGTCGGCCTGGCCAACCAGCTGCATGCGCGCGGCGCGCTGGCCCAGGCCGCCGAGGTGCTCGGCGAGGCACGGCAGCGCCACCCCGGCTCGGCCATCCTGGCCAACAACCTGGCCCAGGTGCTGTCCGACCTCGGCCGGCAAGGCGAGGCCCTGGCCCTGATCGAGGAAGCCGCCGCCGACCCGGGCAACCCCTTCGCGTCCGAGATCCGCGCCACCCGCGAGACCATCCTCGGGCGCATGAAGCAGCGCGGCAGCGGCCCGCAGTAGTCCGGCAACGGGCCATCGCTGCGGATGCGCGCCTACAGGCCGACGGGCAGCACGCTTGCGGCGGCCCGCCCGACCCCTGGCCGAGACTGTGGCCGTGCCCGCCGGGGCACCCGCGCCACGAGACAGGTATCGGACTTCCGCGCCCCCAAAGCGAAACGGACGAACATTGTCCAGCGGGACCGGTGGGCCACCCCGCCTTCCGGCAGCCGTGTGCTGCCTTCCCTGCATCCGTCTCCCGCCGTCACGCGCCGGGTCGCTGCGCGCACGCGCGCTCACGCCTTTGCGCACGGTGCGCAGCGCCCTGCGCCTACAGCCCCCGCGCGGGTCGCTTCCTACGCTGGCGGCATCCCACCTGCCGGAGACACACGATGTACAGGCATCCCCATCGCATCCTCATGCTGATTGCACTGGCGCTGGCCGCGACCGGCTTCCAGCTCCGCGCCGCGGCCGACCCGCTGCCGGACCCCGAGGCGCAGAAAGTGCGCGAAGTGATCGTCGCCCAGCTGTCCGCCCTGGCCCTGGACGATGCCGACCGGGCCTTCGAGACGGCCACGCCCGAAGTGCGCGCCGCCATCGGCAGCTCCAACCGCTTCCTGGCCATGGTGCGCGGCGCCTATCCCATGGTCTATCGCCCCGCCTCGGTGAACTTCCACCAGCCCGAGCAGGAAGACGGCGGCGTGCTGCAGCTGGTGGAAATCCAGGACGACGACGACAAGTCCTGGCTGGCCCTGTTCGCGCTGGAGCGGCAACCGGACGCGAGCTGGCGCATCAGCGGCTGCGTAGTGGCCGAGAACCACTGGCAAAAAATCTGACCACCCCCGAAGCGCCTTCGGCGCTCCCCCCTCAAGGGGGCGCCACCAGCGGCCCGGCAAAGCCGGTTCCGCGGTGGCACTGAACGGGTCTGCGGAGGACTGTTAGAGCTGCGTGAAGCTTGCGGCGCCCTCTTCGGGCAGCACGTAGACGACGCCGCCCGGACGCTGCCCCAGCAGGGGCTCGATCACCTCGAGGAAGAACGGCACCGGCACCACCACGCAGCCGGCCGACAGGCGCCGCTCCTCCGGAGCCGATGACGCGAGCCGCGCCGACCGCACCGCGTACGAACGGCCCGGGCGCACCCGGTGGATCGCCAGCGCCGCCTCGTAGTCGAACCAGATCACGCTTTCGCCGTCGAGGTTTCGGCCCGCATGGGCCTGGAACCGGCCCGCCGGCGTGGTGCGGTCCTGCGGCGCGAGAGTCCCCGTCTGCGCGCGCTCGCCCACGCCGGGCACGCTGTGGTCCCCGAGGGCCGAGCCGAGCAGCACGTCCGTCGCGGCCAGCAGTTGCCCATCGGCGCGGAACGCAAACAGCCGCGCCGCCCTCTTGTCCACGACGACGAACGGATGCCCCTGCGCATCGCCGCTGGCCAACGCCCATTGGGCCACTTCGTGTGCCTCGCCCGTCGCGATTGCCGGCTGGGCCGCGCCGGCGGCGCACGCTAGCGCCCAGGCGGCGCACAGCGCCGCCACTCTGCCTTTCCACTGCATTCGAGTCCCCGTCGGCCCCGTAGGCCGGGGCGCTTGTGTCGCGAGCCACGAGTCGGCTCGACGGTGACGATGCTAGTGGGAGCTGGGGCGACTCGGCCGTACGGGCACGAATCGGCGCACGCGATGCCGCGGGTCGTGGCCTATTTCACGCGTTCGGCGCAGCAGCGCCGCGGGCGCGCCGGGCCTGCGGCGGGGGCACCTCGTAGAGGCCGAACTGCTCGCGCACGCTGCGGGTCTCGGGCAGCACGTAGATGATCGCCCCGGCGCTTCGCACCAGGGGCGAGAACACCTTCTCGTAGAAGGCCACCGGCAGGTTGATGCAGCCGAAGGAGATGCGGTTGTCGCGGGACGTGGACGAGGCCAGCCGCTGCAGCCGACGCTCGGCCTTCACCAGCGGGCGCACCCGGTGCATGGAGACGGCGAGGTCGTAGGAGACCCAGACGATGTCCTCGCCATGGGTGTTCACGCCCGGCTCGGCGACGAAACGGCCGGCCGGCGTGGTCTTTTCCTCCGGGCGGACCTGCGACAGGGGCTTCTCGCCGATGCCCGGCACCGGGTCGTCGCCGACCGCGGCGCCCAGGAGGGCCGGCACCTGCTGCACCAGCACGCCGTCCGGGCCGAACAACCACACGCGGGCATCCTGCTTGTCGACGATGGCGAAGGCACGGCGGCCGTGGTCGCCGGAGTCCACCGCCCAGTCCGCCACCTGCCTCACCGGCTCCGGAGGCCGCCGGCCGCCGAAGACGGCGTGGCGCGGGGGCCGCACAGGAGGGGCCGTGATGAGGGGTGCAGACGGAGCGGGCGCCTGCACTGCTGCGGGGGCCGGTACGGCAGGCGGTGGTGGCAGCGCAGCGACTTGTTGCTGCGCTGCCGGCGGCACCACGCGCTCGTCGGTCGCAGCGGCCGCCGCCGGCGACTCGCCCTGGCGGCGTTCCAGCCAGCCGGCCCCGCCGATCCCGAGCGCCAGGCCCAGGGCCAGCAGGAGCGCGCGCGCGGCGCGCCCGGCGCCCGGTGGGCGCCGTTCAGGACGGGAAATGTCGCGTGGCATGCGCATGAAGGATCCGCACATGAAAAGGGCGGGCGCGCGGCCCACCCTTCACCGGAGCCAGCCGGCTCAGTTGCGGTCGGCGCGGGCCGCGCGATCGCTGGTGCTGCTGTCCGTGGTGCTGCTGCCGGCGCTGCCCGACGCACCCATGGTGCTGCCGCTGCTGCTGCCGCTGCTCGAGGTGTCCGACGAACCGCTGCTGGCCGCCGGCGAGCTGGACGAGCTGGAGCTGGTGCTCGGCGAGCTGCTGGGGGTGCTGGAGGACGAGGACGAGGAGCCGCTGGCACCCATGGTGCTCGGCGACGAGGAGCTGGACGAGCTGGACGACGGCGAGGAGGTGCTCGAATCGCTGCTGCCGCTGGCACTCGGGCTCGTGGTGCTGCCGCTGGTGCTCGGGCTGCTGCTCGAACCGGAGGCGCCCATCGAGCTGGTCGAACGGTCATTGGGGTTGGTCGGCGTGGAGGCGCCGGCGGTGCCGCCGGCGGCACCTGCTGCCGGGGAAGCACCCGTCGATCCGCTGCTGCCCGAACTCTGGGCGAAGGCGATGCCGCCGAACGCCAGGGCCGCCGCGGCCGCCAGGGTCGTGAAGGTCGTCTTGGTTGCGCTCATGTTGAACTCCTTGATTGACATGCTTGGAAACGCGCCGGCATGGCGCGCCGGCTGCGCAAAGATTAGGCGGCGCCTGAGCACCAGCGAAGTGGGCTTAGAACGGCAGGGCCTGTAGGACCGCCACTGTCACGATTTGCGGCTCAGGCACCGGCGCGCGCAGGGCTAAGCCTGAGCCTCGCCGGGTGCCGGCTGCTCGGTCTTGGAGACGCCCCGGATGTTCAGGATGGCCAGCGCCACCTGCAGCGCGATCAGCGCCCACGCGCCGTCATGCCAGCCCCACACGGCCCACAGCACGTTGCTGGCGAGAAACACCCAGAAGCCGGTGTTGCGGCGATGCTTGCGGCTGGAGGCGACCAGCCAGGCCGCCAGCAGGCTGGCCGCCATCGCGGGCCACTGCAGCAGGTCGATCCATTCGGGCAGGAATTCCATGGCGCCGCACGCTAGTCGCCTGCGCCGCACTCACGCGACAGCAGCGTGCCATGCAGGCTGTAGGACGCCGGCCGCTTCAGGCCGGAGCACGGCGGGCGAAGGTGCGGCGCGCCACTTCCACGACTGCCAGCACGATGGCGCCCGCCACCATGCCGATCGCCGCGTGCAGCAGCAGCGGCAGCAAGGCCGCTGCGATGCCGGGCAGCGCGTGCGAGGCACCCTCCACCGCATGCTCGAGCGCCGGGACGCCGTGCGTGAGGATGCCGCCGCCGACCAGGAACATGGCGATGGTGCCGGCGATCGACAGCCCGCGCATCATCCAGGGCGTGGCGCGCAGCAGCCCGCGCCCCACCGCCGCAGCGATACGGCGCCCGCGCGACACCAGCCACAGCCCCAGGTCATCGAGCTTGACGATGCCGCCCACCAGCCCGTACACGCCCACCGTCATCAGGGCGGCGATGCCGACCAGCACGCCGATGCGCGTGGCCAGCGGCTGGTCCGACACGGTGCCCAGCGCGATGACGACGATCTCCGCCGACAGGATGAAGTCGGTACGGATCGCTCCGCGGATCTTGGTTTTCTCCAGGGCCAGCACATCCACCGCCGGGTCGGCCAGCGCGCGTTCCAGTTCCTTGTGCCGGGCATCCTCCTCCCCGTGGTGCAGGAAGCGATGGGCGAGCTTCTCCACCCCCTCGAAGCAGAGGTAGGCGCCGCCCAGCATCAGCAGCGGCAGCACCGCCCAGGGCGCCAGCGCGCTGATGGCCAGGGCGGCCGGGACCAGGATCAGCTTGTTGACGGCCGAGCCCTTGGCCACCGCCCACACCACCGGCAGTTCGCGGTCGGCGGCGATGCCGGTGACCTGCTGCGCGTTCAGCGCGAGGTCGTCGCCCAGCACGCCGGCCGTCTTCTTGGCGGCGACCTTGGTCAGGATGGACACGTCGTCCAGCAGGGTGGCGATGTCGTCCAGCAGGGCGAAGAAGCTCGAAGCCATGGCAGCGGGTCGGGGCAGGGCCCGCCATCATCGCCGAAGGCGGCGCGCCCGTGGGCCGCGCGGCGGCGACCCTCAGCGGCGACCTCAGGTGTTGCCGGTGACGTAGGGGCTGCGCGGCTTGTGGTCCTCGCGCACGTGGTGCTCCTCGGCACGCTCGTCGGGATGGTGGATGGTCTCGTTGCTGCCTTCGGGCACCGGCTCTTCACCGGGGTCCGGCCGCTCGCGTGGCGGCACCACGTCGGGCGCGGAAGCAGGCTTGTTGGAAGCAGGCTGGTTCATGGCAAGTCCTCCAGCCCACTCTAGGAAGGGCGCCGCCGCCGCGCTGTAGGACGGCGGCGCGTGGCGGCGCTCAGCCGGTGGCAAAGGGATTGGCGAACACGAACATCATCGCCACGCCCACGCCGATCAGGAAGTTCGCGTCGATCAGTCCGGTCAGCAGGAACATCTTGACCTGCAGCGGTTCCATCAGCTCGGGCTGGCGCACGGCGCCTTCGATGAAGCGCCCGCCCATGGTGCCTATGCCCAGGCAGGCGCCGATCGCGCCGAGGCCGATGATCAGTCCGCACGCCAGTGCAATCAGTCCGGTGTCGCTCATGGGGTACCTCCTTCTTCGTTGGACGGCCCCATGGTCGCCGGCTCAGGGAATGCGGGCAATGACCTGGGAGGTCATGGCCGCCAGCGCGCCGGGCGGCACCAGCGCCGGTGCGATCTCGGCCAGCGGCGCGAGCACGAAGGCGCGCTCGTGCATGCGCGGATGCGGCACGACCAGCCGCGGGCTGGCGATGCGCGCCTCGCCATAGAGCAGCAGGTCGAGGTCCAGAGTGCGCGGTGCGTTCGGCCACGGGCGTTCGCGCCCGGCCTCCAGCTCCAGCCGCTGCAGGGCCGCGAGCAGTCCGGGGGCCGGCAGCGTCGTGCGCAGCGCCACCACGGCATTGACGAAGTCCGGGCCGGTGGTGCCCACCGGCGCGGTGCGCCAGAGCGAGGAGCGCGCGGTGACGCGGGTGTGCGGCAGGGTCCCCAGCCGGTCCATGGCTGCCAGCACGGCGGCCCTCGGGTCGCCCAGGTTGGCACCGAGCGCCACGTAGGCTGTGACCGGCTCCCTCATGGCTGCGCGTCGCGCCGCGGCAGCGACACGCGTCAGTCGCCGGTGCCGGCCGGTGGCGCGGCCTCGCTGCCGGCCGCAGCCGCGGCTCCGGCCGGCTTGCGGCGGCGGCGCCGGCGCTTGCGGGGCGCGTCGCCCGTGGCCCCCTCGGCGGCATCCGATTCGCCCTGTTCCTGCGCCGGGGCGGGCGGGAGCGGCGCACCAGCGGCCGGGCGCTCCGCGGCCGAGGCCTTCTCCTGCGGCTTGACCACGCGCACGCGGCGCGCACCCTTCTGCTGCTGCTCGGCGCGCACCTGGGCGACCAGGTCCTCGCGGGCCTGCTCGTCGGCCTGGCTGAACTCCTGCCACCAGTCGGCCAGCACCACGTCGACCTCGCCGGAATCGGCGCGCAGCCGCATGAAGTCGAAGCCGGCGCGGAAGCGCGGCTGTTCGACCAGGCTGAAGGGCGTGCTGCCCATGCGGCGCTCGAAGCGCGGCTGCATCATCCAGATCTCGCGCATGTCGGCGCCGAGCTTGCCGCGGCCGGACACGTCGCCGATGCGGCTGTCGAACACGTCGTCGATGGCGCCCTGCAGCGCCGGGATCGGGTGCTGCTTCTGGGCCAGCCGTTGGGCCCAGCCCTCGCGCACGTCGGACCACAGCACGCAGGCCAGCAGGAAGCTGGGCGCGACCGGCTTGCCTTCGGCCACCCGACGGTCGGTGTCCTGCAGGGCCGAGCGCACGAACGGCTGGTCGGCCCGCTCGACCACCAGGTCCAGCAGGGGATAGATGCCGGTGGCCATGTCCAGGGCCTTGAGCTGCTCGATGGTCGCGACCGAGTGGCCGGTCTGCAGCAGCTTGAGCATCTCGTCGAACAGGCGGCTCTGCGGCACGTCGGCCAGCAACGGCAGGCTGGGCCGCAGCGCGGCCTGGGTCTTGCCCTCCAGCTTGAAGCCCAGCGGGCTGAGCTTGGCGGCGAAGCGCACCGCGCGGATCACCCGCACCGGGTCCTCGCGATACCGGGTGGCAGGGTTGCCGATCATGCGCAGGGTCAGCTTGCGCGCGTCCTTCATGCCGCCGTGGTAGTCGACCAGCGTCTGCGTCTGCGGGTCGTAGTACATGGCGTTGATGGTGAAGTCGCGCCGGGTGGCGTCTTCCTCCTGGGGCCCCCAGACGTTGTCGCGCAGCACGCGCCCGCTGGCGTCCACCGCGTGCTTCATCCCGGCCAGCTCGTTGCGGCTGGTCTTCTCGTTGCCCGCAACGGCCTCGGCCGCGGCGTTGTCCATGTACGCGCGGAAGGTGGAGACCTCGATCACCTCGTGTTCGCGCCCGCGCCCGTACACCACGTGCACGATGCGGAAGCGCCGGCCGATGATGAAGGCGCGCCGGAACAGGCCCTTGACCTGCTCGGGCGTGGCGTCGGTGGCGACGTCGAAGTCCTTGGGCCGCAGGCCCAGCAGCAGGTCGCGCACCGCGCCGCCGACGATGTAGGCCTCGAAGCCGGCCTCCTTGAGCGTGCGCACCACGTTGGCGGCGCGCTCGTCCACCAGGGCCGGGTCGATGTGGTGTTCCTGCGGGCCGATCTCCTGGCGCTTGCCGAAGCGCGGCTTGCGGCCGTTGCCGCCGCCGCCCAGCAGGCGGTCGATGAATTGCTTGATCATGGGTGGGAAGGGAACAGGTCGAGTATGCGCCAGCCACGCTGGGCGGCCAGGCTGCGCAGGACGGCGTCCGGGTTGGTGGCCACCGGGTGGTCGCAGCGCTCCAGCAGTGGCAGGTCGTTCATCGAGTCCGAATAGAAGGTGGTCTCGACCTGCCCCCAGTCCAGGCCCTGTGCGGCCAGCCACTGGCCGACCCGGTCGACCTTGCCCGCGCGCATGGACGGCACGCCGTCGATCTCGCCGGTGATCCAGCCGGCCTCGTCGCGCGCCAGCCGCACCGCGATCAGCTCGTCCACTCCCAGCGCGCGGGCGATCGGCTCGGTGACGAACTCGTTGGTGGCAGTGACGATCAGCACCCGGTCGCCGGCGTCCTGGTGCGAGCGCACCAGTTGCAGCGCCTCGGGCCGGATGGCGGGCCCGACCACCTCGCGCATGAAGCGCTCGCGCGCCTGCGCGGCCGCCTCGGGGCCCTTGAGGCGGATCGCCTCGGTGGCGAAGCGCACGTAGTCGTGCACGTCCAGCGTGCCCGCCTTGTAGTGCTCGTAGAAGGCGTCGTTGCGCTGCTTGAAGACGACGGGGTCGGTCCAGCCGATCGCCTGCGTGAACTCGCCCCAGGCGTAGTCGGAGTCGATCGGCAGCAGCGTGTGGTCGAGGTCGAACAGCGTGACCTTCACTCGTTTTCCAGCATGGACTTGATGAGGGGGATGGTGATGGCGCGCTGGGTCTGCAGCGCGTAGGCGTCGAGTTGCTCCAGCAGTTGCATCAGGCTGCCCAGGTCGCGCGCGAACCGGGTCAGCATGAAGTCCATCACCTCGTCGGAGAGGAACACGCCGCGCGCATCGGCGGCGCGGCGCAGCACCGCGCGGCGCTCGGGCTCGGACAGCACCTGCAGCTGGAACACGTGGCCCCAGCCCAGGCGCGTGCGCAGGTCCTCGCGCAGCCGCAGGCCGGCCGGCGCCAGCGGCCCGGCAGCCAACACGCCGCGCTGCAGGGCCTGCGCGCTGACGAACCAGGCGAACGCGGCGTGCTGCTGCACGGCGGTGTACAGGTGCACGTCGTCCATCAGCACCACGGCCCAGCGCTCGTCGAAGGCGGGCGGCTCCAGCATGGAGGCGTCCAGCCAGCCGACGGCGGCGCCCTGCTCGCGCAGGGCTTCCTGCACGGCCTTGAGCAGGTGGGTCTTGCCACTGGCCGGCGGACCCCACAGGTAGGTCGGCACCGGGCTGCGGGTCGGGCTGCCCACCCACAGCTTCAGGTGCGCCAGCGCGGCCTCGTTCGGCCCGGCGCTGAAGCCCGCCAGCGTGGGGGCGCGGGCCAGGGCGATGGGAAGCGGCAGCTGCTTCATCCCTGGTACAGGCCGCTGCCCATGTAGCCGGCGCGCACCCGGCGGATCGCCACCAGCAGCAGCGCGCTGGCCGGCAGCGCCACCAGCACGCCGAGGAAACCGAACAGCTGCGCGAAGGCCAGCAGCGCGAAGATGACGGCCAGCGGGTGTAGCCCGATGCGCTCGCCCACCAGCCGCGGCGTGAAGAAGAAGCCCTCGATCACCTGGCCGGAGCCGTAGACCACCGCCACCATCACCAGCGCCTTGGCCGAGGCGAACTGCAGCAGCCCGGCCAGGATGGCCAGCACCAGCCCGATGCCGAAGCCCAGGTAGGGCACGAACATGGCCAGCCCGGTGAACAGGCCGATCGGCAGCGCCAGGTCCAGCCCGAACAGGGCCAGCCCGGTGGAATAGAAGGTGGCCATGGTGAGCATCACCAGCAGCTGCCCGCGCAGGTACTGGCCGAGCACCTGGTCCGCCTCGTGGGTGAAGGAGTCCACCGCCGGGCGCACGCGCGGCGGCACCAGTTCCACCATCCGGTGCACGAAGCGGTCCCAGTCCAGCAGCAGGTAGAACAGCGCGACCGGGATCAGCACCGCGTTGAACACCAGGGCGAAGGCCACGCTGCCGCCGATCTTGAGCGAGGACAGCAGGCTGCTGACCGCGTCGTCGTAGTTGGCCTGCAGGTAGCGCATCACCTGCACCTTCAGGCTCTGCAGGTCCAGCGCGACGTCGATGCCGAACTGCGCCAGCCACGGGCGCACGGTGTCGTCCAGCCACTTGAAGAGCACCGGCACCTGCTCGCGCATCAGCGGGATTTCCTTGGCCAGGATGGGCACCACCATGAGGAACAGCGACAGCAGCACCACGATGAAGAGCAGCTCCACCAGCACCACCGACACGAAGCGCGGCACCCGGCCGCGGCCGGCTTCGTCCAGGCGATCGACCAGCGGCGTGAGCGCGTAGGCGAGCACCGCGCCGACCACGAAGGGCGTGAGCACCGGGCCCAGCGCGCGCAGGGCCCAGACCGACGCCAACGCGATCAGCGCCCAGATGGCGGCGCGTTTCTGCGTGGGTGTGAAGGGCATCGGCGGCGGTGCTGCGGCGGCCGGCCCGCGGGAGGGCCGCCGGTAAAATCACGCGAATTCTATCGGGCGCCCCTGCGCGCCCTCCCCCTCCCATGAGCCAGACTCCCCTCTCGTACAAAGACGCCGGCGTGGACATCGATGCCGGCGACGCGCTCGTCGACCGCATCAAGCCCCTGGCGAAGCGCACGATGCGCGAAGGCGTGATGGCGGGCATCGGCGGCTTCGGCGCGCTGTTCGAGGTGCCCAGGCGGTTCCGGGAGCCGGTGCTGGTCAGCGGCACCGACGGCGTGGGCACCAAGCTCAAGCTCGCCTTCGAGTGGGGCATGCACGACACCGTGGGCATCGACCTGGTGGCCATGAGCGTCAACGACGTGCTGGTGCAGGGCGCCGAGCCGCTGTTCTTCCTCGACTACTTCGCCTGCGGCAAGCTGGACGTGGACACCGCCGCCCGCGTGGTGGGCGGCATCGCGCGCGGCTGCGAGCTCTCCGGCTGCGCGCTGATTGGCGGCGAAACGGCCGAGATGCCCGGCATGTACCCGCCCGGCGAATACGACCTGGCCGGCTTCGCAGTCGGCGCGGTCGAGAAGTCGAAGATCCTGTCCGGCTCGAACGTGCAGGCCGGCGACGTGGTGCTGGGCCTGGCGTCCAGCGGCGTGCACTCCAACGGCTTCTCGCTGGTGCGCAAGTGCATCGAGCGCGCCGGCGCGCAACTGCCGGCCACGCTGGACGGCCAACCGTTCCGGGAAGCGGTGATAGCGCCCACGCGGCTGTACGTCAAGCCGGTGCTGGCGGCACTGGCGCAGCATGCCGGCATCAAGGCGCTGGCCCACATCACCGGGGGCGGCCTGCTGGAGAACATCCCGCGCGTGCTGCCCGAAGGCCTGGCCGCCCACCTGAAGGCGGGCAGTTGGCCGCGCAGCGAGCTGTTCGCCTGGCTGCAGGCGACCGCCGGCATCTCCGACCAGGAGATGAACCGCACCTTCAACAACGGCATCGGCATGGTGGTCGTGGTGGCGCCGGGCGAAGCGACCGCGGTGGCGGCGACCCTGCGCGCACAGGGCGAGACGGTGCACGACATCGGCGCCATCGCGCCACGCGGCGACGGCGCCGCGGTCGTGATCGCCTGAGCCGGCCGACGGCCGCTGCGCCGGCCGGGTACCCGATGGCGGGGCGCTCGCGCGGCCCTCAGCTTCGGGCGCGGCGCAGGTCGGCCACGCGCTCGGCGATCGCGTCGATGTCGAGCGAATCCTGCGCGTGGATCAGGTAGGTCTCCAGGTCCAGCACGGCCATGGCCGCATGGCCCTGCTCCGCATGCGCGAGGCCGCGGTCGCGGTACTCGGCCCAGGCATCGGGCAGCAGCACCAACAGCCGGTCCTGCACCGCGATCAGGCGCTGCCAGTCTTCCTGCGCGCGGTGGATCTCCTTCAGGTTGCGCAGCATGCGCGCGATGATGTCGCGCGGCGACGCGGCCTGCAGGTACAGCCCGAGCGGGACCTCGAATTCGTCCACAAGCCCGCTGCGGCGCTTGTAGGGCTCCAGCCGCTCGGACAGTTCCTCGCGCGAGAGCGACTGGCCGGTGAAAGGGTCGATCACCACCTGCCCCTTGGGCAGGTTCACCTTGATCATGAAGTGGCCGGGGAAGCACACGCCGCGCGCGTGCAGGCCCAGGCCCTGGGCCAGTTCCATCCACAGCACGGCCAGCGAGATCTGGATGCCGCGCCGGGTGCGCAGCACGACGTTGAGGTAGCTGTTGTCGGGATCGCAGTAGTCGTTGACGTTGCCGCCGAACGACAGGTCGCGGAAGAAGAACTGGTTGAGCGCACGCAGCCGCTGCAGTGGCGCGGCGTCGGCAGGCAGGCGGCGCTTGAGGCGCGCCAGCAACTGGTCGACGTCGCCCAGCACCTGCTGCACGTCGAGGTCGGGGTACTCGTCCTGGGCGATGCTGGCAGCCGCTTCCAGCAGGGGGAAATGGTCGTCGTCCTGCACCAGTGCACGGAAGTACTCCAGTGCGGTCGGGACCTCGAAGTTGAGCGGCATGGTGGCGATCGTTGTAATGGACCGGCCGTGCGAGCGTCAAGGCAGGGTCGTACCCGGCTTGTCAGCGCGTGACAAATTGCCTCAGCTTCAAGCCGGCGGCCCAGAGCGCACCGAAGTAGAGCGCGCCCGACGCCACCAGCAGGCCGCCCAGGAGCGCTGCGCGCTGCAGGGCCTGCGCGCGCAGCGCCATCCAGGGGAAGTGGCCGGCCGCCCAGGCCAGGAAGATGGCCAGCAGCGCCGTGGCGGCCAGCACCTGCAGCAGGAAGCGTGGCCAGCCCGGTGCCGGCAACCAGCTGCCGCGCCGGCGCAGGCCGACCAGCAGCCAGCCCGCATTGAGCAGCGCACCCAGGCCGATCGAGAGCGCCAGGCCGGCGTGCTTGAAGAAAGGCACGAAGGCGACGTTCATCAACTGGGTCAGCACCAGCACCAGGACGGCGATCTTCACCGGCGTGCGCGTGTCCTGGCTGGCGTAGAAGCCGGGCGCCAGCACCTTGATGCCGACCAGGCCCAGCAGGCCGATGCCGTAGCCGCCCAGCGCCACCGACACCTGCAGCACGTCGCTGTCGCGGAACGCGCCATAGTGGAACAGCGTGGACACCAGCGGCAGGCCGAACACCAGCAGCGCGGCCGAGGCGGGCGCCGCCAGCAGCACCACCAGGCGAAGGCCCCAGTCGAGCATGGACGAATAGCGCTCGCCGTCGCCGGCGGCGCGGGCGGAGGCGAGCTGGGGCATGAGCACCACGCCCAGGGCAACGCCGAGCAGGGCCGTGGGGAATTCCATCAGGCGGTCGGCATAGAACAGCCAGGTCACGCTGCCGGCCGGCAGCCAGGAGGCGATCTGCGTGTTGATCAGCAGGGAGATCTGGGCGACGCTGACGCCCAGCAGGGCCGGGCCCATGAGCGAGAGGATGCGGCGCACCCCGGGGTCGCGCCAGGCAGCGCGGACGCGCGACCAGGCGAGCCCGATGCGCGGCAGCATGCCGAGTCGCCGCAGCGCCGGCACCTGGATGCCCAGCTGCAGCAGGCCGCCCAGCATGACGCCGGCGGCCATCGCGTAGATCGGCTCGATGCCGCGGGCGGCGAACCAGGGCGCCCCCCACCAGGCCGCGGCGATCAGGGCCACGTTGAGCAGCACCGGGGTGGCCGCGGGGATGGCGAAGCGCTTCCAGGTGTTGAGGATGCCGGCCGACAGCGCCACCAGCGACATGAAGCCGATGTAGGGGAACATCCAGCGGGTCATGAGCACGGCGGCGTCGAAGGCCTGCGGGTCCTGCCGCAGCCCGCTGGCCAGGGCCCAGACCAGGGCCGGCGAGGCCGCCACGCCGACCGCGCAGGTCGCCAGCAGCACCCAGGCCAGCACCGTGGCCACGCTGTCGACCAGCCGGCGGGTGGCCTCCTCGCCCTGTTGCTCGCGGGTGTGGGCCAGCGCCGGCACGAAGGCCTGGCTGAAGGCGCCCTCGCCGAACAAGCGGCGGAACAGGTTGGGGATGCGGAAGGCGACGTTGAAGGCGTCGGTCAGTGCCGTGGCGCCGAACACCGCCGCCATCAGCAGGTCGCGGATGAGCCCGGTGATGCGCGACGCCAGTGTCAGCAGGGAGACCGTGGAAGCGGCTTTGAACAGGCTCACCGGCTCAAGTGTACCGGCGCCCCTGCGGCGCCCTGCAGGCAAGTGGGCGCTTCGCTTACAATGGAGGGCTTTGCTGGCATCATCCTCAGACACCGAAGGAACCATCCATGGCTTCTACCAAGCCCAAGAAGAAGAACCCCCGCCTGGCGTCCGGCCGCAAGCGCGCGCGCCAGAACGTCAAGCTCAATGCAGCGAACACCTCGCTGCGCTCCAAGTACCGCACCGCGGTGAAGAACGTGGAGAAGGCCGTCGCCGCCGGTGACAAGGCCAAGGCCACCGAACTCTTCGCCAAGGCCCAGAGCATCGTCGACACCGTCGCCGACAAGGGCATCTTCCACAAGAACAAGGCGGCCCGCGACAAGGCCCGCCTGTCGGCCAAGGTCAAGACCCTGGCCGCCCCCGCCGCCGCCTGACCCCGTCAGACCGGCTCGCCCGGGCCTGCATCCGCAAGCCCGCCGTTTGAACCGGGTGCGCTGCCAGCAAAGCAAGGAAACCGCCTTCGGGCGGTTTTTTTGTTGCGCGCTCTGAGCGCAAGCGCGCGAAGCGCGCCTTTGCTGGCACCCGAATGCCTCGGGGACAGGCCGGCGAAGCGCGAGCGCGCAGCCGCTCTGTCCTCGACTGACCAGGTGTATTCGCGTGCATTCGCGCGCAGCGCGCTCGCAGGATCTACAGGATCTACTCAGCCCCCGCCACCTTCTCTGCCATCCGCAGGTCGTTGTCGCGGGCGAAGTTCATGACGAAGTCCCAGGCCATGGGGTCGTGCCGGCGCAGGTCGCTGTGCACCACCACCGTCTTGACGCCGTCGATCACGCGCGGCACGCACCACGGCGAGTAGCTCAGGTGGCTGCCCGGAGCCGACCCGCCCGGCCGGAAGCCGCTCATGACCCCGGCCAGGCGCTCGGCCCAGTCGCTCGGGCGGAAGGTTCGACCGTCCCGGGTGATGCCCTGGATGAAGACTTCTTTGGCGGGGGTGGTGACCATGTAGGGGTAGGCATGGCGGCGCCGCGGCAACGGGGATCAAGGCCCGCGACAGCGCCCAAGTATTCTATCTTATATAAGACTTCCGGCCCGTCGACGCCGGGCCCGCCACGAGCATCGCACCGCATCGCTGCGATGCGCAATCGTCAAGCATCGGGCTTCCGGCCTGTGCCTAAAATCGGGCCTCAACGGCTCACGCGTTGAGCCGCTTTTCTTTTCTGGAGGACACCTTCCAATGGCCCTGATCGAGGCAGCGACGCCGCACACGATGAACACCTACGGCCGCGTGCCGATCGCCCTGTCGCACGGCCAGGGCGCGCGCGTGTGGGACGTCAACGGCAAGGCCTACCTGGACGCGCTGGCCGGCATCGCGGTCAACACCCTGGGCCACAACCACCCCAAGCTGGTGCCGGCGCTGCAGGACCAGGTCGCCAGGATCATCCACAGCAGCAACTACTACCACGTGCCCAACCAGGAGAAGCTCGCGGCCAGGCTGGCCGGGCTGTCGGGGCTGTCCAAGGTGTTCTTCTGCTCCACCGGGCTGGAGGCCAACGAGGCCGCGATCAAGCTGGCGCGCAAGTTCGGGCACGACAAGGGCATCGAGCGGCCGCAGATCGTGGTGTACGAAAAGGCCTTCCACGGCCGCAGCATCGCCACCCTGTCGGCCACCGGCAACCCGAAGATCCAGCAGGGCTTCGGCCCGCTGGTGGAAGGCTTCATCCGGGTGCCGCTGAACGACATCGAGGCGCTCAAGGCCGCCACCGAGGGCAACAAGGACGTGGTGGCCGTGTTCTTCGAGACCATCCAGGGCGAAGGCGGCATCAACCCGATGCGCGCCGAGTACCTGCAGCAGGTGCGCGAGCTGTGCGATGCACGCGACTGGCTGATGATGATCGACGAGGTCCAGTGCGGCATGGGCCGCACCGGCAAGTGGTTCGCCCACCAGTGGGCCGGCATCCGCCCCGACGTGGTGCCCATGGCCAAGGGCCTGGGCTCGGGCGTGCCGATCGGCGCGGTGGTGGCCGGCCCGCGGGCGGCGGACATCTTCCAGCCCGGCAACCACGGCACCACCTTCGGCGGCAACCCGCTGGCCATGCGCGCCGGGGTCGAGACCATCCGCATCATGGAAGAGGACGGCCTGCTGGAGAACGCCGCCGACGTGGGCAGCCACCTCAAGGGCCTGCTGGCGCGCGAACTCGGCGGCCACGCCGGGGTGAAGGAGATCCGCGGCCAGGGCCTGATGATCGGCATGGAACTGGACCGGCCGTGCGGCGTGCTGGTCAACCGTGCCGCCGAAGCGGGTCTGCTGATCAGCGTCACCGCCGACAGCGTGGTGCGGCTGCTGCCTCCCCTGATCTTCACGCGGGCCGAGGCCGACGAGTGCGTCGCCATCCTGGCGCCGCTGGTCAAGTCCTTCCTCGCGGAGTAAGGCGATGACGATCCGGCACTACCTGCAGTTCGTGGACTTCACGGCCGACGAGTACGCGTGGCTGTTCGAACGGGCCGCCGTGATCAAGCGCAAGTTCAAGGCCTACGAGAAGTACCACCCGCTGGCCGACCGCACGCTGGCCATGATCTTCGAGAAGGCCTCCACCCGCACGCGCGTGAGCTTCGAGGCCGGCATGTACCAGCTGGGCGGCAGCGTGGTGCACCTGACCACCGGCGACAGCCAGCTCGGGCGTGCCGAGCCGATCGAGGACTCGGCGCGGGTGATCAGCCGCATGGTGGACCTGGTGATGATCCGCACCTTCGGCCAGGACAAGATCGAGCGCTTCGCCGAGCACTCGCGGGTGCCGGTGATCAACGGCCTGACCAACGAGTTCCATCCCTGCCAGATCCTGGCCGACCTGTTCACCTACCAGGAGCACCGCGGCTCCATCGCCGGCAAGACCGTGGCCTGGGTGGGCGACGGCAACAACATGGCCAACACCTGGCTGCAGGCCGCCGAGCTGCTGGGCTTCACGGTGCACGTGTCCACCCCCAGCGGCTACGAGGTCGACCAGGCCGTGGCCGGCGTGCGCAGCCGCGACAGCTACAAGGTGTTCAAGGACCCGATGGACGCCTGCCGCGGCGCCGACCTGGTAACCACCGACGTGTGGACCAGCATGGGCTACGAGGCCGAGAACGAGCAGCGCCGCAAGGCCTTCGCCGACTGGTGCGTGGACGAGGAGATGATGCGCGTGGCCAAGCCCGACGCCCTGTTCATGCACTGCCTGCCCGCCCACCGCGGCGAGGAAGTGGCCGCCGAGGTGATCGACGGCCCGCAGTCGGTGGTGTGGGACGAGGCGGAGAACCGCATGCACGTGCAGAAGGCGCTGATGGAGTACCTGCTGCTGGGTCGCGTAGCGCCCTGAGCGCCGGAGACGGGCGACTGCCGTCGCCGTCATCCCCCACCGCGCACCGGTCAGCGCGCCAGCGCTGCCGACGATGCCCCCAGGGTCATCACGCCCAGCTTCACCAGCCGCGACTCGATCGCCCAGCGGGTGCGGCCGAGCGCCGCCGCCAGGTCCTTGGTCGGGGTGCCCGCGTCGAAGCCGGAGCGCAACTGCTCGTCGTCGTCCGCGCTCCAGGGCTTGCCGGTGTTGGGTGGCGCCTCGCGCCGCGGCCGCGCCGCAGGGGCGGGCGCGGCCACCGCAGTGTCCAGCGCCTGCGAGACCGCGAACAGCGCGCGGATCACCGGCGGTGCGTTGTAGGGGCTGTCCGCCGGCATGGCCTCGCCGGTGACGGGGTGGATGCCCTGGGCCAGGGTGTCGATAATCTCGCGCGCGGTCTGCAGTTCCATGATCGTTCCTTTCCAAGAAACTGTATTTGCATACAGTGATCGCGCAACGCCAGGCGGCCGCCGGCGGTTGACCACATGTCCCCCACCCTCCCCCATCCTTGCCTGGTTTGCGGTGCCTGCTGCGCCGCGTTCCGCGTCGACTTCGCCGTCGAGGAACTCGACCACAACGGCGGCTGCGTGCCCGCCGGGCTCGCGGTCGAGGTGACCGCCCGCACCTGGCGCATGCGCGGCACCGACCACCAGCCGATGCGGTGCGCCGCGCTGACCGGCCGAGTCGGCGAAAAGGTCGCCTGCGGCATCTACGAATGGCGACCCAATCCCTGCCGTGAACTGGAGCCGGGCAGCGATGCCTGCCTGCGCGCCCGCGCGCGCCACGGCCTGCCGCCGCTGCCGATGCTTTAGGCCTCAACAAAAATCAAAGGGTGTTGGCAATAACCGACACCACGGTTATTTCCGGCGTTCCACACTGCGCCGCATGCCACGCCTCTGGGACATCTCGCCGCCGGTGCACGCGGGCTCGCCCGTGTTCCCCGGCGACACGCCGTACGCGCAGCAGTGGGCCGCGCAGATCGCGCCCGGCTGCCCCGTCAACGTCAGCAGCCTGACCCTTTCGCCGCACGTGGGCGCCCATGCCGACGCCCCGCTGCACTACGACCCGCAGGGCGCCGCCGTCGGCGCGCTCGACCTCGACCCCTACCTCGGCCCCTGCCGCGTGATCCACGCCATCGGCCGCGCGCCCCTGGTCCACTGGGCGGATCTCGCCCATGCCGCCGCGGACCTGCCGCCGCGCGTGCTGGTGCGCACCTACGAGCGCATGCCGGTGGACCGCTGGGACGACGCCCTGGCCGCCTTCGCCCCCGAGACGATCGAGCGCCTGGCCGATGCCGGCGTGCGGCTGGTGGGCATAGACACCGCCAGCATCGACCCGGCCGACAGCAAGGACCTGCCCAGCCACCAGTCGATCCGCCGACGCGGCCTGCGCGTGCTGGAGAACCTGGTCCTCGACGAGGTCCCCGAAGGCGACTACGAACTGATCGCCCTGCCCCTGAAACTGATGACGGCCGACGCTTCGCCGGTGCGCGCCGTCCTGCGTACTCCATGAGCGCGCCGGGCCCCCCCAAGCGCTCATTTCCGGAGCACGCAGTGCGGAGGAATTCCGAATGCTGACATTGCAAGCCTGCCGCGCCCGCGACGCGGCCGACCCGCTGCGCCCGCTGCGCGACCTGTTCGCTCTGCCCGACGGCGTGATCTACCTGGACGGCAACTCGCTCGGTCCGCTGCCGCGGGCCACGGCCGCGCGCGTCGCGCGCACCGTCGAACACGAATGGGGCGAGGGCCTCATCCGCTCCTGGAACACGGCGGGCTGGTACGAGATGCCGCGCCGCATCGGCGACCGCATCGCCGGCTGGATCGGCGCCGGCCCCGGCGAAACGGTGGCCACCGACACCACCTCGATCAACCTCTACAAGGTCCTGAGCGCCGCCCTGGCGATCGCGACGGAGGACCAACCGGGCCGCCGCGTCGTGCTGAGCGAGCGCAGCAACTTCCCGACCGACCTGTACATCGCCCAGGCCTTGTGCGCCGAGCGCGGCTGCGAACTGCGGCTGGTCGACGCGCCGCAGGAGATTCCGCAGGCGCTGCAAGGCGGCGACGTCGCCGTGCTGATGCTCACCCACGTGAACTACCGCACCGGCGCCATGCACGACATGGCGGCGCTCACCGGCCTGGCCCACCGCCACGGCGTGCTCGCGGTCTGGGACCTGGCGCACAGCGCCGGCGCCGTGCCGGTGGACCTGCAGGGCGCCGATGCCGACTTCGCGGTCGGCTGCGGCTACAAGTACCTCAATGGCGGTCCCGGCGCACCGGCCTTCGCCTGGGTGCACCCGCGCCACGCCGACCGCTTCTGGCAGCCGCTGGCCGGCTGGTGGAGCCATGCGGCTCCGTTCGAGTTCACGCCCGAGTACCAGCCGGCGCCCGGCATCGCCCGCTACCTGTGCGGCACGCAACCGGTGCTGAGCCTGGTGGCCCTCGACTGCGGGCTCGATGCCCTCGATGCCGCGCGTCCGCTGGGCGGCATGGACGCCTTGCGGGCCAAGTCGCTGGCCCTCACCGACCTGTTCATCGCGCTGGTGGAGGAGCGCTGCGCCGGCCAGGCACTGGTCCTGGTGACGCCGCGCGAGCACGCGCAGCGCGGCTCGCAGGTGTGCCTGTCGCGGCCCGAAGGTGCCTACGCCATCGTGCAGGCGCTGATCGCGCGCGGCGTGATCGGCGACTTCCGCGCGCCCGACATCCTGCGTTTCGGCTTCACCCCGCTGTACCTGGGCTTCGAGGACGTGTGGAACGCCGTCGAGCAGCTGCGCCAGGTGCTGGAGAGCGGCGAATGGCAGCGCCCCGAATTCAACCGACAACAGGCCGTGACATGAACGACAGGACCCGACCCGAGGACATCGTGCGCGCAGAAGGCGCGCAACTGGATTTCAGCCGCTCCATGAGCTACGGCGACTACCTGCAGCTGGACGCGATCCTCAGCGCGCAGAAGCCGCTGTCGCCCAACCACAACGAGATGCTGTTCATCATCCAGCACCAGACCAGCGAGCTGTGGATGAAGCTGATGCTGCACGAGCTGGGCGCGGCCATCGGCTGCGTGGCGTGCGACGAGCTCGGCAGCGCCTTCAAGATGCTGGCCCGCGTCTCGCGAATCATGGAGCAGCTGGTCCACGCCTGGGACGTGCTGGCCACCATGACGCCGCCCGAGTACAGCGCGATCCGGCCCTACCTGGCCAGCTCCAGCGGCTTCCAGAGCGCACAGTACCGGCGCATCGAATTCACGCTGGGCAACAAGAACCCGGCCATGCTCAAGCCCCACGAGCACCGGCCCGACCTGCTGGAGCAGGTGCGCGCCGCCTTCGAGGCCCCCTCGCTGTACGACGAGTCGCTGCGCCTGCTGGCGCGGCGCGGCCTGCCGGTGCCGGCCAGCCACGTCGAGCGCGACTGGACCCTGCCCTACGTCGAGAGTCCGGAAGTGGAGCAGGCCTGGCTGCAGGTCTATCGCAACCCCGAGCAGTACTGGGACCTGTACCAGCTCGGCGAGGAGCTGACCGACCTGGAGGACGCGTTCCGGCTCTGGCGCTTCCGCCACGTGACCACGGTGGAACGCATCATCGGATTCAAGCGCGGCACCGGCGGCACCGGCGGCGTGCCCTACCTGCGCAAGATGCTGGACGTGGTGCTGTTCCCCGAGATCTGGCGGCTGCGCACCGATCTCTGAACCGGGGCCGCAGGCCGCTCAGGCCTCGATGCCCCGGTACAGCCAGGGCAGGTCGAGCAGCGGCTCGCCGCCGGCCGCCATCGCGAGGTTGCGGGCACGGCGCAGCAGGCCGTCGGCATGGAAGATCCAGCCGTTGCGCTGCGAGCGGCGCTGCACCCGCGCGCAACGCTGCCAGCGATTGAGCGCGTAGCGCTGCAGGCTGGTGGGCACGTCCATCACGCGCTCGTCGCAGGCGGCCAGCACCTTCTGCAGCGACCAGGCGTCCTCGATCGCCATGCCGGCCCCCTGCGCGAGGTAGGGCCGCATCGGATGGGCCGCGTCGCCGAGCAGCACGGCCCGCCCGCGCGCCATCTCCGCCGCCCCGCGCACCGGCGGACGGTCGTGCACCGGCCACATGCGCCAGACCTCGACCGCATCGACCAGCGACTGCAGTTCGCCGCACAGCCCGGCGACGGCCGCGCGCAGGGCATCGGGGTGCACGGCGTGGTCCCAGCCGGCGCCCGCCCGCCCTTCGATGAATCCGACCACGTTGAGCGCCTCGCCGGCCCGCACCGGGTAGCGCACCAGGTGCATCTGCGGTCCCAGCCAGGCCTGCACCTCGTTGCCCCGCAGCGCGGCGGGCAGCTGCGACATCGGCACCAGCGCCCGGTAGGCCACGTGCCCGGTCGCCGGCGCGGGGCCGTCGCCCACCAACTGCTCGCGCAGGCGGCTCCACACGCCGTCGGCGATCGCCATGGCATCGGCTTCCACCAGCGCGCCGCCCTCCAGGTGCGCCTGCGCCAGTTCGCCATCGACCCGGACGGCGGCGATGCGCAGGCCGGTGCGCAGCCACGCGCCGGCATCCGCGGCGGCCTGCAGCAGCGCGTCGTGCAGGTCGGCGCGGTGCACGGTCAGGTAGGGGGCGCCATAGCGCTGCTGCGCCGAAGCACCGAGCGCGAGCGAGCCCAGTTCGCGCCCATCCAGGGCATCGCGCACCGACAGGCGCGGCGGCTGCCAGGCGAGCGCCTGCAGCCGATCCAGCAAACCCCACTCGCGCAGCACGCGCGTGGCATTGGGCCCGAGCTGCAGGCCGGCGCCCACTTCGGAGAACTCCTGGGCCTGCTCGAACAGCCGCACCTCCCAGTTGGCGGCCCGGGCGGCCACTGCGGCCGCGAGCCCCGCGATGCCTCCCCCGGCGACGAGAACGTCCTGTGCCATTGCCGCGCATTGTGCCCGCGCTCGCGCGCGCAGCAGCCCTCAGGGCGCGGCGGCAACGCCGATCAGCGAGGCCACCAGCTGCGCCTCGCCGATCGCCGTCTCCCGCAGCGTGATGCCCGCGTTCACCTGGCCGCGCAGGAAGTCGGCGACGGCGGTGCCCACCGCGGCGTCCTCGGCCACCACTTCGATGGCAGCGGGCGGACCGACCCGCTGCAGGAACGTTGCCATGCCGGCGGCCAGCTCGAGGGCCGGTCGCGACTGTTCGCCCACCAGCAGCACCAGCCGGTCGGCCGGGCGCAGGGCTTCGTGCACCAGGGGATTGCCGAAGGCACGGCGCGAGACGGCCTGCACCCGCAGCGGCCGGCCGCTCAAGGGCAGGTCCAGGTACGCGGCGCCGAAGTCGCTGGTGCCCGGGGTCGCGTCGGCGAAGCGGCGATAGACCAGCGGCCGGTTGAAATGGTCGGCGAGCTGGCGCGCCCGTTCGATGGCACGCTGGTCGTCCGAGGCCAGCAGCCCGAAGCGGCGGTCCAGGTCGGGCAGCACCGTGGAAGGCGTCAGCGTGCAGGGCTCGCTGAGCACGCGCCAGATGTCCTGCGGACGCATCGAAGGCGCCGTGGCCACCGCCTCGATGCGGCGCTCGAACGGAACCGGCCCCTCCAGCCACTGGGTCGTGCTCAGGACCAGCGGCTCCTGCAGCGTGCGTGGCCCGAAGCTGCGGTGCAGGACGCGCGGCACCGCGTGGCGGCCGCGGGCCGGCGGCTTGAGCGCCGCCTCGATCACCGCCTCCGGTCCTTCCTGCCACAGCACGAACCAGCCGGCGACGTGCAGCACGGCACCGCACAGGCCGGGCACGCGCCCGGGACCCTGCACGCGCCTGCGGGCGGCGAACAGTTCGTCCATGGCCGAGCCCCGCACCTCGGCCCGGCTCACGCGCACCACGCGCAGCACGCCCTGGCCATCGGGCACCGGCGGTGTGGCGGAACCGATGGATTCCTCCGGCGCGATGGTGGGCGAGACGCCCCGGCGGGCGCTGAATCGGATCAAGGGGCCAGTCCTTCGGCAAGGGCCCGCCGCGCGGGCTCGCTCGAGTGTACGGCCTGATCCTTCAGGCTTGAAGCATCTCCGGGCCGCTCGCAGCCCCGATGCGACTGCTGCGACGAGGCGGCCCTCAGGCCGCGAGCAACTGCCGCAACACGAAGGGCAGGATGCCGCCGTGGCGGTAGTACTGCACCTCGATGTCGGTGTCGATGCGCAGCGTGACCGTGATCTCCTGCCGGCTGCCGTCGGCGCGCAGCACCACGACCTTGGCGTCGCTGCGCGGGCGCAGGCTGGGGTCGGGCACCACGTCGATCAACTCCGAGCCGTCCAGCCGCAGCGACTGCCAGGTGTCGGTGTCCTGGAACTGCAGCGGCAGCACGCCCATGCCCACCAGGTTGCTGCGGTGGATGCGCTCGAAGCTGCGCGCGATCACCGCCTTGATGCCCAGCAGCTGGGTTCCCTTGGCCGCCCAGTCGCGCGAGGATCCCGTGCCGTACTCCTCGCCGGCGAAGATGACCGTGGGCCGGCCCTCGGCCATGTACTTCATGGCGGCGTCGAAGATGGACATCTTCTCCGTGCGGCCCTGGGCGTCGCGGTACAGGGTCACGCCGCCCTCCTCGCGCGAGCCGCCCGGCAGCGCCGGGATCATCAGGTTCTTGATGCGCACGTTGGCGAAGGTGCCACGCATCATCACGTCGTGGTTGCCGCGGCGCGAGCCGTAGCTGTTGAAGTCCGCCTTCTTCACGCCATGCGCCAGCAGCCACTGGCCGGCCGGCGAGCTCTCCTTGATCGACCCGGCTGGCGAGATGTGGTCGGTGGTGATCGAGTCGCCGAACAGCGCCATGATGCGCGCCCCGCGCACCGACACGTCCTGCTTCGGGTCGTTGGCCGCGGGCGGCTGCGGGTCGAAGTCCGGGAACAGCGGCGGCTCGGCGATATAGGTGCTGGCCGGCCAGGCATAGGTCTCGCCGGACACGCCGTGGATGCCCTTCCAGAGCTCGCCCGGCTCGGACTTCACCTTCGCGTAGTTGCGGCGGTAGGCCTCGCCGTCCATGGCGTGCTTCATCAGCTTGTGGACCTCCTCGCTGGACGGCCAGATGTCGCCCAGCCAGACGTCCTTGCCGCCGTGTCCCTTGCCGACCGGCTCGCTCATCAGGTCCTTGAGCACCGTGCCGGCCAGCGCGTAGGCCACCACCAGCGGCGGGCTGGCCAGGAAGTTGGCCTTGATGTTCGGGTGGATGCGGGCCTCGAAGTTGCGGTTGCCCGACAGCACGGCGGCGCACACCAGGTCGTTCTTGGTGATGGCTTCGTTGATCTCCGCCGCCAGGTCGCCCGAGTTGCCGATGCAGGTGGTGCAGCCGTAGCCCGCCACGGTGAAGCCCAGCTGCTCCAGGTAGGGCAGCAGCCCGGTCTTCTGCAGGTACTCGGTCACGATACGCGAGCCGGGCGCCAGCGAGGTCTTGATGTGCGGCTGCACGCGCAGCCCCGCTTCCACCGCTTTCTTGGCCAGCAGGCCGGCGGCCAGCAGCACGCCCGGGTTGGAGGTGTTGGTGCAGCTGGTGATGGCGGCGATCAGCACGTCGCCGTTGCCTATGGTCACGTCCTGCGGCGCGGTGGGCGCCGCGGCGGCCTCCGACTGCGCCGAATGCAGCGTCGGCCGGTTGTAGACCATCTCCGTCTCGGACACGATCGCCGCCGGCCGCAGCGGGGGGGCGGACGGAATCTTGGGGTCCGGGGTTTCGCCGCCCGGGTGCAGCAGCGTACGGCTCTGCAGCGTCTCGGCCGGCTGGTTGAACCCGTTCTCGGCGATCGGGGCGCTGAACAGGCGCGTGAACTGCTCCTTGACCTTGCCCAGTTCGATGCGGTCCTGCGGCCGCTTGGGACCCGACAGGCTGGGCGTGACGTCGCCCAGGTCCAGTTTCACGACCTGCGAGTAGTCCAGTTCGCCGGCCTGCGGCACGCCGAACAGGCCCTGGGCGCGGAAGTAGGCCTCCAGCGCCGAGATCTCGGACTCGCTGCGGCCGGTGCCGCGGAAGTAGTCGAGGGTCTTCTCGTCGACCGGGAAGAAACCCATGGTGGCGCCGTACTCGGGCGCCATGTTGCCGATGGTGGCGCGGTCCGGCACGGCCAGCGTGCGCGTGCCCTCGCCGAAGAACTCGACGAACTTGCCGACCACCTTGTGCTTGCGCAGCAGCTCCGTCACCGTGAGCACCAGGTCGGTGGCGGTGCAGCCTTCGCGCAGGCGGCCGGTCAGCTCCAGGCCGACCACGTCGGGCGTGAGCATGTAGACCGGCTGGCCAAGCATGGCCGCCTCGGCCTCGATGCCGCCCACACCCCAGCCGACCACGCCGATGCCGTTGATCATCGTGGTGTGGCTGTCGGTGCCGACCAGCGAATCGGGGTAGTAGACGCCCTGGGGCGTGCTGTGCACGCCGCGCGCCAGGTACTCCAGGTTGACCTGGTGGACGATGCCGAAGCCGGGCGGCACCACGCCGAAGGTGCTGAAGGCCTGCATGCCCCACTTCATGAACTCGTAGCGCTCGCGGTTGCGGTGGAACTCGAGCTTCATGTTCAGGTCGAGCGCGTCGCGCGTGCCGTAGTGGTCGACCATGATCGAGTGGTCCACCACCAGGTCCACCGGCACCAGCGGTTCGACGCGCCCCGGGTCGCGGCCCAGCCGGGCCGCAGTGCTGCGCATGGCGGCCAGGTCTGCCAGCAGCGGCACGCCGGTGAAATCCTGCAGCACCACGCGCGCCACCACGAACGGGATCTCCTCGGTGCGCGCCGCGGTGGGCGACCAGTTGGCGACCTGGCGCACGTGGTCGGCGGTGACCTTGAGGCCGTCGCAGTTGCGCAGCACCGACTCCAGCACGATGCGCATGGACACCGGCATCCGCCTGATGTTGGGGAATTCCTCGGCCAGGGCCGGCAGCGAGTAGAGGCTGCCGGTCTGCCGGCCGAACTTGAAGCTCTTCAGGGTGCGGGCAAAGGCGTGGGGCATCGGGTCTTCCTTTTCTTCTGGACCGGAGGTCGTGTCCCGGCTGGGACAGCTCGCCCCATTGTGCCGCCGCCTCCGCCGTTGGGTTGCCGGAGCGGCCGATACCCGCAGTCAGGGAGCGGCTGCGCTACCGGACCGGAACAGGGCCACGATGGCATCGAGTTCCGCCTCGTCGTCCCAGTCCGCAGCCGGCGCCAGCACCAGGCGGGCGGACAGGTAGCCCAGGTTCAGCGAGAGGAACAGGCGGGCCATGCGCTCCGGCGCGATGTCGGACCGCAATCGCCGGTCCGCCTGCAGGCTCGTGAACAAACTGACCAGCGGCTTCCAGGCAGCCGATCGCCAGTGGGCGGCGAACCGCTCGCGCGCCGAGGCATCGCGCAGCACCTCCGCCATCAGCAGGCGGACCAGCTCGGGAGCGCCCTGCCAAGCCTGCAGGCGCGAGGCCAGCAGCGAGCGATGCCAGCCTGCCAGGTCCGCGGCGGACGCGCCGATGGCGCGGCGCAGGCCCTCGAGCGACAGCGGTGCCAGGTGCATCAGCACCGCTTCCTCGACGACCGCCCGGACCAGCGCCTCCTTGGAACCGAAGTGCTTGAACAGCGTGCGCTCCGTGGTGCCGGCGCGGGCGGCGATCTCGCGCGTGCTCGCCCGCTCCACCCCGCGTTCGGCAAAGAGCTGCGCCGCCGCCCACAGGATCTCGGCGCTGCGGGCTTCCGAACGCGGGCGGCCGCGCGCCCGCGATTTACTTTGTATAGCTGTCACTTTACTTATATTCAAACAAGAAGTACAGTGGATGCTATACACATCTGACCTGCCATGAGCTACCAGGCCTTGCCCCTGCCGGTCCTGGCCGCAGCCGAGCGGCCCCCGGTGCCTGCCTATCCGGCGAGGCACCCGGGCCCGCCGCAGCCCGCGGCCCTGCCCTGGCCCCTCAAGCCGCTGGGGTCCGCCCGCTTCGGCGTCGACCGCCTGGCGGACGGACGCACCCGGTACTGGATCCGCCACGAGGTGCTGCGCGGCGTCTCGCCGCGCATGCTGGCCTGGTGGTTCGCCCACCTCGAGGGCGAGGTGGAGGTGGACGGCCGCCGGGTCGACCGCTACCGCGCCTGGCATCCCTACGACCACGTGCATGCGAGCTATGCGAAGCGGCTGCCGGACGGCAGCGTGGGGCCCGGCGCGGTGATCCGCCTGAAGGAGTTCCTCGGCGCCAATCGCCGCTTCGAGGTCGACATCGAGACCCGCATCGAGAAGCTCGACGAGGAGGGCTTCATCCACAACCCGGTGGTGCATGGCATCTCGGGACTCGCGCGGATGGAATACACGTTCCGGGCGGTGCCGGACGGCACCCTCTATGAGAACTGCCTGGTGATCGGCACGAGGCGTGGCGTCGCCCGCCTGCTGCAGCCCCTGGTGCTGCGGCTCGCCTTTCCCGCCGGCAAGGGCGAAGCCTGGCTGCGCCACAACGTCGAGGAGGTCGGCATGCTGGAGCACTTCCTGCCCGGCCTGTACCGGCAGGAGACCGGCCGGCAGGACTGACCCGGACCGGCTTGCTTCAGTCCGCTTCGGCGGCCGGCAGGTAGCGCACCGCGAGCACGCCCTCGATGGCGCGCAGCGCGGCCAGCACCTCGGCCGAGACCTCGCTGTCCACGTCCACCAGCGTGTAGGCCATCTCGCCGCGCGACTTGTTGACCATGTTGTGGATGTTCAGGCCGGCCTGCGCCATGGCCGTGGAGATCTGGCCCAGCATGTTGGGCACATTGGCGTTGGCGATCGCCACCCGGAAGCGCGACTCCCGCGCCATCGCCACGCCGGGGAAGTTGACGGCGTTGACGACGTTGCCGTGCTCCAGGTAGTCGCGTAGCTGCTCGGCGACCATCACCGCGCAGTTGTCCTCGGCCTCGCGGGTGGAGGCGCCCAGGTGCGGGAGCGCGATCACGCCGGGGTGGCGCAGGATGGCGCCGTGCGGGAAGTCGCAGACGTAGCGGCCCAGCGTGCCGGCGTCCAGCGCCCGCAGCACGGCCGCGTCGTCGACCACGCCCTCGCGCGAGAAGTTCAGCAGCACCCCGCCGGACTTGAGCAGCGGCAGGTTATCGGCGTTGACCAGGTGCCGCGTGGCATCGAGCAGCGGCACGTGCAGGCTGACGAAGCGCGAGCTGCGCAGCACTTCGGGCACGCTGCCGGCGCGGCGCACCTGCGAGGGCAGGCTCCAGGCCGCATCCACCGTGATCTCGGGGTCGAAGCCCACCACGTTCATGCCCAGCTGCAGCGCCGAATGGGCGACCAGGCAGCCGACCTTGCCCAGGCCGATCACGCCCAGGGTCTGCCCGGCCAGCTCGAAGCCGGCAAAGGCCTTCTTGCCCTCCTCCACCTGCCGATCCAGGTCGGCGGCGGACGGATCCAGCCCGTCGACGAAGCGCTGCGCCGCCGGCAGGTTGCGCGCCGCCATCAGCATGCCGGACAGCACCAGTTCCTTCACCGCATTGGCGTTGGCGCCCGGCGCGTTGAATACCGGCACGCCGCGCGCGCTCATGGCCTTGACCGGGATGTTGTTGGTGCCGGCACCGGCACGCGCGATCGCCTGCACGCTGGCGGGCACCTGCATGGCATGCATGTCGGCCGAGCGCACCAGCACCGCGTCCGGCTCCTCCACGTCCTTGCCGACCCGGTAGCGTCCGGCCGGCAGGCGCTGCAGCCCCACCTCCGAGACCTGGTTCAGCACCAGGATCCGGAACGGGCGCAGGCTAGCCATGCTGCCTCTCGAATTCCTGCATGTAGGCGACCAGCGCCTTCACGCCCTCGATCGGCATGGCGTTGTAGATCGAGGCGCGCATGCCGCCGACCGAGCGGTGGCCCTTGAGCTGGATCATCCCGCGCTCGGTGGCCCCCTTGAGGAAGGGCTCGTCCAGGGCCGCGTCCTTGAGCGTGAAGGGCACGTTCATCAGCGAACGGTCCTCGGGCGCGACCGGGTTGCGGTAGAAGCTGCTGGCGTCCAGGTAGTCGTACAGGATCTTGGCCTTGGCCCGGTTGTGCTCCTCCATGGCCGCCAGGCCGCCCTGCGCCTTGAGGTGCTTGTAGACCAGCCCGGCGATGTAGATCGCGTAGGTGGGCGGGGTGTTCAGCATCGAGTCGGCCTCGGCCTGCAGCTTGTAGTTGAAGGCCGAGGGCGTGATCGGCAGCGCGTGGCCCAGCAGGTCGTCGCGCACGATCACGACCGTCACCCCGGAGGGGCCCATGTTCTTCTGGGCGCCGGCATAGATCAGGCCGTAGCGGCTGACGTCGATGGGCCGCGACAGGATGTTGGACGACATGTCGGCCACCAGGGGCACGGCGCCCGTGTCGGGCGTCCAGTGGTACTCGACGCCGCCGATGGTCTCGTTGGAGCAGATGTGCACGTAGGCGGCGCCCGGATCCAGCTTCCATCCGGACTGCTTCGGGATCGCGGTGAACTTCGAGGCCTCGCCGGTGGCGGCGATGTTGACCGTGCCGTAGGTCTTCGCTTCCTTGACCGACTTCCTGGACCAGTCGCCGGTCACCACGTAGTCGGCGCGGCCGCTGCGCCCGATCAGGTTCATGGGGACGATGGCGTTCTCGCCGATCGCCCCGCCCTGCAGGAACAGCACCTTGTAGTTGGACGGGATCCCCATCAGCTCGCGCAGCGTGGCTTCCGCTTCGGCGTGGATGCCGATGAATTCCTTGCCGCGGTGGCTCATCTCCATCACCGACATGCCGCTGCCGTGCCAGTCGAGCATTTCCTCGGCCGCCTGGCGCAGGACGGCTTCGGGCAGGGTGGCGGGACCGGGGCTGAAGTTGAAGACGCGGGTCATGGGATGCTGTCGAAAAAGGGGTGGGACAGCATACAAGAAGCCGGTGGGCCTGCCGGCCGCGGGCCCATGGCCACGTGGCGATCTTTGCTTCTCCGCTGTTCCTGCGCCGCGTGCTCTGGGCCCTGGGCCGATTCGGCCTCGTGCCTGGGTTGCGGCGCGCTGCAACTGGCCGTCGACATGCAAGCCTCCTTGGAAGTGGGTGCTGGCATGGTGGTCACCGGGCCGAGGCAGGTCCATGACCTGCGAAGTCATGGAAGTCCGGCCGCGCAACGCATAGCATGCCTGCATGAGCCTCGCCCCCCAGCCGACCCTCGCCCCGCCACCCTTCGGCGCCCAGTTGCGCCGCTGGCGACTGCACCGCCGGCTCTCGCAGCAAGGGCTGGCGGGGGAAGCCGACATCTCGACCCGCCACCTCAGCTTCGTGGAGACCGGCCGTGCCCTACCCAGCCGCGAGATGGTGCTGCGGCTGGCCCAGCGGCTGGACGTGCCGCTGCGCGAGCGCAATGCCATGCTGGTGGCTGCCGGCTACGCGCCCATGTACCGCGAACGGCCGCTGGCGGATCCTGCGCTCGCCCCGGCACGCGAGGCCGTCGAGCTGATCCTGCGGGCGCACGAGCCCAACCCGGCGCTGGCGGTGGACCGGCACTGGAACCTGGTCGCCGGCAACCGCATGCTGCCGCACCTGCTGGCCGGCGCCGATGCCGCGCTGCTGCAGGGGACGGTCAACGTGCTGCGCCTCAGCCTGCATCCGCGCGGGCTGGCCGGCCGCATCGTCAACCTGGGGCAATGGCGGACGCACCTGTTCGAGCGGCTGCACCAGCAGGTGCAGGCGACCGGCGATGCCGTGCTGTCGGACCTGCTGGCGGAACTGCAGGCCTACCCGGTGCCCGAGGGCGCGCACGACACGCGGCTGGACGGCGAGCACCTGGGCGTGGCGCTGCCATTGCAGTACCGCGCGCAGGATGGGCGGGTGCTCAGCTTCATCAGCACCACCACCGTCTTCGGCACGGCGGTGGACGTGACCGTGCAGGAGCTGGCACTGGAAACCTTCTTCCCGCTGGATGCGGCGACCGGCGAGGCGCTGCGCCAGCTGGCGGCCGCGACCGAGGGCCCCTGAGGCCTACCCCGGCGTCGCCGCCGGCCGCACGTCGGCCGCATCGCCGGCCTCGATCTGCCGCTCGAAGGCGCGCAGGCGCTTGTAGACCGACATCAGCTCCACGATGGTGGACCAGCTCAGCACCAGGAACTGGAACGAGCTCTCCACCCGGCCGAACGCGCGCACGATCTGCTGCATCACGCCCAGGGTCACTGCCCCGCTCACCATGGTCGGCGCCAGGGCGATGTAGGGCACCAGCACGCCGAACTGGATGTAGGACCACTTGGCGACATCGAAGTACAGGTAGTGGAAGAACAGGCGGAAGTAGTTCTTGCGCACGTCGCCGAACAGCCGCCCGGTCTCGGGCGGGCTGGCGCGCGCCGGGTCGTCCTCGCCATAGACCAGCTCCTTGCGGTAGGCCGCCTCCACCCGCTGGTTCTGGAACTGCAGGCCCGGCAGCTTGATGCCGACCACTGCCAGCAGCACCGTGCCGGCCAGCGCGAACGCGATGGCGACCCAGACCAGCGAATACGGGACGGTCCCGAACCAGGGCAGCTCGGTCACCTTGGCCGACAGGGTGGCCAGGATGGGCAGGAAGGCACCCAGCACCATCAGGCTGCGCATGAAGTCGATACCCAGGCCCTCCATGATGGTGGCGAAGCGCATGGTGTCCTCCTGCACGCGCTGGGCGGCGCCTTCGATGTGGCGCAGCTTGTCCCAGTGCGACATGTAGTAGTCGTTCATCGCCGTGCGCCAGCGGAAGATGTAGTGCTTGACGAAGAAGTCCAGCACCACCGCGATCGTCACGTACAGCATGGCGATGCGCAGGAACAGGTTGAGCTGGGCCCAGTAGTCGGCCGTGGTGATCGACCCCGGCTTGGCCAGCGCCTTCTGCACCAGGTCGTAGAAGCTGCCGAACCACTCGTTGATCTGCACGTCCAGCTCCACCCGGTACCAGGTGGCGAACAGGATGACGGCCGTGCCCAGCAGGGACCAGGGGAGCCAGCGGCGGGAGAAGAAGAACGACTTGAACATGCGAGGGCCTTCGCCGGTTGAACGGCGGATGCTACGGGAAGTGCGGACCCGGCACGGCACCGGCCGTCACCGGCGGAAGGGGATGCGGGGATGTCGGAGCCGGCGCACAGCCTGCGGTGGACGCTTCCGACGCTGCGGATGAGCGCCGCGGCCCAAGATGGATCCAAGACCCGACCGGGACCCCGAAGGACTTCCCCATGAGCAAGGACAAGACCCCCCAGCAGCGGCTGTGGGAGATGATCAAGGACATCCGTTTCGCCATGCTGACGCACCGCCATGGCGACGGCGCCTGCACTCGCACCCGCTCACCACCCTGAACCGGGGACTCGGCGAACTGCCGGTCCTCTATTTCTTCGTCTCGCGACGCACCGAGCTGGGCGAGCGCTTGCGCAACGACGGCAACGTCAACGTGTCCTATGCCGACCCGCACAACGACCGCTACGTGTCGATCAGCGGCCAGGCCACCGTCAGCGAGGACCGCGACACGCGCCACCGGCTGTTCAACCCGATGACCAAGGCCTGGTTCCCCGGCGGCGCGGACGATCCCGATCTGGAACTGGTGGAGGTCCACATCACCCACGCCGAGTTCTGGGACATCCGGGAGAGCAAGCCCACCCAGCTGTTCAAGCTGGCAGCGGCGGCGGTGAGCGGCGAGCGGCCCACCATCGGCGAGCACCACGAAGTGCTGGTCTGACCATGAAAAACGGCCCCCGGGGGGCCGTTCTTCCGTGGGAGCCAGCCGCTTACGCCGGCACCTTGTCGGCGACCTTGCGGAAGTCGTCGATGCGGTCGAAGTTCATGTACTGGTAGATCTTCTCGCCGTTGGCGTTGATCACGCCGATGTCGGCCAGGTACTCCTCGCGCGTCGGGATGCGGCCCAGGCGCGAGCAGATGGCGGCCAGCTCGGCGCTGCCCAGGTACACGTTGCTGTTCTTGCCCAGCCGGTTCGGGAAGTTGCGGGTGGAGGTGGAGAACACCGTCGCGCCCTCCTTCACCTGCGCCTGGTTGCCCATGCACAGCGAGCAGCCCGGCATCTCCATGCGGGCGCCGGCGGTGCCGAGCACGCCGTAGTGGCCTTCCTCGGTCAGCTGCTTCTGGTCCATCTTGGTCGGCGGCGCCACCCACAGCTTGGTCGGGATGTCGCGCTTGCCTTCCAGCAGCTTGGAGGCCGCACGGAAGTGGCCGATGTTGGTCATGCACGAGCCGATGAAGACCTCGTCGATCTTGGCGCCGGCCACGTCGGACAGCGTCTTGACGTCGTCCGGGTCGTTCGGGCAGGCGACGATCGGCTCGGAGATCTCGGCCAGGTCGATCTCGATTACGGCGGCGTACTCGGCGTCGGCATCGGCCTCGAGCAGCTGAGGGTCCTTCAGCCAGGCTTCCTGGGCGGCGATGCGGCGCGCCAGCGTGCGGGCGTCCTGGTAGCCGTTGGCGATCATCCAGCGCATCAGCGTGATGTTGCTGTTGATGTACTCGATGATCGGTTCCTTGTTCAGGTGCACCGTGCAGGCCGCGGCCGAGCGCTCGGCGGAGGCGTCGGACAGCTCGAACGCCTGCTCCACCTTCAGGTCCGGCAGGCCCTCGATCTCGAGGATGCGGCCGGAGAAGATGTTCTTCTTCCCGGCCTTGGCCACCGTCAGCAGGCCCTGCTTGATGGCGTACAGCGGGATGGCGTTGACCAGGTCGCGCAAGGTGACGCCGGGCTGCATCTGGCCCTTGAAGCGCACCAGCACGCTCTCGGGCATGTCCAGCGGCATCACGCCGGTGGCGGCCGCGAACGCCACCAGGCCGGAGCCGGCCGGGAAGCTGATGCCGATCGGGAAGCGGGTGTGCGAGTCGCCGCCGGTGCCGACCGTGTCGGGCAGCAGGAAGCGGTTGAGCCAGCTGTGGATCACGCCGTCGCCCGGGCGCAGCGAGACGCCGCCGCGGGTGGAGATGAAGTCCGGCAGCTCGTGGTGCATCTTCACGTCCACCGGCTTGGGGTAGGCCGCGGTGTGGCAGAACGACTGCATCACCAGGTCGGCCGAGAAGCCCAGGCAGGCCAGGTCCTTCAGCTCGTCGCGCGTCATCGGGCCGGTCGTGTCCTGCGACCCCACCGACGTCATCTTCGGCTCGCAGTAGGTGCCCGGGCGGATGCCCTGGCCTTCCGGCAGGCCGCAGGCGCGGCCGACCATCTTCTGCGCCAGGGTGAAGCCCTTGCCGCTGTCCTTGGGGGCTTGCGGCAGGCGGAACAGCGTCGAGGGCGGCAGGCCCAGCGCCTCGCGGGCCTTGGCGGTGAGGCCGCGGCCGATGATCAGCGGGATGCGGCCGCCGGCACGCACCTCGTCGAACAGCACCTCGCTCTTGACCTGGAAGGTGGCGATCACCTCGCCGTTCTTCAGCGCCTTGCCCTCGTAGGGGCGCAGCTCGACCACGTCGCCCATCTCCATCTTGGAGACGTCCAGCTCGATCGGCAGCGCGCCCGCGTCTTCCATGGTGTTGTAGAAGATCGGTGCGATCTTGCCGCCCAGGCAGACGCCGCCGAAGCGCTTGTTCGGCACGAAGGGGATGTCCTCGCCGGTCCACCACAGCACGCTGTTGGTGGCCGACTTGCGCGAGGAACCGGTGCCCACCACGTCGCCCACGTAGGCGACCGGGTGGCCCTTGGCCTTGAGCTCGTCCAGGAACCTGACCGGGCCGCGCTTGCCGTCTTCCTCCGGCTGGAAGGGCGCGCCCTCGCGCTTGTTCTTCAGCATGGCCAGCGCGTGCAGCGGGATGTCGGGGCGGCTCCAGGCGTCCGGGGCGGGCGACAGGTCGTCGGTGTTGGTCTCGCCGGGCACCTTGAACACGGTGACCGTCAGGCTCTGCGGCACTTCGGGGCGGCTGGTGAACCACTCGGCGTCCGCCCAGCTCTGCAGCACCGCCTTGGCGTTGGCGTTGCCCTTGTCGGCCTTTTCCTTGACGTCGTGGAACTGGTCGAACATCAGCAGCGTCTTCTTGAGCGCATCGGCCGCGACGGTGCCCACTTCGGCGTCGTCCAGCAGCTCGATCAGAGGGCCGATGTTGTAGCCGCCCAGCATGGTGCCCAGCAGCTCGGTGGCCTTGGCACGGCTGATGACCAGGCACTTCTCGGTGCCGTGCGCCACGGCGGCCAGGTAGCTGGCCTTGACCTTGGCGGCGTCATCCACGCCGGCCGGCACGCGGTGGGTGATCAGGTCCAGCAGGAAGTCGGCCTCGGCGGTGCCGGGCTTCTTCAGCAGCTCGACCAGGTCGGCCGTCTGTTGTGCCGACAGGGGCAGCGGCGGGATGCCGAGCGCCGCGCGCTCGGCCACGTGGTTCACATAGGCTTGCAGCATGGGTTCTCCGTCCTTGGATGCGGGTTACTGGTTGGTGCTGGGGGCCGGGGCCGCGGCACCGGCGGCCGGGACGCTCGCGATGCCTGAGGCCGGCGACGAAGCGGCGGCCTCGGCGGGAGATGCCGCCGGAGCCGGCTGGGCGGCCGCGGTGGCGGGAGCCGGCGCGCTGGCGGCCGGCTGCGGCGCGCAGCAGGGCATGGCACCGTGGCGGCCGCCGTGGCCGTGCATGCCGCCGCCGGCCGGCAGCGGCTCCAGGATGCTCGGGCGCGGATTGCGCTTGAGCTCCTCGGCGTACGTGACCTGCTCCGGGCTCTGGCACTCGTCGGCGAGGCGCTGGCCCAGCTTTTGGCTCATCAGCATGGACTTGTTGCCCAGCTGCAGCCACATCGCGCCCCGCTTGCCGTCCTCCAGCCGGATCGCACCGGTGCGGCTCTGCACCGGGTGCATGAGGAAGCGGTGGCCCTTGGTGCTGACCACGAACAGCCCGGCCCGGCGGGCGGCGCGCACGCGCACGGTCGCGCCGAGCTCGCACGGCATCTCGCCCACGTAGACCTGCTTCGCGACTTCGAGGTCCTCTTCGCTCAGCTGGATGCTGGGGTCGTCGTCGATCGGGGTCACCTCCTCGACCGCCTTCTGCGCGGACCGCGCCAGGGGCTTGCCCTTCCCCTTTGCAGCAGCGGGTTTGGCCGCCGGCTTGCTGGCCGCAGTTGCGGTCTTGCCCGCGTCGGGCTTGGCGGTTTGCGCCGTCGCCGGCAGGGCCAGGGCGATCAGCAGCGCGGCCACGGCGGCCGGCACGAGACGGTCATGCATGGTGTCTCCTGTGGGGTCGTCGAAATCAGGGGCCGGCGAACCAGCCCTGCGCCTGCGCCGGCAGCCGCGCACCCGTGGCGTGGGCGCGCTCCAGCACCTGCCAGTGGAAGCGGTAGCTGGCACGGTCGTGCAGCTTGCCGTCGAAGCTGATGGGCGCCCAGTCGGCCTGCTCGGCCTGCTGCAGGATGCAGGCAGCCTGGGCGATCTCGCCTTCGCTGGGCGACATCGCCTTCAGGATCGGGCGGATCTGGTCGGGGTGGATGCTCCACATGCGCGTGTAGCCGAACTCGTTCACGGCCCGGCGCGCGGCGGTCTCCATCGCCTGGGCATCCTTGAATTCGGTCACGACGCAGTGCGAAGGCACCTTGCCATGCGCGTGGCAGGCCGAGGCGATCTCCAGCTTGGCGCGCACGACCAGCGGATGCGTGAACTGCCCCTGCGCGGCCATGCCTTCCTCGGGAATGGCACCGCCGTGGGCCGAAACGAAATCCATCAACCCGAAGCTGAGCGACTGGATGCGCGGATGGCCGGCGATGTCGAAGGCACGGTGCACCGCGGCCGGCGACTCGACCAGCGCGTGCAGCGGCAGCTGCCGCGCGCCGGCGGCATCGAGCGCATGGGCGGCGATCTCGACGTCGCGCAGCGACTCCACCTTGGGGATCATCACGTGCGACAGGCGGGCGCCGGCCCGGCCGACGATGGCCTGCACGTCGTGCGCGAAGGCGGGATGGTCCACCGGGTGCACGCGGACGGCGACACGCGCACCGGGGGCGGCGCCCATCACCAGGTCGGTGACGAGCGCTGCGTGTTCGGCCTCGCGGCCGACCGGCGCGCCGTCCTCGCAGTCGAGCGTGACGTCGAACACGCAGGCGCCGAATTCACGCGTCATTTCGGCCTGCAGCTGCAGGCTCTTGCGCATCCTGGCCTCCACGCCGCTGTAGTGGTCGCACACCGGCAGCCCGCCGGTGCGCGCCTGGGCGCCGAGGAGGATGTCGCGCGGGTGCTGCTTCACGCGGCGCCCGCTCAGAGCAGGTGCGCCACGCCGGCCTGTTCGTCCTGCAGTTCCTTGAGCGTCTTGTCGATGCGCTCCTGGCTGAACGCGTCGATGGGCAGGCCCTTGACGATCTCGTACTTGCCGTTGGCGGTGGTGACGGGGAAGCCGAACATCACGTCCTTGGGGATGCCGTAGTCGCCGTTGGAGGGCACGCCCATGGTGACCCACTTGCCGTTGGTGCCCAGGGCCCAGTCGCGCATGTGGTCGATGGCGGCGTTGGCGGCGGAAGCGGCCGAGGACAGGCCGCGCGCCTCGATGATGGCGGCGCCGCGCTTGCCGACGGTGGGCAGGAAGGTGTCGGCGTTCCACACCTGGTCGTTGATCATGTCCTTGACGCTCTTGCCGCCCACGGTGGCGAAGCGGTAGTCGGCGTACATGGTGGGCGAGTGGTTGCCCCAGACGGTCAGCTTCTCGATGTCGGCGACGGCGCAGCCGGTCTTGGCCGCGATCTGCGACAGCGCGCGGTTGTGGTCCAGCCGCAGCATGGCGGTGAAGTTCTCGCGCGGCAGCGAGGGCGCGCTCTTCATGGCGATGTAGGCGTTGGTGTTGGCCGGGTTGCCGACCACCAGCACCTTGACGTTGCGGCTGGCGACCTTGTCCAGCGCCTTGCCCTGGGCGGTGAAGATCTGCGCGTTGGCGGCCAGCAGGTCGGCGCGCTCCATGCCGGGGCCGCGCGGGCGGGCGCCCACCAGCAGGGCGTAGTCGGTGTCCTTGAAGGCGGTGTTGGCGTCGGCGTGGGCCTCCATGCCGGCCAGCAGCGGGAAGGCGCAGTCCTCCAGCTCCATCATCACGCCCTTGAGCGCCTTCTGCGCCTTCTCGTCCGGGATCTCCAGCAGCTGCAGGATCACGGACTGGTCCTTGCCGAGCATCTCGCCCGAGGCGATGCGGAACAGCAGGGCATAACCGATCTGGCCGGCGGCGCCGGTGACGGCGACGCGGACGGGCTTCTTGCTCATGGGGAAATCTCCGAAGGTGGTCAATCGAATGAGGTCGCGCCGGCGGCGCGGGCCGGTGCGACCGGCGGCGCGAACGGGGCGGCAGCGCCCGCGCGGCAACAGACGGCGAGTGTACCCGCTGGCCACCGCCGGGGTCAACTTGTCTTATGTCTTATATAAGATATGATGGGCCTTTTCGCTGCCGCCCCGACATGCCTGCCCTGCCCCCGACCGACGACAACGCCGCCCTGGCTGCGCCGTCTGCTGCCGGGCCGTCGTTCAGCCCGCTGTACCAGCAGATCAAGGCCCTGATCCTGCGCAGCCTGCAGGCCGGCGAATGGAAGCCCGGCGAATCGATCCCGAGCGAGATGGACCTGGCCGCGCGATTCCGCGTCAGCCAGGGCACGGTGCGCAAGGCGATCGACGAACTCGCCGCCGAGAACCTGCTGGTGCGGCGCCAGGGCAAGGGGACCTTCGTCGCCACCCACGCCGAGCAGCACGTGCAGTACCGCTTCCTGAAGCTGGTGCCCGACGACGGCGACCGCGACGCGGGCGGCCCGGCCGAGCGCGCCATCCTGGAGTGCCGGCGCACCCGCGCCACGGCGGAGGTGGCCCGCGCATTGGGCCTGCGCACCTCGGACTCGGTGGTGCAGGTGCGCCGCGTGCTGTCGTTCGCGGGCGAGCCCACCATCCTGGAAGACCTGTGGCTGCCGGGCACCGCCTTCAAGGGCCTGAGCGCCGAGCAGATGGAGGGCTACCAGGGGCCCACCTACGCGATGTTCGAGATCGAGTTCGGCGTGCGCATGGTCCGGGCGGAAGAAAAGATCCGGGCGGTCGCGGCCGACGAGCAGCAGGCGCAGCTGCTGAAGGTGCCGCGCGGCACGCCGCTCCTGAGCGTGGAGCGCACCGCCTACACCTACAACGACGTACCGATGGAACTGCGGCGCGGGCTGTACCGCACCGATCGCCGGCACTATCGCAACGAGCTGAGTTGACCGGCTCCGCCACGCGCATCCGCGCCTGTCCCCGACCCGCCGCGACAAGGTGCGCGACGCTTGAGGATTCGCATGTTTCGTGTCCGGTTGTTGCGTTGAAATAGAATTTTGGGTCGTCCGCCCTCGTCGGCGGCACGCGCAACACCTCCCGAGAAAGCCACCTCCCATGTCAGTTGCCCAGAAGCCGCGCCCGGAATTCCGCAACATCAACGCGTTCAGGGACCTCCCCACCTACCGCCTGCCGGCGCCCGGACGCGTGTCCATCCTGCACCGGATCAGCGGCGCGCTGATGTTCGTGCTGCTGCCGTTCATCATCTGGATGTTCGACACCTCGGTCTCCTCCGAGCTGTCGTTCGCCCGCTTCACGTCGGCCTTCTCCGCCGGCATCGGCTTCGTGCCGGGATGGTTCGTGAAGCTGGTGGCGCTGGGCCTGACCTGGGCCTACCTGCACCACTTCATCGCCGGCGTGCGCCACGTCTGGATGGACATCAGCCACGACGCGGTCACCCTGCAGCGCGGCCGCCCCTCGGCCATGGTCACCCTGGGCCTGAGCGTCGTGCTGACCATCGTGCTCGGCCTGAAGCTGTTCGGCGTCTACTGATCTCGCGGGAAGAAACACCATGGCAGTCAACTACGGAACACGCCGCACCGTCGTCGGTGCGCACTACGGCCTGCGCGACTGGCTCAGCCAGCGCATCACCGCCGTCCTGATGGCGGTCTTCACGGTGGTCGTGCTGGCCCAGCTGCTGTTCAGCAGCGGGCCGATCGGCTACGAGAGCTGGGCCGGCATCTTCGCCAGCCAGTGGATGAAGGTGCTGACCTTCGCCGTCATCGTCGGCCTGGCGTGGCACGCCTGGGTCGGCATGCGCGACGTGCTGATGGACTACATCAAGCCGATCGGGCTGCGCCTGGTGCTGCAAGTGTTCGTGATCGTGTGGCTGACCGGCTGCGCCGGCTGGGCCATCCAGGTTTTGTGGAAGGTGTGAGCAAGTGGCATACAGCAGCAAGAACATCACCCGCCGGCGTTTCGACGTCGTCATCGTCGGGGCTGGCGGCTCCGGCATGCGCGCCTCGCTGCAGCTGGCGCGCGCCGGCCTCAACGTGGCCGTGCTCACCAAGGTCTTCCCCACCCGCTCGCACACGGTGGCCGCGCAGGGCGGCATCGGCGCGTCGCTGGGCAACATGTCCGAGGACAACTGGCACTACCACTTCTACGACACCGTGAAGGGTGGCGACTGGCTGGGCGACCAGGATGCGATCGAGTTCATGTGCCGCGAGGCGCCCAAGGTCGTGTACGACCTCGAGCACATGGGGATGCCGTTCGACCGCAACCCCGACGGCACCATCTACCAGCGCCCGTTCGGCGGCCACACCGCCAACTACGGCGAGAAGCCCGTGCAGCGCGCCTGCGCCGCGGCCGACCGCACCGGCCACGCCATGCTGCACACGCTGTACCAGCAGAACGTCAAGGCCCGCACCAGCTTCTTCGTCGAGTGGATGGCGCTCGACCTGATCCGCGACGCCGAGGGCGACGTGGTCGGCGTCACCGCGCTGGAGATGGAGACCGGCGACCTGCACATCCTGGAAGCCAAGACCACGCTGCTGGCCACTGGCGGCGCCGGCCGCATCTTCGCGGCCTCGACCAACGCCTACATCAACACCGGCGACGGCCTGGGCATGGCGGCCCGCGCCGGCATCCCGCTGCAGGACATGGAGTTCTGGCAGTTCCATCCCACCGGCGTGGCCGGTGCCGGCGTGCTGCTGACCGAAGGCTGCCGCGGCGAGGGCGCGATCCTGCTGAACAGCAACGGCGAGCGCTTCATGGAGCGCTACGCGCCCACGCTGAAGGACCTGGCGCCGCGCGACTTCGTGTCGCGCTCCATGGACCAGGAGATCAAGGAAGGCCGCGGTTGCGGCCCGAACAAGGACTACGTCCTGCTCAAGCTGGACCACCTCGGCGCCGACACCATCCACAAGCGCCTGCCCTCGGTCTACGAGATCGGCGTCAACTTCGCCAACGTCGACATCACCCGCGAGCCGATCCCGGTGGTGCCGACCATCCACTACCAGATGGGCGGCGTGCCGACCAACATCCACGGCCAGGTGGTGACGCAGGAAGGCGACGTGCACAACAAGGTCGTCAACGGCCTGTACGCCGTGGGCGAATGCTCCTGCGTCAGCGTGCACGGCGCCAACCGGCTGGGCACCAATTCACTGCTGGACCTGCTGGTGTTCGGCCGCGCCGCCGGCGACCACATCGTCGAGTTCGCCAGCCGCAACAAGTCGCACAAGCCGCTGCCCGCGGACGCCGCCGACCGCACGCTGGCTCGGCTGGCGCGTCTGGACTCGGCCACGTCCGGCGAGTACGCGCAGGACGTCGCCAACGACCTGCGCCAGAGCATGCAGAAGCACGCCGGGGTGTTCCGCACCCAGGCCATGCTGGACGAGGGCGTGCACCAGGTCGCCGCGCTGCGCGAGCGGGTGAACGCGATCGCGCTGAAGGACCAGTCGATGGTGTTCAACACCGCGCGCGTCGAGGCGCTGGAGGTGGAGAACCTGATCGAGTGCGCCCAGGCCACCATCGTCTCCGCAGCCGCGCGCAAGGAATGCCGCGGCGCCCACACGGTGAGCGATTACGAGAAGCCCGCCGACGATCCGCAGGCGCCGCTCGGCCGCGACGACGCCAACTGGCTCAAGCACACGCTGTGGCACAGGGAGGGCAGCCGCCTGAGCTACAAGCCGGTCAACCTCAAGCCCCTCACCGTCGAATCGGTGCCGCCGAAGGTCCGCACCTTCTGACCGGCCATCCCCGCACGTTCCCGGCGCCCCCAAGCTCCTCCATTCCTCCCGAGACACCATGCAGAAACGCACCTTCCAGATCTACCGCTACGACCCCGACAAGGACGCCAAGCCGTACATGCAGACGGTGCAGATCGAGCTGGACGGCAACGAGCGCATGCTGCTCGATGCCCTGATGAAGCTGAAGGCGCAGGATCCCTCGCTGTCCTTCCGCCGCTCCTGCCGCGAGGGCGTCTGCGGCTCGGACGCCATGAACATCAACGGCAAGAACGGGCTGGCCTGCCTGACCAACATGCGGACGCTGAAGGACCCGATCGTCCTCAAGCCGCTGCCCGGGCTGCCGGTGGTCCGCGACCTGATCGTGGACATGACCGACTTCTTCAAGCAGTACCACTCGATCAAGCCCTACCTGATCAACGACACGATCCCGCCCGAGAAGGAGCGGCTGCAGTCGCCCGAGGAGCGCGACGAGCTCAACGGCCTGTACGAGTGCATCCTGTGCGCGAGCTGCTCGACCGCCTGCCCCAGCTTCTGGTGGAACCCCGACAAGTTCGTCGGCCCGGCCGGCCTGCTGCAGGCCTACCGCTTCCTGGCCGACAGCCGAGACCAGGCCACCAGCGAGCGCCTGGACAACCTGGAAGATCCGTACCGCCTGTTCCGCTGCCGCACCATCATGAACTGCACCGACGTGTGCCCGAAGGGGCTCAACCCGGCGCAGGCGATCGGCAAGATCAAGGAACTGATGGTCCGCCGGGCCGTCTGACGCCGATGGGCGAGGCCCTGCTCGACGAACATGCGATCGGCAAGCTGCGCTGGCGATGCCGCCGCGGCATGCTGGAGAACGACCTCCTGATCGAGCGCTTCTTCGCCCGCCACGGCACGGCCCTGACGCCCCGCCAGGGCGCCGTGCTGGAGGAACTGATGCAGCTGTCCGACAATGAACTGATGGACCTGCTGCTGCGCCGGCGCGAGCCGTCCGGCGAACTCGACCGCAGCGAGGTGCGAGACATGCTGGAGCTGCTGCGCACCCGCCCCGCCGCGAACGATTGAACTGAAGGAAACCGAGATGAAACCCGCCGACAACAAAGCCACCCTGTCGTTCAGCAACGGCAGCCCGAGCGTCGAGTTGCCCGTGTACCAGGGCAGCATCGGCCCGCAGGTGATCGACATCCGCAAGCTGTACGCGCAGACCGGCATGTTCACCTACGACCCGGGCTTCATGTCCACGGCGTCCTGCCAGTCGACCATCACCTACATCGACGGCGACAAGGGCGAGCTGCTGTACCGCGGCTACCCGATCGAGCAGCTGGCCACCCAGTGCGACTTCCTGGAGACCTGCTACCTCCTGCTGTACGGCGAGCTGCCCAACCAGCAGCAGAAGAACGAGTTCGTCTCGCGCGTGACCAACCACACCATGGCGCACGAGCAGATGCAGTTCTTCCTGCGCGGCTTCCGGCGCGACGCGCACCCGATGGCGGTGATGACCGGCCTGGTCGGCGCGCTCTCGGCCTTCTATCACGACAGCACCGACATCAACAATCCGCAGCACCGGGAGATCTCGGCGATCCGCCTGATCGCCAAGATGCCCACGCTGGTCGCCATGGCGTACAAGTACAGCGCCGGCCAGCCCTACATGTACCCGAAGAACTCGCTGTCGTACACGGCGAACTTCATGCGCATGATGTTCGCCACGCCCTGCGCCGAGTACGAGCCCAACGAGGTGCTGGTGCGCGCGATGGACCGCATCTTCATCCTGCACGCCGACCACGAGCAGAACGCCTCCACCTCCACGGTGCGCCTGTGCGGCAGCTCGGGCACCAACCCGTTCGCGGCCATCGCGGCCGGCGTGGCCTGCCTGTGGGGCCCCGCGCACGGCGGCGCCAACGAGGCGGCGCTGAACATGCTGGAGGACATCCAGCAGATGGGCGGCGTGGCCAAGATCGGCGAGTTCGTCAGCAAGGTCAAGGACAAGAACTCCGGCGTCCGCCTGATGGGCTTCGGGCACCGCGTCTACAAGAACTACGACCCGCGCGCCAAGCTGATGCGCGAGACCTGCCACGAGGTGCTCAGCGAACTGGGGCTGGAGAACGATCCGCTGTTCAAGCTGGCCATGTCGCTGGAGAAGATCGCGCTGGAGGACGAGTACTTCGTCTCGCGCAAGCTGTACCCGAACGTGGACTTCTATTCGGGCATCGTGCAGCGCGCCATTGGTATCCCGGTGTCGCTGTTCACCGCCATCTTCGCGCTGGCCCGCACGGTGGGCTGGATCGCGCAGCTGAACGAGATGATCGGCGACCCCGAGTACAAGATCGGCCGGCCGCGCCAGCTGTACGCCGGCGCCGCCCGCCGCGACGTGCAGCCGATCGACAAGCGCTGATCGCGCCACGGCGCCATCGAAAAGCCACCTTCGGGTGGCTTTTTTCGTCTTCCGGCCCCGCGTTGGCGTCAGCGGCCGGTCACCGTCGAAAGCTGCACGTCGCAAGCCATCCTTCCGTCCACGGCGGCATCGCGCCACCCGGCGCCCAGTTCCTGTTCGAGCGCAGCCCGGCTCGCTTCGCTCGTCCTGGACACCAGGTTCATCAGGGGCGTGCTGGTCACGTACTGCCGCACGAACTCCTCGACCGGCGGCAGGAGCAGCGTCGTGCGGGTCCTCTTCACTTCGACGTCCCGGAAGCCGGCCGCCGCCGTGAGCTCCCGAAGCGTCGCTTCGTCGTGAAGCGAGAAGACGACGTGGACGAACGCAGTGGCTTGCGGTCCGATGTGCTTGCCCAGCGCCGCGGCGAGCGCCTCGAACAAGGGCGGCGTGGGCCCGGGCAGGCCGAGGACGACCCGCCCGCCCGGCGCCAGGACGCGCCGCATGTCGCGCAAGGCTCCGGGTTTGTCGGACATGAATTGCAGGCCCATCTGGCAGAGCACCAGGTCGAATGCGGCGTCCGGCAGCGGCATGGCGTCGGCGCTGCCCTCGTGCCACTCGATCCCGAGCCCGGACGAAGTCACCGACCGCGCAACGGCCAGCATCGCCGGGTTCAGGTCCAGGCCCGCAACCGAGCCGCCGCTGCCGACCCGTTGGGCTGCAAGCCGGGTCACCACGCCGGTGCCGCACGCCACATCCAGGACCTGCTCGCCCGGGCGCGGTGCAGCAATCCGGATGAATTCGTCGGCCAGCGGCGCCGCGATGCTCGGCACGAAGTAGCGCTGGTAGTTCTCGGGGGCGGTTCCGCCGTAGGTCTGCGCAAAGGTCTGGTCCATGGCGATCTCCTTCGGTCTTGATGGAGATCCCACGCTAGGCGCCGGGCCGGGCCCCCGCATCCCGAGGCTTGACCAATCGGCGCAGGCGCCATGGTCAGGATTGACCATCCTGGCGGTCAGAGAAGCCCGTGCCGGAAGGCGAAGGCGCTCGCCGCGGTTCGCGAACCCACTTCCAGCTTCGTGAAGATGTTGCTCAGGTGGCGGGCAACGGTGTGCTCGCTGATGAAGAGGCAGGACGCGATCTCGCGATTGGATCGGCCCTGGGCCACCAGCCTGAGGACTTCGAGCTCGCGGCTGCTGAGCGGGCCGGAGCATGCAGCCGTTGCCTTCGGCGGATGATCGAGCGCCGCCAGGGCGGGAGCGGCTCCCAGCCGCGCGAACGTGCGTGCCGCCGCATCCCGGTGAGCGCGCGCCGTATCGTGGTCGCCCACCGCCTGGCAGGCCCTGGCAATGAGCACCCGAACCTGCGCCGTCTCGTAGGCGGCGCCGAGGTCCTGCCACCCGGACCACGACTCGCGCAGGAAGGCCAGCGCCGCCTGGGCATCGCCCTGGGCCAGGAGGACGGCGCCGGCCGCCTGGTTCGCCGAGGCCCGCAGGAAAGTCGCAGCGGAAGCCGCGGCAAGTTCCTGGAGTTGCCGCGCAGACAGGGCGGCCGGTTCGACCTCGGCCGCTGCCAGCATGATCTCGACGTGGGCGCGGAGCACCAGCGGCCGGGCCGTCGCGCCGGCCAGCCCCTGCCGATCGCCGGACTCGCCCAGGACTCGGCGGATGGCAGCCTTCGCCGCGTCCAGGTCCCCCTGCGCCAGCCGGAGCAGCGACAGGCCCGGCTGCGGCTCGATGCCAAGCCGGCTGGCTTCGGTGTACATGGCTTGCGCGAGCCCGAACTCGCCGCGCAATCGATGCAGCTCGGCTGCCTGGTAGAACGCACGCCCGGCGAATTTCTCGCGGCTTTCCTGGCAGACGTCGATGGCCCGGCTTGCCTCCGAGATGGCACCGGACCAGTCGCCCTGCAGCTGGAGGATCTCGGAGCGATGCACGAGGCATTCGCCCCGAAAGGCAAGCAGGTCCGGCTGGGCGGCGCACCACTCGGCCAGCGCCTCCGTCCATTCCGTGCAGCGCCGGAAATCGAAGATGCGCTGGCAGGTCACGATCGCGGCGCAGTAGACGATCCCTGCTGCCATCGGGGAGACATCGCCGGCCGTGACGGCGACCATCGCCTCGTCCAGCTGCTGCACGCCCCGGTCGATGCGGTCGAGCCGGATGAGGGCCTGCCCACGGCTGAGCAGGCCGAACGCCAGCACGTCGGCATCCCCCAGCTGGTCGGCCAGCGGGACCATCGATTCGAAGTCGGCCTGCGCACCCTCGGCCTCGCCCCGCATCATCTGCATCAGCCCGGAGAGCAGGTGCACGTACGCCTGCTCCGCTCGATCGGGACTGTCGCCGACCAGTCGCTGCAGCCGGGCGAGCCACCCTGTGCATTGCGCGATGTCTCCCCTGAGCAGGGCGGTCAGGGCCAGCCAGAAGGTCCAGCGCGCGGCGCGCCGGGGATGTTCGCCGTCGACCAAGACCTGCTGCAGTCTCCTGAAAGTCGCGATCGCATCGGCGGCCTGTCCGACCAGGTAGGCGGCCTGGGCCAGTTGCTCGAGATCCGCCACCTCGAGTGGGGAGCGGGCGTCGGCAGCACGGAGCTGGGCGTACGCCTCCCGCCAGTTGCGGTGCACGACGGCCCGCCTGCCGAGCTCGAGTGCCGTGGGCATCGTGTCGCAGTCTCCTTTTGGGCGCGCAGCCGGACCGCCGTGCGGCGCCGGTTCAGGGTAGCCGGTAGCGCGGCTGGTCCTGCGTTCCCACCATCAGCAGGTTCACCACGCCCATCACGTCGTCCACCTGCATGGCCGCCCGCTCCAGGCCCTCGGCCTGCTGCCCGGATCGAACGCAGCCCATGAGCGTGACGAGTCGCCGCTCCCCGAGCACCCACACGCTGGTGTCGTCGAAGCGCCCGTCCAGGCGCAGGTACTGCGCCACCCGGGGGATCAGTTCCTTGTCGTAGAGGTAGGAATTGGGCAGCCGGCAGCGGCCGGAGCGGTAGCAGCTGTTGCCGTGCTGGGCCCGCACGTGGGCCTGCTCCCTCATCTCCTCCTCGGTCATGCCGGGCGGAGCGGGCACCGGGCAGCCCGGCAGGCCCGAGGTGGCCTGCACGAAGGGGTCGTCGAACCAGTTGCGGCGCTCCTGCGCCGCCGCCGTGCAGGCCAGCGCGGCAGCCAGGGGCAGGAGGCAGGCGCGGATCGTCATGGCTTTGTCCGGCCACCATGCTGCGGGGCGGCGGCGGCCGCTGTCAACGGGGCGCGCCGGGGGGGACGATGGAGCAGGTTCCTCGCGGGTGCCCTTACGGCAGAGCGGCGCCCAACCCGGCCGATAAAATGGCCGGTTCAGCCGGAAGCACCCATGGCACGCACCCTCTACGACAAGATCTGGGACGAGCACGTCATCCACACCGAGGAAGACGGCACGGCCATCCTCTACATCGACCGCCACCTGGTCCACGAAGTCACCAGCCCGCAGGCCTTCGAGGGCCTGCGCGAAGCCGGCCGCAAGGTCTGGCGCATCAGCTCGGTGGTGGCCACCGCCGACCACAACACGCCGACCACCGGCTGGGAGCGTGGCTACGACGGCATCGACGACCCGATCAGCAAGGAGCAGGTCACCACGCTGGACCGCAACATCGGCGAGTTCGGCGCGGCCGCCTACTTCCCCTTCCTGTCCAAGCGCCAGGGCATCGTGCACGTGATCGGCCCCGAGCAGGGCGCCACCCTGCCGGGCATGACGGTGGTCTGCGGCGACTCCCACACCTCCACCCACGGCGCCTTCGGGGCGCTGGCCCACGGCATCGGCACCAGCGAGGTCGAGCACGTGCTGGCCACCCAGACCCTGCTGGCCAAGAAGGCGAAGAACATGCTGGTCAAGGTCGAGGGGCAGCTGCCCCGCGGCGTGACCGCCAAGGACATCGTGCTGGCCATCATCGGCAGGATCGGCACCGCCGGCGGCACCGGCTACACCATCGAGTTCGGCGGCTCCGCCATCCGCTCGCTGTCGATGGAAGGGCGCATGACGGTCTGCAACATGGCCATCGAGGCCGGCGCCCGCGCCGGCATGGTGGCGGTGGACGACAAGACCATCGAGTACGTCAAGGGCCGCCCGCTGGCCCCCACCGGCGTCGAATGGGACCAGGCCGTCGCCTACTGGCGCACCCTGCACTCCGATCCGGACGCGAAGTTCGACACCGTGGTGGAGCTCGACGCGGCGAAGATCATTCCGCAGGTGACCTGGGGCACCTCGCCCGAGATGGTGCTGGGCGTGGACGCGCGCGTGCCCGATCCCGACAAGGAGAAGGACGCCACCAAGCGCGGCGCCATCGAACGTGCGCTGACCTACATGGGCCTGGAGCCGGGCAAGCCGATCAACGACATCGTCATCGACAAGGTGTTCATCGGCTCGTGCACCAACAGCCGCATCGAGGACATGCGCGAGGCCGCCGCCGTGGTGAAGAAGCTGGGCCGGAAGGTGGCGAAGAACGTCAAGCTGGCCATGGTGGTGCCCGGCTCCGGCGTGGTGAAGGAGCAGGCCGAACGCGAGGGCCTGCACGAGATCTTCAAGGCGGCCGGCTTCGAGTGGCGCGAGCCGGGCTGCTCCATGTGCCTGGCCATGAACGCCGACCGGCTGGAACCCGGCGAGCGCTGCGCGTCCACCAGCAACCGGAACTTCGAAGGCCGCCAGGGTGCCGGGGGCCGCACGCACCTGGTCAGCCCCGCCATGGCCGCCGCCGCGGCGGTGCATGGCCATTTCGTCGACGTCCGCCAATTCATCTGAGGAGGAGAGCCCATGTCCGTGAAGAAGATCGCCGCCCTGTTCGCATTGGCCGTGCTGCTGGCCGGCTGCAACACCGTCAAGGGCATGGGCCAGGACATCCAGAAGGCCGGCGGCGCCATCGAGGACGCGGCCAAGAAAAAGTAAATACCTCGGGGACAGACCACCGAAGCAACGCGCAGGTGCTCTGTCCCAGACTGATTGAGACAGGGGACAGACCACCGAAGCGAAGCGCAGGTGCTCTGTCCCCGACCGACTAGAAAGGGCGACCCGCAACGCGGGCACTGACTCCCATGAAAAAGTTCACCGTACACAAGGGCCTAGTCGCCCCCATGGATCGCGAGAACGTCGACACCGACGCGATCATCCCCAAGCAGTTCCTCAAGTCGATCCGCAAGACGGGCTTCGGCCCCAACCTGTTCGACGAGTGGCGCTACCTGGACGCCGGCTATCCGGGCCAGGACCCGGCCAGCCGCAAGCCCAACCCGGACTTCGTGCTGAACCAGCCGCGCTACAGCGGCGCCTCGATCCTGCTGGCGCGCAAGAACTTCGGCTGCGGCTCCTCGCGCGAGCACGCGCCCTGGGCCCTCGACCAGTACGGCTTCCGCGCCCTGATAGCCCCCAGCTTCGCCGACATCTTCTTCAACAACAGCTTCAAGAACGGCCTGCTGCCCATCGTGCTGCCGGAATCCACGGTGGCGAAGCTGTTCGACGAGGTGCAGGCCTTCCCTGGCTACGAGCTCACCATCGACCTGGAGCGGCAGGTGATCGTCAAGCCGGACGGCAGCGAGATCGCCTTCGACGTGCAGCCCTTCCGCAAGTACTGCCTGCTCAACGGCTTCGACGACATCGGCCTGACCCTGCGCCAGTCCGACAAGATCAAGGCCTACGAAGCGCGGCGCCTGGCCAGCAAGCCCTGGCTGGCCCACACCCTGAACGGATGATCGCGAGATGAAGATTGCAGTACTGCCCGGCGACGGCATCGGGCCGGAGATCGTGGCCGAAGCGGTCCGGGTGCTGGATGCCCTGGACCTGAAGTTCGAGATGGAGACCGCGCCGGTCGGCGGCGCCGCGTACGAGGCGCACGGCCATCCGCTGCCCGAGTCCACGCTCGAGCTCGCCAGGGAGGCCGACGCCATCCTGTTCGGCGCCGTCGGCGATTGGAAGTACGACAAGCTCGAGCGCGCGCTGCGCCCCGAACAGGCCATCCTGGGCCTGCGCAAGCACCTGGGCCTGTTCGCCAATTTCCGCCCGGCGATCTGCTACGAGCAGCTCACGCATGCCTCCAGCCTGAAGCCGGAACTGGTGGCCGGGCTGGACATCCTGATCATCCGCGAGCTCACGGGCGACATCTATTTCGGCCAGCCGCGCGGCCGCCGCAGCGCACCCGATGGCCACTTCCCGGGCGCCGAGGAAGCCTTCGACACCATGCGCTACACGCGCCCGGAGATCGAGCGCATCGCCCGCGTCGCCTTCCAGGCCGCCCGCAAGCGCGGCAAGCGCGTGACCAGCGTGGACAAGGCCAACGTGCTGGAGACCTTCCAGCTGTGGAAGGACGTGGTCACGGAAGTCGCCAGGGACTATCCGGACGTCGAGCTCGACCACATGTACGTGGACAACGCCGCCATGCAGCTGGTCCGGGCGCCCAAGAAGTTCGACGTGGTGGTCACCGGCAACATGTTCGGCGACATCCTCTCGGACGAAGCCGCCATGCTCACCGGCTCGATCGGCATGCTGCCCTCGGCCAGCCTGAACGAGCGCAACCAGGGCCTGTACGAACCCAGCCATGGCAGCGCGCCGGACATCGCCGGCCAGGGGATTGCGAACCCCTTGGCTACAATACTGTCCGCCGCCATGATGCTCCGCTTCTCCCTGAACCAGCCCGAAGCCGCCGACCGGATCGAATCCGCGGTGAAGCAGGTGCTCGCCTCGGGGCTGCGCACGGCGGACATCCATTCCGAAGGCACCACGAAGGTCGGCACCCGCGCCATGGGCGACGCCGTCGTGGCCGCGATCACCACCAAAACCACCAAGGGCTAGCAAGCTCCGGTTCGTCGCGCGCCTGTCCCCCGGCGAGACGAGCCGGGGGAAACGGATCAACTGAAAGGCGTATGACGATGGCACTCTCCAAGGCACAACAACCGCTGGTCGGCCTGGTCGGCTGGCGCGGCATGGTCGGCTCGGTCCTGATGGACCGCATGCAGGCCGAAGGCGACTTCGGCTTGGTCGAACCGGTCTTCTTCTCCACCTCCAACGCCGGCGGCAAGGCACCCGCCCAGGCCAAGAACGAGGCGACCCTGAAGGACGCCTTCGACATCGAGGCGCTGAAGAAGTGCGACATCGTCATCACCTGCCAGGGCGGCGACTACACCACCGAGGTGTTTCCCAAGCTGCGCGCCGCCGGCTGGAACGGCCACTGGATCGACGCCGCCTCCACGCTGCGCATGAAGGACGACGCGGTGATCGTGCTTGACCCGGTCAACCTGCCGGTGATCAAGAGCGCGCTGGCCAAGGGCGGCCGCAACTGGATCGGCGGCAACTGCACCGTCAGCTGCATGCTGATGGGCGTGGGCGCGCTCTACAAGGCCGGGCTGGTCGAGTGGATGAGCAGCATGACCTACCAGGCCGCGTCCGGCGGCGGCGCCCAGCACATGCGCGAACTGCTGACCCAGTTCGGCACGCTCAACGCCGAGGTCAAGGCGCTGCTGGACGACCCCAAGTCCGCCATCCTCGAGATCGACCGCAAGGTGCTGTCGCGCCAGCAATCGATGAGCGGGGCCGAGACCGAGAACTTCGGCGTGCCGCTGGGCGGCTCGCTCATCCCCTGGATCGACAAGGACCTGGGCGACGGCGTGTCGCGCGAGGAGTGGAAGGCCGGCGCCGAGACCAACAAGATCCTCGGCCAGGGCCCCGGCTTCGGCAACGCGGCCGTGCCGGTGGATGGCTTCTGCGTGCGGGTCGGCGCCATGCGCTGCCACAGCCAGGCGCTGACCTTCAAGCTGAAGAAGGACGTGCCGCTGGCCGATATCGAGGCCATGATCGCGGCCGACAACGAGTGGGTGCGCGTGGTGCCCAACACGCGCGAAGCCACGATGAAGGACCTCACGCCGGTGGCCGTCACCGGCACCCTGGGCATCCCGGTCGGACGCCTGCGCAAGATGGCGATGGGTCCCGAGTACCTCGGCGCCTTCACCATCGGCGACCAGCTCCTGTGGGGCGCGGCCGAGCCGCTGCGCCGCATGCTGCGCATCCTGCTGGAGGCCTGATCCGCGCACGCTCCACCGGCGTGCCGAGCCGACGGTGGAGCCTGTAACGGCCGCCTTACAGTTCGTTGTCGAGTGGCAACATGAGCTCCGGCCTTGTCGGGTTCGACAGCGGGCTCCGGACGTTAAGCCTTGTCTCAGCTTGTCGCCCTAAGACATTGATGCTATGGTCGTTTTAGCTATATCCGTCTCGAGGCGAATGTCCGCATGATGAGAACAAAACTGCCTGCAGACCGAGCGGTGGGGACTCCAACACACAAGACGAAAAGGCCGTGGCAAGCCCATGCAGTGGCGCTCGCCGCGGCCGCCTTGTTCAGCCTGCCCAGCCCGCCGGCGCAAGCCCTCGCGCTCGGCCGCATCACGGTCCAGTCTGCCCTGGGCGAGCCGCTGCGCGCGGACATCGACCTGCCCGAGATCACCCCCGATGAGGTCGCCACCCTGCGCGTCAACATGGCCACGCCGGACGCCTTCCGCGCGGCCGGCATGGAGTTCAGCCCGGCCTTGCCGGGCCTGACGATCACGCTGGAGAAGCGGCCCGATGGTCGCCATTTCCTGCGCTTGACCGGCCAGCGTCCGGTCAATGATCCCTTCGTCGACCTGATCCTGGAGACCACCTGGTCATCGGGCCGCATCGTGCGCGACTTCACGATGCTGTTCGACCCGCCCAGCATGCGCCAGAACCGCGCGCCGCTGGCGGCGCAGGTGTCGCCCTCCACCACGCCTGCACCGCAGCGCTCGGTGACCCCGGCGCCGGTGACGCCGCAGCGCAGCGCTCCGGTGACCGCCAGCCGGGCGCCCTCGGTCGCAGCGCCGGCGCCCGCACCTGCGACCGCGGCTCGCAGCGCCGAGCCGCGGCAGGTCACGGTCCAGGCCGGCGACACCGCCGGTGGCATCGCCGGCATCCACAAGCCTGGCAGCGTGTCGCTCGACCAGATGCTGATCGCCATGCTGCGCGCCAACCCGGATGCCTTCATCGACGGCAACGTCAACCGCCTGCGGGCGGGCGCCGTGCTGGACATGCCCACGGCCGAGCAGGCCCGCTCGGTCGCCCCGGCCGAGGCCCGCCGCATGGTGGTGGCCCAGAGCCGCGACTTCAACGAATTCCGACGCCGTCTCGCCGATGGCGTGGCCGCCGCTCCCGCGGCACGCTCGCAGCGCGAAGCCAGCGGCCGCATCCAGGCGCAGGTCGAGGAGAAGCGGCCTGCGGCGGCTTCGCCCGACAAGCTGACCCTGTCCAAGGGCGGCGTGCAGGACAAGGCCAGCGCCGACCAGATCGCCCGCAGCCGCGCCGAACAGGACGCCGCCACCCGGGTGGCAGAACTGAATCGCAACCTGAGCGAGCTGAACAAGCTCAGCGGAGCGGTCCCGGGCGCCGCCGCCAGCGCCGCGCCTGCCGCGGCGCAGCCGGCTTCCGGCCCCGCGCTGGGCTCCGTGGCAGTGCCGGCCCCGGCTGGTGTCACTCCCGCGGCGCCGGCATCCGCACCGGCTGCCACGCCCGCCGCGGCCACACCCGCCAGCGCTCCCGCCGAGGCAACCGCCGGAGCGGCCAGTTTGCCTGTGGCCGCCAGCGCAGAGGCGCCCGCCTCGGCGCCTGCAGCAGCGGCCTCGGCTCCCGCGGCAGACGCTTCGGCCCCTGCACCCGCCGCTCCCGCGCCTGAGCCAACCCCGGCGGTTGCCGCGCCCAAGCCGGCCGCCGCACCGGCCCCCGTGGCCGAGCCCAGCTTCACCGACGAGTTGCTCGAGAACCCGCTGATCCCGGCTGCCGGCGGCGGCATCCTGGCCTTGCTGCTCGGCCTGGGCGTCTGGAAGCTGGTCCAGCGCCGCCGGGCCACGCAGGTCGACAGTTCCTTCCTGGAGAGCCGGCTGCAGCCGGACTCCTTCTTCGGCGCCAGCGGCGGCCAGCGCATCGACACGGCGGAGGGCACGCCCACCGGCTCGTCGATGGTCTATTCGCCCAGCCAGCTCGACGCCGCCGGCGACGTCGACCCGGTGGCCGAAGCCGACGTCTACCTCGCCTACGGTCGCGACCTCCAGGCCGAGGAGATCCTCAAGGAAGCCCTGCGCATCAATCCGCAGCGCATCGCCATCCACACCAAGCTGCTGGAGATCTACGCCAAGCGCCAGGACGCCAAGGCCTTCGAGCAGCTGGCCCGCGAGGCCTTCGAGCTGGCGCAGGGCCAGGGGCCCGAGTGGGCGCACATCTGCGAAATGGGGCTGGAGCTCGATCCGTCCAATGCGATGTACCAGCCGGGCGGCCAGCCCGGCGGCGTTGCAGCCGCCGGAGCGGCGATCGGCATGGCCACCGCGCGGCAGCCCGCCGTGCCGGAGGAGCCGGCTTCCAGTGCGGTCGACCTCGACCTGGACCTCGACTTCTCGCTCGACGATTCGGGCGCGGAGCCGGCTGCGCCGATGATGGCCGCGGCGGCTCCGGCCGCCAGCCTGGACCCGGACGCCACCTTGCTGCCGGGTGCACGCCCGCCGGCCATGGACCCGGACGCCACGCTGCTGCCGACCGCTTCCGAGCCCCCGGCGCTGGACATGGACTTCGGCCTGGACACGCCAGCTGCCGCGCCGGCCGCGGCCCCCGACCTGGATCCGCCCGCCATCGAGCCGATCCGCCTGGATGCGGCGGAAGCGGCGGAAGCGGCGCCCGCCGACGACAACAGCCTCAGCTTCGACCTGGGCTCGCTGGACGTGCCTGCGGCCGCTCCGGCCCCCGCTGCTGCTGCCCCGGCACCGTCTGCCTCCGATGGCGGCATGATCGAGTTCGATCTCGGTTCACTGTCGCTGGACCTGGACACGCCCGCCGCCGCCAGCCCCGCGCCGGCCGCCGCTGGCGATGCCGAACCGGCCGCCGCCGACTCCGGCCTGAGTACCGCCGGGCTGGACCTCGACGCCGGCAACGGCGACGACCCGCTGGCCACCAAGCTGGCGCTGGCCGAGGAGTTCAACGCCATCGGCGACGCCGACGGGGCTCGCAGCCTCGCGCAGGAAGTGATCGCCGAGGCCTCGGGCGAGCTCAAGTCCCGCGCCCAGAAGCTGCTGGCGGAGATCGGCTGATCCCGCGCCCTCGCGCGCGCCGCCCATGAGGTGGGCACTCGGCATCAGCTACCTCGGGCAGGCCTACGACGGCTGGCAGAGCCAGCCGTCCGGCCGCACGGTCCAGGACCATCTCGAGACGGCGCTCGCCCGCTTCGCCGACCAGCCCGTCTCCACCGTCTGTGCCGGTCGCACCGATGCCGGCGTGCACGGCCTGATGCAGGTGGTCCATTTCGACACCGCGGTCGAGCGCACCGCCTTCTCCTGGGTGCGCGGAACCAACCGCTACCTGCCGGCCGACATCGCGGTGCAGTGGGCGCAGCCGGTGCCCGACGCATTCCATTCGCGTGCCAGCGCGCTGGCCCGGCGCTATGCCTACGTGCTGCTGGAGTCGCCGGTGCGCCCCAGCCTGGAAGCAGGCCGCGCGGGCTGGGTGTTCCGGCCGCTGGATGAAGCGGCGATGCGGGATGCCGCCCAGCGGCTGCTGGGCCAGCACGACTTCACCTCCTTCCGGGCCTCGGCCTGCCAGGCAAAGTCGCCGGTGAAGACCATGCGGCGCATCGAGATCACGCGCCGCGGCCCCTATTGGCGTTTCGAGTTCGAAGCCGACGCCTTCCTGCACCACATGATCCGCAACATCATGGGCTGCCTGGTGCAGGTCGGCCAGGGGCTGCAGCCGCCGCAATGGATGGACGAGGTACTGGCCGCGCGCAGCCGGGACGCCGCCGCGCCCACCTTCTCGCCGGATGGCCTGTATTTCCTCGGGCCCGTATACGAACCCCGCTGGGGCTTGCCGGATCGCACCGCTGCTTATGATTGGCTGCCATGAGCGCAGCCCACTCCCTGCCGAGTCCGCGCACGCGGATCAAGATCTGCGGCCTCACGCGTGAGCGGGACGTGGACACCGCGGTCGAGGCCGGCGCCGATGCGGTCGGCTTCGTCCTCTACCCGAAAAGCCCGCGGTTCGTGACTGCGCAGCGGGCGGCCGAGCTGGCGCGGCGGCTGCCACCGTTCGTGACCCCGGTGCTCCTGTTCGTCAACGAGGAGCCGCAGGTCGTGCAGGCCGCCGCCCGGGCCGTACCCGGCGCCATGCTGCAGTTCCACGGCGACGAAACGCCCGAGCAATGCGACGCCGCCAGCGACCATGGCCTGCACCCCTGGATGCGGGCGGCGCGCATACCCCTGCAGGCGCCGGAATCCTTCGACTTGCTAAAATTCGTGGCTTCCTACCCCAGCGCCCGATGCCTGCTCCTCGACGCCCATGTCGAGGGCTACGGCGGCGGCGGCAAGGCATTCGATTGGTCACGGCTTCCACCAAGCGTCAACGCTCACCTCGTCTTGTCTGGTGGACTGGCACCTGCAAACGTGGCCGATGGCATCGTGCAAGTACGGCCGCGTTGCAGGACGCTGGCCGTTGATGTGAGCTCCGGGGTCGAGGCGTCCAAGGGCGTCAAGGACCCGGACAAGATCCATCGGTTCGTCGCCGCCGTCCGCGCGGCCGACGCACTTCTTGCAAGGTCCCCGAATGCCCTCCTCTCCTCAGCCTGATGCCGCCGGCCACTTCGGCCCCTACGGCGGCAGCTTCGTCAGCGAGACGCTGACCCACGCCATCGACGAACTGCGCGCCGCCTACGGCCGCTACCAGCACGACCCGGAGTTCCTGGCCGAATTCCGCTACGAACTCGCCCATTTTGTCGGCCGGCCCTCGCCCATCTACCACGCGCAGCGCATGAGCCGCGAGATGGGCGGCGCGCAGATCTACCTCAAGCGCGAAGACCTCAACCACACCGGAGCCCACAAGATCAACAACGTGATCGGCCAGGCCATGCTGGCGCGCCGCATGGGCAAGCCGCGCGTGATCGCCGAGACCGGTGCCGGCCAGCACGGTGTCGCCACCGCCACCATCTGCGCCCGCTACGGGCTGGAGTGCGTGGTCTACATGGGCAGCGAGGACGTCAAGCGCCAGAGCCCCAACGTCTACCGAATGAACCTGCTGGGCGCCCGCGTGGTGCCGGTCGAATCGGGTAGCCGCACGCTCAAGGACGCGCTGAACGAGGCCATGCGCGACTGGGTCACCAACGTGGAGAACACCTTCTACATCATCGGCACGGTGGCGGGCCCGCACCCCTACCCGATGATGGTGCGCGATTTCCAGAGCGTGATCGGCAACGAGTGCCTGGAACAGATGCCGCAGATGACCGGGCGCCAGCCCGACGTGGTGGTGGCCTGCGTGGGCGGCGGCAGCAACGCCATGGGCATCTTCCACCCCTACATCCCCTTCGAAGCGACGCGCCTGGTCGGCGTGGAAGCCGCCGGCCAGGGACTGGACAGCGGCAAGCATTCGGCTTCGCTTCAGCGCGGAAGCCCCGGCGTGCTGCACGGCAACCGCACCTACATCCTGCAGGACGCCAACGGCCAGATCACCGAGACGCACAGCGTCAGCGCGGGGCTCGACTACCCCGGCGTCGGGCCCGAGCATGCCTGGCTGAAGGACATCGGCCGTGCCGAGTACGTCGGCATCACCGACCAGGAGGCGCTGGACGCCTTCCATTACCTGTGCCGCACCGAGGGCATCATCCCGGCGCTGGAATCCAGCCATGCCGTGGCCTACGCGATGAAGCTGGCGAAGACCCTGAAGCCCGAGCAGAGCATCCTGGTCAACCTGTCCGGCCGCGGCGACAAGGACATCGGCACGGTGGCCGACCTGGCGGGCGTGGACTTCTACGATCGCCCCTCCATGCGTGGGTTGAAGGTGAAAGGCGGCGCGCAATGAGCCGCATCGCCGCCACCTTTTCCCGACTGGCCGCCGCCAAGCGCAAGGCCCTCATCCCCTACGTCACCGCCGGCTTCCCCTACCCGGACGTCACGCCGGAACTGATGCACGCCATGGTGGAAGCGGGCGCCGACGTCATCGAACTGGGCGTGCCCTTCTCCGACCCCATGGCCGACGGGCCGGTGATCCAGAAGGCCGGCGAGAAGGCACTCGCGGCCGGCATCGGCATGGCCCAGGTGCTCGCCATGGTCCGCCGCTTCCGCGAACGCGACAGCCGCACGCCGGTGGTGCTCATGGGCTACGCCAACCCGGTGGAGCGCTACGAGCTCGGCCACGGCGTCGGCGCCTTCGCGCGCGATGCCGCGGCGGCCGGCGTCGACGGCGTGCTGGTGGTGGACTACCCGCCGGAGGAATGCGAGGCCTTCGCCGCCACGCTGAAGGCGGCCGGCCTGGACCTGATCTTCCTGCTGGCGCCCACCAGCACGACGCAGCGCATGCGGCAGGTGGCCCGCGTGGCCAGCGGCTACGTCTACTACGTGTCGCTCAAGGGGGTGACCGGCGCCGGGCACCTGGACACCTCCGCCGTCGAGCAGATGCTGCCGCGCATCCGCGAGCACGTCCACATCCCGGTCGGGGTCGGCTTCGGCATCCGCGATGCCGAGAGCGCCCGCGCCGTCGGACGCGTGGCCGACGCGGTCGTGATCGGCACCCGGATCATCCAGCTGATCGAGGACCAGCCGCGCGACGCCGTCGCTGCTGCCGCCGCCGGTTTCCTGCGCGAGATCCGCCAGGCCCTCGACTCATAGAATCAACCGATTGCCCAGGAGCACCCGCCCATGAGCTGGCTCGAGAAACTGCTGCCCCCCAAGATCCAACCGATCGATCCCAACGAACGCCGCGGCGTGCCCGAAGGCTTGTGGGTCAAGTGCCCCAGCTGCGAGACGGTGCTGTACAAGACCGACCTCGAGCACAACCAGAACGTCTGCCCCACCTGCAGCCACCACCATCGAATCGGCGCCCGGGCCCGGCTGGACGCCTTCCTGGACCCGGAAGGCCGCTGGGAGATCGGGCAGGAAGTGCTGCCGGTGGATGCGCTCAAGTTCAAGGACAGCCGGCGCTACCCCGAGCGGCTGAAGGAAGCGCTGGAGAACACCGGCGAGACCGACGCGCTGGTGGTGATGGGCGGCGCCGTGCACGGCATCAGCCTGGTGGCGGCCGCCTTCGAGTTCGACTTCATGGGCGGCAGCATGGGCAGCGTGGTGGGCGAGCGCTTCGCGCGCGGCGTGGAGAGCGCCGTCGAGCAGAAGGTGCCTTTCGTCTGCTTCACCGCCACCGGCGGTGCCCGGATGCAGGAAGGCCTGCTGTCGCTGATGCAGATGGCCAAGACCAACGCCGCCCTGACGCGGCTGGCCCGCAAGGGCCTGCCCTACATCAGCGTGCTGACCGACCCGACCATGGGCGGGGTGAGCGCCGGCTTCGCCTTCGTAGGCGACGTGGTGATCGCCGAGCCCAAGGCACTGATCGGCTTCGCCGGCCCGCGCGTGATCGAATCGACCGTGCGGGTAACCCTGCCCGAGGGCTTCCAGCGCGCCGAGTTCCTGCAGCAGAAGGGCGCCGTAGACTTCATCTGCGACCGGCGCGAACTGCGCCAGAAGGTGGCGCACACGCTGGCCATGCTGCTGCGCCAGCCGGCCGACGCCGTGATCTGAGCGTCGGCTTCGCCTCCGCTGCAGCGCCGACCTCGCAGGTCAGGCCGCACAGCGGCGGCAACGCTACAGGATGGGCCGGAACACCGCGGCCAGCACCATCGTCAGCACCTGCAGCAGCACCAGCAGCGCCAGCGGCGACAGGTCGATGCCGCCCACCAGCGGAATGACGCGCCGGAACGGCCGCAGCAGCGGCGCGCACAGGCGGTCGACGATGTCGGTCAGCATGGAATCGCTCTGCACCCAGGACAGGATCGCATAGACGATCACCAGCGCGGTGAGCGCCGACAGCACCAGCCGCACCAGGCCATACAGCGCCATGGCGAACACGACGCCGAACCCGGTCCCGCCGGCGAACAGGCTCCACAGGATGGCGTACTGCACGAGCTCGACCAGGTAGGCCGCGACGACACTGGCCGTATCCCAGCGCGCCACCGCCGGCAGCACCTTGCGCAGCGGCAGCACGATCCAGTCGGTCAGCGCGAAGACGAAGCGGCCGACGGGGTTGCCGAAGGGCACGCGCTGGCGCTGCATGTACAGCCGCAGCAGGCAGGCGCCGCCCAGCAGGCCGGTGGCCACATCGAGTAGGAATGAAAGGATTTGGTAGCCCATTGCCCCGCCGTCGCAGTTCGCGTGGGATGATAGCGGCGTCACCCCGGATCCCATCCTTGGCCGCCGCCCTCAACCTGCAGTCGCTGCCGCTGTTCCCGCTGGGCACGGTGCTGTTTCCGGGTGGCCTGCTGCCCCTGCGCATCTTCGAGGTGCGCTACCTCGACATGATCGGCCGCTGCCACCGTACCGGCGCGCCGTTCGGCGTGGTGTCGCTGGTGCAGGGCGAGGAGGTGCGCCGCCCCGGGAGCGGGCCGGAATCGTTTGCCACGGTGGGCACCCTGGCCACGATCGAGACGCTCGAACATCCACGGCCCGGCCTGATGATGGTCCGCATCCTGGGCGGGCAGCGCTTCCGGATCGGCTCCAGCGAGCAGCTCAGGCATGGCCTGTGGGTGGCCGACGTGCAGCAGCTCGATCCGGACCTGGTCGTGCCGGTGCCCGAGGACCTGCAGCCGACGTCCACCGCGCTGGGCCGACTGATCCATTCGCTGCAGGAGAAATCCGCCGCGAACGAACCGATCCCGATCGCGCCGCCCTGGCGGCTGGACGATTGCGGCTGGGTCGCCAACCGCTGGTGCGAGCTGCTGCCGCTGCCGGTCCCGCTCAAGCAGCGGCTGATGGAACTGAACAACCCGCTGCTGCGGCTGGAGCTGGTGGGGGACGTGCTGGCGAAGACGGGGATCGCTTCGTAGCTTGCGCCCAGGCGGCCCCGGCTACACCGGCACCGCCGCCCTGGCCTCGGCCGCGCGGTACTCCGGCACGTGCTCGCGCAGCCATTCGCGCACGGCGTCCGGCGATGGATGCGGGCCGGCGTGTTCGATCCAGCCCGCCACCTCGCCGATGTCGGGCAGCGGGCTCTCGCTCTTGGCGATGCGCAGCTTGGCGTGCGGCGTCGGCTCCGTGGTCTCGCGGTCCGCAAGCAGTTCCTCGTACAGCTTCTCGCCCGGTCGCAGCCCGGTGTAGGCGATCGGCACTTCCTGCTCGGTCCTGCCCGACAGCCGGATCAGCATGCGCGCCAGCTCCACGATCTTCACCGGCTGGCCCATGTCCAGCACGAAGATCTGACCCGAGCGGCCCATGAGCCCGGCCTGCAGCACGAGCTGCGCCGCCTCGGGGATGGTCATGAAATAGCGGACGATCTCCGGGTGCGTCACCGTCACCGGCCCCCCGCGCGCGATCTGGGCGGTGAACAAGGGCACGACCGATCCGCTGGAGCCCAGCACGTTGCCGAAGCGCACGGAGACGAATTCGGTCGCACCCTGCTCGCCGCGGGCCACCGCCTGCACCAGCAGCTCCGCCAGCCGCTTGCTGGCGCCCATGATGTTGGTGGGATTCACCGCCTTGTCGGTGGACACCATGACGAAGCGACGGGCGCCACAGGCGGCGGCCGCTCGCGCGGCATGCAGGGTGCCCAGCACGTTGGTGCGCAAGGCCTCGATCTCGTTGTGCTGCTCCATCAGCGGCACGTGCTTGTAGGCCGCCGCGTGGAAGACGACCGCCGGGCGGTGCTGCAGGCAGATGGCGCGCAGCCGCTCCGGCTCGCGCACGTTGGCGGTGTAGTACACGCCCTGCATCGCCGGGTGGGCCTGCCTCAGCTGCTGCTCCAGCTGGTAGATGCCGAATTCGGAGACATCCACGCAGACGAGGCGGCCGACGCCGAACCGCGCCACCTGCCGGCACAGCTCGGCGCCGATCGAGCCGCCTGCGCCCGTGACCAGCACCACCTGGCCGGAGAACAGTTCCGCCAGTCCCGCGACGTCCAGTTGCACCGGCTCGCGTCCGAGCAGGTCCTCCAGTTCCACCTGGCGCAGCCCGGTGGCTTCCGGCGCGAGCCACTGGTCCGCGCGGGGGACGGTCAGCAGGCTGATGCGCGCGCCGGCGGCCATCATCAGCGCCTCGCGCCGGTCCGGCGCACCGGGCGGGCTGGCCACCAGCACGGCGGCGGCCGAAACCGACTGGCAGATCCGTTCCAGATCCGCCACCCGCCCCAGGACGGGCACGCTCTGGAGCGAGCGGCCCACTTCGGCCGCCACCGGCGACACGATGGCCGCGGGCAGCCAGTCGGGCGAGCCCTTCACGTTGCGCAGCGCGCCTGCCGCGTCCTGCAGCGATCCGACGATCACGACCGGCCGCATCGAGCCCTCGGCGCCGCTGCGCTCCGCCATGGTGCGCCAGGCGGCACGCACGGCGCCCAGTAGCAGCAGGGCCAGCAGCGGCTGCAGCAGCAGCACCGAACGCGGGAAGTACTCCAGCCGCAGCATCAGGATGGCAGCGGAGGACAGGATCGCCCCCAGCAGCACGCCGACGGCGAGCTGGCGCAGGTCCGCCAGCCCGATGAAGCTCCAGGACTGCCGGTGCGCCCGGGCCACGCCCAGCCCGATCACGTAGCTCAGGACGCATACCGGAGCCGAGACGAAGGCGAGCCAGGCGTACTCGCCCGGCACGTCCAGGTTGAAGCGCAGCCAGAACGCGAGCCACCAGGCCACCAGCAGGAGCGACACGTCCGCCAGGGCTTGCAGCGCGCCGATCAGGGCGTGTGGCGACGGGCGGCGGATGGGCATGGAAGTATCCTATTGTCTTTCAACCGCCACGCGACGATGTTCAACCAGAAGTCCATTCTCATCACGGGCGGCACCGGGTCGTTCGGCCAGCGCTACGTGCAGACCCTGCTCGCACGTTACCGGCCGGCGCGCGTCATCGTGTTCTCTCGCGACGAGCTGAAGCAGTACGAGATGCAGCAGCGCATCGACGGCCCCCAGATGCGGTACTTCATCGGCGACGTTCGCGACGACCAGCGCCTGATGCAGGCCATGCGCGGCGTCGACTTCGTGATCCACGCCGCGGCCCTGAAGCAGGTTCCCGCCGCCGAATACAACCCCATGGAGTGCATTCGGACCAACGTGCACGGGGCGGAGAACGTGATCCGGGCGGCGATCGCCAACAACGTGCAGAAGGTGATCGCCCTTTCCACCGACAAGGCCGCCAACCCGATCAACCTGTACGGCGCGACCAAGCTGGCGTCGGACAAGCTGTTCGTGGCCGCCAACAACATGGTGGGCGGCGGTCCCACCCGGTTCGCCGTGGTGCGCTACGGCAACGTGGTGGGCTCCCGCGGCTCGGTGGTGCCGCTGTTCGAGCGGCTGCTGCGCGAGGGCGCGAAGAGCCTGCCCATCACCGACCCCCGCATGACGCGCTTCTGGATCAGCCTGCAGCAGGGCGTGGACTTCGTGCTGGAGAACTTCGCCCGCATGCGCGGCGGCGAGATCTTCGTGCCCCGGATCCCCTCGATCCGCATGGTCGACCTGGCCGAGGCGATGGCGCCGGGGCTGCCCACGCACACCATCGGCGTGCGCCCGGGCGAGAAACTGCACGAGATCATGTGCCCCGCCGACGACTCGCACCTGACGCTGGAATTCCCGCGCCATTTCGTGCTCCGACCGACCATCCGCTTCTACAACGTGGAGACCGATTACACGGAGGACGGGCTGGGCGAGCGTGGGCACGCGGTCCCCCAGGGCTACGAATACAACTCGGCCAGCAACAGCCACTTCCTCACGCCCGCGGAGATCCGCGAGTTCAACCGCCTCGCCCAGGCACCCGCCGCATGATCCCCTACGGCCGCCAGCAGATCTCCGCGGAGGACATGGAGGCGGTGCGGGCCGTGCTCGGCTCCGACTTCCTCACGCAGGGCCCGGCGGTCCCGGCTTTCGAGCGGGCGGTGGCGGACTACGTCGGGGCGCCGCATGCGGTCGCGGTCAATAGCGCCACCTCCGCCCTGCACGTGGCCTGCCTGGCGCTGGATCTGGGCCCGGGCGACCTCGCCTGGACCAGCCCGAACAGCTTCCTCGCCTCGGCCAACTGCGCCCGCTACTGCGGCGCCGAGGTCGATTTCGTGGACATCGACCCGCACGACCTCAACCTGTCGGTGCCGGCGCTGCGCCGCAAGCTGGAGGAAGCCGCCGCCCGCGGCCGCCTGCCGAAGGTGCTGATCCCGGTGGACTTCGCCGGCCGCTCGGCCGACCTGCAGGCCATGCGCGAACTGGCGGACCGGTACGGATTCGCCATCGTCGAGGACGCGTCGCACGCGATCGGCGCCACCTACCGCGGGCACAAGGTGGGCGGGCACGGCTGGGCCGACATCACCGTGTTCAGCTTCCACCCGGTGAAGATCATCACCAGCGGCGAGGGCGGCATGGCGCTCACCCACCGGCCCGAACTCGCCCGGCGCATGGAACTCGCGCGCTCGCACGGCATGACGCGCGATCCTTCGCAGATGGGCGGCACCCCCCATGGCTCCTGGTACTACGAGCAGGTGGCCCTGGGCTGGAACTACCGCATGACGGACCTGCAGGGCGCGCTCGGCACGAGCCAGTTGGGGCGCATCGAAGCCTTCCTGGCCCGTCGGCAGGCGATCCGCGCGCGCTACGACCGGGGGTTGGCCCAGCTGCCGCTGTGGCTGCCCGCGCCCGACCGCGACGGCCGCTCGGCCCTGCACCTCTACCCGATCCAGCTGGCGCCCGAGGCCGGGCGCGAGCGCCGCACGGTGTTCGACGAGCTGCGCGCGGGCGGGATCGGCGTCAATGTGCACTACATCCCGATCCACACCCAGCCCTATTACCGCGCCCTGGGCTTCCGCGACGGGGACTTCCCGGCCGCCGAGGCCTACTATGCGCGGGCCATCACGCTGCCCCTGCATGCCGGCATGACGGACGCAGACACCGATGCGGTCATCGCGGCCGTGCAGGCCGCACTCGCGTGACACCCTCGGGGCAGCAACTCGCCCTGGGCACCGCCCAGCTCGGGCTGGACTACGGCATCACCAATGAATCCGGCCGGGTGCCAGCCGCCGAAGCGCAAGCCATGCTCGATGCAGCCTGGGCCGGCGGGGTGCGGATGCTGGATACAGCGCCGGCCTACGGCAGCAGCGAGGCCGGCCTCGGCCAGGCCTTCGCGCACCGGCCGAAGCGAGCCTGGCGCGTCATCACCAAGACCATGCCGCTGCGACTGCCCGCCATCGACTCGCAGGCACTGGCTCAGGTCGACGCGGCCTTCCAGCGCTCGCTCGCGGCGCTGGGCGCCGTCGACTCCCTGCTGGTCCACCACGCCGACGACCTGCTGGTGCCCGGCGGCGAGGCGCTCTACGGCTGGCTGCGCGAGCAGCAGCAACAGGGCCGCGTACGCCGGATCGGCGCCTCGATCTACGACGGCCCGCAGGCCCGGCAGCTGCTGCAACGCTATGCGCTGGACGTGGTGCAGTTGCCCGCCAGCATCGCCGACCAGCGGCTGCTGGCGGACGGTACGGTGGCACGGCTCGCCGATGCCGGCATCGAGTTGCACGCCCGGTCGCTGTACCTGCAGGGCCTGTTGCTGGCCGATCCCGGTTTCGTGGCCGGGCGCTTTCCGGCGCAAGCGGCGTGGACACAACGCTTCCATGACGAATGCCGCAGGCGGGCACTGCAGCCGGTGCAGGCCTGCCTCTCGTTCTTCCGCGGCCAGCCGGCCCTGGCCGTCGCCGTGATCGGCGCCGCGTCCCGCGCCGAGATCGCCGCCCTGCTGGCCGCCTGGGCCGCTGTCCCTGCTGGCGACTGGTCCGGGTGGGCAGTGGACAATCCGGCTTTCACCGATCCCCGCCAGTGGACCAACCTTTGAACGCTTCCGTCCCCGGCCGCACCGTCGCCGTCGTGCAGGCCCGCATGGGTTCGACCCGCCTGCCGGGCAAGGTGCTGCTGCGCACCTGCGGCAAGCCCCTGCTGCAGCACCAGATCGAGCGGGTGCGCCGCTGCACCACCATCGACCTGCTGGTGCTGGCCACCGGAACCAATGCCGTCGACGACCCCGTGGCCGAACTCGGCCGGCAACTGGGAGTGGCGGTGTATCGCGGCAGTCCCGACGACGTGCTGGACCGGATGGTGCAGGCGGCGCGCCCGCACCGGCCGCAGTACCTCGTCCGCCTGACCGGCGACTGCCCCCTGAGCGATCCCGCGGTCATCGACCAGGTCGTGCGCGCAGCGCAAGCGCCCGGCGTGGATTACGCCTCCAACGCCCTGCATCCCACCTGGCCCGATGGACTGGACGTCGAATGCATGCGCTTCGCAGCGCTGGAGGAAGCCTGGCGCGAGGCGCGCAAGCCCAGCGAACGGGAGCACGTCACCCCCTTCCTGCACACGCAGCCGCAGCGCTATCGGCTGGCTGACGTTCGGCACGATCCCGATCTGTCCGCGCTGCGCTGGACGGTGGACGAGCCCGCCGACTTCGTGTTCGTCTCGCAGGTGTTCGAGCATCTCTATCCGGTGAATCCGGACTTCGGCACTAGCGACGTGCAGGCGCTGCTCGCACGCCTGCCCTCCCTCGGCACCCTCAACGCCACGCACGGGCGCAACGAAGGCTACCTGCGCTCGCTGGCGCAGGACGCACTCCAACCCGCCGCACCATGAGCCAGCGCGACATCTTCCTCGCCGGCGAGGGCGACGCCTACTTCCGCCGCAATGCGGCCGGCTACGACCCGGCACGCGCCGGGGAAGGCACCCTGGCGCTGGAAACGGTGCAGCAGTACGTGGAAGCGAGCGCCAGCGTCCTGGAGATCGGCTGCGCCAACGGGCTCAACCTCGAGCGGCTGCGCCGCGCACGCGGCTGCCGCGGCGCCGGCATCGATCCCTCGCAGGCCGCCATCGCCGCCGGCCTGCGCGACTTCCCGCAGCTCGACCTGCGGGTGGGGACCGCCGATGCGCTGCCGTTCGCCGACGCCAGCTTCGATCTCGTGTGGTTCGGCTTCTGCCTTTACGTCACGGACCGGCCGCTGCTGCCTCGCGTCGTGGCCGAGGCCGACCGCGTGCTGAAGAACCGGGGCTTCCTCGCGATCGTGGACTTCGATCCGGGTCCGCCGGTGGCGCGCCGCTACAGCCATGCGCAGGACGTGGCCAGCTACAAGACCGATCACGCGCAACTGTTCCTGGGATTTCCACAGTACGTCCTGGCGGAAAAGCGCCCCTTCTCGCATGCCGGCAACGGCTTCCATCCGGACCCCGGCGAGCGGCTGGCGATCCAGGTTCTCTACAAGGACGAAGCCGGCGGCTACGTCCCGCTCGAAGGCAGGCCATGAACCGATACAGCAAGTCCGAGGCCATGCTGGACCGCGCCGAACGGGTGATCCCGCTCGGCGCGCAGACCTTCAGCAAGAGCCGCACCCAGTACCCGCGCGGCGTCTCGCCCTACTTCGCCGATCGCGCGCTGGGTAGCCGGGTCTGGGACGTGGACGGCAACGAATACATCGACTTCATCAACGCGCAGTGCTCGGTCACCCTGGGCCATTGCGACCCGGACGTCACGCGCGCCGTACAGGCGCAGTTGCAGCGCGGGACCATCTTCACGCTCAGTTCCGAGCTGGAGATCGAAGTGGCCGAAAAGATCGTGCGGCTCGTCCCCTGCGCCGAGAAGGTGCGCTTCGGCAAGAACGGCTCCGATGCCACCTCAGGTGCAATCCGGCTGGCGCGTGCGTTCACCGGGCGCGAACGCGTGGCCGTGTGCGGCTACCACGGCTGGCAGGACTGGTACATCGGATCCACCGCGCGGCACCTGGGCGTGCCGGGTGCCGTGCGGGCGCTCACCCACACCTGGACGTACAACGATCCGGATTCCCTGCAGAAGCTCTTCGCGGCGCATCCCGGCGAGTTCGCAGCGGTGATCCTGGAGCCGATGAACCTCGTCGAGCCGGCACCCGGCTTCCTGCAGGCCGTCCAGGCGCTGTGCCGACGCGAGGGCGTGCTGCTGGTCTTCGACGAGACCATCACCGGCTTCCGCTACGCGCTGGGCGGCGCGCAGGAGGTGTTCGGCGTCACGCCCGACCTCGCCACCTTCGGCAAGGGCTTGGCCAACGGCTATCCGGTGTCCGCGGTCGCCGGCCGGGCGGACGTGATGAAGCTGATGGAAGAGGTGTTCTTCTCCTTCACCTTCGGCGGCGAGACGCTGTCGCTCGCCGCGGCGCTGGCGACGATGGGCAAGCTGGAGCGCGAGCCGGTCATCCCGACGCTGCGCGCCCGCGGGGAGCGGCTGCTGCGCGACACGCAGGCAGCGATCGACCGCCACGGCCTGGACGATGCCCTGTCGCTCTCGGGCCATCCCTCGTGGTCCTTCCTGCAGTTCAAGGATGCCCGCGGCACCACGCTGTGGGAGCTCAAGACCCTGTACATGCAGGAAGTGTTCCGCCGCGGCGTGCTGGCCTACGGCACCTACAACATGAGCTACGCGCACGGCGAAGACGACCTCGACCGGCTCGCCACGGTCCACGACGAGGTCTTCGACGTGCTGGCCCGGGGACTGCGCGGCGGGGTGCGGCCGCTGCTGGAGTGCGAGGTGCTCCAGCCGCTCTTCAAGGTGCGCTGACGCGATGCGGGTGGCGCTGCGCACCGATGCATCCGGGCGCATCGGCACCGGCCACCTGCGGCGCTGCCTGTCGCTGGCGCGCGCCCTGAACGCCGAGGGCGTGGACACCCTGTTCATCTGCCGCCGCCACGACGCCCTCAGCGCCGCCATCGAATCCGAAGGGCAGGCGCATGCCTGGCTGCCCAAGCCTCCGCCGTGCTTCGTCGCGCGCCCGGACGATCCACCCCATGCCGACTGGGCCGGGGTGGCCTGGGAGCAGGATGCACGGGAAACCGCCCGGGCACTGGCCGGCTTCGCCCCGGACTGGGTGCTGGTGGATCACTACGCGCTGGACGCGCGCTGGCATGGCGCCCTGTCCGCGGCCACCTCGGCGCGCATCGCCGCCATCGACGACCTGGGCGACCGCCCGTTGGCGGTGGACCTGCTCATCGACCAGAACCTGCAGCCCGATGGCAGCGGCAAGTACGAAGGACGCCTGCCGGCGGCCGCGCGCACCCTGCTCGGCCCACGCCATGCACTGCTCGCCGGGATCTATGCCCAGGCGCCGCGCTACCGGTTCCGCCGCCACGTGGCCAGCATCGGCATCTTCATGGGTGGCGCCGACCTGGACGATTTCGGCGGCCGGGTGCTGCGGGCCTGCCGCGAGGTGGCCGGGTTCGAGGGCTCGATCGAGCTGGTGTCCTCGCGGCGCAGCCCGCATTTCGCGGCCCACGAGGAGCTGGCGCGCCGGTGGCCGGGCACCCGCGTCCTCGCCGGCCTGCCGGACCTGGCCGACTTCTTCGCCCGGCACGACCTGCAGGTGGGCGCCGGCGGCGGCGCGGCCTGGGAGCGCTGCTGCCTGGGCGCCCCCACGCTCGCGCTGCAGATCGCGGCCAACCAGGGCGCGGTGCTGCCGCAACTGGCCGCGCGCGGCGCGGTGGAATGGCTGCAGCGGCCGGATCCCGGCGTGGAGGCGATCGGGCGCGCGGTGCGCCGCCTGCTCGACGAACCGCGCCGGCGGCTTGCCCTGGTTCGCGCCAGCCGCTGCCTGGTGGACGGCCGCGGCAGCGCCCGCGTGGCCGCGGTGCTGGCCCTCGCGGGCGGGATGCCCTGGCAATTCCGCGCCGCCGAAGCCACCGACGAGGAACTGCTGCTGGCCTGGGCCAACGAGCCGCAGGCGCGCGCGCAGGCCTTCGACCCGTCTACCATCACCCCCGCGGGCCACCACGCCTGGTTCCGGCAGCGCCTCGCGCGCGCCGACGACTGCCTGATCGTAATCGCCTGCTCACGCGCCGGCACGCCGGTGGGGCAGGTTCGCTTCGACCGCACGGGCGAGGCGTGGAGCATCGACTACGCGCTCGATTCCGCCCATCGCGGCTGGGGCCACGGCCGGCGCCTGCTGGCCGGTGCCATCGGATTCTTCCGCGGCCGCCGGGGCTTCGCCGAACTGAAGGCGCTGGTCAAGGCGGACAATGCGGCTTCGCTGGGCGTCTTCCGCGGCCTCGGCTTTGCCGAGAGCGCGGCGGTCCACCAGGGCCAGCCCTGCCGCGAATTCCGCAGTTCCACGACAGCCATGATGGAGCCCCGATGACGACCATCCTCGTTGCGAGCCGCATGCCCGCGCACCGGCGCCTGCGTGCCGCGCTGGAGGCGGCCGGCTTGCGCGTGATCGCCATCGAGACTCCGGAGGAGCTGGCCGCGGGCACGTGGCAGGCCGCTGCGCCCGAATACCTGTTCTTCACCCACTGGTCCCACCGCATCCCCGCGGAAATCCACGAGCGCCACGCCTGCGTGGTCTTCCACCTGGCGAACCTGCCCGAGGGGCGCGGCGGCAGCCCGATCCAGAACCAGATCGCGGCCGGGCAGGAGGCCACCACCCTCTGCGCGTTGCGCTGCGTGCAGGAGATGGACGCCGGGCCGGTCTACCTGCGCCGCCCCATGAGCCTGCTGGGCACGGCGGACGAGATCCTGCAGCGGGCTGCCCGCGAGATGGAAGGCATGATCCTGGAGATCGTGCGGCGCCGGCCCGAGCCGGTGCCGCAGGAGGGACAGCCCACGGTGTTCCGCCGCCGCACCCCGGCCGACGGCGACATCGCAGCGCTGGCCAGCCTGCAGCAGGTGTTCGACGCCGTCCGCATGCTGGACGGCCATTCCTATCCGCCTGCCTTCCTGGAGGTGGGCAACCTGCGGCTGGAATTCAGCCGCGCCAGCCTGAAGGACGACCACGTGATCGCCGACGTCCGCATCCGACTGAGAACGCCATGAACCAGGACCGCGCCCCCGTGCTGGTGGTCGCCGCCCACCCCGACGACGAAGTGCTCGGTTGCGGCGGCACGATCGCGCGCCTGGCGGGCGAAGGCCGGGCCGTGCACGTGCTGATCCTGGCCGACGGCGAAAGCGCCCGCCCCCAGGCCGGTATCGACGAGGCTGCGGCTCGCGCCTCCGCGGCGCAACGCGCGGGCGAGGCACTGGGGGTGGCCTCGGTGACCTGCCTGGGCCTGCCCGACAACCGGCTCGACACGGTGGATCTGCTGCAGGTGGTGCAGGCGATCGAGGCAGTGCTCGGGCGCGTGCAGCCCGCCACCGTGCTCACCCATCACCACGGCGACGTCAACATCGACCACCGCATCGCCCACGAGGCGGTGCTCGCCGCCTGCCGGCCGCTACCGGGCTCCTGCGTCCGCGAATTGCTGTTCTTCGAGGTGCCCTCGTCCACCGAGTGGCGCCCGGGCTCGCCTGCGACCGCCTTCGCACCCACGGTGTTCGTGGACATCGGGCCGGCGCTGGCAGCGAAAATGGCGGCCCTGGAGGCTTACGCCGCCGAGCTGCGGCCGGCGCCGCACCCGCGTTCGCGCGAGGCCATCGACGCGCTCGCGGCCTGGCGGGGTGCCAGCGCCGGCGTTGCCCGCGCCGAAGCCTTCATGCTCGGGCGCTCGCTGCGCTAGACCCGGAACACGCCACGACACCATGCCTTTCATCCTTGCCGGCCGGCCCATCGGACCCGACGCCCCGCCTTTCGTGATCGCCGAGATGTCCGGCAACCACAACCAGTCGCTGGAGCGCGCGCTCGCCATCGTCGACGCCGCGGCCGCTGCCGGCGCGCACGCGCTGAAGATCCAGACCTACACGCCGGACACGATGACCATCGAGGCAGGCGGCGGCGATTTCTTCATCAACGACCCGGGCAGCCTGTGGAAGGGCCGCAGCTTCCACGACCTGTACCGGGAAGCGCAGACGCCCTGGGAGTGGCATGCCCCCATCTTCGAGCGCTGCCGCCGGCACGGGATGATCGGCTTCTCCTCGCCCTTCGACGCGAGCGCGGTAGACTTCCTCGAATCGCTGGACGTGCCGCTGTACAAGATCGCATCCTTCGAGAACATAGACCTGCCGCTCATCGAGAGGGTGGCGCGGACCGGCAAGCCGATCATCATGTCCACGGGCATGGCGACCGCGGCCGAGCTCGACGAGGCGGTGCGTACCGCGCGCGGCGCAGGCTGCCGCGACCTCGTGCTGCTCAAGTGCACCAGCACCTATCCGGCGACGCCGCAGGACAGCAACGTGCGCACCATCCCGCACATGCGCGATCTGTTCGGCTGCGACATCGGCCTGAGCGACCACACCATGGGCGTGGGGGTCGCGGTGGCGGCGGTGGCGCTGGGGGCCGTCGTCGTGGAAAAGCACTTCACCCTGGCACGCGCCGACGGTGGCGTGGACAGCGCCTTCTCGCTGGAGCCCGGCGAACTGCGGGCCCTGGTCACCGAAACGGAGCGGGCCTGGCAGTCCCTCGGCGGCGTGAACTACGGTCCTACGCCGGCGGAAGTGAAGTCGCTCGCCTATCGCCGCTCGGTCTACGTGGTGGCCGACGTGCGGGCGGGCGAGGCGTTCACGACGGCCAACCTGCGCATCATCCGGCCCGGCCACGGCCTCGCGCCCAAGTACCAGCGCATCGCGCTCGGCAAGAAGGCGGCGCGCGACATCGCCCGCGGCACGCCGCTGAGCTGGGACCTGATCGCCTGAGCGATGCGAAGCTCCCACGCTGCCTGCCACCCTCGCGCCTGCCCATGACGCCGCTGCGCATCGGCTTCGCCAGCGTCTATGCCTGGCGGCCCCACGTCGAGCAGATGATGTTCCTGGCCCGCCTCGTGCAACAGGCCGGGCACGAGGCGCTGTTCCTCGCCTGCGACAGCGACCTGCCGGCCTGCTACACGCGCCTGCTGCGCGACGTGCGCCCGGACTGGATGGAATGCGCGATGTGCCGCGCGGGCGGCGTGCGTTCCTATGCCGGCAGCCACGTGACCGCCATCGGCGCCCTGCAGCCGGAACCGGGCATGGCCACGAAGCAGGCGCGTGAATGGGCAGCGTCCAGTGCGAGCACGCTGGGCCGCTTCGAAGCACCGGCGGAGTACGAGAGCGAGGAGTTCCTGCAGCTGCGCGACCGGCTCGCGCCCGCCGTGGCAAAGGCGTATGCGGCGGCGTCCGAATGGATCCGGCGCGAGCGGCTCGATGCCCTGTGCCTGTTCAATGGGCGCATGGACGCGACCCGCGCCATCCTCGAGGCTGCGCGCGCGGCCGGGATCCGCGTGCTCAGCTTCGAGCGCACCTGGTTCGGCGACGGCCTCCAGTTGCTGCCGGACGAGCATTGCCTGGGCCTGCAGTCGGTCTGGCGCCTGGTGTCCGAATGGAAGGACCGGCCGCTCACCCGGGAGCAGGCCACGCGCGCGGCGGAACTGGCGGCCCGGCGCTTCCTGCGCCGCAACCACACGGAATGGCGTGCCTACAACGTCAACGCCGTCGCCACGCCGTGGCCGGTGGCGGCGGCCCGTCGCAAGGTGCTGTTCCTGCCCAGCAGCAACAACGAGATCTGGGGGCACGAGGACTGGCGCTCCGGCTGGGGCGATCCCATGGCGGCGATGGAGGGGCTGATGGCGCGTCTTGAGCTTTCGCCTTCCGACATCGTGCTGCGCTGCCACCCGAACTGGGCGGAGCGCATCGGCAAGAACGACGGGCGCCGGCCCGAGCAGTTCTACACGCGCTGGGCACAGGGGCTGGGCATTCACGTGATCCCGAGTGCCGACCCCACCAGCACCATGCACCTGATCGAGCAATGCGAGCTGCTGGTTCTCCAGTCGGGCAGCGCCGCCTTCGAGGCCGGCGTGCTGGGCAAGCGGATCGTCACCACGACGCCCTCGACCTACCACCTGGGCGGCTTCACCGAGAACGTGCACCGGCCGGACGATCTCGCGCACCTGGACCCGCTCCAACCGGCGCTGCCACCGGAGCGCGCGCGCGAGGTCACCCGGCGGGCGCTGCGCTTCGGCTACACCATGGCCTACCGGATCGCGCAGTACACCCGGGCGCTGCAGGCAACCTCGAGCAGCGCCTACCGCTACGCCGACCGCGCCGATCCCGACCGGCTGATGCGCCTGCTGGCAACCGGCACCCTGGAGCCCGACGACGCGGCCTGGGCGCCGGACCTGGCCGGCGAAGGCGTGGTGCTCGAGGCGATCGCCCGCCGCGACTGGGGGGCCTTCGGCCGGCCCGCCGCGCCGGCCGACGCAGGACCCGCCCGCGGCGAACCCGTGCAACGGCGCCTGCTGTTCCGCCCGATCGACAGGGTGCGCGGCTGGATGCAGGTGGGGGACCGCTGAATGCCGCTGCTGAAAACGCTCGCCAGGGGCATGGCGAAGGCGCCCGGCTATACGCTGATGCGCGGCCTGGGCCGCTTCGCCACCGTGCGCCGGATGGTCGCCGCAGCCCGCCGGCAAGCGCACGCGGGTCGGCTGCCTGGCTTCCTGGCCAATTGCGAGGCGCGGCTGGCCGATTCGCTGTTCGCACTGCCGGACCCGGATCAGTTCCTGCGCGAGCTGGAAGCCGGCGGGCTGGCGCTCGGCTTGCGCCTGCCGCCGCAGGTGGTGGAGGCGATCGAGCGCTTCGCGCAGGAGGCCGAGTGCCACGCGGACCGGGTGGAGACGCAGGGCTTCACGGCGGCCCGGCGCGAGCAGGCGCAGGCGCAGGCGAGCCTGGGCAAGCCGATCCTGCTGGCACAGTTCTTCAATGCCGCCACCCGCTGCCCGGTGATCGGGCAGGTCTCGCAGGACCCGCTGCTGCACTGGCTGGCCGCTCGCCATCTCGGGTCCGTGCCGAGGATGGTCGGCGTGAACCTCTGGTGGACCTTCCCGGTGCAGGCTCTGGAGGAAGATCGGGACCGGCACGCTCACCTGTTCCACCGCGACGTCGACGACTTCCGCTTCCTCAAGTTCTTCTTCTACGTCACCGACGTGGAGCCCGGCGACGGCGCCCACGTGTGCGTGGTCGGTTCGCAGGCGCGCCCGCCGGCACGTTCCTGGGCCGACCGCTGGGTGCTGCGCCGCTACACCGACGAGGAGGTGACCGCCACCTACCCGCCAGCCGCGGTCACCGAGATCTGCGGGCCGGCCGGCACCGGCTTCGCCGAGAACACCTTGTGCATCCACAAGGGCCGCACGCCGACGAGGGCGCCGCGGCTGCTGCTTCAGGTGCAGTTCGCGCTGTTCGACTACGGTGTGCTGCACGACCGGCGAGCGCCCGGGGCCCTGGGCCTGCTCCCGGCCGGCGGCCAACCGGCATGAGGAAGCAGCCTTGCTGACCTCGCGCCAGTGGCGGCAGCTCTGGTACCTGCCCGTGCTCGCCGCCGCGATGGCGCTGATGATGCTGCGCCTCATGGTGGCGGCGCGCCTGTTCGACGTGGAGGCGTTCGCCCAATACAACACCGGGCTGCTGCTGTCCACCACCTTTTGCATGCTGGGTTGCCTGGGCCTGCAGCAACTGCTGCAGCGGGACATGCCGATCCTGCTGGCGCGCGGGCGCGAGCGCGCCGCCCTGGTGCTGCTGCTGCAGGCCGTCTGGGTCGGCGCCGCCTGCGCCCTGGTGGCCGTGCTGCCCGCTGCCCTTGCGGCCGGCATCGTCCAGGCGCACCCAATGGTGGCCGTGCTGGGCGTGCTGCACGGGCTGTCGCAGCAGCTGTTCGTGGTGGCGACGGTGGAAAGCCGAAGCCGCGGCGACGCCCTGCGCTATGCCTGGCAGAACCTCGTGCGCGCCGGCCCCGTGGTGGGTGGCGGCGCGCTGGTGGCCTGGGCGACCGGATCGCCGGCGCTGGTGCTGGCGACCGAGGCGGTGCTATCGCTCGCGCTGATCGGGGGCATCCTGGGCGCGCTGCTGCGGCGGGGCCGCTGCAGCCTGGGCCTGCTCGCAACACTCGCCCGCCGCGGCTGGCGGCGGCCCGCCTGGGCCACCGCGGGCGTCATGCTGACGGTCTCCATCGTGAGCTTCGTGCTCCTCAACCTGGACCGGTGGGTGGCCGTGAGCTGGCTGGCGCCGGCGGCATTCGCCCAGTTCGCCTTTGCCGCCATCGTGCTGCTGGCAGCGCAATCGATCCAGAACATGGTGAATGCCACCGTCCACCCCATGATCGCGCGCCGCTTCGGATTGCAGGGGACGGGCGCCGCCTTCCGACTGTCCAGCGGGGTATCGCTGGCCACCCTCGCGGCGGCCCTGGTGCTCGCCTGGCCGGCGCACGAGCTCGCGCAGTTCGCCATCCGCCGCTGGTTCCCCGCCTATGCGCCGGCCATCGAACTGCTGTGGCCCCTGCTGGCCGCGGCCGTGCTGCGGGTCTCCGACTACTGGTCCAGCTTCCTGCTGATCTGCAACCACGAGCGGCAGTTGCTGAAGCTCCAGCTCGGCGTAGGGGCGGCCGCCGCGGGTGGCTGGGTACTGTTCCTCGCCGGCCGGGGCGGCTTCGCGCCCACGGTCCTCGACGTCTGCTGGCTCAGCTTCGTGCTTGCCGCTGCCAGCCATGCCGCCACCGCAGGCAGCGCCTTCGCGCTGCGTGCAAGCGATTCCACGAAAGGACGAATGAGCCATGCCCAATCCCAGTGACGTCCGGCGGGTGAAGGGGACGTTGCGACATACGCTGGACCAGTTGCTGCTGGTCGACCTGCTCCGTTACCTGGTGGTGGCGCTGCGCTACTTCTGGTTCGTCAAGGTCCGGCGCCGCCTGGCGACGCTGGACGCCGGCCGCGGCGCCGATGCCGCCGTGGCCGGCCACACGGTCTCACACAACCTGCGCGGGCTGCGCGACCTGGCGGTGAACCGCTCGCACCTGCTGGTGCGGCCCCTGTCGGTGCTGGAAACGCTGCCCACCGACGCCCGCATCCTGAGCATCGGGCCGCGCTCCGAGGGCGAGCTGCTCAGCCTGGCGGCGCACGGGTTCATGTGGTCGCGAATCGAGGCGTTAGACCTGATCTCCTATTCGCCCAAGGTGCAACTCGGCGACATGCACAGCACGCGCTATCCCGATGGCAGCTTCGACGCCGTCATCCTCGGCTGGGTGCTCGCCTACAGCGAGGAGCCGGGACGGGCGGCGCGCGAGATCGTGCGCATCACGCGGCCGGGCGGCATCATCGCCGTGGGCGTGGAATACAGCCCTCTCAGCCAGGAGGAGATCGTGGCCAGCCTCGGCTACCTTCCAGGGGCCCGCAAGCGCATCGCATCGTGCGAGGAGATCCTGTCCTTCTTCGGCGATGCCGTCGACCACGTCTACTACCGTCACGTGGTCGCCTCCGCGCAGCGCGATCACCAGGGCAATTTCTGCCTGCTGTTCTCGGTGCGGGGCCCGGTCGAGTCCACCGCATGAGCTCGGAACTGGTCTCCATCATCGTCCCCGCGTGGCGTGCCTCGGGCACGATCGGGGACACCATCGCTTCGGTGCTCGCCCAGACCCATGGCGATTGGGAGATGCTGGTCGCCGACGACTGTTCGCCCGACGACACGCGCGCCATCGTGGCCGCCTGGGCGGCGCGCGATCCCCGCATCCGGCTGCTGGCGCTCGAGAAGAACGGCGGGCCGGCAGCGGCACGCAACGCCGCACTGGCTGCCGCGCGCGGGCGGTGGCTGGCCTTCCTCGACAGCGACGACGTCTGGCTGCCGGCGAAGCTGGAGCGAACGCTCGCCCACGCGCGCGCCCATCGCTCGGTGCTCACCTTCACCGGCTTCCGGCGCATGAGCCAGGACGGCGCCCGCGTCGGCGGCTACATCGGCGTGCCGCGAACGCTCACCTACAGGCAACTGCTGGGGGATACCGCGATCGCGACGTCCACCGTCGTGCTGGACCGCGATCAGGTGGGCGAAGTCCGCATGCAGCGCGTGTACTACGACGATTTCGCCTGCTGGCTCGGCATCCTCCGGCGCGGCTTCGTCGCGCACGGGCTGGACGAGGACCTCATGCGCTACCGCGTACAGCCCCGGTCCGTCTCGCGCAACAAGCGGCGATCGGCGCAGGAGGTCTGGAAGGCCTACCGGCACATCGAGGGCCTGGGACCGCTCGCCGCCGCCTGGCACTTCACGCGCTACGCCGTCAACGGGGCGCGCAAGTACCGCCGCTTCTGAAGCTCATGGCGCAGGGCACGATCGTCGTCACCGGTGCCAGCGGCTTCGTCGGCAGCGCGCTGGTGCGCCGGCTGCAGGAGCTGGGCCGCCCGGTGCTGGCCGTGTCGCGGCGAGCGGGCGCGCCGCTCACCGGGGTGCGGGCTTCGACCCTGGCCAGCTACGAGGACGCGGCCGCACTCGATGCGGCCTGCGACGGTGCCGCCGGCGTGGTGCACCTGGCGGCGCTGGCGCACCGCAGTGGCAGCCCGCAGGAATTCGCGGGGAGCGTCCGGGCGGGACAGGCCCTGGCCCATGCCGCGGTGCGTGCCCGCGTGCCGCGCTTCGTGCTGGTGAGCTCCGTCGGCGTCCTCGGCAACCACACCGATTCCGGCCCCTTCACGGAGGCCAGCCCGGCGCGCCCCGTGGAGCCTTACGCACTGAGCAAGTTGCGCACCGAGGATGCCGTGGCGGCGGCCACGGCCGGCACCGCCACCGGACTCGTGATCGTGCGCCCGCCGCTCGTCTACGGGCCGCAGGCCCCGGGCAACTTCGGGCGCCTGGTGGAACTGGTGCGCCGCGGGCTTCCGTTGCCGGTGGCAAGGGTGCGCAACGCCCGCACCTTCATCGGCATCGACAACCTGCTCGACCTGCTGGTGCTCTGCCTCGACCATCCCGCCGCAAGCGGCGAGCTGTTCCTGGCGGGGGATGCCGAGGACCTTTCGACGCCCCAGCTCGCGCGCTGCATCGGCGAAGGGCTGGGGCGCCCGGCGTGGCTGCCCGGCATCGCACCGCCGCTGCTGCTGGCGGCTGCCACGCTGCTGGGCCGGCGGCGGCTGGCCGAGAGCCTGTGCGCGTCCCTGCAGGTGGATGCGTCCAAGGCACGGCGGGTGCTCGGCTGGACGCCGGCGATTCCGGCCGAAGAGGGCGTGCGCCGCGCCGCACGCGCATGGACCGCATGAGCAAGCGGTTGATGGACATCCTGCTGGCCGGCAGCGCCGTGGTGTTGCTGGCCCCGGTGATCGCGGGGGTGGCGCTGCTGGTGAAGCTCACGTCGCCCGGGCCGGTGCTCTACTGGTCCGAACGCGTGGGCCGCGGCAACACGAACTTCCGCATGCCCAAGTTCCGCTCCATGCGGACCGGCACGCCGGCCGTGGCGACCCACCTGCTGCCCGATCCGCAGCAGTGGATCACGCCGGTGGGCAGGCTGCTGAGGCGCAGCAGCCTGGATGAACTGCCGCAGTTGTGGAGCATCCTGAAGGGCGACATGAGCATCGTCGGACCCCGCCCCGCCCTGTTCAACCAGGACGACCTGGTGGCGCTGCGCACGGAGCGCGGGGTGCACCGGCTGCGCCCGGGGCTGACCGGCTGGGCCCAGGTCAACGGTCGCGACGAACTGCCGATACCGGCCAAGGTGGCCTTGGACGCCTGGTACCTCGAGCACCAGGGCCTGTGGCTCGACCTGAAGATCATCCTGCTGACGGCGCTGAACGTGGTCGGAGCGCGCGGCGTCTCCCACTAGGCAGAAACTAAAATGGCGGGTTTGCCGCGCAGTCCCACCCCGACCATGACCCATACCCCCGGCGCCACGCCGCCCCCGCCCCAGGACGACAACCAGCTGATCGCCGAGCGCCGAGAAAAGCTGAGGGCCCTGCGCGAGGCGCAGCGCGAAGGCAAGGGCGTCGCCTTCCCCAACGACTTCAAGCCCGGCGACCACGCGGCCGACCTGCATGCGGCGCATGGCGACAAGCCGGCCGAGCAGCTCGAGGCCGAAGGCACGGTGGCCCGCGTGGCCGGCCGCATGATGCTCAAGCGGGTGATGGGCAAGGCCAGCTTCGCCACGCTGCAGGATGCCAGCGGGCGCATCCAGGTCTATGTCACGCGCGATGCGGTCGGCGAGGAGGCCTACGCCGCCTTCAAGCACTGGGACCTGGGCGACATCCTGGGCGCCGAGGGCAAGGTGTTCAAGACGCGCACCGGCGAACTGTCACTGCATGCCACCTCGATCCGCCTGCTGACCAAGAGCCTGCGGCCGATGCCGGACAAGTTCCACGGCATCGCGGACCAGGAGATGAAGTACCGGCAGCGCTACGTCGACCTGATGACCGACGAGGACGCGCGCAAGCGCTTCGTTGCCCGCAGCAAGGCGATCTCCGGCATCCGCGACTTCATGGTGCAGCACGGCTTCCTGGAAGTGGAGACGCCCATGCTCCACCCCATTCCCGGCGGCGCCAATGCGCGGCCCTTCGTGACCCACCACAACGCGCTGGACCAGCAGATGTTCCTGCGCATTGCGCCGGAGCTGTTCCTCAAGCGGCTGATCGTGGGCGGCTTCGAGCGGGTGTTCGAGATCAACCGCAACTTCCGCAACGAAGGCATCTCGGTGCGCCACAACCCCGAGTTCACGATGATGGAGTTCTATGCGGCGTACTGGAACTACCAGGACCTGATGGACTTCACCGAGGCACTCGTGCGCGACGCCGCGCAGAAGGCAACGGGCACGCTGCAGCTCGCGTACGCGGGCCGGCCGGTGGACCTGGCCGCCCCCTTCGAGCGCCTGACCATCCGCGAGGCGATCGCCAGGCACACCGATGCCGGCGCCGGCGCGGACGACCGTGAATGGCTCATCGCGGCCCTCAAGAAGCTGGGCCTGTCCGAAGAGAAGGACCGCCTGTCCGGCCGCTCGCTGGCCGGACTGCAGGTGCTGTACTTCGAGGAAGCGGTGGAGGAAAAGCTCTGGCAGCCTACCTTCATCATGGAGCACCCGACCGAGATCTCGCCGCTGGCGCGCGCCAACGACGAGCGGCCGGAGGTCACCGAGCGCTTCGAGCTGTACATCACCGGGCGCGAGATGGCCAACGGCTTCTCCGAGCTGAACGACGCCGAGGACCAGGCCGCGCGCTTCGCCGCCCAGGTCGATGCCAAGGACGCCGGCGACGACGAGGCCATGTACTTCGACCACGATTTCGTGCGCGCGCTCGAGTACGGCATGCCGCCCACCGGCGGCTGCGGCATCGGCATCGACCGGCTGATGATGCTGCTGACCGACAGCCCCAGCATTCGGGACGTGATCCTGTTCCCGGCGCTGCGGCGAGAGGGCTGACGGCGCGCGGCAGGCGACGGCCGCGCGCCTACTCCGCCGCCGGCACCGCCACGATCTTCGCGCGCACGGTGAACAGGTCCTCCATGGAGAACCGGTGGAAGCGGGCATCCAGGCGCTGCACCACCTCGGCGGGAGGCGCTTCGACGTGGGGCTGCACGGCCAAAGCGCGGAATCCCGCCTGCGCAAACAGTTCCAGGAATTCGCTGTGCCGCAATCGGTTGACGTACTGGAATTTCGAGTTGTACGGCTTCCAGGCTTCGTCCGAGAACGTCAGGAAATTGAACTGCAGCCCGGCATCCCCTCGGGCGTAGTGATCACCGTAGTCGATGAAGTTGATCGCCAGTCCCTGGGGCTTGAGGATGCGCAAGACTTCGGCGAACAGCTTCTCGAGTGCCGGACGGGGAATGTGTTCCAGCGTGTCGACGGAGTAGAAGCAGTCGACGGAACCGTCGGCCAGGCGCACCGACGCGAGTTCTGCAGGCGCGACGTACTCGATGCCGAAGTCCCGAAGGTCCTGCCAGTTCCGGAGCGACGGGGCCGGTACCCCCAGCCGGGAAGCCATGTAGCGGGCCGCATGCTCGACCAGGTCCAGCCGCGCCAGCCGGTCGATGTCGACGCAGGTGATGCGTCGGACTCCCATCAGGCGCAGCGCCACCGCGACGGCCATGTCCCGGCCGGCGCCGATCTCAACGAAATGGGAATGCCTCACGTCCATGCGCGCATCGGCATCCGAAAAGAGGCGGGTCGCAGCTGCCAGCAGTTCGTCAAGGTAGCCCGCCCGCCGGGGCCACTCGCGCGTCACATGCCTTTGCAGCAGGTAGTGGACTTGGGCCCCGAGGGGCAGCGCGGACAGCAAGCGGAAAATCCGGGCCTTCGTCTTCCAATGCATCGGGGTTCTGCCTTGCGGCCATTCAGGTCAGGGCAGCAGGCGCAGCGCCTGCATGTAGCGCGGCTGCACCATCAGCTCGTCCCAGCCCAGTGGCTGGCCAACCGGCAGCAGCGCCAGCCGGCGGTGCTCGCTCGCAGGGCGGGCGGTCCAGCGCCCCTGCACCTGCGACTCGGCCAGCCCGTCCAGCAGCTCATCCACGGCCTGCCCGTCGCCCAGTGACTGGTTGCACAGCAGCACCATGTCGCAGCCCGCTTCGAGCGCCGCCTCGGCTGCTTCGGTGTAGCTGACCAGCCGCCCATCGATACGGCGGGCCCCTTCCATGCTCAGGTCGTCGCTGAACACCGCGCCTGCGAAACCCAGCTGCTCGCGCAGAATCTCCTGCAGCCAGCGCCGCGAGAAGCCGGCCGGCAGCTTGTCGACCTTCGGGTAGATCACGTGGGCCGGCATCAGGCTGGTCAGCGACATGTTCAGCCAGCCATAGGGCGCGGCGTCGTCGGCCAGGATGGCCTTCAGGCTGCGCCGGTCGACCGGCACCTCGGTGTGAGAATCGGCCTTGACGAAGCCGTGGCCCGGGAAGTGCTTGCCGCAGTTGGCCATGCCGGCCTGCAGCAGGCCCAGCACCAGGCTTTTGGCCAGCATGGCGACCACACGCGGGTCCGAATGGAAGGCGCGGTCGCCGATCACGCCCGAGGCGCCCCAGTCGAGGTCCAGCACCGGGGTGAAGCTGAAATCGACGCCGCAGGCGCGCAGCTCCGCGCCCAGCACGTAGCCGGCCGCCGTGGCCGCGTTGGTGGCGGCCAGCGCGTCGCGCATCCACAGCTCGCCGAACGCTCGCATGGGCGGCAGGTGCGTGAAGCCGCCGTGCCGGAACCGCTGGACCCGCCCGCCCTCGTGGTCCACGCAGATCAGCGCATCGGGCCGCACGGCCTTGATGTCGGCGCACAGCTGCGTGAGCTGGCGGTGGTCCTGCCAGTTGCGCGTGAACAGGATCAGGCCGCCGGTGAGCGGGTGCTCGAGCCGGCGGCGGTCGACGGCGGTGAGTTCGGTGCCGGCGATGTCCAGGATGACGGGGGCGTGTTCGTTCATGCGGTTGCTTGTTGTTCCTGCTGTTCGACGACCACGAAGCTGGCCGCGTAGTCGCTCTCGTCGGTCACGCTCAGGTGGGCCTTCAGCCCGCGCGCCTCGAACCACTGCCTGAGCGCCCCGTGCAGCAGCAGCACCGGCTGGCCGCTGGGCAGCTTGGCGACTTCGCAGTGGCGCCAGGTCATGGGCATGCGCATGCCCAGGCCCACCGCCTTGCTGAAGGCTTCCTTGGCCGAGAAGCGGGTGGCGAGGTAGCGCACGCCCCGCTCGGGCCAGCGGGCGCTGCGCGCGTGGAAGACCTCCAGCTCGCCGTCGGCCAGGATGCGGCGAGCAAAGCGTTCGCCGTGGCGCTCGAGCGAGGCCCGGATGCGGCGCACGTCGCAGATGTCGGTGCCTATGCCGTAGATCACGCGGCACCTCCGAGGGGCACGAGGCTCATCGCGCTCAGGCGAACGCGCGGGCTATGCACGCCTGGTACTCGCGCACGGTGGCCGCGTAACCCAGCTCCAGGGCGTCGGCGATGAACGCATGGCCGATCGACACCTCCTGCACCCCCGGGACGGCCCGCAGGAAGGCGGTCAGGTTGTCGCGATTGAGGTCATGGCCGGCATTGACGCCCAGGCCGGCGGCTTGCGCGGCGCGGGCGGCCTCGGCGAAGCCGCGCAGCACGTCGTCCTGGCGCACCGTGCCCCAGGCCCGTGCGTAGCTTTCGGTGTAGAGCTCCACCCGGTCGGCGCCGACGGCGCGCGCCGCCGCCATCATCTGCGGCAGCGGGTCCATGAACAGGCTGACGCGCACGCCCAGCGCACGGGCCTCCTGCACCACCGGGCGCAGCCGGTCGGCGTCGGCGGGGAAGCTCCAGCCGTGGTCGCTGGTGAACTGGCCCTCGCTGTCGGGCACGAAGGTGCACTGGTGCGGGCGCAGGCGCCGCACGTACTCCATGAGGTTGTGGAAGGGGTTGCCTTCGATGTTGAACTCGGCGTCCGGATGGTGGCCGACCAGTTCGCTCAACCCGGTCACGTCCTCGCCTCGGATATGGCGCCCGTCCGGCCGCGGATGCACCGTGATCCCCTGCGCCCCGGCCTGGAGGCAGATCGAGGCGGCGCGGGTCACGCTGGGGATGCCCAGGTGCCGGGTGTTGCGCACCAGCGCGACCTTGTTCAGGTTGACGGACAGGGCCGTGCGGTTCGGGTTCATAGGGACTGGAGGTCCAGCATCAGCTGGCGGGTGCGCAGCGTGGCGACGCCGCAATGGTAGTGCAGCAGCCGGCGCAGCTGCGGCTTGAGTTCGGGCATGCCGGCGGCCGCGCGCAGGACGGCGGTGAAGGGCGCCGCGTCGTCCAGCGCGGCCTGCAGGACCTGCCATTGCGTGCCGGGCGTGCTGGCGCGCTCGCCCTCCGGCGCGGCGACCAGCCCGCCTTCGGGCTGCAGGCTGTAGCGGGCCTGCGGCTGCACGGGCTCCAGCGTCAGGGTCTGCAGCTGCAGCGCCGGCAGCAGGCCGGTCTCGCGCAGCAGCAGCAGCTCGAACGCGCGCAACGCCGGCTCCAGCGCCTCGCCATGCTCGGAGGCCAGCACCTGGACGGCGGCGGCGTAGGCGTCGAACAGCCGTGGATGCGGATCGTCGCGCGCCAGCAGCCGCAGCAGCAACTCGTTCAGGTAATAGCCGGACAGCAGCGCATCGCCGGTCGGCATGACCTGGCCACCCACCCATTCCGCCCCCTTGAGCGTGCGGATCTCCGCGTCGCCGCCGAACGCCAGGCGCAGCGGCTGCAGCGGCAGCAGCACCGGGCGGAAGCTGGAACTCGGGCGCTTGGCGCCCTTGGCGACCAGCGCCACGCGGCCATGGCGGCGCGTGAACACCTCCAGGATCAGGCTGGACTCGCTCCAGTCGTACCGGTGCAGGACGAACGCGGGTTCGTCGGCGGTGCGCTTACTCGTAGCCAAAGCTGCGCACCCGTGCCTCGTCGTCGGCCCAGCCGGTGCGCACCTTGACCCACAGTTCGATGAACACCTTGGCGCCCAGCAACTTCTCCAGCTCCTCCCGGGCCTCGGTGCCGATGCGCTTGAGCCGCTCGCCCTTGTCGCCGATCACCATGGCCTTGTGGCTGTCGCGCTCGACCACGATGGTGGCGGCGATGCGCACGAAGCGGCCGTGCTGCGGGCTGGGCTCCTCCTCGAACTTCTCGACCACCACGGTCGAGGTGTAGGGCAGCTCCTCCCCGGTCAGCCGGAACAGCTTCTCGCGCACCGTCTCGCCCGCCAGGAAGCGCTCGCTGCGATCGGTCAGCTCGTCCTCGCCGTACCACCACGGCTGCTGCGGCAGGTACTTGCCGCAAATGTCGAACAAGCGGGCGACGTCCTTCGGGTTCTTGGCCGACATCGGCACGAATTCGGCGAAGGGGTGCCGCTCCTGCATGTCGCGCAGCCAGGGCGCCAGCTCGCTGCGCCGATGCACCGTATCCAGCTTGTTGGCCACCAGCACGGCCGGCACCTCCGGCTTGAGCAGCGACAGCACCTTGGCATCGCCCAGCGTGAACCGCCCGGCCTCGACCACGAACAGCACCAGGTCGACGTCGCCGATGGCACCCAGCACCGTCTTGTTCAGCGAGCGGTTGAGGGCCGTGGCATGGCGGGTCTGGAAGCCCGGCGTGTCCACGAAGATGAACTGCGAGGCGCCTATGGTGCGGATGCCGGTGATCCGGTGGCGCGTGGTCTGGGCCTTGCGCGAGGTGATGCTGATCTTCTGGCCGACCAGTGCGTTGAGCAGGGTGGACTTGCCGACGTTGGGCTTGCCGACGATGGCGACCACGCCGCAGCGCTGCCCCGGGTCGTCGGTGCCGGGGGTTGCGGTCGGGGAAGGCGGCTCTTCGGGGTTCATCGGGTCCTGGATTTCAGCGCCAGCAGCATGGCGGCGGCCGCGGCCTGTTCGCCGGCACGGCGCGAGCTGCCGATCCCGCGTTCGCTGGCGCCCAACTCGGGGATCTCGCACTCCACGTCGAAGGTCTGCTTGTGGGCTGCGCCCAGCACGCCGGCGACGCGGTAGACCGGCAGCTTCATCTTGCGGGCCTGCAGCCATTCCTGCAACTCGGTCTTGGGGTCCTTGGCCGCGGCCTGCATGCCCGGGCTGATGGTCACGTCCCGGAAGAGTCGCTGCACCACGGCTTCGGCGGCGCCATAGCCGGCGTCCAGGTGCACGGCGCCGATGACCGCCTCCAGCGCATCGGCCAGGATGGAGGGCCGGCGCCGGCCGCCGGAGCGCGCCTCACCCTCGCCCAGCCGCAGCAGCTCGGGCAGGCCCAGCCCGACCGCCAGCTGGTGCAGCGTCTCCTGCTTGACCAGGTTGGCCCGCACGCGCGAGAGGTCGCCCTCGGCCAGCGAGCCCAGCTGTTCGTACAGCATGGACGAGACGGCGAGGCTGAGGACGGCGTCGCCGAGGAATTCGAGCCGCTCGTTGTGCTCGGACGAGAAACTGCGGTGCGTCAGCGCCCGCTGAAGCAACCGTGGCTGCGCGAACCGGTGCTGCAGTCGCGACTGCAGTTCGCCGAGACCCGCCGCATCGCCATCCACGCCGGTCCTACTTGGTCGTATGGGCGTACTTGAGCAGCAGGTACGCCGGGCCGAACATGTGGATTTCCTTGTTGTACGCGACCTTGAGCACGTTGCGGTCGTTGGCGCGGGTGATCACCAGGTCCTTGGAGGTCACCGACTTGATGTCGTCGACGTTCGCCGCCTTCTCGAACGCGGTGCGCACTTCGACCGGGCCGCCGGCGTTCTTGGCGTTCTCCATCGCCTTGACCACGGCCTGGAATTCGATCATGGTCGGCACGGCCTGTGCCAGCAGCACCCCGCCGCCGGCCAGCACCGCGATGACGAAGACCAGGCCAAAGAACGAAATGCCCGCCTGGCGGCGCTTGGAACTGTGCTTCATGTGTACCCCTCGCTACTCCTGCAGACTCTTTATTGGAAACCGCCGATCCGCCCGAGGTCGCCGAAGTTCATCCAGATGAAGAATGCCTTGCCGACGATGTTGCGCTCCGGCACGAAGCCCCAGTAGCGCGAATCGAGCGAATTGTCCCGGTTGTCGCCCATCATGAAGTAGTGCCCGGGCGGCACCTTGCAGACGACGCCCTCGACACTGTAGCGGCAATTCCCGCGATCCGGAAAGTCCTCCACGCCCGGCACGAACGCGGGCCGGTCCTTGTCGTTCAGCACCCGGTAGGTCTTGCCGCCCAGCGTCTCGCGGAACTGCTGCGAGTAGCGCATGGCGTCCTCCTCGAAGAAGTCGGACAGCGGCTGCGTGGGGACCGGCTGGCCGTTGATGGTCAGCCGCTTGTTCAGGTAGGCCACCTCGTCGCCCGGCACGCCGATCACGCGCTTGATGTAGTCCAGGCTCGGTTTGGGCGGGTAGCGGAACACCATCACGTCGCCGCGCGCCGGCGGCGTGCCCTCGGTGACCCGGGTGTGCAACACCGGCAGGCGCAGGCCGTAGGCGAACTTGTTCACCAGGATCAGGTCGCCGACCATCAGCGTCGGGATCATGGATCCGGACGGGATCTTGAACGGCTCGAACAGGAAGGAGCGCAGGACGAAGACCGCCAGGATCACCGGGAACAGGCCGGCGGTCCAGTCCAGCCACCAGGGCTGCATCAGCAGCTTTTGGCGGGCCTGGGCGATGTCGGGGCCGTCGACCTGGCTGATGCCCTGGGCGGCGAGCTGGGCGCGACGCTGCTCGGCCTGCTGCGCCACCGCTTCGGCGGCGCGGCGCCTGCGCGGCAGGAACAGCAGGCGTTCGGCGACCCAGTACAGGCCCGTGACGACCGTGGCCAGGAACAGCAGCAGCGCGAAGTTGCCCTCGACGATGCCGAGGTACCAGGCCAGGGCATACCCGGCGAATCCCGCGAGGACCGCGGCGGTGAGGACCGGCATGGATTCAGCCCCTCCTGCCGGCAGCCCGTGCAACCGGGGCCAGGGGGCGCTGGCGGCGCTGCGGCCTCATTCCTCGACCTGCAGGATGGCGAGGAATGCTTCCTGGGGGACTTCGACCGAGCCGATCTGCTTCATTCTCTTCTTGCCTGCCTTCTGTTTTTCGAGGAGCTTGCGCTTGCGGGTGATGTCGCCGCCGTAGCATTTTGCCAGCACGTTCTTGCGCAGCGCCTTGACGGTCTCGCGGGCGATGATGTTGGCGCCGATCGCGGCCTGGATCGCGACGTCGAACATCTGCCGGCTGATGATCTCGCGCATCTTGGCCACCACCGCGCGGCCGCGGAACTGGGCCTGGCTGCGGTGCACGATGATGGACAGCGCGTCGACCCGGTCGCCGTTGAGCAGGATGTCCACCTTCACCACGTCGGACGGCCGGTATTCCTTGAACTCGTAGTCCATGCTGGCGTAGCCGCGGCTGACCGACTTCAGCTTGTCGAAGAAGTCCAGCACGATCTCGCCCAGCGGCAGCTCGTAGGTCAGCATGACCTGGCGGCCGTGGTAGGCCATGTTGATCTGCACGCCGCGCTTCTGGTTGGCCAGCGTCATCACCGGTCCGACGTACTCCTGCGGCATGTACAGGTGCACGGTGACGATGGGCTCGCGGATCTCCTGGATCCGGCCCTGGTCCGGCATCCGGGAGGGGTTCTCGACCATGATCACCTCGCCGTCGCCCTTGACCACCTGGTAGACGACGCTGGGCGCGGTGGTGATCAGGTCCTGGTCGAACTCGCGCTCCAGCCGCTCCTGCACGATCTCCATGTGCAGCAGGCCCAGGAAGCCGCAGCGGAAGCCAAAGCCCAGCGCCTGGCTGACCTCCGGTTCGTACTGCAGCGAGGCGTCGTTAAGCTTGAGCTTCTCCAGCGCGTCGCGCAGGCTGTCGTACTGGTTGGCCTCCACCGGGTACAGGCCCGCGAACACCTGCGGCTGGATCTCCTTGAAGCCGGGCAGCGGCTCGGTGGCGCTGCCGGCGTTGTTCGGCAGCTTCTTCTCGAGCGTCACCGTGTCGCCCACCTTGGCCGCCTGCAGTTCCTTGATGCCGGCGATGATGTAGCCGACCTCGCCGGCGTTCAGCGACTCGCGCGGCTCGTTGGACGGCGTGAACACGCCCAGGCTGCCGGCCTCGTAGGCGGCACCGGTGGCCATCAGCTTGATGCGCTCGCCCTTCTTCAGGCTGCCGTCGACCACCCGCACCAGCATCACCACGCCGACATAGCTGTCGAACCAGCTGTCGACGATCATGGCGCGCAGCGGGGCATCGGGGTTGCCGCGCGGCGGCGGCACCTTGGCGACGATCGCCTCCAGGATCTCGTCGATGCCCATGCCGGTCTTGGCCGAGCAGGGGATCGCCTCGGAGGCGTCGATGCCGATCACGTCCTCGATTTCCGCCTTGGCGTTGTCCGGATCGGCCTGCGCCAGGTCCATCTTGTTCAGCACCGGCAGCACCTCGACCCCGAGGTCGAGCGCGGTGTAGCAGTTGGCGACCGTCTGCGCCTCGACGCCCTGGCTCGCATCCACCACCAGCAGCGCACCCTCGCATGCCGACAGCGAGCGGCTCACCTCGTACGAGAAGTCGACGTGGCCCGGCGTGTCGATCAGATTGAGGTTGTAGACGCGCCCGTCGCGCGCCGTGTAGCGCAGTGCAGCGGTCTGCGCCTTGATGGTTATCCCACGCTCCCTTTCGAGCGCCATCGAGTCGAGCACCTGCTCTTCCATCTCCCGGTCGGAAAGCCCTCCGCAGCGCTGGATCAGGCGGTCGGCGAGCGTCGACTTGCCGTGGTCGATGTGCGCAATGATCGAGAAATTTCTGATGTGATTCATCAACGGGAGCGCTTAAGTGCTTGATTCGCTTGGAGCGAAGGCATGAAAAAAGGGCGCGCCGCTTGGCGACGCGCCCTGAACCAACAATCTATGGCAACTGCGATGGTTGGAGCTTCATTGTAGGCATAAAGCCCCGCCCGTACAGCCCGGCCATGGCCGCAGACCCCTCGTTGCAGCCCAGCAACATGCAATTCATACACAGCTTATCAACAGGTTGGTGGGCGAGTCGGCAGGACAACTTGTGGGTGATCTGTGGATCAGCCGGGGAGCCTGGGTGGACATCCCGCATGGTGGGTTCCGGCGCGATCCATATGCAGGAAACCCGCAGGCGCACGGTCCGATTCTATCCAAATCGGATCACCGGCTCCTAACAAGTTAGCGAGCGCAAACATCAGTCTGAAACTCAACCGTCACAATTTTCTTTGGGCGGCGCGCAACAGCGCACCGGCAACCGGGAACAAAAAACCCCAAACCCGAGTGCGGGTTCGGGGTTTGCGACCCGGGGGCGGTTCAGCGCTGCGGCCGGATCAGCAGGTAGGTGGCCAGCTCGCCGCGGCGCAGCAGCACCGGAATCGGCTTGCTGCGATCGGCCTTGGCCAGTGCGGCGTCGAAGTCGCGCACGCTGCCGACTTCCGCGTTGCCGATCTGCAGGATCACGTCGCCTTCGCGGATGCCGGCCCGCGCGGCCGCTTCGGTCGCCGCTTCCACTCGCACCCCACCCTTGACGTTCAGTTCCTTCTTCTGCGCCTCCGACAGGTCGCTCACGGCCAGGCCGATCGACTGCGCCGCCGGCGACGAGGAGCCGCGCGGGCGCTCCTCGGCGCCCTGCGCGCGCTGCACCGGCTTCTCGGGCTCGAACTCGGCCACCTGCACGCTCAGTTCGCGCGAGCCACCGCGGCGGAACACAGTCATGTCGGCACGGGTCCCCGGCTTGGTGTTGCCGACCAGGCGCGGCAGGTCGGTGGCGCGTTCGATGGCCTGGCCGCTGAAGCGGGTGATGATGTCGCCGGCCTCGACGCCGGCCTTGGCCGCCGGGCCGCCCGGTTCGACGCTGCGCACCAAGGCCCCCTGCGGCTTGCCCAGGCCGATGGACTCGGCCACGTCCTTGGTCACCTGGTCGATCTGCACGCCGATGCGGCCGCGCGTCACGCGGCCGTTGGTCCGTAGCTGCTCGGCCACCCGCATCGCCTCGTCCATGGGTATCGCGAAGGAGATGCCCATGAAGCCGCCCGAGCGCGAGTAGATCTGGCTGTTGATGCCCACCACCTCGCCGCGCAGGTTGACCAGCGGCCCGCCGGAATTGCCGGGGTTGATCGCCACGTCGGTCTGGATGAAGGGCAGGTAGTCGCCGGTGTCGCGCGCCTTGGCGCTGACGATGCCGGCCGTGACCGTGTTCTCCAGCCCGAAGGGCGAGCCGATCGCCATCACCCATTCGCCGACCTTGAGCTTGCTGACGTCGCCCACCCTCACGAAGGGCAGGCCGTTGGCGTCGATCTTCACCACCGCGACGTCGGTGCGCTTGTCGGACCCGACGATGCGGGCCTTGAACTCGCGCTTGTCGGGCAGGGTGACCAGCACCTCGTCGGCGCCCTCGACCACGTGCGCATTGGTCATGACGAAGCCGTCCGCGCTCAGGATGAAGCCCGAACCCACGCCGCGCGGCTGCTCCTGGCCGGGGCCCGGGCCGCGGGGACCGCGCGGGATGTTGGGCATGGGCGTGCCGAAGAAGCGCCGGAAGAACTCCTGCATCTCCTCGTCCATCTGCCCCTGTTCCTGCGGGTTGCTGCGCACCCTCTCCATGGTGCGGATGTTGACCACGGCAGGCCCGACCTTCTCGACCAGGTCGGTGAAGTCGGGCAGCCCGGTGCGCGGCTGCGGGGCCGACTGGGCCAGCGCCGGTGCCGGCTGCACCAGCAGGGTGGCGGCCGCGAAGGCCAGCGCGCACGCCATGGCCTGGGTGCGAAGCTTCTTCCAATCGATTCGGATCATGTGTACCTCGTTACTCGACAGGTTCATCCGGGGTGCGGGCCGGCGCCGCGGCACCGGTGCGTATGCGGGCTAGCGGCGGCGCTCTATGCCCTGGGCGAAGGCCTTGAGCGTCTGCACCGGCACCTCCCCCACCGCCGTCACCCACCAGTCGTCCATGCGCCGGGTCAGGGTCTGGGTCGCGCCGCTCGCCATCAGCCCTTCGCGCTGGTGCCGTTCGCGGTCGAACGGCTCGATGAAGAGCGAGACGGCGGCCAGGCCGTCGGAGAAGATCCATTGCAGGCTGCCGTTCGCGGCGTCGCCCGTGCCCGGGCGCCGGTAGCAGTTCATGGGCTTGAAGCCCGGCACGGCTGCCTTCAGCATCCAGCCTTCGCTGGCCGCGTCGGTCTTGACCGCCTGCGCGCGCTCCACGCGCCAGCCGGCCGGCGGCTGCATCATGCGGGCGATCTTGTCGCCCCGCACCGGCACGTCGAGCTGTAGCTCGGAGAACGCCGCCTGCTCCAGCACGCGGCCCTGGTCGTCCAGGGTCTGCAGCTTCATCACCAACCCGGTGCGCTTCTCACTCCACACGCGGTAGCCGAACCGCAGGTGGTCCTTGGGGGCGAGCTGCACCACGTCGGCATCGAAGCCGGCCACCCGCTCCGCGCCGGTCCGGCGCGCGGTGTAGAAGTCGGGGATGGAGGTGTCGGACGAATGCAGCAGGTTGGGGAACAGGCCCATGGCCTCGCGCTTCTCGGCGCGCACCACCCGGGCGTCCGGCTGGAAGGTGAGGACTTCCTCGTTGCGCCGGTAGGTCGAGCGCGGCGCACCGGTGAGCACCTCCACCTTCTCGATCTGCTGGGTCGGGTGGCCGGCATGCCAGATGCGCGCACTGGAGAGCTCGCCGCCGCTGGACGAGACCACGAAGGTGCCTACGTAGCTGCGCTCGCGCGAGGCCTCCTGCATGCGCATCAGCCACTCGTTGATGCCGCGCTCGGCCGCCGGCTCCACCGCCTGCGCGGCGCCTTGCTGGGCTGCCGCGACGCCCAGGAATCCCAGCGCCCACAGCGCCCACAGCGCCAGCAGGCAGCGGCTGGCAGCGGCGCGCAGCGGCAGCAACGTCATCGACATGAGGTCAGCGCGCGGGGCTTTCGAAGGTGGCATTGCGCAGGAATCCTGCGGGCGTCTGCAGCGCCGAGGCGCCGCCCAGCTGGCGGTGCGCCGCCAGCATCTCGTCCAGCCGTGGGTCACGGATCATCACGCCGGGCTCCGAACGCGCCAGCGCCGTGCCCGGTGCCTGCTGCGGCACCGCGGCGAGCTGGGATTGGGCCCCGTTCGGCTGGAACCCGTCGGTGCCGGTCACGGACCAGCCTACGGCCGCGAATGCGGCCACCGATGCCATGCCGGCCACCACCTTCCAGCGGAAGCTGCCGTCGTTGGCCGCAGCCTGGGCCGATGAGCGGACCGGCGCGGCCAGTTCGGGACCTGGCTCGGGCTGCGGGGCCGGCTCCTGCGCCAGGCGGGCCGACAGCCGCTTCAGGAATGCCGCAGTTGGCGTGCCGCCGGCCAGGTCCGGCGAGCGCAGGGCATCGCCGATGAGGTGGTACGCGTGCCAGCTCGCGAGTGCGGCCCTGTCGGCGCAGGCCGCCTCCACCGCGCGGACGAAGTCCTCGCCCTGCAACCGGCCGTCGGCCAGCGCGGAAATCCGTTCCCTGTCGTCCATCTGTCGTTCGTCCATCGCTCTCACCTCGCCGTTACCAGCGCTTGCCCGACTGGTTTTCCAGCAGGGGCTTGACCTTGGCCGAGATCGCTTCCCGCGCGCGGAAGATGCGCGAGCGGACGGTCCCGATGGGGCAGCTCATCACCTCCGCGATCTCTTCGTAGCTCAGCCCTTCGATCTCGCGCAGCGTGACCGCCTGCCGCAGTTCCTCGGGCAGCGCCTCCATGGCCGAGTTGACCGTGGCGGCGATTTCCTTGGCGGCAAGCACCGTCTCGGGCGTTTCCGGGCTGGTTAGTTCGTTCTCCACCGAGGAAGTTTCATCCTCGTCCTCGCCGCCCCGCAGGGCACTCTCGGAGACCAGCGGGTCGCGCTTGAGGTCCGCCAGCGCCTTCTTGGCGGTGTTGACGGCGATCCGGTACAGCCACGTGTAGAACTGCGCCTCGCCGCGGAACTGGCCCAGCGCCCGGTAGGCGCGGATGAAGGTCTCCTGGGCGATGTCCTCGACCAGGTCCACGTCCCGCACCATCCGCCCGATCAGCCGCTCGATGCGCCGCTGGTACTTGATGACCAGCAGCTCGTAGGCGCGCTGGTCGCCCGCCACGGTGCGGGCCACCAGCATCTGGTCGGTGTCTTGCGGGGAGGGGGCGGGGGCAGGCGGGCTCTGGGTCATGGTCTCGCCGACGGCGGCTCGGCCCCGGGCAGCGCGTCGGCATCGGCGCGCGAATATACAGCACGCCGCATCGCAGCCCAGCGGGCAGGAAGGCGCCGGCGCTCGGCCCAGAACCAGGTGGTCGGCCCCGGGCCGCTCCATCGCAGCAGCAGCGCCGATTGCAGGTCCAGCACCGCATCCAGCTGCCCCACCCCGTCCGCGGGCTGGCCCTCGCCCGGCGACCAGGTCCACCCGCTGCCGTCCCAGGACAGCCAGCCGTCCGGCTGGCGCCACCACCAGCGTGCCGCCCAGGCCCCGGCCGACGCGCTGGCGGCCAGGCCGGCGGCGAGTCGTGCCGGCGAGGCGCCCTGCCAGGCCCAGGCCGCGCAGGCGAGCGCCCCCGCGCCCCAGACCAGCGCCACGAGCAGCCCCAGGAATGCGGAACGCCCCACCGGATAACTCACCGATGGGGCGCCGTGCATGGGAAAGCGGCGGGCGTCAGACCCGCTTGAAGACCAGCGTGCCGTTGGTGCCGCCGAAACCGAAGTTGTTCTTCATGGCAACCTCGATCTTCATGTCCCGCGCCGTGTTGGCACAGTAGTCCAGGTCGCACTCCGGATCCTGGTTGAAGATGTTGATGGTCGGCGGCGCCTTCTGGTGGTGCAGCGCCAGCACCGTGAACACCGACTCGATGCCGCCCGCCCCGCCCAGCAGGTGGCCGGTCATGGACTTGGTGGAGCTGACCACGACCTTCTTCGCGTGCTCGCCCAGGGCGGCCTTGATCGCGTTGGTCTCGTTCAGGTCGCCCAATGGCGTGGAGGTGCCGTGGGCATTGAGGTAATCGATCTCGTCGGCGTTGATGCCGGCATTGCGCAGGGCACCCACCATGGCCCGGCGCGGGCCGTCGACGTCGGGCGCCGTCATGTGGAAGGCGTCGGCCGACATGCCGAACCCGGCCAGCTCGGCGTAGATCTTCGCGCCGCGCGCCCGGGCGTGTTCGTATTCCTCGAGCACCAGCACGCCGCCGCCCTCGCCCAGCACGAAGCCGTCGCGGTCCTTGTCCCAGGGGCGGGACGCGGTCTTGGGGTCGTCGTTGCGGGTCGACAGCGCGCGCGAGGCGGCGAATCCGCCGATGCCCAGCGGCGAGACCGAGGACTCGGCGCCGCCGCAGACCATGATGTCGGCGTCGCCGCTGTCGATCATGCGGGCCGACAGGCCGATCGCGTGCAGGCCGGTGGTGCAGGCCGTCACCACGGCGATGTTCGGGCCCTTGAAGCCGTACTTGATCGAGACGTGGCCGGAGATCATGTTGATGATCGAGGCGGGCACGAAGAAGGGCGACACCCGACGCGGGCCGCGCGCTGCGAGCTCGGCATGGGTCTGCTCGATCATGGGCAGCCCGCCGATGCCGGCGCCGATGTTCACGCCGATGCGCTCGGCCAGCTCGGGCGGGAGGGCATCCCCGGTGGGCAATCCGCTGTCGGCCACTGCCTGGCAGGCCGCCGCCAGCCCGAGGTGGATGAACCGGTCCATGTGCCGGGCTTCCTTCTCGGGGATGTACTGCGTGATGTCGAAGCCCTTGACCTCGCCGGCGAAACGGCAGGCGAAGTTGGCTGCATCGAACTGCGTGATGAGGTCGATGCCGGGCCGGCCGGCCAGCAGGTTGTCCCAGGATTCGGCAACCGTGTTGCCAACGGGGCTGACGCAGCCCAGGCCGGTGACGACGACGCGGCGGCGGGTCATTTCGTGATCAGGCCTTCTGGTGGGCGTTGGCGTAGTCGATGGCGTTCTGCACGGTCGTGATCTTCTCGGCGTCCTCGTCCGGGATCTCGATGCCGAACTCGTCCTCCAGCGCCATCACCAGCTCGACCGTGTCAAGGGAGTCGGCGCCCAGGTCGGCCACGAAAGCCTTTTCGTTGGTCACCTGGGACTCCTCCACGCCGAGTTGCTCGGCGATGATCTTCTTGACACGTGCTTCGATATCGCTCATGGGTTCCCTCTGGGGGTTTGTGGATTGAATCGGGGATTCTAGCGTCCGCACCCGGCCGGCCCGGCCGTGGCGACCGGGCCGGCCTGAGGCGGATCAGGCCATGTACATGCCGCCGTTGACGTGCAATTCCTGGCCGGTGACGTAGCCGGCGGCCGGCGACGCGAGGTAGGCAACCGCATGGGCCACGTCGGCCGGCTTGCCGAGCTGGCCCAGCGGGATCTGCCCCAGCAGGGCCTTGCGCTGCTCTTCCGGCAGCGCGGCGGTCATGTCCGTCTCGATGAAGCCGGGCGCCACGCAGTTGACCGTGATGCCCCGGCTGCCGAGTTCGCGGGCCAGCGCCCGGGTCAGCCCGGCCACGCCGGCCTTGGCGGCGGCGTAGTTGGCCTGGCCGGGGTTGCCGGAGGCACCCACCACCGAGGTGATGTTGACGATGCGCCCGTGGCGCTGCTTCATCATGGTGCGCATCACCGCCCGGCTCAGGCGGAACACCGCCTTCAGGTTGGTGTCGACCACGGCGTCCCAATCCTCGTCCTTCAGCCGCATGGCGAGCATGTCGCGCGTGATGCCGGCGTTGTTGACCAGGATCTGCAGCCCGCCGTGCTGCTTGACGATGGCGTCGACCAGGGCCTCGCTCTGGGCGGCGTCGTTGACTTCCAGGCGCTCGCCCCGCCCGCCATGGGCCGCCAGGGCTTCGCTCACCTTCTGTGCGCCGGCGTCGCTGGTCGCGGTTCCGATGACCAGTGCGCCGCGCTGGGCCAGTTCCAGGGCGATGGCCGCCCCGATGCCGCGCGAGGCGCCGGTGACCAGGGCCACCTGGCCCTTCAGTTCTTCGCTCATGCCAGCAGCCCCCGGGCTTCGGCCAGGCTGGTCGGGTCGTAGACCGCACCGGCGACCAGCGCCGGATCGATGCGCTTGCACAGGCCCTGCAGCACCTTGCCGGGGCCGCATTCCAGCACCACGCCCACCCCGCGCACCTGGATGGCCTTGATGCAGTCCACCCAGCGCACCGGCCCGAACGCCTGCTCGTACAGGGCGGCCCGGATGCGGTCCGGGTCGGTCTCGACCTGGGCCTCGATGTTGTTGACGACGGGAATCGCCGGGCTGGACAGGGCGACCTGCGCCAGCCGCTCGCGCAGGCGGTCGGCCGCCGGCTTCATCAGGCTGGAGTGGAACGGTGCCGACACCGGCAGCGGCAGCGCGCGCTTGGCGCCGTTGGCCTTGAGGACCTCGCAAGCCTTGTCCACGGCTGCCTTGCTGCCGGCGATCACGGTCTGGGCCGGATCGTTGAAGTTGACCGCCTCCACGACTTCGTCGGTGTTGGTGCCGAAGCTGCGCTGGACCTCGGCGCAGCCTTCGACCACCTTCCGGGCATCCATGCCCAGCACGGCCGCCATGGCGCCGGCACCGACCGGCACCGCCTCCTGCATGGCCTGGGCGCGGAACCGCACCAGGGGCGCCGCGTCGGCCAAGCTCAGGGCGCCTGCGGCGACCAGCGCCGAATACTCGCCGAGCGAATGGCCGGCCACCACCGCGGGCGGCTCGCCGCCTTCGGCCAGCCAGGCCCGGTAGGCCGCCACGCCCGCCACCAGCATCACCGGCTGGGTGTTGGTGGTCAGCCCCAGGGCTTCCTTGGGCCCTTCCTGGATCAGCCGGCCGATGTCCTCGGACAGCGCCTCGGAGGCCTCGGCGACCACCTGCTTCACGGCCGGATGGTCGCCCCAGGCGTCGAGCATGCCCACGGCCTGTGAACCCTGGCCGGGGAACACGAATGCAAACGGTTTCATGTCGTCGTGGAGAAAACGAAAGGGTGGATGCAGGGCGGCGGACTCAGTAGTCCAGCAGCACCGCGCCCCAGGTGAAGCCGCCACCGACACCCTCCAGCATCAAGGTGTCGCCGCGGCGGACCTTGCCTTCCCGCACCGCGGCGTCCAGCGCCAGCGGGATGGAGGCGGCCGAGGTGTTGCCGTGCTGGTCGACGGTGACGACCAGCTTGTCCATCGGCAGCTTCAGCTTGCGGGCCGTGCCCTGCATGATGCGGATGTTGGCCTGGTGGGGGATCAGCCAGTCGATGTCGGCGTCGGTCTTGCCGGCCTTGGCCAGCGTGGCGCGGGCCGAGCTCTCGAGCACGCCGACCGCGAGCTTGAACACCGCCTGGCCATCCATCTTGAGCAGCGGGTCGCCCAGCACCTGCCCGCCGGCCACGGTGCCCGGCACGCACAGGATGCCCACGTGCTTGCCGTCGGCGTGCAGGTCGCTGGCCAGGATGCCGGGGGTATCGGACGCCTCCAGCACCACGGCGCCGGCGCCATCGCCGAACAGCACGCAGGTGGTGCGGTCGTTGAAGTCGAGGATGCGCGAGAACACCTCGGCGCCGATCACCAGCGCCCGGTTCGCGCTGCCGGTGCGGATCATGGCGTCGGCCACCGTCAGCGCATAGACGAAGCCGCTGCACACCGCCTGCACGTCGAACGCCGGGCAGCCGGCGATGCCGAGCTTGTTCTGCAGGATGCAGGCCGCCGAGGGGAACACCATGTCGGGCGTCGAGGTGGCCACGATGACCAGGTCGATGTCGGCCGGGCCGCAGCCCGCCGCCTCCATCGCATGCCGGGCCGCGTACACGCCGAGGTCACTGCTGGTCACGTCGGGCTCGGCGAAGTGGCGCGCCCGGATCCCGGTGCGCTCGACGATCCACTGGTCGGAGGTCTCGATGCCCCGCGCCGCAAGCTGGGCGGCGAGGTCGTCATTGGTCACGCGGCGCGGCGGGAGGTAGCTGCCGGTGCCGGCGATGCGCGAATATCGGCTCATTCGGAAGAGAGGGTCTCGACTGCTGCGGCTTCTGCCGCGGGACCGGCCAGCAGGGGCCGGGCGTGGGCAATGCGGGCCTGGACGCGGTCGAGCAGGTTGTTTCGGGCCGCATCATACGCCCGGGCCAGTGCCTGCTCGAAAGCGAATGCGTCCGCCGATCCGTGGCTCTTGAACACCAGCCCGCGCAGCCCGAGCAGCGCGGCGCCGTTGTAGCGGCGGTAGTCCACGCGCCGCTTGAAGGCGGCCAGCACGGGATAGGCGAACAGCGCCGCCGCCTTGGTCAGCGGGTTGCGCGAGAACTCCTCGCGCAGGAAGCCGCCGACCATGCTGGCCAGGCCTTCGCTGGTCTTGAGCGCCACGTTGCCGACGAAGCCGTCGCAAACGACGATGTCGGTGGTGCCCTTGAAGATGTCGTTGCCTTCCACGTTGCCGTGGAAGTTGAGGTCGCCGGCCGCGGCCGCGGACCGCAGCAGCTCGCCGGCGCGCTTGATCACCTCGCTGCCCTTGATGATCTCCTCGCCGATGTTCAGCAGGCCGACGCTGGGCTGCTCGCGGTCGTTCAGCGCAGAGACCAGGGCCGACCCCATGACGGCGAACTGCAGCAGGTGCTGCTCGGTGCAGTCGACGTTGGCGCCCAGGTCAAGAACCGTGGTGGCCCCGCCCTTGGCGTTGGGCAGCGGCGAAGCGATGGCGGGCCGGTCGATGCCGTCCACCGTCTTGAGCAGGTAGCGGGCCAGCGCCATCAGCGCGCCCGTGTTGCCCGCCGACACCGCCGCGTCGGCCTTGCCGTCCTTGACCTGCTGGATGGCCAGCCGCATGGAGGAGTCCTTCTTGCGACGCAGCGCGACCTCCACCGGGTCGTCCATGGCGACCACCTCGGAAGCGGGCACGTGTTCGGCCCGGGGATGGAAGCGCTGCAGCGCCTCGCCGCTGCCCACCAGCAGCAGCCGGGCCTCGGGGTGCGTATCCAGGAAGTGGCGACAGGCGGGCAGCGTCACCATCGTCCCGTGATCGCCCCCCATGCAATCGACGGCCAGAATCGTCATGTCCTCAAATGTAGAGCTTCGCGCCGGACAGGCCTGCGACCTTGCGCAAACGGCGCGCACGTCCGGGCGGCAGGCGCAAAAAAGGCCCGGGCTGCGCAGGCAGCGGCGGGCCTCTTGCTAGCCGCGGACGGGATCAGGCGTCGTTCTTGGTCTTGAGGACCTTGCGGCCGCGGTAGAAACCGTTCGGGCTGATGTGGTGGCGCAGGTGGGTTTCGCCGGTGGTGGGTTCCACGGCGATACCCGGCACCGTCAGGGCGTTGTGCGAACGGTGCATGCCCCGCTTGGAGGGCGACTTCTTGTTTTGCTGGACGGCCATGCCGGACTCCTGGATGCTGGGGCGCCTCGCACAACGCGAAACGCCATGGACGGTGGGTGGGAAGCGCGGCGGCCGCCACGAGGGCCTGGCATTTCGCGCGAAGCCCGCCATTATAGGGCATCGCGGACTCCGCGCTATGACTTGCCCGGTTTGAGGGCCTTCAGGCGGGCGAACGGGTTCTCGCGCGGCTCGCCGGCGTCGAAGTCCGGGTCGGCCGCGGACAGCCGCACCGGCACCGGGCAGACGTCGTGCCGCGGCACGGCGGGCACCTCCATCAGCAGCTCGTCCTCGACCAGGCCGGGCAGGTCGAACGAGCGGCTGATCGCCAGCACGTCCTCCTCGGCCGCCTCGTCCTGCGCAGCCGCCGTGTCCTCGTCGGCGACGAAGCGGAAGGACCGGTCCACCGCCAGCGGCACATCGACCGGCTCCAGGCAGCGCTGGCAGGTCAGCCGCAGGGCGGCAGACGCCTCGAGGTGCAGCCAGACTTCGGGATGCAGGTGGCCGGGGTTGCGCAATTCGCCGCGCGCCGACCACGCGACCGCTTGCCCAGGCTGGTCGGCCGACGCCTCGGCGGCCAGCCGGGCGAACGCGGCCAACGGCGTCTCGCCGGACAACTGCGCGCCTTCCTCGGCGAACGCCCGCACGTCCAGCTGCTGCGGGCTGAAGGACCTCTTCATCCGGACCAGTGTAAGAGAATCGCCGCATGCCCATGCCTGCCTCGCGGCCCCTGATCCTTGGTTCGACGTCCCGCTATCGCCGTGAGTTGCTGGAGCGACTCGGCTTGCCGTTCGAGGTGGTTGCACCGGAGGTCGACGAGACCCCACGGGCTGGCGAATCGCCGGCGGCACTGGCGGCACGGCTGGCCCTGGCCAAGGCCCGCGCCGTGGCGCAGCGGCACCCGCAAGCCGTGGTGATCGGATCGGACCAGGTGGCCGATCTCGACGGCGAGCCGCTGGGCAAGCCGGGCGACCACGCGCGTGCCACGGCCCAGCTTCGCCGCATGCGCGGGCGCACCGTGGTCTTCCAGACCGCGCTGGCGGTGGCGTGCGCGGACAGCGGATTCGAGCAGCAGGACCTCGCACCGGTGCGGGTGGTCTTCCGCGAGCTCGCCGACACCGAGATCGAGAACTACCTGCGCATCGAGCAACCCTACGACTGTGCCGGCAGCGCCCGCAGCGAAGGGCTGGGCATCGCACTGCTGGAGGCGATCCACAGCGACGACCCGACGGCGCTGGTCGGCCTGCCGCTGATCCGCACCTGCCGGCTGCTGCGCGCCGCCGGCCTGCAGGTGCCCTGATGGCGGCCGCCGGCACCCTGTTCCTGGTCCCTGCCCCGCTGGATTTCGGCTGCCCCGTACCGACGCCGCTGCAGCAGGTGATGCCGGCCGGCACCCTGGAGGTGGCCGCGCGCCTGGGCCACTGGATCGCCGAGAACGCCAGGACCACGCGCGCCTACCTGAAGCGGGTGGGCGAGATCGTTCCGCTGGCGCAGCCGCTGCAGGCGCTGGCCATCACCGAGCTGCCCCGGGACGTGCACAAGAAAGGCGATCACAGCGGTGGTTTCGATGCGCGGCCCCTGCTGGGGCCGGCGCTACAAGGCCACGACATCGGCCTGGTGAGCGAAGCGGGGATGCCGGCCGTGGCCGATCCTGGTTCGTCGGTCGTGCGGGCGGCGCACCAGCTGGGGATCCGCGTGGTGCCGCTGGTCGGGCCGGTTTCCCTGTTGCTCGCGCTGGCGGCCAGCGGCTTGAACGGGCAGTCGTTCGCGTTCGTGGGCTACCTGCCGCAGCAGCCCGGCCCGCGCACGCAGCGCATACGCGAACTGGAAGCCCTGGCGCTGCGCACCGGACAGACCCAGCTGTTCATCGAGACGCCGTACCGCAATACCGCCCTGTGGCAATCGCTGCTGGACACCTTGCGCGGCGACACTCGCCTGGGCGTCGCCGCCGGCCTGACCCTGCCCGACGCGCACGTGGCCATGCGAACGGCCGGGCAGTGGAAACGAGAAGCGGGCGCGCCGCCCGCCGACACGCCCGCCGTGTTCCTGATCGGCGGCTAGCGCAGCGCCGGCAGCGTGCGGACCGCGCGGATTGCGCCTTCACCGATGGCGGCGCCGAAGCGCTTGGCCAGTCGCTCGGCCACGTTCTCGCGCCGGGTGTAGTCGACCAGTTCCTCGGCCTTGACCACCTCGCGCGCGACGAAGTCCAGGTTGGCGAGCTGGTCCGCCAGGCCCATGTCCACCGCCTGCTGGCCGGTCCAGAACAGGCCGGTGAACAGCTCCGGCGTGTCCTTCAGCCGCTTGCCGCGGCCGGCCTTGACCACGTCGATGAACTGCCGGTGGACCTGGTCCAGCATCTGCTGCGCATGTTCGCGGTGCTTCTCGGTCTGCGGGCTGAAGGGATCGAGGAATCCCTTGTTCTCGCCGGCGGTCATCAGGCGCCGTTCCACGCCCAGCTTGTCCATAAGGCCGACGAAGCCGAAGCCGTCCATCAGCACCCCGATGCTGCCGACGATGCTGGCCTTGTCCACGTAGATCCGGTCGGCGCCGGCGGCGATGTAGTAGGCCGCCGAGGCGCAGGCCTCCTCCACCACCACGTACACCGGCTTCTGGTGCAGGGCCCGGAGCCGCTTCATCTCGTCGTTGACGATGCCCGCCTGCACCGGGCTGCCCCCGGGCGAGTTGATCAGCAGCACGATGCCCTTCGCGCCCGCGTCCTCGAAGGCGGCCTTCATGGCGGCGACGATGAACTCGGCGCTGTTGTCCGAGTCGGCGGCGATCTCGCCCTGGATCTCGACCACCGCCGTGTGCGGCATGGACTTCTCGCTGGCCGTCGGCCCTCCCCGGTAGAGCAGGGTCCAGAACACCAGCACAAAGAACGCCAGCCAGCCCAGGCGCGTGAAGGTGCGCCAGCGGCGCGCCGATCGCTGCTCCGACAGGGTGGCGAACATCAACCGCTCCATGGTCTGCCGCTCCCAGCCCGGCTGCAGTCCGGAAGCGGCGGGGGGTGGGGCGGGCGCAAAGGAGGGTTCCCGGTCGTTGCCGGGGTTCATCGGATCGGTCATGGGGAGACGCTCAGAAAGCGACGGGTTGCAGGTTCCAGTCAGTATGCCAGTGCACCACCCCGTCCTGTTCGCTCACTTCGATGCGTACCAGCCCGCCTCGGCAGGGGCCGCCGGCACAGGCGCCGGTGTCGGGGTGGTAGACCGCCCCATGGGTGGAGCACAGCAGCCACTGCCCGCTGTCGTCGAAGAAACGGTTGGGCTGCCAGTCCATCTCCATGGCGACGTGGGCGCAGCGGTTCAGGTAGGCGTGGACCCGGCCGCGCCAGCGGATCGCGAAGGCCCGGCAGGTCTGGCCGCCATGGACCACGTCGAACGGCACGGCCAGCCCGCCGTCCACGAGCTCGTGGCTGTTGCACAGGGGCAGGCGCGAGCCGGCTTCAGGCATGGGCGAGCAACCAGTGGCGCAGGTCGGCCACGGAGTGGGCAATATGCAATGGGCCCAGTGCGTCGAAGCTGTCGGGGGCGTGCGCGCCGTAGCTCACGCCGACCGCGGCGCACCCGGCGTTGCGGGCCATCTCCAGGTCGTGGGTGGTGTCGCCGATCATCAGCGTGCGCTCGGGTTCGGTGCCGAATTCGCGCATCAGCTCCAGCAGCATGCGCGGGTCGGGCTTGCCGGCGGTCTCGTCGGCGGTGCGCGTGCCGTCGAACAGGCCATGCATCTCCTGCGCCTGCAGCACCTCGTCCAGGCTGCGGCGCGACTTGCCGGTGGCCACCGCCAGCCAGTGGTGCCGGGCCTTGAGTTCCTGCAGCAGCGGCAGCGCGCCCCCGAACAGGCTGAGGTCGTTCTGGTGCTGGTAGTAGTGGTGGCGGTAGCGCTGGCCCAGCTCGGCGTACCGGTCCGGCGGCACGTCGGGTGCTGCGCGGGCCAGCGCCTGGCCCAGGCTCATGCCGATCACATAGGCGGCGGCCTGCTCGCTCGGCCGGGCACCGCCCACGTCCACGACGGCGCGCTGGATGCAGCGCACGATCACCGCGGTGGAGTCGTACAGCGTGCCGTCCCAGTCGAAGGCGATCAGGTCAAACTGGCGAGGCCGTGGGCTGGGCATGGCGGTCGGCGAACTGCTGGAGCTCGGTGGGCAGGGGCGCTTCCAGCTGGACCGGCTCGCCGGTGGCTGGATGGCGGAACTGTAGCCGCCACGCATGCAGGAACATGCGGCGCAGGCCCTGGCGCTGCAGCGAGCGGTTCAACTCGAAGTCGCCGTACTTGTCGTCGCCGGCGATCGGATGCCCCTGGGAAGCCAGGTGCACCCGGATCTGGTGCGTGCGGCCGGTCTTGATCGTCACTTCCAGCAGCGTGAACGCGCCCAGCCGCCGCGCCACCCGGACCAGGGTGATGGAGCGCTTGGCCTCGGGGTGGTCGCTGCCCACGACCTTGACGCGGCGCTCGCCGGCGGCGCCGTCCTCGCCGGCGACCAGGTACTTGTGCAGCGGCAGGTCGATCACCTTCCGGGTGGCCGGCCAGGCGCCGGCCACCAGCGCCAGGTAGGTCTTGCCCGTCTCGCGGCCCCGGAACTGGTCCTGCAGCCGGGTGAGCGCGGAGCGCTTCTTGGCCAGCACCAGCACGCCGGAGGTCTCGCGGTCCAGCCGATGGACGAGCTCGAGGAACCTGGCCTGCGGCCGTGCCTGGCGCAGCTGTTCGATCACACCGAAGCTGACTCCGCTGCCGCCGTGCACGGCCACGCCGGCCGGCTTGGCGATGACCAGCAACTGCTCGTCTTCCATGAGGACGGGGAATTCGCGGGCCGGCGCCGGGCGCGCCGCGGTGTCCAGAACCCGCTCGGGCAGTCGGACCGGCGGCACGCGGACCCGGTCGCCCAGCTCGACCCGGGTGTCGGCCGCCGCCCGGCCCTTGTTCACCCGCACCTCGCCACTGCGGATGATCCGGTAGACATGGGTCTTGGGGACGCCCTTGAGCTCGCGCAGCAGGAAGTTGTCGAGGCGCTGGCCGGCCGAGTCGTCGCCGACCTCCAGCGTTTTCACTTCGGCTTTCGCGGCACCGGCGCCCGCCCCTATAATCCTTGCCACTGGCGTCTCGCCGTAAGTGCTTGATTCGGCTGGAGTTTAGTCCACCGCAGCACCCAGAGGCGCCGGCAGGTCGATGCCGACGTCGCCCTTGCCGCGGATGCGGGCTCCCAGAAGCCGCAGCCGCCGGCCAAGGCGCCGGAGCCGCCGACGCCCAAGCGAAACCCGAACCGGAATCAAGGCCGCCAGACTTCAGAAGCTGGCGGCGGAAAAGCGAGACCCCCTGTGCTGATGGCGCTGATCCTGGCCTGCTGGCGGTGGCTGATGCCGCCTGCCGCCGGCTTCGGCCCGCCCCGGCGCATGTCCCGGACCCCACGGCTTGCAGTTGCTGTGGCCCTGCGGTCCCCTCCCCGCCTCGCCCCCCTCCACGCGCCTCCCCTGCGATTGCTGACATAGCCCACCGGGCCGTCCGCACGCACCTGCGCGCCTTTCCGCTTCCCGTTTCGCCTGCGCCGGCCGGCATCGTGGGCCCCTGCATGGGGCCGTTTGTTCACGAGAACAAGAAGGTGACGCAATGAAGCGGATGCTGATCAATGCCACGCAGGCCGAAGAGCGCCGGCTGGCCATCGTCGACGGGCAGAAGCTCCTCGACTACGAAATCGAGATCGAAGGGCGCGAACAGCGCAAGGGCAACATCTACAAGGCCGTGGTGACGCGCGTGGAGCCTTCGCTGGAGGCCTGCTTCGTCGACTACGGCGAGGACCGCCACGGCTTCCTGCCGTTCAAGGAGATCTCCAAGCAGTACTTCACGCCGGGCGTGTCCCCGTCGCAGGCGCGGATCAACGACGTGATCAAGGAGGGCCAGGAACTGCTGGTCCAGGTCGAGAAGGAAGAGCGCGGCAACAAGGGCGCCGCGCTGACCACCTTCATCTCGCTGGCCGGCCGCTACGTGGTGCTGATGCCGAACAACCCGCGCGGCGGCGGCGTGTCGCGCCGGATCGAGGGCGACGACCGGGCCGAGCTGAAGGAGGCGATGGACCAGCTGGAGTACCCCAACGGCATGTCCATCATCGCCCGCACCGCGGGCATCGGCCGCAGCGCGCCGGAACTTCAGTGGGACCTGAACTACCTGCTGAAGCTGTGGAACGCGATCGACGGCGCCGCCAAGGGCGGCAAGGGCGCGTTCCTGATCTACCAGGAGTCCTCGCTGGTGATCCGCGCGATCCGCGACTACTTCAACAGCGACATCGGCGACATCCTGATCGACACCGACGACATCTACGAGCAGGCGCACCAGTTCATGTCGCACGTGATGCCGGAGCATGCCGCCAAGGTCAAGCGCTACCGCGACGACGCGGCGCTGTTCTCGCGCTTCCAGATCGAGCACCAGATCGAGTCGGCCTACGCCCGCGAGGTCAAGCTGCCCTCCGGCGGCGTGATCGTCATCGACCACACCGAGGCGCTGGTGTCCATCGACGTCAACTCGGCGCGCGCCATCAAGGGCGGCGACATCGAGGAGACCGCCACCCGCACCAACCTGGAAGCGGCCGACGAAGTGGCGCGCCAGATGCGCCTGCGCGACCTGGGCGGCCTGATCGTCATCGACTTCATCGACATGGAGGAGTCGAAGAACCGCCGAGAGGTGGAGAACCGCCTGCGCGATGCGCTGCGGCAGGACCGCGCGCGCGTGCAGTTCGGCACCATCAGCAAGTTCGGCCTGATGGAGATGAGCCGCCAGCGGCTGCGCCCGGCGTTGTCGGAAGGCGCCTCTATTCCCTGCCCGCGCTGCGGCGGCCACGGCCACATCCGCGACACCGAGAGCTCGGCGCTGCAGATCCTGCGCATCATCCAGGAAGAGTCGATGAAGGACAGCACGGCCGCGGTGCACGTGCAGGTGCCGGTGGAAGTCGCTTCCTTCCTGCTCAACGAGAAGCGCACCGAGATCACCAAGATCGAGCTGAAGCAGCGCATCAACCTGATCCTGGTGCCCAACAAGGGCCTGGACACGCCGCACTACAAGCTCGAGCGCCTCAAGCACGACGACCCGCGCCTGGACAGCCTCAAGGCCAGCTACCACATGGCCGAGGTCGAGGAGAAGACCGAGGTCACGCGCCGCTCGCAGGAGCGCGCCAACCGCCAGGAGCCGGTGATCAAGGGCGTGCTGCCGGATGCGCCGGCCCCGGTCGTGCCGCCCCGGCCCGAGAAGCCGGCCGAGCCAGTCCGGCCCGCGGCCGGCCCGGCACCGGCGCCCGCCCCTGCACGTGCGCCCGCACCGACGCCCGAGCCCAGCTTCTTCGCCTGGTTCAAGAGCCTGTTCAACCCGCAGCCGGTGGCGGCGCCGGCCGCCCCGGTGGCCGCCCCTGCGGCGAAGCCGGAAGACAAGCGCGAGGGCCGCGGCGAGCGCGGTGAGCGGGGCGAAGGCCGCCGCGGTGGACGCGGCCGTGGCCGCGACCGCGGCCGCGATGCCGAACAACGGCGTGAGCGCGCCGTTGCGGAAGGCGGCGACGGCCAGGCCCGCCGTGCCGACGCCGAGGGCCGGCGCGAGCGCCAGCAGCGGCCGGAACGCGGCGAGCGTGGTGAGCGCGGCGAGCGGGAAGGCCGCGAACCGCGCGAGTCTCGCGAGCCCAGGGAGGCGCGCGAAGCCCGCGAGCCGCGCGAGCCCCGTGAAGCGCGCGAACCCCGCGAAGCCCGCGGCGACCGGCACGCGCCGCGCGAGCGCCGCGACGAGCAGCCCGGCGGCGAGCCGCGCACGGCCGATGCAGCGGAAACGTCCCGGGGGGACCGTCCGCCGCGCGGGGAGCGTGGCGAACGTGGCGAAGGCCGGCGCGAACGCGGCGAACGCGGCGAGCGCGGCGAGCGCCGCCCGCGCGAGCAGGTGCCGCAGGCCGTCAGCGAGGCCGCCGTGGTCGAAGGCCAGCCCGATGCGGCGCAGGTCCTGGAGCAGGCCGCCGCACCGCAGGACAACGGCCAGGGCCAGGACGAGGGTCGCCGTGAGTCGCGCCGCTCGCGCGACCGCTACGGCCGCGACCGCCGCGAACGCAATGGCCGCGAGGAGGCTGCTGCGCCGGCGGAAGCATCGCTGCAGCCGTCGCCTGCCGTCGGTGATGAGCCGGCGGTCGACACCGGCGAACGCCGGCCGCGCTACGCCACCGGCTTCGTGGCCGACGAACCCGAGAGCGTCCCGGCGGAAACCGCCGTTGCACCGGCGCCGGCCGCCACCGTCGTGGCGCCTCCCGCGCCGGCCGGGCTGCCCAAGGTGCAGTCCTTCGAACTGCCGGTGGAGGAACTGGCGCAGATCGCCTCCGGCTCCGGCCTGCAGTGGGTCAACTCGGACGCGGACAAGATCGCCGCGGTGCAGGCGGCCATCGCCGCCGAGCCCAAGCCGATCCACGTGCCGCGCGAGCGTCCGCCGGCCGTGGTGGTCGACGAAGGTCCGCTGGTGCTGGTGGAAACCCGCCGCGACCTGCGCAACCTGCCGCTGCCGTTCGAGCAGCAGCCGGCACCGCCGGCGGTGCAGTAAGTTCCGCGAAAAGGAAAGGGAGCGTGCTCCCTCGGCAGGCAAACGGAAAGGGAGCTTCGGCTCCCTTTCTTCTTCTCCGCGGCGACCTCAGGCCTGCGCGGCCTGCCGCCAGGCCGCGGCCGCCGCGGCTTCGTCGCCGCGCTGCTCGGCCAGCCGGGCGAGGGCGCGGCAGGCCCGGCCGCGCAGGCCGGGATCCTGCAGGTTCGCGGCCGCCTGCGTCAGCAACTGCTGGGCCTTGCCCCACAGCTGCCGCTTCATGCACGCCATGCCCGCCAGGTACTGCAGGGCGGCGTCGCGCGGATCGGCGCGCTGGGCCGATTCGATGCGCGACAGCCAGTCGGCGTCCACGCTCTCCAGCCCCTCTTCCAGCACGGCGACCAGCCGCACCTTCTGCAGCCCGGAAAGGACCTGCTGCCGCTCCCACACCGGCAGCAGCCACTCGCGCGCGAGTTGCGCATCGCCCTCGAGCGCGAGCAGCCGCTGGGCGGCGTGGATGGCCAGTTCGGGCATCGCGCGTTCGGCCGGGTCCAGCTCGCCCCAGGCACGCTGCAGCTGCGCCGGGTCGTGCGCGCCGTCGAGCAGCTCGGTCGCCAGCCCACGCACCAGGGTCTGCGCGGCCAGCGCGGAGAAGGCGCGGTGCTTGGCCAGCAGGCGCGCGGTCTCCAGCGCCTCGCCGGTATGCCCGGCCAGCCGCGCCGACTTGAGCTTCATGCGCAAGGCCAGGGTGCGCCGGCCGGCGCCGACCGGCAGCTGCTGCAGCCAGGCCACGGAGGCCTGCGGGTCGCGGTCCTCCAGCGACCAGCGCGCCGCCCGCATCAGCGCGCCTTCGTGCGACTCGGGCGCATCGCGCGGGCCGGTCTGGTCCAGCGCCTGCTTCAGGTGCAGCTCGCGCGCGCTGCGGTCCTGCAGGGCATGCGCGCTCTCGGCGGCCAGCAGGTGGGCCAGGGCTCGCACCTGCGGCCCGTTGGCCGGGCCGGCGCCGCCGGCGTTGAGCGAGGCCTCCTGAGCCAGCGCGCCCTCGGCCGACTTGCGGGCCCGGATGAAGCGGCCGGCCAGCAGGTGCGAGAGCGCATCCAGGAGGAAAGCGTGCATGCCCCGCTCCTTCTGCTGGGTCCGCCAGCGCAGCGCCTGCCGCGGCAGGTCGAACAGCGCCGCCAGCGCGCGGAGGGCCGCGTACAGGAACAGGAAGGCCGCCAGCAGCAGCACCAGCACCAGGTTGAGCGACAGGTCCAGCCGGTAGGGCGGCCAGAACACCGTGACCGTGCCCTGGTTGTTGCCGGCGAACAGCGCCACCGCGACGGCGACGCCGAACAGCACGAGGAGCCAGAGGGCGGCGCGCATGTCAGTGACCCCCGGATCGCTCGCGAACCGGCGCGAATCCGGCCTGGCCCTCGCGGCGAGGCCCCGGACGGACTTCGCGGTGCGCCCTCACCTCAGCGCCCTGCCGCCGCCGTGGCCAGGGTGGCCAGGGTCTCGTCGATGCGCGGGACCTCGACCACCCGCAACTGGCGCTGCATCTGCTGCAGCGATTGCGCGACCGCCTGGGTGCGGCGGGCGGACGCATCGAAGTACTTGTCCAGTGCCGCGGCCGCGGCGCCCACGTCGGCCCGTGCCGCATCGATCTGGCGCGAGAGCAGCGCCAGGCGCGCGTTCATCAGCTTGAGCTTGAAGTTCTCGCGCAGGAAGAAGCCCTGCTCGGGCGCGAGCAGCATGGCATCGGGCTCGTCGATCCGGCTGACCCGCACCAGCGAGCGCGCCTCCTCCCGCACGGCGTCCAGCAGCTTGCGCCAGCCGTTCGGCGGCGCCGGACTCGCCTGCCCGGCAGATGGGGCGGCTCGGCGAGCCCCCGCGGCACCCACGCCGTTGGCCAGCGGCAGTTCATCGATCTGCCGTGCCACTTCGTCGAGCCGCAACAGGATGCCTGGCACGTCGGTCACGGCCGCGGACTTGATGCGGTCGATGTCGCGCGCGATCGCGCTGCGGATGCGGGCCAGGCGCGGCTCGCCCGCGCGCGCCAGGCGCTGGTCGGCGGTACGCAGCGCGGCCAGCAGCGGCTCGGCGCTGAGCGTGAGCTGAGCCTGCTGCTGGGCCAGGCGAAGGCCCGCCTCGATGTCCACGACCAGGTTCTCGTCGCGCGAGCGCGAGAGGCTCTGCATCAGCTCCTCGAGCTGGGTGCGCTGCAGGGCGACCTCGTTCAGGCGCGTGTCCTGCACCGCCTGCCGCGCGGCCACGTCGCGGGCCAGCTCCTGCGCCTGGCGGGCCAGCGCGCGCGCCTCGGTGGCGTGGCTGCCGGCATCGGCGCTCTGGCGCGCGAGCTGCTCCTGGATGGTGGACAGCTTCTGCCAGAGCAGGCCGCTGGACACCAGGCCGGCCGCCGCGACCACGGCCAGCACCCCGATCGCCGCCCGGAGCAGCGACGGCGCCGCGCCGGCGGCCTCGTTGGCGCTGGTGGGGAGCTCGGATCCGGATGGAGGGGTTGGCGGTGCGGACGGAGGGTCCCGCCCGGTGTCGGCGGCACTCATCCGAACGATTCTAGGGCGGCCACCACGTCGGCCTCGGCCGGTCGTGACGGGCATACAACACCGAATCCGGCGCCGCGCGCGGCCTGCGCGATGCGCTCGTGGGTGGCGATTGCACGGGCACCCGACCAGTCCTGCCCCGGCAGCAGGCGGCGCAGGTTGGCGATCGCCTCCGAGCTGCTGAACAGCCACACCGAACCGTCACCAGCGGCGCGCCGCGCCTGCGCCAGGGCTTCGTCATCGAACTGCGGCAGGCGCCGCGCATAGGCGGCCACGGTGTCGACGTGGGTGCCGGCCTGCATCAGCTGCTGCGCCAGCCAGTCGCGGCCGGCCGGCCGGCCATCGGCGCCGGCACCGCGCACCAGCAGCACGCGCGCGCCGGCCTGCACCTGCGGCGCCACCACCGGCCACAGCGCCTCGGAGTCGAACTGCGCCGCATCGGCCGGCGGCGCGTCGATTCGACCAGGCGGCACGCCGGCCGCCACCAGGGCCCGCGTGGTGCCGGGCCCGGGCGACCAGGCGCGCGTCGTGGACGGCCAGTCCCGCCCATTGCCCGTGCCGAAGAAACCCTGCACCGCGTTGCCGCTGACGAACATCGCGGCCTGGCAATCCGGCAGCGACGACCAGGCCTGCTGCACGGCCCGTGCATCCGGGGCCGGGGCTATGTCGATCAGGGGCAAGAGCAGCACTTGGTGGCCACGCGCCACCAAGGTATCCGCCCATCGCCGGGCTTCAGGGCGGGGGCGGGTCAGCACCACCCGCATTGGATGCGGCCTCAGTGCGCGCCGCCGGCGCGCAGGCGGGCAGCCACTTCGGTGCCCAGGGCGGCGGCCTCCTCGGCGCTGCCGATCGTCCCGCTGGCCTGGGCCCGCACCAGCACGCCCGGCCGGTCCGGGTCGCCCCAGGCGGCCTCGATGCGCAGCCACTCGCCGGCCAGCGTGGCATGGGCGGCCAGCGGCATCGAGCAGGAGCCACCCAGCGCACGGCTCACGGCGCGCTCGGCCGCAACGGCCAGCGCGGTGGACTGGTGCGCCAGCGGCGCCAGCGCGGCCCGCACGTCCTCACGGCCGCTGCGCGCCTCGATGCCCAGTGCGCCCTGGCCGGCCGCCGGCAGCATCTGCGATGGCTCGAACACCGTGCGGATGCGATCGGCCAGCCCCAGCCGCTTGAGGCCGGCCGCGGCCAGCACGATCGCGTCATAGCCGCCTTCGTCGAGCCTGCGCAGGCGCGTGTCGAGGTTGCCGCGCAGGGGCTCGATCCGCAGGTCCGGGCGCAGCGCACGCAGCAGCACCACGCGGCGCAGGCTGGACGTGCCGACCACGGCACCGGCCGGCAGATTCTCCAGCGAGGCGTACTTCGGCGAAACGAACGCGTCGCGCGGATCCTCGCGCTCCAGCACGCAGGCCAGTTCGAAGCCCTCGGGCAGGTCCATCGGCACGTCCTTGAGCGAATGCACCGCCAGGTCGGCCTGGCCCTGCTCCAGCGCGACTTCCAGTTCCTTGACGAACAGGCCCTTGCCGCCGACCTTGCTGAGGCTGCGGTCCAGGATCTGGTCGCCGCGGGTGGTCATGCCCAGCAGCGAGGCCTCGTGGCCCTGCTGCCCGAGCAGCGCCTTCACATGCTCGGCCTGCCAGAGCGCAAGCCGGCTTTCGCGGGTGGCGATGACGAAGCGGGTCAAGTCGGTCCTGTCTGCGAGGGATGGAGGAGGCCGATGCTAGCATCCGCGCTGCCGAAAATTTGAGCAGCCCGGAGAACAACCATGGCCCTATCCCCGCCGGACACGCCGGCCCGGCGTGCCCGCGACAACGAGCGGCCGCTGGTCGAAGACATCCGATTGCTGGGGCGCATCCTGGGCGACGTGATCCGCGAACAGGAGGGCGTCGCCGCCTTCGAGCTGGTCGAGCGCATCCGCAAGCTCTCGGTGTCCTTCCGGCGCGATGCCGACCACGAGGCCGACCGCGCGCTCAAGGGCCTGCTCAAGTCGCTCAGCGGCGACCAGGCGGTCAGCGTGATCCGCGCCTTCACCTACTTCAGCCACCTGGCCAACCTGGCGGAGGACCGCCACCACATCCGGCGCCGCGCGGTGCACGAGCGGGCCGGCGACACCCAGGAAGGCAGCATCGAAGTGGCGCTGGCGCGCCTGCGCTGGGCCGGCATCTCGCCGCGCACCATCTCGCAGACACTGGCCGGCAGCTACGTGTCGCCGGTGCTGACGGCGCATCCCACCGAGGTGCAGCGCAAGAGCATCCTGGACGCCGAGCGCGAGATCGCCCTGCTGCTGACCGAACGCGACGAGATCAAGGCGCGTGCCCTGCCGCGTGACGCCCTGGCCCCGCGCGAACTGGCGGCGAACGAGTCGCAGATCCGCGCGCGCGTGATGCAGCTGTGGCACACGCGCCTGCTGCGCCTGAGCAAGCTCACCGTCGACGACGAGATCGAGAACGCGCTGTCCTACTACGAGGCCACCTTCCTGCGCGAGATCCCCAAGCTCTATGCCGAACTCGAGCGGGAACTGGGCGCGCAGCCGGTCGCGAGCTTCCTGCGCATGGGCATGTGGATCGGCGGCGACCGCGACGGCAACCCCAACGTCAGCGCGCAGACGCTGGAGCAGGCCCTGCGCCGCCAGGGCGAGGTGGCGCTGCGCCACTACCTGACCGAGGTCCACTTCCTGGGCCGCGAGCTGTCGGTGTCGGCGCTGCTGGTGGGCATCACGCCCGAGATGCGCGAACTGGCCGCGCGCTCTCCCGACAGCAACGAGCACCGCCAGGACGAGCCCTATCGGCGCGCCCTCGCCGGCATGTATGCGCGGCTGGCGGCGACGCTGAAGGCGCTGACCGGCGGCGAGGCCGCCCGCCACCTGCTGCCGCCGCAGAACCCCTACGCATCGGCGCAGGAGTTCCATGCCGACCTGTGCACCATCCGGGCCTCGCTGCGGGCGAACCACTCGGGGGCGCTGGCGGCGCACCGGCTGCAGCCGCTGATCCGCGCCGTCGAGGTGTTCGGCTTCCACCTGGCCACCATGGACCTGCGCCAGAGCTCGGACCAGCACGAACGGGTGGTGGCCGAGCTGCTGGCCGTGGCCCGCATCGAGCCCCACTACGAGCGCCTTCCGGAGCCGGCGCGGCGCGAATTGCTGCTGCGGCTGCTGGGCGATGCGCGGCCGCTGCGGGTGCTCGGGGCGCGCTACTCCGACCATTCCGCCGGCGAGCTCGCGATCTTCGAGCGCGCGCTGCGCCTGCGCGCGCAGTACGGACCCGAGGCGATCCGCCACTACATCATCAGCCACACCGAGGCGGTCAGCGACCTGCTGGAGGTGCTGCTGCTGCAGAAGGAGTGCGGCCTGCTGCTGGGCACGCTGGACCAGGACGCGGTCGCCGCGCTGATCGTTGTGCCGCTGTTCGAGACCGTCGAGGACCTGCGCAACGCGGCCCCCATCCTGCAGGCGTTCTACGAGCTGCCCGGCATCGCGGCGCTGGTGGAGCGCTCGGGCGGCGAGCAGGACGTGATGCTGGGCTACAGCGACAGCAACAAGGACGGCGGCATCTTCACCAGCAACTGGGAGCTGTATCGGGCCGGCACGGCGCTGGTGGAGCTGTTCGACCGGCTGGGGCCGCGCCACCGCATCCGCCTGCGCATGTTCCACGGCCGCGGCGGCACGGTCGGTCGCGGCGGCGGCCCTAGCTACCAGGCCGTGCTGGCGCAGCCGCCCGGCACGGTACGCGGGCAGATCCGGCTGACCGAGCAGGGCGAGGTGATCGCCTCCAAGTACGCCAACCCCGAGATCGGGCGCCGCAACCTGGAAACGCTGGTGGCCGCCACGCTGGAGGCCACGTTGCTACAGGCTCCCAAGCCGGCGCCGCGCGAATTCCTCGAGACCGCCGCGCAGCTGTCGGAAGCCAGCATGGCCGCCTACCGCTCGCTGGTCTACGAGACGCCCGGCTTCGCGGACTACTTCTACGCCGCCACGCCGATCCGCGAGATCGCCGAGCTCAACATCGGGTCGCGGCCGGCGTCGCGCAAGCCCAGCCAGCGCATCGAGGACCTGAGGGCCATCCCCTGGAGCTTCAGCTGGGGCCAGTGCCGGCTGACGCTGCCGGGCTGGTACGGCTTCGGATCGGCGGTGGCCGGTTTCCTCGAGGGCGAGCCCGGCACGCCGCGCAAGGCGCGGCTGGCCCTGCTGCGCAAGATGTACCGCCACTGGCCCTTCTTCCGCACGCTGCTGTCCAACATGGACATGGTGCTGGCCAAGAGCGACCTGGCCCTGGCCTCGCGCTACGCCAGCCTGGTGGCGGACGCCCGCCTGCGCAAGCGGATCTTCTCCGCGATCGAGGCCGAATGGCACCGCACGGCCGAGGCTTTGACGCTGGTCACCGGCGAACGCCAGCGACTGGCCGACAACCCGGCCATGCAGCGCTCGATCCGGCACCGCTTCCCCTACATCGATCCGCTGCACCACCTGCAGGTGGAACTGGTGCGCCGCTACCGCGCCGGACAGGCCGACGAGCGCGTGCGCCGCGGCATCCACATCTCGATCAACGGGATCGCCGCCGGCTTGCGCAACACCGGCTGAACGCCGCCGGCTCAGCGCCGGCCGCCCGCAGCCTTCTCGTACTCGCTGCGGTCCTGCAGCGGCACGGTGGCGCGCCGCCGCAGGCGCAGGTTGAGCATCTCCACCGCGACCGAGAACGCCATTGCGAAATACACGTAGCCCTTGGGCACGTGGAACTCGAAGCCGTCGGCGATCAGCACCATGCCGACCATGATCAGGAAGGACAGCGCCAGCATCTTCACCGTCGGGTGCCGGGAAACGAAGCGGCCGATCGGGCCGGCGAACAGCATCATCATCCCGACCGAGGCGACCACCGCCGCCATCATCACGGCCAGTTCGTCGACCATGCCGACCGCGGTGATGATGGAATCAAGCGAGAACACCATGTCCACCAGCATGATCTGCACGATCACGGCGCCGAAGGTGGACTTGATCGCCATCGAGCCCTCGTGGTGTTCCTCGCCCTGCAGCGAGGCGTGGATCTCGCCGGTGCTCTTCCAGATCAGGAACAGGCCGCCGGCGATCAGGATCAGGTCGCGGCCGGACACCTCCTGGTCCACCAGCGGCAGCGTGAACAGCGGCGCCGTCAGGCCGATGATCCAGGCCAGCACCAGCAGCAGGCCCAGGCGCATGAACATGGCCATGAACAGGCCGAGTCGGCGGGCCCGCTCGCGCTGGTGCGGCGGCAGCTTGTCCACCAGGATGGAGATGAAGACGATGTTGTCGATGCCCAGCACCAGCTCCAGCGCGGTGAGGGTGAGCAGCGCGATCCAGGCCTGGGGATCGGTCAGCAGTCCGGCGATGTTCTCCATGACGGCGATTCTCCCGGGGTTCAGGTGCCGAGCAGCTCGCCGACCGGCTTGAGGTGTTCCACCCGGTCGCACACCGCCTTGATCACCATCATGATCGGGATGCCCAGCAGCAGGCCCCACACGCCCCACAGCCAGCCCCAGAACAGCACGCCGATGAACACGGACACGGCGTTCATGCGGCTTGCCTTGCTGGTCAGCCAGGGCACCAGCAGGTAGCCCTCCACGGTGTTGATCAGCAGCGAGGCGCCGACGACCAGCAGCGGCAGCTCCAGTTCGCCGGCCTGAAGGAAGGCCACCAGCCCCGCGGCCAGGGTCACCAGGATGGAGCCGACGTAGGGCACCAGGTTGAGGACGCCCGCGGCCACGCCCCACACCGCCGCGTGCTCCATGCCGAGCAGGGCGAACACCACGGCGGTGATGACGCCGACGCCGAGGCTGGCCAGCAGCTGGACCAGCAGGTAGCGCTGGATCTGCACGTTGATCTCGTCCAGCGCCTGCACGGTCAGCTTCTTCTCCGACAGGCCCGGGCCCGCGATCCGCACCAGCTTGCGCCGGAAGGTGTCGCCCGAGAGCAGCAGGAAGTAGGTCAGGAACGTCACCACGACGACCTGCCCCACCAGGCTGACCAGGCCCACGGTGCCGCTCCACAGGTGCTCGCGGATGTCGAACCGGGGCTTCTCCACCACCACCCGCTGCACGCCGCGCTGGGGCCGCGCCGACTGGGTGTTGCGGTCCGCGGCTTCGGCCGCCTTCTCCAGCTCGGCCGCGGCCTTCTGCACCGGCTCCAGCGGGGTCTTGCGACCGGTCCGGTCTTGCACCGCCGCCCGCACGCGCTCGGCCGCCGCCGGCAGCGATTCGATCAGCTCGTTGGCGTCGTCGGTCAGCGACCACAGCGCCGTGCCGCTGCCGGACAGGATGGCCAGGATCAGGCCACCTGCGGCGGCCGCCCGCGGAATGTGCAAACGCACCATCGCGTCCACGACCGGGGCCAGCGCGTAGTAGAAGACGAAGCCCAGCATGAGCGGGATGAAGAAGGCGCTACCCCAGCGCAGCACCGCCAGCACCGCCAGGGTGGCCAGCACCGCCAGCGCCAGGCTGCGCGGGTCGGCCTGCGGCTGCATCACCGACTGCGGCGGTTCCTTGGGGTCGATGTCCTGCGGGGAAGGGACCTCCTCCAGCACGGTGTCGACTTGATGCTCCGGATCCATGGGGATAGCCCTCGCTGCAACGAGTCCCCCTGCCCCGCGCTAACGCGTCAGCGCCTCCCGCACGGCCGTCAGCTGGCGCCGCGATACCGCCAGCAGCTCATCGATGCCGTTGAGCCGTATCGCCCAGCCCTCGCCCTCTTCGGGGTCGTCGTGCTTTTCCAGCGCCCGCACCGCCCGCAAGGCGACCAGCGCATTGCGATGGACCCGCAGGAACTGCGGCGCGTGGCGCTCTTCCAGCTCGCTGAGCGACGCATCCAGAATATAGCTGCGGGTCGCGGTGCGGACGGTCACGTATTTGAGTTCGGCCTTGAAATAGAGAACCTCCGACAGCGGAACGCGCTCCGTTCTGCCACGGTCCTGGATCACCAGCATCTCCTGCGGCTCGCCGGCGGGGGCCCGCCGCGCCGCCAGCGCCCGTTCCACCTTCTGCAGCGCCACCTGCAGGCGCTCCAGCCGCACCGGCTTGGTCAGGTAGTCCACCGCTTCCAGCTCGAAGGCTTCCACCGCGTGCTCGGCGTGCGCGGTGACGAACACGACGGCGGGCTCGCGCGGCATGCCGCGCATGGCCTGCGCCAGCGCCAGCCCATCGGCGCCCGGCATGCGCACGTCCAGCAGCAGCGCGTCGAAGCTGCCCCGCCGCAGGGCTTCCATGGCCTCGGTCGCGTTGGCCGCCTCGCCGGCCACGCGCGCGGCCGGCGCGCGGCAATCCGACAGCAGGGTGCGCAGCCGCGCGCGTGCCAGCAGTTCGTCGTCGACCACCAGAACCTGCAGCGCTTCGCTCATGCCGGAACCTCCATCCTGACCTGGTAGATGCCGTCCTTCAGGACGGTTCGGAACTGGGCCTGCACGTCGTGGAGCAGGCGCAGGCGGTCACGCACGTTGGCCTGCGCGACGCCGTGGCCGGGGCGGCCCTGGCCCGCCGGCACCGTGTTGGTCACCTTGATCACGACGCTGGCGCCGCGCCGCTGCGTGCTGATCTTCACCTCGGCGCCGCTCGAACTGGGCTCCACCCCGTGCTTGACGGCGTTCTCCACCAGCGGCTGCAGGAACAGCGGCGGGACCTTGGCCTTGCCCGCCGCCGGGTCGATGGCCCATTCGACCTGCAATCGTTCGCCGAACCGGACCTGCTCAATGGCCAGGTAGTGGCGCGCCAGTACCACTTCTTCCTCCAGGGTCACCGCTTCGCCCTGGTCGGCCAGGGCGCGCCGGAACAGGTCGCTCAGGTCCTCCAGCACGGCCTCGGCGCGCGCCGGGTCCTCGCGCACCAGCGCGATCGCCGTGTTGAGGGTGTTGAACAGGAAATGGGGCTGGATGCGCGCCTGCAGCTCGGACAGGCGGGCGGTCGTCTCGGCCGGCATGCGGCCCTTGGCCCGCAGCGCCAGCGCCGCCAGCAGCGCCGCGGCCATCAGCGCGCCCGCGAAGGCCGACGCCACCCAGGGCGCCGGCGCCGGCCAGGTCACCAGCGCCACCAGCCCGCAGCCGTACAGGCCGGCCAAGGCGCCCATCGCGATGCCGGCCACGTGCTGGGCGGGCTGCGGCAGTCGGGCCAGCAGGCGCTTGAGGCTGCAGCCCGCCACCAGCCACGCCAGGGTGGCGGGCAGCGCGGCGCCACTGAGCATGGACAGGCGCACCAGCCACTCGCGCAGGCCTTCCGCGCCGAACATGGCCCCGACGGCCATCACGGCCTCGACGGACAGCACCGCCCGCAGCACCACCCCGATCTGGCAGGCATCGAACAGCAGCACCTGCGGCGGCGCGGGCGGCACCTGGCCGCGACCGCCGTCGGGGAGGTCCTGGAAGGCCGATAAAATTTGCGAGTCTTTCATGCTGAGCAGGCGCAGCCCGATTATTGGTGAATCGGGGCGCCCGGCCCCCTCGGGCCAACCACCTATCCCGGGCGCCGCCCCGGTCCCCGTCCATGTCGCAACTCGATCACAAGTCCCAGGCCTGGTCCGCGCTGTTCTCCGAACCGGTGAGCGAGCTGGTCCAGCGCTACACCGCCAGCGTCGGCTTCGACCAGCGCCTGTGGCGCGCCGACATCCGGGGCTCGCTGGCCCACGCCGCCATGCTGGCCGACCGCGGCATCATCTCCGCGCAGGACCTGGCGGACATCCGGCGCGGACTGGCGCAGGTCACCCAGGAGATCGAATCCGGCACCTTCGACTGGAAGCTGGAACTCGAAGACGTGCACCTGAACGTCGAGGCCCGCCTGACCCAGCTGGTGGGCGACGCCGGCAAGCGCCTGCACACCGGCCGCAGCCGCAACGACCAGGTCGCCACCGACGTGCGCCTGTGGCTGCGCGGCGAGATCGACCTGATCACCGGCCTGCTGTCCGAGCTGCAGCTGGCGCTGCTCGGGCTGGCCGAGCAGAACGCCGACGTGATCCTGCCCGGCTTCACCCACCTGCAGGTGGCACAGCCGGTGAGCTTCGGCCACCACATGCTGGCCTACGTCGAGATGTTCGCGCGCGACGCCGAGCGCATGGCCGACGTGCGCAAGCGGGTCAACCGGCTGCCGCTGGGCGCGGCCGCGCTGGCGGGCACCAGCTACCCGCTGGACCGCGAGGCCGTCGCCCGGGCGCTGGACATGGACGGCGTGTGCCAGAACTCGCTGGACGCGGTGAGCGATCGCGACTTCGCCATCGAATTCACCGCCGCGGCAACGCTGGCGATGGTGCACGTCAGCCGGCTGTCGGAGGAACTGATCCTGTGGATGAGCCAGAACTTCGGCTTCATCCGCATCGCCGACCGCTTCACCACCGGCTCGTCCATCATGCCGCAGAAGAAGAACCCGGACGTGCCCGAGCTCGCGCGCGGCAAGACCGGCCGCGTGGCCGGCCACCTGGTCGCCCTGGTGACCCTGATGAAGGGCCAGCCGCTGGCCTACAACAAGGACAACCAGGAGGACAAGGAGCCGCTGTTCGACACGGTGGACACGCTGCGCGACACGCTGCGCATCTTCGCCGACATGATGGGCGGCATCACGGTGAACCCCGAGGCCATGGAGCAGGCCGCGCGCAAGGGCTTCGCCACCGCCACCGACCTGGCCGACTACCTGGTCAAGAAGGGCCTGCCGTTCCGCGACGCCCACGAGACCGTGGCGCACGCCGTCAAGGCGGCGCAGCAGCAGGGCTGCGATCTGTCGGAGCTGCCGCTGGCCACGCTGCAAGGCTTCCACCCGTCGATCGGCGAGGACGTGTTCCAGGTCCTCTCGCTGCGCGGCTCGCTGGACGCCCGCCGGGTGCTGGGTGGCACCGCGCCGGAACAGGTGCGGGCGCAGGTCGCGCGCCACCGGCAGCGACTGGCCTGAGGGCCGGCCGGCCGCCTGAGCAAAATTGCAGCCGCGGCGCCAAAACTTCAAATCGCCGCAACGGCCGCGGCATTAGCATGGCCGCGCCCCGGAGGAGACCCATCGTGCCCGTGATCACCAACATCGAAGACCTGCGCCAGCTGGCGCAAAAGCGCGTGCCCCGCATGTTCTACGACTATGCGGACTCGGGCTCCTGGACCGAGAGCACCTACCGCGCCAACGAGGACGACTTCGGCCGGATCCTGTTCCGCCAGCGGGTGGCGGTGAACATGGAAGGGCGCAGCACCCGCAGCACCATGGTGGGCCAGCCGGTCGCCATGCCGGTCGCCATCGCACCCACCGGGCTGACCGGCATGCAGCACGCCGACGGCGAGATCCTGGCGGCGCGCGCGGCGAAGAAGTTCGGCATCCCCTTCACGCTCTCGACCATGAGCATCTGCTCGATCGAGGACGTGGCCGCGGCGACCGACAACCACCCGTTCTGGTTCCAGCTGTACGTGATGCGCGACCGCGACTTCATCGAGCGCCTGATCGACCGCGCCAAGGCGGCCAACTGCTCGGCCCTGGTGCTGACGCTGGACCTGCAGATCCTGGGCCAGCGCCACAAGGACCTGAAGAACGGCCTGTCGGCGCCGCCGAAGCTGACCGCCGCCAACATCCTGGACATGATGACCAAGCCGCGCTGGTGCCTGGGCATGCTGGGCACGAAGCGGCGGCAGTTCGGCAACATCGTCGGCCACGTCAAGGGCGTGGAGAACATGGGTTCGCTGTCCGAGTGGACCGCCAAGCAGTTCGACCCGCGCCTGTCCTGGGACGACGTGCAGTGGATCAAGAAGCGCTGGGGCGGCAAGCTGATCCTCAAGGGCATCCAGGACGTGGAGGACGCCCGCCTGGCGGTGGACTCCGGCGCCGACGCACTGATCGTGTCCAACCACGGCGGCCGCCAGCTCGATGGCGCGCCCTCCTCCATCTCCGCGCTGCCGGAGATCGCCGATGCGGTGGGCGATCGCATCGAGGTGCACATGGACGGCGGTATCCGCTCCGGCCAGCACGTGCTCAAGGCGGTGGCGCTGGGCGCCAAGGGCACCTACATCGGCCGCGCCTTCCTGTACGGCCTGGGCGCGATGGGCGAGGAAGGCGTCACCCGGGCGCTGGAGATCATCCACAAGGAACTCGATCTCTCCATGGCCTTCTGCGGCCGCACCGACATCGCCACGGTCGACAAGGGCATCCTGCTGCCGGGAAGCTATCCCACGGGCACGCCGGCCGGCCACTGAGCCCCCTCGCCGCGCCGCCGGCAGGCCGCCGGCGTCGGAGAAAATCGCTGCCGTGACCCTGCAGCGCCGCATCGCCCACCTGGACATGGACGCTTTCTTCGCGTCGGTGGAACTGCTGCGCTACCCGCAGCTCAAGGGCTTGCCGGTGGTGATCGGCGGCGGCCGGCGCAAGGTCGACGAGATGCTGCGTGACCGCTTCGCCGGCCGGCCCCTGTCCGAGATCCCGCCCGAGGCCTTCCCGCTGCTGAAGGACTACGTCGGCCGCGGGGTGATCACCACCGCCACCTACCCGGCGCGGCAGTTCGGGGTCGGTTCGGCCATGGGCATGATGAAGGCCGCCCGGCTGTGCCCGCAGGCCATCGTGCTGCCGGTGGACTTCGAGGAGGTGCGCCGCTTCTCCCGCACCTTCAAGTCGGTGATCCGCGAGATCGCGCCGGTGGTGGAGGACCGCGGCATCGACGAGGTCTACATCGACTTCACCGAGGTGCCCGGCGGCCAGCGCGAGGGCGGCCGGGTGCTGGCGCGGCTGATCCAGCGATCGATCTTCGACGCCACCGGCCTGACCTGTTCGATCGGCGTGGCGTCCAACAAGCTGATCGCCAAGATGGCCAGCGAATTCGACAAGCCGAACGGCATCTCGGTGGTCCGCGAGGCGGACGTGCAGGCCCGGATCTGGCCGCTGCCGGTGCGCAAGATCAACGGCATAGGCCCCAAGTCGGAGGCGCGGCTGCACGGCCTGGGCATCCGCACGATCGGCGAGCTGGCGGCACAGGACCGCGGCTGGCTGGTGGAGCACTTCGGCCGGTCGACCGGCGCCTGGATGCACGAGGTGGCCTGGGGCCGCGACGAGCGGCCGGTCGTGACCGAGAGCGAGCCGGTCTCCATGAGCCGCGAGACCACCTTCGAGCGCGACCTGCACGCCGTGCACGACCGGGCCGAGCTGGGCGCGATCTTCACCGACCTGTGCGAGCGGGTGGCCGGCGACCTGCAGCGCAAGGGCTACGTGGGCAAGACCATAGGCATCAAGCTGCGCTACGACGATTTCCGCATCGCCACGCGCGACCAGACGGTCGACGAGTTCACGGACGATCCCCGCACCATCCGTCGCGTGGCCGGGCAATGCCTGCGGCGCGTGCCGCTGGACCGCCGGCTGCGCCTGCTGGGTGTGCGAGTTGGCAAGCTGGCCCGCGCTGACGAAGCGGCGCTGGCTGCCACGGCTTCGGCCCCGCACGCCTCCGAGCCCATCCCCGACCTGTTCCGCCAGCCCTGATACCGGCTGCGGTGCCCCTGGCGTTACTGGCGCGCGGTGCGCACGTTCGCCGGCAGGGCCGCCGGGTGGCTGGTGCGGAAGGGATTGATGTCCAGGCCGCCGCGCCGGGTGTAGCGCGCATACACGGACAGCCGGGTCGGGCGGCAGCGCTGGCGGATGTCCATGAAGATGCGTTCCACGCACTGCTCGTGGAATTCGTCGTGCTTGCGGTAGCTCACGAGGTAGCGCAGCAGCCCGCCCTGGTCGATCTGCGGCCCGAAGTAGCGGATCTGCACCGAACCCCAGTCGGGCTGCTCGGTCACCGGGCAATTGCTCTTGAGCAGGTTGCTGGTGAGCGTTTCCTCGACCGGCTGCTCGTCGAAGGCGGCCGACAGCAGCGCCGGCTGCGGCGTGTAGTCGGTGCATTCGATGTCCAGCCGGTCCAGCAGCAGGCCGTCCAGCTCGTGCACCTGCTGCTGGTCGAAGGCGTCGGCCGCCGTCAGGCGCACCCCGACCGAGCCGGCGGCATCGCTGCCCCGCCATGCGGCTTCGGCGATGTCGGTGCGCAGGCGGGCCAGCACCTCGTCGGCCGAGCCGAAGCGGCTGCCCGAGAAGCTGTTGAGGTACAGCTTGAAGGACTTGCTCTCGATGATGTTGGGGGTCTCGCAAGGCACGGTGACGTGCGCGATGGCGACGACGGGCTTGCCGCGGGGCGTCAGCCAGGACAGCTCGTAGGCGGTCCACAGGTCGGCGCCGAAGAACGGCGGCTGCGCCCCGACGCCGAGTTCCTGGCGCTTGGGGGCACGCGCGATCGGATAGAGCAGCTCGGGCGCGTAGGCCTCCGGATGCGGGGCCGGCCGGCCGAGCAGGGATTGGTCGGGGGAATTGGGCATCAGCAGTCGGGGTGGCGCGAACTCGCGGTGGCGCGCGCCGGAAGGACGGGCCGGTGGGGCGGCCCTATTCGAAGCGGCGCTCGCGCAACCACTTGGTGGCGATCCACTTCTCGCCGGCCAGCACCGGCGCGCCGCCGTGCAGCGTGCGGGTGGACGGGTGCGGGCGCTCGTAGCTGAAGAAGACGCCGTGGCCGCGCTTGGGGAACACCTCCAGGTGCACGTCGGGGAAGGTGGTGCCGCCGCCCTTTTCCGGCTCGGCCAGGTACATCACCAGCGTGCCCACGCGCTGGCCGCCGCGCCGCAGGATGGTCGGCGTGCCGGGCTCGGCCGGGTCGAAGTAGTCGTAGTGCGGCTTGTACTCGGCGCCCGGCCGGTAGTGCAGCACCTGCAGGCCTTCGCCGTTCTCTTCCGGCCAGTGCAGCACGCGGGCGATGCGCGCCTCGATCCGGCTGACCAGCGGGTTCTCGCCGCGCTGGAAGAACATGCCCTGGCTGGTGCGGTCGTCGTTGATCTCCTCGCCGCCGGTCTTGGTGGCGACCGTGAGCGAGCGCGCCATCCGCGGGCGCGCCAGCGCGATCAGTTCGTCGCATTCCTCGTCGGACAGCAGGTTGCCGAAGACGACGACGCGTGGGTTGTACATGTTCTGCAGCACGTGCACCCGCCGGTCGCCGCCATCCACGTAGAGCGGCGATTCGTCCAGCTTCGGGTCCGGCACGGGTACGGAGGGCGGCAATCCGTTGGCCACGGCCTGGCTTTCCAGGTGGCTGCGCAGCGTGCTTTCCATGGCCTCGATGGCCACTTCCTCCTGCCAGCCACTGGCCAGCATGGACCGCAGCACCGACTCGGCGCTGTGGCCGGCCTGGGCCTGGTCGACGATCCACTTTCGCAGCTCGGGCGTGACCTGCTGTTGGGTTCGGGTGGTCATGGCTGCATTTTCCGCCGGAACACCAGCCGATCGGGGCTGGAGGCCTTCGGGTCGAACCCGTAGCCCTCCAGGTCGAAATCGTGCAGCCCTTCGGGCCGGTCGATGCGCCGCTGGATGGCGTAGCGGGCCATCAGCCCGCGGGCCTTCTTGGCGAAGAAACTGATGACCTTGTACTGGCCGGACTTCCAGTCCTCGAACACGCACTCGACCACCCGGGCGTTCAGTTGCCCGCGGTCGACCGACCGGAAGTACTCCTGCGAGGCCAGGTTGACGACGACCGGGTCGCCCTCGCCGGCCAGCTCCTGGTCCAGCAGGACGGCGATCTCGCTGCCCCAGAACTGGTACAGGTTGCGTGTCCGGCCCACGGCCAAGGCGGTGCCCATTTCCAGCCGGTAGGGCTGCATCCAGTCGTAGGGGCGCAGCACGCCATACAGGCCGCTGAGCATGCGGACATGCGCCTGCGCCCAGTCCAGCTCGGTGCGCGACAGGCTGGCCGCATCCAGCCCCTCGTACACGTCGCCGGCGAAGGCCAGCACCGCCTGGCGGGCCGTAGCTTCGGTCGGCTCGGGCGACCACGCCCGGTAGCGGGCCACGTTGAGCTCGGCCAGCGCCGGGCTGATGGCCATGAGCTCGCCCACCTGCCGGGCCGACTTGCGGCGCAGCGTCGCGATCAGGCGCTGGGAGCGGTCGGCAAACCGCGGCAGCGTGCGGGGCAGGTCGCGCAGGGGCGACTCGTAGTCCAGCGTCTTCGCTGGCGAGAGCAGGAACAGCATGAAGGGAGTCGAAAGGCCTACTTCCAGCCCCGGGCCAGCAGCCACTGGGCGGAGCCGGCGGCGAGCACCATGGCCGCATAGGTGGCCATCTTGCCGTCGCGCCCGAACACCCACAGGCCCAAGCCCAGCATGGCCGCGCCGGCCAGCGCGACCAGCCCGGCCTGTGGCCAGAACCGGCCGCCTCGTGAGCCCCGCAGGACCAGGCGCGCCGCGAGCGGCAGGACCAGCCCCAGGAACAGGGCGGGCGCCAGGAAGTTCGTGAAATGGACCAGGAAATCGATCGGGCCCATGCGGCCGGGTGCTTTGATGCAGGCTAAGTGCTTGGAAATGCGGGGAATTTTATAATCCCGGCCATGGCAGTCTGGGCCTTGGGCATCAACCACACGACGGCCCCGCTCGACCTGCGGGGCCGTTTCGCCTTTGCCATCGACCAGATCGCGCCCACCCTGCAGGCGTTGCGGCACAACCTGCAGGGCACCCTGGCACGCCAGCCCGAGGCGGCCATCCTCTCCACCTGCAACCGCACCGAGATCTACTGTGCCGGCCCGGCCAACGGCGTCGAGCCCACGCTCGAATGGCTGGCCCAGTCGGGCGGCGTGTCGCCCGCCGTGCTGCGCTCGCATGCCTACGCCCTGCAGGGCGGCATGGCGGCGCGTCATGCGTTCCGGGTCGCCAGCGGGCTCGACTCCATGGTGCTGGGCGAGGCCCAGATCCTGGGCCAGCTGAAGGACGCGGTCCGGGTCGCCGACGAGGCGGGCGCGCTGGGCACCACGCTCAACCAGCTGTTCCAGCGTTCGTTCGCGGTCGCCAAGGAAGTGCGCAGCGCCACCGAGATCGGCGCGCACTCGATCAGCATGGCCGCGGCCGCAGTGCGGCTGGCCAGCCAGCTGTTCGAGGACCTCGGCCGCATCAAGGTGCTGTTCGTCGGCGCCGGCGAGATGATCGAGCTGGCAGCCACCCATTTCGCGGCCAGGAATCCGGCGCACATCGCGGTGGCCAACCGCACGCTGGAGCGCGGCGAGAAGCTGGCCCTGCGCTTCGGCGCCGAGGTGATGCGGCTGGCCGACCTGCCGGGGCGCCTGCACGAATTCGACGCGGTGATCAGCTCCACCGCCAGCCAGCTGCCCATCATCGGCCTGGGCGCGGTCGAGCGCGCGATCAAGGCGCGCAAGCACCGGCCCATGTTCATGGTCGACCTGGCCGTGCCGCGCGACATCGAGCCCGAAGTCAAGGCACTGGAGGACGTGTACCTCTACACCGTGGACGACCTCGCCCACGTGGTGCAGGCCGGGCAGGCCCAGCGCGAAGCGGCGGTGGCCCAGGCCGAAGCCATCATCGATGCGGGCGTGCAGAGCTTCCTGCACTGGATGGACCAGCGCGGCACCGTGCCGCTGATCCGCCAGCTCAATGCCCAGGCCGACGAGTGGCGCACGATGGAACTGGCGCGGGCCCGCAAGCTGCTGGCCCGGGGCGAGAGCGTCGATGCGGTGATGGAGGCCCTTTCCAAGGGGCTGACCCAGAAGATGCTGCACGGTGCCCTGGCCGAGCTGCATGCCGGCGATGCGGCCGCCCGCGAGCGCGCCAGCAGCGCGATCGAGCACTTCTTCCTGCGCAAGGAACGTTAGCTTAGTCTGAGCCCCTGCGGGGCGCATGACCTCGCTGCGCGTCGATGACGAATGGCGAATGCGCGGCGCCGTCCCCTGTCATCCGACACTCCCCTCGATGAAACCCTTCCTCCGCCAGCAACTCGAGCGCTACCCGGTCCGCCTGCAGGAACTGGACTTCTTCCTGCAGCAGCCCGACGCCGCCAATGACCTGGAGCGCTATAGGGCGCTCACGCGCGAGCACGCCGAGGTGAGCGAGGTCGCGCAGCGCTTCCAGCGCTGGCGCCAGCGCGAATCGGACCTGGCCCAGGCGCGCGAGATGCTCGAAGACGCGGACATGGCGGACATGGCGCGCGAGGAGATCGATGCCATCGAGGCGGAGCTGCCCGCGCTGGAGGAGGAACTGCAGCTGCTGCTGCTGCCCAAGGATCCCAACGACGCGCGCAATGCGTTCGTGGAGATCCGGGCCGGAACCGGCGGCGACGAGTCGGCGCTGTTCGCCGGCGACCTGCTGCGCATGTACACCCGCTATGCCGAGCGCCAGGGCTGGCGCTGCGAAGTCGTGAGCGAAAGCGAGGGCGAGGTCGGCGGCTTCAAGGAAGTGGTGCTGCGCATCGTGGGCGACGGCGTCTACGGCAAGCTCAAGTTCGAGTCGGGCGGCCACCGCGTGCAGCGCGTCCCCGCCACCGAGACGCAGGGCCGCATCCACACCAGCGCCTGCACCGTGGCCGTGCTGGCCGAACCCGACGAGGCGCAGGCGGTCCAGATCAACCCGGCCGACCTGCGCATCGACACCTTCCGTGCCAGCGGCGCCGGCGGGCAGCACATCAACAAGACCGATTCGGCCGTCCGCATCACCCACATCCCGACCGGCATGGTCGCCGAGTGCCAGGACGACCGCTCGCAGCATCGCAACAAGGCCAAGGCCCTGCAGGTGCTGGCCGCGCGCATCCAGGAGAAGGAACGCAGCGAGCGCGAGGCCCGGGAAGCGGCCACCCGCAAGGGCCTGATCGGCAGCGGCGACCGCAGCGACCGCATCCGCACCTACAACTTCCCCCAGGGCCGGGTGACCGACCACCGGATCAACCTGACGCTGTACAAGCTGACCTTCGTGATGGAAGGCGAGCTCGACGAACTGGTCGAAGGCCTGCTGCTGGCGCGCAAGGCGGAACAGCTGCAGGAGCTCGAGCTCGGGCTGGGCGCGCCGGCCGCATGACCCTGGCGGACGCGCTGCGGCAGGCCGCCGCCCAGGGGGTGGCGCGGATCGACGCGCACCTGCTACTGCTGCACGTGCTCGGCCGGCCCGGCAGCGACCGCGCCTGGCTGCTCGCCCATGACGACGATGCCCTCGCGCCGGCTGCCGCCGAATCCTTCCGGGTGTTGTGCGACCGCCGGCTGGCCGGCGAGCCGGTGGCCTACCTGACCGGGCGCAAGGAATTCTTCGGAATGGAGCTCGCCATCGATCCGCGCGTGCTGGTGCCGCGCCCCGAGACCGAGACCCTGGTCGAATGGGCGCTGCAGGCGATCGAAGGCCTTCGCGGGCCGCGCATCGTGGACCTGGGCACGGGCAGCGGTGCCATCGCGCTGGCGCTCGCCAGCCGGAGGCCGGATGCGCGGATCGAGGCCGTCGACGCCAGCGCCGGCGCCCTCGAAGCCGCCGGCGGCAACGCACGCCGGCTGGGCCTGGCGGTCCAGCTCAGCCAGGGGGACTGGCTCGACGGCTGCGAGGGCCCCTATGACCTGGTCGTGAGCAACCCGCCGTACGTGCGCGCGGGCGACGAGCACCTGGCCGCGCTGGCCCATGAGCCCCTGCAGGCGCTTGCGGCCGGGGCGGACGGCCTGGACGACCTGCGCCGGATCATCGTGGCGGCCCCGGCGCGGCTGGTGCCCGGCGGCTGGCTGCTGCTGGAGCACGGCTGGGACCAGGCCGAGGCCGTGCGCGCGCTCCTGCAGGGCGCCGGATTCGGCGACATCGAGACCCGGAAAGACCTCGCCGGAATTGACCGGTGTTCGGGCGGGCGGCGGCCCGAGCGGGGATAATCCGCCCCAGACTAGTCGGGGCCGTGCGCCCCACCCTCCTGGAGAAACGAAACATGAGCGACGTCCAGCAACGCATCGACCAGCTGGTCAAGAACAACGAGGTGCTGCTGTTCATGAAGGGCAGCGCCAGCTTCCCCATGTGCGGCTTCTCGGGCCGTGCGGTGCAGGTCCTCAAGGCCTGCGGCGTGGACCCCGACAAACTGGCGACCGTGAACGTACTGGAGGACGACGAGATCCGCCAGGGCATCAAGGACTACAGCAGCTGGCCGACCATTCCGCAGCTCTACGTGCGCGGCGAGTTCATCGGCGGCTCGGACATCATGATGGAGATGTACCAGAGCGGCGAGCTGCAGCAGGTGCTCGGCGCCAGCGCCGGCAAGGCGGCCGGCTCCCAGGGCTGAAGCCCGCCATCATCAGCAGCCGGCAACGCCGGCTGCCACCGCCCGCCTCGGCATATTGCCGACACCATCTCGCGGTTGCGGTCCGACTCGATTGAACTCCCGCTCGTCCTATGCTGGAATGGTTCCAGCTGAGTAGGAGTTCGCGAGCATGGAAAGCCGAAGTCTGGTTCCCCATCAAGCCGATTCGTTCAGGCTCCCGATCGCGCACGTGCGCAACGTGTTCCGCCCGCACGAGGTGGAGCGCAAGCTGGCCAAGCTGCCCGGCAAGGACCACGAGAACCTGCGCAGCACCTACGAGCGCATGCTGGAGCGCGGCCCCGAGCGCTTCCAGGTCAAGCCCAGCGGCGTCCCCGACATGGCGGCGCTGTACGCCGAGCTGCCCAATTTCGCCGACGCGCTGGACGACCTCAAGCGCCACGTCGCCCTGTCGCAGGACAGCCGCGATGGCCTGGAGGTCACCCCTATGCTGCTGCTGGGGCCGCCCGGCATCGGCAAGACCCACTTCGCGCGCAAGCTCGCCGAGTTGCTGGGTACCGGCATGAACCTGGTGCCCATGAGTTCGATGACGGCGGGCTGGCTGCTGTCCGGCGCCTCCTCGCAGTGGAAGGGCGCCAAGCCCGGCAAGGTGTTCGAGGCGCTGGTCGAAGGGCAGTACGCGAACCCGGTGATCGTGGTCGACGAGATCGACAAGGCGTCGGCGGACGCGCAGTACGACCCGCTCGGCGCCCTCTACGGCCTGCTGGAACACGACACCGCGCAGGCCTTCGTCGATGAGTTCGCGGAGGTGTCCATCGACGCCAGCCAGGTGATCTGGGTCCTGACCGCCAATGACGACCGCGGCATCCCCGAGCCGATCCTCAACCGCATGAACGTGTTCGAGATCGAGCCGCCCTCCTTCGAGGCGGCGCGCCAGATCGCCCGCAACCTCTATCGCAGCATCCGCGGCGAACACGGCTGGGGCTCGCGTTTCCAGCCGGAGCCCACCGACGCCGTGCTCGACCTGCTGGCGGAACTGGCGCCGCGCGAGATGCGCCGTGCGCTCATGACCGGCTTCGGGAATGCGCGCCTGGACCAGCGCGACGAGATCGGGGTGGACGACCTGCCCAAGCCGGTCTCGGCCAAGGGCCGCATCGGCTTCCTGCAGTAGCGGTCAGCTGGTGGCGCCAGCGGGTGCCTTGGGCGGCACCGGATCGGTGAACTGCCAGTGGCGGGCCGCCGCGAAAACTGCCCGTGGGTATTGCGGCTTGCCGCGGCTGCCGTTGTACCGCCCCAGCGACATGAACAGGTCGCCGCGCTCGCGGTCGACGTAGTGGCGCAGGATCACGCAGCCGAAGCGCAGGTTGGTCTGCATGTGGAACAGCTTGCCGGGGTCGCCGTCGCCGATCAGCCGGCTCCAGAACGGCATGACCTGCATGTAGCCGCGCGCGCCCACGCGGCTGACGGCGAACTTGCGGAAGGCGCTCTCCACCTGGATCAGGCCGAGCACCAGGCCGGTGTCAAGGCCAGCGCGCTTGCTCTCGTACCAGACCGTCTGCAGGAATTCCTTGCGCTCCTGCCAGTCGGGCTTGCGGCGTGCCAGCCGCGGACTCATGGTGCCCAGCCAGCGCAGGTAGGCCAGCCGCGATTCGGTGTCGGCGAACTCGGGCACCGGCGGGGCCGAGTTGGCGATGGCCGAACTCAGGGCCGTGCGCACCGAGTCGGCCAGCGGCTCCTCGATCTGCGCGCCGGCGCGTGCCGGCAGCGACCAGGGCGCGGCCCCGCACGCCAGCAGCGCCAGCGCGCGGCGCCGGCCGATCACGCCTGCAGGCGGCCGCGCAGGAACGCCAGCGCCTCGCCGGCCGGCACCTGCGTGGCCGCGGCGTCGCGGCGGTGCTGGTATTCGAGCTGGCCGTCCTTCAGACCGCGGTCGGAGATCACCAGCCGGTGCGGCACGCCGATCAATTCCCAGTCGGCGAACATCGCGCCAGGGCGCTCGCCGCGGTCGTCCAGCATCACGTCGACGCCGGCTGCCACCAGGTCGTCGTGCAGCTTCTGCGCCGCCTCGCGCACCGCGGGGCTGCGGTCCATGCCGATCGGGCACAGCACCACGGTGAACGGCGCGATCGCATCCGGCCAGATGATGCCGCGCGCATCGTGGTTCTGCTCGATGGCGGCGGCCGGCAGGCGGGTGATGCCGATGCCGTAGCAACCCATCTCCATGGGCTGCGGCTTGCCGGCCTCGTCGAGGAAGGTGGCCTGCATCGGCTCGCTGTACTTGGTGCCGAGATAGAAGATGTGGCCGACCTCGATGCCGCGCTCGATCGCCAGCCGGCCCTTGCCGTCCGGCGACAGGTCGCCCTCGACCACGTTGCGCAGGTCGGCCACGGCGTCGGGTTCGGGCAGGTCGCGCCCCCAGTTCACGCCGGTCAGGTGGAAGCCTTCGTCGTTGGCGCCGCAGACCCAGTCGGCCATCACCGCGACCTCGCGGTCGGCCACGATGCGCACCGGCTGCTTCAGCCCGATCGGGCCCAGGTAGCCGGGCGGCGTGCCGAAGTGCTCGACGATCTCGGTGGTGGTGGCGAAGCGGAAGCCCTGGTCCAGGCCGGCCACCTTGCCGACCTTGATCTCGTTCATGTCGTGGTCGCCGCGCAGCAGCAGCAGCCAGAGCTGCGTCTGCGTGACCGCGCCGGCCTCGTCGAGCTGGTCGGTCGCCAGCACCAGCGACTTGACGGTGCGGTCCAGCGGGAGGCCGAGCAGCTCGGCGACCTCCGCGCAGGTGCTCTTGCCGGGCGTCGGCGTCTTCTCCATGGCTTGACCGGCGGACGGGCGCGGGCCCGCCGGCGCCAGCGCTTCGGCCTTCTCCATGTTGGCCGCGTAGTCGCTGTCCGGGCAGTACACGACCGCGTCCTCGCCGGTGGCGGCGATCACCTGGAATTCTTCCGACAGGTCGCCGCCGATGGCGCCGCTGTCCGCCGCCACAGCGCGGTAGCGCAGGCCGAAGCGGTCGAAGATCGCGCGGTAAGCCTTCGCCATCACCTGGTAGCTCGCCTTGGCGCCGGCGGCGTCGCGGTCGAAGCTGTAGGCGTCCTTCATGATGAACTCGCGGCTGCGCATCACGCCGAAGCGCGGGCGCCGCTCGTCGCGGAACTTGGTCTGGATGTGATACAGGTTCTTCGGCAGCTGCTTGTAGCTGCGCAACTCCTGGCGCCCGATGTCGGTGACGACTTCCTCGCTGGTCGGCTGGATGACGAAGTCGCGCTCATGGCGATCCTTCACCCGCATCAGCTCGGGACCCATCTTCGACCAGCGGCCGGTCTCCTGCCAGTACTCGGCCGGCTGCACCACCGGCATCAGCAGTTCCACCGCGCCGGCGCGGTTCATTTCCTCGCGCACGATCGCCTCGATCTTGCGCACCACGCGCAGGCCCATGGGCATCCAGGTGTAGATGCCGGCGCCCAGCTTCCTGACCATGCCCGCCCGCATCATCAGCTGGTGGCTCACCACCTCGGCATCGGCGGGTGCTTCCTTGAGCGTGGAGATCAGGAACTGTGAGGCTTTCATTCGGAAACGCGGGGGGAGGGAGCGAGGCTGCTGAGTTCCTTGGCGTGCGCGCAAGGCGCCGTGCATAATGGACTCAGTTCAAAAGTTTGGGGTTTGATTATGCTTGACCGGGACGGCTTCAGGCCCAACGTCGGCATCATCCTGCTCAACCAGAAAAACCAGGTGTTCTGGGGCAAGCGAATCCGCACCCACAGCTGGCAGTTTCCGCAAGGCGGGATCGATCGCGGGGAGACGCCCGAACAGGCGATGTTCCGCGAGTTGCACGAAGAGGTCGGGCTCATGCCCGAACACGTGCGCATCATCGCCCGCACGCGCGACTGGTTGCGCTACGAGGTGCCGGATCGCTACATCCGCCGCGATGCGCGCGGCCACTACAAGGGCCAGAAGCAGATCTGGTACCTGCTGCAGCTGACGGGCCAGGACTGGAACCTGAACCTGCGCGCCACCAACCATCCCGAGTTCGACGCCTGGCGCTGGAACGACTACTGGGTGCCGCTGGACGTGGTGGTCGAATTCAAGCGCGGCGTCTACGAGATGGCGCTGACCGAGCTGGCCCGCTACGTGCCGCGCCACGACCACCGCAACCGCTACCTGCGCAGCGGCATGCGTTCGCGCGACGCGGCGCCGCACGACGCCGGTCCGGCCGAACCCGCCCTGCCCGGCCCCTCGTTCGAGCTGCCCCCTGGCGCAACCTTCGAACCCGACCCGCAATCCGCCCTGCAGGTCCAACCGGCGGGAAGCAACCGTGCGTCCTAGCGCCGCGCTGTGCGCGCTGGCGCTGTGCGGAGCCGCGCATGCGCAGCTGGTCGACGTCGATCCGGACTGGAAGGAGGCCGCGGCCCCGCCGCCGCCGGCGCTGAACACCTCCCGCCTGGTGCCCCTGGAGATGCGCGGCACGGAGCTGCGCTGGGGCGTGGATCCGTCCTCCATCAGCATCGGCCCCGATGGCGTGGTGCGTTACGTGGTGGTGGCGCAAAGCGACAGCGGCGCGGTCAATGCCATCTACGAGGGGCTGCGCTGCAACACGGCGGAGTCGACGGTGTACGCGCGCCATGCCGGCGACCAGTGGGTGCCCGCTCCCGATCGCGAATGGAAACCGATCCACGGCAGCGGGGCGCGGCGGCACACGCTGCTGATCGCGCGCGGCGGCGCCTGCATGGGCCATGCCCCGAACCGCTCGCCGGAGCACATCGCGATCGACCTGGGCAAGCCGGCCGACACCCGCTTCCGGCCCGAACTGCGCTGACCCACCCGCGCGCTCAGCGCGTGAGGACCAGGTTGGTGCGGTGGATCATCTCCGGTTCGGCCATGTAGCCGAGCAGCTTCTCGATCTCGGTCGAGGGCTTGCGGCACAGCAGGCGCGCCTCGGCGCTGGCGTAGTTCGCCAGGCCGCGCGCGATCTCGGCACCGTCCGGGCCGCGCACGGCGATCACCTCGCCGCGCGAGAACTCGCCCTCCACGGCCGTCATCCCGATCGGCAGCAGGCTCTTGCCTTCGCGCACCAGCTTGGCGACGGCGCCCGGGTCCACCAGCACCGCACCCCGCAACTGCAGGTGATCGGCCATCCAGCGCTTGCGTGCCTGGCTTTTCTGCGTCGGCGCCACCAGGAGGGTGCCTATGCCCTCGCCGCCGGCCAGCCGCAACAGCGCGTCGGGTTCGCGGCCCCAGGCGATGACGGTCGATGCGCCCGAGCGCGCGGCTCGCCGGGCCGCCAGGATCTTGGTGATCATGCCGCCCTTGCCGATGCCGGAACCGGCGCCCCCAGCCATGGCCTCCAGCGCGGGATCGCCGGCGCGGCCGACGTGGACGAATTGCGCCCCGGGGTCGTGGCGCGGATCGGCGGTGTACAGCCCGCGCTGGTCGGTCAGGATCACCAGCAGGTCGGCTTCCACCAGGTTGGCCACGAGCGCGCCCAGCGTGTCGTTGTCGCCGAACTTGATCTCGTCGTTGACGACGGTGTCGTTCTCGTTGATCACCGGCAGCACGCCGAGCGACAGCAGCGTCAGCAGGGTGGACCGTGCGTTGAGGTAGCGCTCGCGGTCGGCCAGGTCGGCGTGCGTGAGCAGCACCTGGGCCGAACCGAGGCCGTTCTCGCGCAGCTTGGTCTCGTACATCTGCGCCAGGCCCATCTGGCCGACCGCGGCCGCGGCCTGCAGTTCGTTCAGCTCGCGCGGCCTCGCCCGCCAGCCGAGCCGCTTCATGCCTTCGGCAACGGCGCCGCTGGACACCATGATCAGCTCGCGGCCCTCGCGTGCCAACGCCGCCAGCTGGCGGCACCACTCGCCGATGGCGCCCTCGTCCAGCCCGCGGCCCTCGTTGGTCACCAGGCTGGAGCCGACCTTCACGACGATGCGGCGCGCCCCCTTCAGGAGTTGGGCGTGCCCGGACCTGGGGCTATCCTGGACGGCAGTCATTCCGGGTCCTTTCCGTCCGGGCGCGATGCGAAGCGCGGGTCGACTTCGGGCTGCCCCTGCGCCTGCTCCTCGAGCCGGCGGGCGTGCAGGTGCTGGAAGGCGGCCTGGACCAGTTCGTCGCAGCCTTCCCGGGTCAGCGCCGAGATGCGGAACACCGGGCCCTTGTAGCGCAGTCGGCGCACGAAATCCTTCACCAGCGCCTCGCGGTCGGCAGCCGGCACCATGTCGATCTTGTTCAGCACCAGCCAGCGCGGCTTGTCGTACAGGGCCTTGTCGTACTTCTTCAGCTCCGCGACGATGGCCTTGGCCTGCGCGACCGGATCGACCGCCTCGTCGAAGGGCGCCACGTCGACGAGGTGGAGCAGCAGGCGGGTGCGCTGCAGGTGGCGCAGGAACTGGTGGCCCAGGCCGGCCCCCTCCGACGCGCCCTCGATCAACCCGGGCACGTCGGCCACCACGAAGCTCTGCTCCGGCCCCACGCGCACCACGCCCAGGTTGGGGTGCAGCGTCGTGAACGGGTAGTCGGCGATCTTGGGCCGGGCGTTGGAGATCGCGGCGATCAGGGTCGACTTGCCGGCATTGGGCATGCCGAGCAGGCCCACGTCGGCCAGCACCTTGAGTTCGAGCTTCAGGCTCTTCTTCTCGCCCGGCCAGCCCGGCGTCTTCTGCCGCGGCGCCCGGTTGATCGAGCTCTTGAAGCGCATGTTGCCGAAGCCGCCGTCGCCGCCCTTGGCCAGGACGATCGTCTCGCCGGGGGTCAGCAGTTCGTGCAGCACCTCGCCGGTCTCGGCGTCGCTGACGATGGTGCCCACCGGCATCTTCAGCGTGATGTCGGCGCCGGCGGCCCCGAACATGTCCGAGCCCATGCCGTGCTCGCCGCGCCTGGCCTCGTGGCGGCGGGAATAGCGGTAGTCGACCAGCGTGTTGAGGTTGGGGTCCGCCACGGCATAGACGTGGCCGCCGCGGCCGCCGTCGCCGCCGTTGGGGCCGCCGAACTCCTTGTACTTCTCGTGCCGGAAGGAGACGCAGCCGTTCCCCCCGTCGCCGGCGGCCACGTCGATGAAGGCTTCGTCCACGAATTTCATGCGGGAGGTTCCAGGAAGGGGTTCAACAAAAAGGCCCTGCGCTTGCGACGCAGGGCCTTCGTTGCCGGAAAGCCTGGCGGCTTACGCCGGGACCACGTTGACCGTGTGCTTGTTCAGTGCGCCCTTGGTGGCGAACTGGACGCGCCCGTCGACCAGCGCGAAGAGAGTGTGGTCACGACCCACGCCGACATTGGTGCCGGCGTGGAACTTGGTGCCGCGCTGGCGAACGATGATGGAGCCGGCGCTGATCAGTTCACCGCCGAACGCCTTCACGCCGAGCATCTTGGGCTGGGAATCCCGCCCGTTGCGCGTAGAGCCGCCGCCTTTTTTCTGTGCCATTTCAAACTCCGGTGATCAGGCCGCGATGGCGCCGATCTGCAGCTCGGTGAACTGCTGGCGGTGCCCCTGGCGCTTCTGGTAGTGCTTGCGGCGGCGCATCTTGAAGATGCGCACCTTGTCGTGCTTGCCGTGGGCCACTACCGTGGCCTTGACGGTGGCGCCGGACACCAGGGGCGTGCCGATCTTCAGGTCGCTGCCGTTGCCGACAGCCAGCACCTGGTCGATCACGATTTCCTGGCCTACGTCCGCAGCAATCTGTTCTACTTTGATCTTTTCGCCGGAGGCAACGCGATACTGCTTGCCGCCGGTTTTTATGACCGCGTACATGTGAGACCTCTCGATATCGGGAAATCACCTCCGGGACGGATTTCCCGGGGAGCCTGCGACTATACCATGGTTGGCGGTCACTAACCCGCCTGGGCTTCCACGCCGGGCCTGCAGCCCGTCCCGCTTCCTATAATCCCGCGGCAACCGACGGACCCGCCTTGACTGATCCAGCAGCCCGCACCGCCTCGGTGCTCTCCCTGATCGCCGACGACATGCAGGAGGTCGATGCGGTCATCGCCAGGCGCCTCGATTCCGGGGTGCCGCTGGTCGGCCAGGTCTCCCGCTACATCATTTCCGCCGGCGGCAAGCGCCTGCGGCCCGCCCTGCTGCTGCTGGTCAGCGCCGCGCTCGGGTGCAAGAGCCCGCAGCGCTTCAACCTGGCCGCCGTCGTCGAATTCATCCACACGGCCACGCTGCTGCACGACGACGTGGTGGACGGCTCCACCCTGCGCCGGGGCCGGGCCACCGCCAACGAGAGCTTCGGCAACCCGGCCAGCGTGCTGGTGGGAGACTTCCTGTACTCGCGCGCCTTCCAGATGATGCTGGACGCCAACGACATGCGGGTGATGGCGATCCTCGCCGAGGCGACCAACGTCATCGCCGAGGGCGAGGTCCTGCAACTGATGAACATGCACGACGCCGCGCTCGACGAAGCGGGCTACCTGCGCGTGATCCGCTCCAAGACAGCCAAGCTGTTCGAGGCCAGCGCCCGCCTCGGCGCCGTGCTGGCGGGGGCGCCGCCCGAGCTGGAGCAGGCCTGCACCGAGTACGGCCAGGCGCTGGGCACCGCCTTCCAGGTGATCGACGACGTGCTGGACTACGACGGCGACGCCCACGAGATGGGCAAGAACCTCGGGGACGACCTGCGCGAGGGCAAGGCCACGCTGCCGCTGATCGCCGCCATGGAACGGGGTTCGGTGGCGCAGCGCGACCTGATCCGGCACGCCATCGAGAACGGCGCCACCCAGGAACTGGAGGCGATCGTTGCGGTGGTGCGCGAGACCGGCGCCCTGGAGGTCACCCGCGCCGCCGCCGCCGCCGAGGCGCGACGCGCAATCGCGTGTGCGCAGCGCCTGCCGCGCAATGACTGCTCCGAGGGTTTGGTACAATTGGCGGCTCAGCTGCTCGAGCGTCGCAATTGATCCGCAGGATCAGGCCGCAGGCTCCCGCGAGTGGCCGATCGGGGTGTAGCTTAGCCTGGTAGAGCGCTACGTTCGGGACGTAGAGGCCGGAGGTTCGAATCCTCTCACCCCGACCAGTTTTCCCTTCCCTCCCGTGATTTCCTGCGCGGCCACGCCGCGCCCCGGCGACCGTCTTCGCGTCCGGCACCACACGCAAGATTTACACCGGTTGGGCTTTAGGCGATGATCAGCTGGCTGCCCCTCGCCTCGGCAGGAGACCCCCCGCTGACACTCACCGATGGCCGCTGTCGACCCCGCACTCACCGATACCCCGTCCATGGCCCTGCCCGGGCTGGCACGCACGCTGGTCTCGGCCGGCAAGCTGGGGCAGAAGTCGGCCGAGGAGCTCTACCGCAAGGCGCAGGCCGCCCGCACCAGCTTCATTGCCGAGCTGACCGGCTCCGGTGCGGTCTCGCCGGCGGACCTGGCGCACACCATGTCGGTTTCCTACGGCGCACCGCTGCTGGACCTGGACGCGGTGGACGTGCAGCGCCTGCCGAAGAACCTGCTGGACCTGAAGCTGTGCCAGGCCTTCCGGGTGGTGGTGCTGTCCAAGCGCAACAACCGGCTGATCGTCGCCACCGCCGATCCGTCCGACCAGCAGGCTGCCGACAAGATCAAGTTCGCCACCCAGATGGGCGTGGACTGGGTCATCGCCGAGTACGACAAGCTGTCCCGGATGGTCGAGGCCAACGCCACCAGCGCGACCCAGGCCATGGAGAGCATCGTCGGCGAGGACTTCGAGTTCGACGAATCGACCATGGACGAATCGGTGGTCGACGAGGACGAGAAGTCCTCGGGCGGCTCCGAAGTCGACGATGCACCGGTCGTCAAGTTCCTGCACAAGATGCTGCTGGACGCCTTCAGCATGCGGGCCTCGGACCTGCACTTCGAGCCCTACGAGCACACCTACCGCGTCCGCTTCCGCATCGACGGCGAGCTGCGCGAGATCGCCTCGCCGCCGATCGCCATCAAGGACAAGCTCGCCTCGCGCATCAAGGTCATCTCGCGGATGGACATCTCCGAGAAGCGGGTGCCGCAGGACGGGCGGATGAAGCTCAAGGTCGGCCCGGACCGGGTGATCGACTTCCGGGTCAGCACGCTGCCCACCCTGTTCGGCGAGAAGATCGTGATCCGGATCCTGGACCCGAGCAGCGCCAAGCTGGGCATCGATGCGCTCGGCTACGAACCCGAGGAGAAGGAGCGGCTGCTCAACGCCATCAACCGGCCCTACGGCATGGTGCTGGTCACGGGGCCCACCGGCTCGGGCAAGACGGTGTCGCTCTACACCTGCCTGAACATCCTGAACAAGCCCGGCGTCAACATCTCGACCGCCGAGGACCCGTCCGAAATCAACCTGCCGGGCGTCAACCAGGTCAACGTCAACGACAAGGCGGGGCTCACCTTCGCCGCCGCGCTCAAATCCTTCCTGCGGCAGGACCCGGACGTCATCATGGTGGGCGAAATCCGCGACCTGGAGACCGCCGACATCGCCATCAAGGCCGCGCAGACCGGCCACCTGGTGCTCTCCACCCTGCACACCAACGACGCGCCGACCACGCTGACGCGGATGCGCAACATGGGCATCGCGCCGTTCAACATCGCCTCCAGCGTCATCCTGATCACCGCGCAGCGGCTGGCCCGGCGCCTGTGCGTCAACTGCAAGCAGCCGGCGGACATCCCGCACGAGACGCTGATCGAGGCCGGGTTTTCCGAGGAGGAGGTCGACGGCACCTGGACGCCCTATCGTCCGGTCGGCTGTCCCGCGTGCAACAACGGCTACAAGGGGCGCGTCGGCATCTACCAGGTGATGCCGATCAGCGAGGAGATCCAGCGGATCATCCTGCGCGACGGCAGCTCCATGGAGATCGCCGCGCAGGCCCGGGCCGAAGGCGTGAGGAGCCTGCGCCAGTCGGGGCTGCACAAGGTCCGGCTGGGCATGACCTCGCTCGAGGAAGTGCTCGGCTGCACGAACGATTAGCCGCAGACAAGGACAAGAGGAGTAGCCCTTCATGGCGACGGCAACAGCAGGCAAGGTCACGGAGTTCGTCTTCGAATGGGAGGGCCGCGACCGCAACGGCAAGCAGGTGCGCGGCGAGACGCGCGCCGCCGGCGAGAACCAGGTCCAGGCCGCGCTGCGCCGGCAGGGCATCACGCCCAGCAAGATCAAGAAGCGCCGCATGCGCGCCGGCCAGAAGATCAAGCCGAAGGACATCGCGATCTTCACTCGCCAGCTTGCCACCATGATGAAGGCCGGCGTGCCGCTGCTGCAGGCCTTCGACATCGTCGGCCGCGGCAATGCCAATGCCAGCGTGGCCAAGCTGCTCAACGACATCCGCACCGACGTGGAGACCGGCACCTCCCTGTCGGCCGCGTTCCGCAAGTACCCGCTGTACTTCGACAACCTGTACTGCAACCTGGTCGAGGCCGGCGAGGCGGCCGGTATCCTGGAGACGCTGCTCGACCGGCTGGCGGTCTACATGGAGAAGACCGAGGGCATCAAGTCCAAGATCAAGTCGGCCCTGATGTACCCGATCTCGGTGGTGGTGGTCGCCTTCATCGTGGTGACGGTGATCATGATCTTCGTGATCCCGGCCTTCAAGCAGGTGTTCACCTCCTTCGGCGCCGACCTGCCGGCACCCACGCTGTTCGTGATGGGCGTGAGCGAGTATTTCGTCCAGTACTGGTGGCTGATCTTCGGCGTCATCGGCGGCGGGTTCTACTTCTTCATGCAGGCCTGGAAGCGCAACGAGAAGGTCCAGATGTTCATGGACCGGCTGATGCTCAAGCTGCCGGTGTTCGGCGACCTGGTCTACAAGTCGGTGATCGCGCGGTGGACCCGCACGCTCGCCACCATGTTCGCGGCCGGCGTGCCGCTGGTGGAGGCGCTCGACTCGGTGGGCGGCGCTTCCGGCAACTCGGTCTACCAGACGGCCACCGAGAAGATCCAGCAGGAAGTGTCCACCGGCACCAGCCTGACGGCGGCCATGACCAACGTGAACGTGTTCCCGAGCATGGTGCTGCAGATGTGCGCCATCGGCGAGGAATCCGGCTCCATCGACCACATGCTGGGCAAGGCGGCCGACTTCTACGAATCCGAGGTCGACGACATGGTCGCCGGCCTGTCCAGCCTGATGGAGCCGATCATCATCGTGTTCCTCGGCGGCCTGATCGGCGGCATCGTGGTCTCGATGTACCTGCCCATCTTCAAGCTCGGCGCGGTCGTCTGATGCTGCCGCTGGAAGCGGGCGCCGCGCTGGCCGGCGTCCTGGGGCTGCTGGTGGGCAGCTTCCTCAACGTCGTCATCTACCGCCTGCCGAAGATGCTGGAGCGCCAGTGGGCGGCCGAATGTGCCGAACTGGCCGGCCAGGCCCCGGCCGCGGCCGAGCCGTTCGACCTGATGCGGCCGCGCTCACGCTGTCGCAACTGCGGCCACGCGATCCGCTGGTACGAGAACATCCCGGTGCTGAGCTACCTGGTCCTGCGCGGCAAGTGCTCCTCCTGCGGCACCCCGATCGGTATGCGCTACCCCCTGGTGGAACTCGCCACCGCAGGGCTGTTCGCCTTCTGCGCATGGAAGTGGGGCATCACCTGGGCGGCGCTGGCCTGGTGCGGGTTCGCGGCCGCCCTGCTGGCGCTGGCGCTGATCGACTGGGATACCACGCTGCTGCCCGACGACATCACCTTGCCGCTGGTGTGGGCCGGCCTGATCGGGGCCGCGCTGCGCTGGAACGGGCTGACGCTGCAGCAATCGCTGTGGGGCGCGGTGGCGGGCTATCTGTCCCTGTGGCTGGTCTACAAAGGCTTCAAGCTGCTCACGGGCAAGGAAGGCATGGGCTACGGCGACTTCAAGCTGTTCGCCGCGCTGGGTGCCTGGTTCGGCTGGCAGGCGCTGGTCCCCATCGTGCTCATGGCCTCGGTGATCGGCGCGATCATCGGCATCGCCATGAAATTCGCGGGCGGCCTGCGCGAAGGCGGCGTCATTCCCTTCGGGCCCTTCCTAGCCGGCGCCGGCCTCACGGCGCTGGTGTTCGGCCCCTCGGCCATCCTGCGCCTGATCGGGCTGTAGCCATGGCCGCGATGCGCATCGGCCTGACCGGCGGCATCGGCAGCGGCAAGAGCACGGTGCTGCAGCTGCTGTCGGCACTGGGGGCCGCCGCCATCGATGCCGACGCGATCTCGCGCGCGAGCACCGCCGCCGGCGGTGCGGCCATCCCGGCGATCGGTGCCCACTTCGGCCCGGACTTCATCACCGCCGACGGCGCGCTCGACCGCGAACGCATGCGCGCGCACGTCTACGCGCAGCCGCAGGCCCGGCGCGAACTGGAGGCCATCGTCCATCCGCTGGTGGGCGCCGAGACGGCACGCCAGGTCGAAGTGGCGCTGACCGCTGGCGCGCGCTGCATCGTGTTCGACATTCCGCTGCTGGTGGAGTCGGGCCGCTGGCGCCGGCAGGTGGACCGGGTGCTGGTGGTCGACTGCCTGCCGGCGACGCAGGTGGCCCGCGTGGTGGCGCGCAGCGCACTCGAGCCCGCGCAGGTGCAGGCCATCATCGCGGCGCAGGCTCCGCGCGCGCTGCGCCTGGCCGCCGCCGACACGGTGATCTTCAACGACGGCCTGTCGCTGGCCGAACTCGATGTGCAGGTCCGGCAGGCGGCCAGGGCCTTCGGGCTATGATGGCGCGTCCGCGAATGCCCCCCACCCTGCCGCCCGCGTGATCCTCTACGAGTACCCGTTCAACGAACGAATCCGGACCTACCTGCGGCTGGAACACCTGTTCCGCCGACTTGGCGAACTGGTCCTCCGCGAGCACCCGCTCGACCACCACTACGCACTGGCCACCCTCTTCGAGGTGATGGACGTGGCGGCCCGCGCCGACCTCAAGTCCGACCTGATGAAGGACCTGGAGAAGCAGAAGACCATCCTCAACGGCTACCGCGGCAATCCCGCGATCGCAGAGGCCGTGCTGGATGAGGTGGTCGCCGACCTGGACACCTGCTTCTCGGCGCTGAACAGCCAGCCGGGCAAGGCCGGCCAGTCCCTGACCGACAACGAGTGGCTGATGGGCATCCGCAGCCGCATCGGCATTCCCGGCGGCACCTGCGAATTCGACCTGCCCGGCTACTACGCCTGGCAGCAACTCGACGCGCCGACCCGCCAGGCCGACCTGGGCCGCTGGGCCCGCTGCCTGGGGCCGCTGGCCGAGTCGGTGCACCTGCTGCTCAAGCTGCTGCGCGATTCGGGCACGGCGCAGAAGGTGATGGCAGTGGACGGCCATTTCCAGCAGACGCTGCCGCAGGGCCGCAGCTTCCAGTTGCTGCGCCTGCGCATCGATCCGACCCTGCAGCTGGTTCCCGAGATCAGCGGCAACCGCCTGATGGTGTCGGTGCGCCTGATGCGCCAGGAAGGCAGCGACCGGATGCATCCCAGCCACGAAAATGCGGGTTTCGAACTGACCCTGTGTTCCTGAGCATGGCAAGCGAGAGCGGCAGGACGACGCCGCGGCGGGTCGTGAAGTGCCCGCAGTGCGGCCGCAACAGCGTGTACGCCCCCAGCAACCCCTACCGGCCCTTCTGCAGCGAGCGTTGCAAGAGCCTGGACCTGGGTGCGTGGGCGAGCGAGGGCTTCCGCCTCCCGGACGAAACGCCCCCGGACGACCAGCCCTTCGGCGATCCGAAACTGCAGTGAGCCTCAGCCGGCCGAATGGGTGTCGCCCGTGAAGCCGCGCTCCTGCGCGAACCACTGCAACACCGGCACCGTGCCGGGCAGCACCGGCCGCACTTGCACCGGCAGCGACTCCCAGGAGCAACGCTGGCCTTCGTGCATCTGCAGCTCGCCGGTCCAGTCGTACACCTTGCAGAAGTTCAGCCGCACCAGCGCGTGCGGGTAGTCGACACGTTCGATGCGCCAGGGGTGCACCGCGCCGATCACCAGCCCGATTTCCTCGATCAGCTCGCGCCGCAGTGCGGCCTCGACCGTCTCGCCCGGTTCGACCTTGCCGCCCGGGAATTCCCAGTAGCCGGCGTAGACCTTGCCCTCGGGCCGGCTGGTGAGCAGGAAGCGCCCGTCCGCTCGCACCAGCACGCCGACGGCGACTTCCACTTCCTTGCGGTCGGGGCCGCCTTCGCGCGGCCGGTCGCCGTCGGCGACCAGCACCCCCGTCATGAGGCCGGGTGCCGGCCGGCCCAGTCGCGTGCGAACTGGTAGGCCACGCGGCCGCTGCGCGAGCCGCGCTCGAGCGCCCACACCAGCGCCTCGGCGCGCGCCGCCTCGATCGCGGGGCGCGCCACGCCGAAGGACGACAGCCATTGCGCCGTGATCGCGAGGTACTCGTCCTGGGTGAAGGGATAGAAGCTGACCCACAGCCCGAACCGCTCGGACAGCGAGATCTTCTCCTCCACCACCTCGCCCGGATGGACCTCGCCGTCGTCGGTGTGGGTGTAGCTGAGGTTCTCCTTCATGTACTCGGGCAGCAGGTGGCGCCGGTTGCTGGTGGCATAGACCAGCAGGTTGGGCGTGGCCGCCGCCACCGAGCCGTCGAGGATGGACTTGAGCGCCTTGTAGCCGGGTTCGCCTTCCTCGAAGCTGAGGTCGTCGCAGAACACGATGAACTTCTCCGGCCGGCCGGCGACCAGGTCCACGATGTCGGGCAGGTCCGTCATGTCCGCCTTGTCCACCTCGATCAGCCGCAGTCCCTGGGGCGCGTACTCGTTCAGGCAGGCCTTGATCAGCGACGACTTGCCGGTGCCGCGCGCACCGGTCAGCAGCACGTTGTTGGCGGGCTGGCCGGTCACGAACTGTTGCGTGTTGCGCTGGATGCGCTCCTTCTGCGCGTCAATCTCCTTCAGGTCCGTGAGGCGGATGTCGGCGACGTGCCGCACTGGATCCAGCGTGCCGTGCCCCGACGAGCGCCGGCGATAGCGCCAGGCGATGGCGCCGTCCCATGGCGGCGCTGCCAGCGGGCCCGGCAGGATCGCTTCCAGGCGATCGAGCAGGCGGCCGGCGCGCTCGAGCAGCAGGTCCAGCTTGTCGCTCATGAGCGGTAGTCCGCGTTGATGCTCACGTAGTCGTGGCTGAGGTCGCAGGTCCAGATCGTGTCCACCGCCGCACCGCGGCCCAGGCCCACGCGCACCGTGATCTCGGACTGCTTCATCACGCGCTGGCCGTCCTCCTCGCGGTACGCCGGGTTGCGCCCGCCCCGGTGCGCGACGTGCACGTCGTCCAGCCACAGGTCGATGGCGGTCTGGTCCAGGTCGTCGATGCCGGCGTAGCCCACGGCCGCGAGGATGCGGCCGAGGTTGGGATCGCTGGCGAAGAACGCCGTCTTGACCAGCGGCGAGTGCGCGATCGCATAGCCGACCTGCCGGCATTCGTCGGCGGTGCGGCCGCCCTCGACCCGCACGGTGATGAACTTGGTCGCGCCCTCGCCGTCGCGCACGATGGCCTGCGCCAGTTGGCGCGCGACCTGCAGCATCGCCTCCTTCAACGCACGGCCTTCCGCGCTGTCCAGCGAGGTGATGGGCAGGTGGGCGGCCTTGTTGGTCGCCATGACGATGAAGGAGTCGTTGGTCGAGGTGTCGCCGTCCACCGTCACGCGGTTGAACGAGCCGTCGGCCAGCTCCTGCGCCAGTTGCTGCAACAGCGGCTGCGCCACGCAGGCGTCGGTGGCCATGAACCCCAGCATGGTGGCCATGTTGGGGCGGATCATGCCCGCGCCCTTGCTGATGCCGGTGATCGCCACGTCCGCCGCACCGATGCGAACCGACGTGCTGGCCGCCTTGGCCACGGTGTCGGTGGTCATGATGCCCTCGGCGGCGCGCAGCCAGTGGTCCGGCGCGGCATCGGCCAGCGCGGCGGGCAGCCCGGCCTCGATGCGGTCCACGGGCAGCGGCTCCATGATGACGCCGGTGGAGAACGGCAGCACCTGCCTGGAGGAGACGCCGAGCCGCTGCGCCAGCGCATCGCAGGTCGCTCGCGCGCGCGCCAGTCCGTCTTCGCCCGTGCCCGCATTGGCATTGCCGGTGTTGACCACCAGCGCACGGATGTCGCCCTCGGCCAGGTGCTCGCGGCAGACCTGCACGGGTGCGGCGCAGAAGCGGTTGCGGGTGAAGACGCCGGCCACGCCGGCGCCGGGCTCCAACAGGAACACCGTCAGGTCCTTGCGGTTGGCCTTGCGCACGCCCGCTTCGGCCACGCCGATGGAAAGCCCGGGCACGGGCCGGAGGTCGCCCGCGATCGGGGCGGAGAGGTTCACTGCCATGGTTTCTTCCGGATCGAAAGCAATCAGTTCTGCCGCCAGGGCAGCCCGCGCAGGCGCCAGCCACCCTTGCTCCCGCGATGGCCGTTCTCGTCGGCATCGCCCTCGAAGCCTTCGAGGATGTTGTAGGCCTCGAGCCCCAGCTCGGTGGCCCGCCGCGCCGCGGCGGCCGATCGCGCGCCGCTGCGGCACAGCAGCACGGCCTTCTTGCCGGCAGGTACTGCTGCGCGCAAACCAGCATCGAAATCCGGGTTCGGTGACATGCCGGGCCACTGCTTCCAGGCCAGAGCGACGGCGCCGGGGATGTACCCGACCCACTCGCGCTCGGCGTCGCTGCGGACGTCGACCAGCACGGCGTCGCCCTTGCGCCACCAGTCGTAGGCAACGGCCGGGGGTATGTCACCGGCATAGCCGCGGGCCGGCCGGGGCGCTGGCGACTCGCCCGGCGATGGTGATCGGTTGGACTCTTCCATGGTGTCGATTCCGATTCTGCCAGCGCCCGCGGTACGCGACGGCGCGCCAGGCAAATGCCGAAGCTGGCAGCAGGCTGACGAGGTGGGCCCGTCGCGCACTCGGCGAGGCTCATCCTTTAGGGAATAAGTATGAAGCGCAGCGCCAAGGCGCAACACCTCTCCGTGAAAACCCTCTCAAACGGTGACAGTCCCGGCTTCAAAGATAGCCGGTCGATCAACCAGACACACTGGACAGGAGACTGCAGATGACCACACCCAGCATCCCCACCCGTCGCCGCCTGCTCAAGGGCGCTGCGGTCGCCGCCGGCGCCACCGTGACCGCCCCCATGGTCATGGCGCAGACGGCACCGGCATCGTTCCGGTTCCAGAGCACCTGGCCCTCGAAGGACATCTTCCACGAGTACGCACAGGACTTCGCCAAGAAGGTCAATGACATGGCCGGCGGCAAGCTCAAGATCGAGGTGCTGCCCGCCGGCGCCGTGGTGCCCGCGTTCCAGCTGCTCGAAGCCGTCAACAAGGGCACGCTCGACGGTGGCCACGGCGTGGTGGCCTACCACTATGGCAAGAACTCCGCCCTCGCGCTGTGGGGTTCGGGCCCGGCCTTCGGCATGGACCCCAACATGGTGCTGGCATGGCACTACTACGGCGGCGGCAAGGCGCTGCTGGAGGAGATCTACAAGGCCATCAACATGGACGTGGTCTCGTACCTGTACGGTCCGATGCCGGTGCAGCCGCTGGGCTGGTTCCGCAAGCCCGTCTCGAACGTCTCGCAGCTCAAGGGCTTGAAATTCCGCACCGTCGGCTTGGCGGTGGACGTGTTCAACGAACTGGGCGTGGCGGTCAACCCCCTGCCCGGTGGCGAGATCGTGCCGGCCCTCGATCGCGGCCTTCTCGACGCGGCCGAGTTCAACAACTCCTCGTCGGACCGCGTGCTGGGCTTCCCCGACGTGGCCAAGAACTGCATGCTCCAAAGCTTCCACCAGTCCGGCGAGCAGTTCGAGATCCTGTTCAACAAGGCCAAGTACAACGCGCTGCCGGCGGAACTCAAGTCCATCATCGACTACGGCGTGCAGGCCGCCAGTGCCGACATGAGCTGGAAGGCGATCGACCGCAACTCCAAGGACTACATCGACCTCAAGACGAAGGACAAGGTCAATTTCTACAAGACGCCCGACTCCATCCTGCGCGCGCAGCTGGACGCCTGGGACAAGGTCACGGCCAAGAAGGCGGCGGAGAACCCGCACTTCAAGAAGGTGATGGACTCGCAGCGCGCCTTCGCCCAGCGGGCCGGCCAGTGGCAGAACGACTACACGGTGGACTTCCGCATGGCCTACAACCGCTACTTCGGCAAGGGCGCCAAGAAGTCCTGATCGCCCCCTAGCGGGCCAGTCCAGAGGGCGGCTGCAACCACAGCCGCCCTTTGCGTGTCTGGACCTCCGCGCCAACGTCCAAAGGGACAACCGATGCAAAGACTCCTGCTGGCGATCGACCGGCTGTCCACCTGGGTGGGACAGCTGTTCGCCTGGCTCATCGTTTCGCTGACCGTGATGATTTCCTGGGAGGTGTTCTCCCGCTATGCGCTGGGGCAGCCGCACGGCTGGATGCTGGACGCGCAGATCATGCAGTACGGCGTGCTGTTCATGATGGCCGGCGCCTACACCCTGGCCAAGGACGGCCACGTCCGCGGCGACGTGCTGTACGGCTTCTTCCGCCCACGCACCCAGGCCACGCTGGACCTGCTGCTGTACATCGTCTTCTTCCTGCCCGGGGTGGTCGCCCTGACCTGGGCCGGCTGGATCTACTTCACCGAGTCGCTCGCCATCCGCGAGACGACCTTCAACGCAGACCCGCTGCCGGTCTATCCCTTCAAGTTCTTCATCTCGGTGGCCGGCGCCATCCTGCTGCTGCAGGGATTCGTGGAGATCGCCCGCTGCGTGATCTGCCTGCGTGACGGCGAATGGCCTTCCCGTGGCGAGGACGTGGAGGAAGTCGACGTCGAGAAGCTCAAGGCCATGGTCCACGCCGATGATGCCTCGGTCAACCCGGACGAGCGCGGTGGAACCGTTGCGGCGCCTCCCGCCGAAAGGGGTTCGCTGTGAAGATTCGCAAGGAACTCTGGTTCGGCTTCAGCCTGATGGGGCTGATCGTCGCGGCCGCCCTCTACATGCTGGTCAGCGTCGACCAGATCGAGCGCGGCCACATCGGCCTGCTGATGCTGTCGCTGGTGGTCGTGGCCATCATGCTGGGCTTCCCCACCGCCTTCACGCTGATGGGGATGGGCATGATCTTCACTTGGCTGGCGTACGGGCGGAACACCACCCACACGCTGGACTTGATGGTGCAGGCCGCCTACAAGACCATGGCCAACGACGTGCTGATCGCGGTGCCTCTGTTCGTGTTCATGGGCTACCTGGTCGAACGGGCCAACCTGATCGAGAAGCTGTTCCGCAGCATCCACCTCATGCTGGTGCGCCTGCCGGGCGCCCTGTCGGTGGCGACGATCGTCACCTGCGCCATCTTCGCGACCGCCACCGGCATCGTGGGTGCCGTGGTGACGCTGATGGGGCTGCTGGCGATGCCGGCCATGCTGCGGGCCGGCTACAGCATCCAGCTGACGGCCGGCTCGATCACAGCCGGCGGCTGCCTGGGCATCCTGATCCCGCCCTCGGTGCTGCTGATCGTGTATGGCGCCACGGCCGGTGTGTCCGTGGTGCAGTTGTATGCCGGCGCCTTCTTCCCCGGGATCATGCTGGCCGGCCTGTACGTGCTCTACGTGGTGATCCTGGCCAAGCTCAAGCCTTCGCTGGCGCCGCCGCTGTCGGCCGAAGACCGGGTGGTCCCCCTGCCCCCGCTCACGCAGAAGATCACCCGGGCCGATGGCAGCCAGCCGGCCGTCAAGGGCCTGCTCGCCGCGCTCAAGGGGCGCCGCAACCAGGACGTGCCGACCGGCTACCTGCTGCGCCAGCTGTTCATGGCGCTGCTGCCGGCCCTGCTGTTCGCGCTGGTGGCCGTCTGGACCTATCGCAGCGTGACCGAGCCGGACGCCGCCGAAGTCGCGATAGAGGGCCTGACGCGCATGGGCGAGTCGCCGGCGATCGAACGCAGCGCGGGCGGCCTGCAGGAGCCTCCCGGCGCCGAATCCGGCGGACTCCAGGAACCGCCGTCCGCCGATGAAGGCGTGAAGGAACCGGCTGCGGAGGGTGTGCAGGAACCGCCCAGTGAGGATGCCGAGGCGTCCAGCGACGAGGGCGTGAAGGAACCGCCGGGTGGCGACGAGGCCGCGGCACCCGCCGCCGGTGCGGACGTCCGCGAGCCACCGGGCGGCGACGGCGTTCAAGAACCCCCGGGCGCCGGAGGCTCGGCAGCCGCCACCGACGGCGGTGCGGCCGCGGCGGCCATCGAAGCCCCTATGGGCTACTGGGTCGGAGTCGGCGTGGGCGCTGCCCTGCTCGCCGTGTACTACGCCCTGCTCAGCTTTGCGCGCCTCGAGATCTTCAAGATGCTGCTGACCAGCTTCTTCCCGCTGGTCATCCTGATCCTGGCGGTGCTGGGCTCCATCGTGCTGGGCCTGGCCACGCCGACGGAAGCGGCGGCGGTGGGTGCGCTGGGCGGCTTCGTGCTGGCCCTGGCCTACCGCCAGTTCTCGCTGCCGATGCTCAGGGAAAGCGTGTACCTCACGGCCAAGACCTCGGCCATGGTGTGCTGGCTGTTCGTCGGCTCGGCCATCTTCTCGGCCGCCTTCGCCCTGCTGGGCGGACAGGAGCTGGTCGAGCGCTGGGTGCTGTCGATGGACCTGACCCAGACCCAGTTCCTGGTGCTCACGCAGCTGATCATCTTCGTGCTGGGCTGGCCGCTGGAGTGGACCGAGATCATCGTGATCTTCATGCCGATCTTCATCCCGCTGCTGGACAACTTCGGCGTCGACCCGCTGTTCTTCGGGCTGCTGGTGGCGCTGAACCTGCAGACGGCCTTCCTGTCGCCGCCGGTGGCCATGTCGGCCTTCTACCTGAAGGGCGTCTCGCCGCCGCACGTCACGCTCAACCAGATCTTCCTGGGCATGATGCCCTTCATGGGCATCCAGGTCATCGCGATCGTGATGCTCTACATCTGGCCGCAGATCGGCCTGTGGCTGCCGTCGGTGCTGTACGCGCGCTGACGGCCCGGGCACGGGGAAATCGCGAAGGCGGTTTCCCCGTGAATCAATTGACGTTGACGTAAACGTCAATTAGGCTCGGGGGTTCCTGGAGACCCCCAATGACCGACCTGTCCGCCGAGTTCAAGGCGCTGGCCAGCTATCGCCCCACCCACAAGGTCCGCTTCGTCACGGCAGCCAGCCTGTTCGACGGGCACGACGCCGCCATCAACATCATGCGCCGCATCCTGCAGGGGATGGGCGCCGAGGTGATCCACCTCGGGCACAACCGCAGCGTCGACGACGTCGTCACCGCGGCGCTGCAGGAGGACGTGCAGGGTATCGCCGTGAGTTCGTACCAGGGCGGCCACGTCGAGTACTTCAAGTACATGGTCGACCTGCTGCAGCAGCGCGGCGGCGCCCACATCCAGGTCTTCGGCGGCGGCGGCGGCGTGATCGTGCCGGCCGAGATCCGCGAACTGCAGGCCTACGGCGTCACCCGCATCTACAGCCCGGAAGACGGCCAGCGCATGGGCCTGCAGGGCATGATCGGCGAGATGGTCATGCGCTGCGACAAGGACCTCGCCGCGCATGCCCCCAAGGACGCCGCGGCCGTGCAGGGCCACCAGGACGCGAACTGGCGTGCGCTGGCACAGCTGATCACGGCGCTGGAGAACGGCTCGGCGGACGCGCGCCTGATGGAGGACCTGCGCAAGCAGGCGGCGCAGCGGCAGGTCCCGGTGCTGGGCATCACGGGCACCGGCGGCGCCGGCAAGTCCTCGCTCACCGATGAACTCATCCGTCGCCTGCGCCTGGACCAGGACGACCGACTGCGGGTGGCGGTGATCTCGATCGATCCTTCGCGGCGCAAGAGCGGCGGTGCCCTGCTGGGCGACCGCATCCGCATGAACGCCATCGGTCCGTGGCGGCAGGGCCCGCGCATCTTCATGCGCTCGCTCGCCACGCGCGACTTCGGCAGCGAGATCTCGGCCGCGCTGCCGGACGTGGTCACGGCCTGCAAGGCCGCCGGCTTCGACCTGGTGATCGTCGAGACCTCCGGCATCGGCCAGGGCGACGCCGCCATCGTGCCGCTGGTGGACGTGCCCATGTACGTCATGACGCCCGAGTTCGGCGCCGCCAGCCAGCTCGAGAAGATCGACATGCTGGACTTCGCCGAGTTCGTGGCGATCAACAAGTTCGACCGCAAGGGCGCGCAGGACGCCCTGCGCGACGTCGCCAAGCAGGTCCAGCGCAACCGCGAGGCCTTCGGCAAGCGGCCGGAGGAAATGCCGGTGTACGGCACCATGGCGGCGCGCTTCAACGACGACGGCGTCACCGCGCTGTTCCAGGCGCTCAAGCCGCGGCTGCAGGAGTTGGGACTGCAGCTGCAGGAAGGCCGCCTTCCGGTGGCCGGCGTGCGCCACAGCACCAACCAGACGCCCATCGTGCCGGCTGCGCGCACGCGCTACCTGGCCGAGATCAGCGACAGCGTGCGCGGCTACAAGAAGCGTGCGCGCGAGCAGGCGAAGCTCGCCCGCGAGATCCAGCAGCTGGAGGCGGCCGCCCGGATGCTGCAGGTGGACAAGCCCGATCGCGCCCAGGCCGCCGAAGCCACGATCGACCTGGCCCGCAGCCGCAAGGAACGGCTGGACCGCGATGCGCAGCAGCTGCTGCAGCAGTGGCCCGACATGCGCAAGGCCTACGCGGGCGACGAATACGTGGTGAAGATCCGCGACAAGGAGATCCGCACCGCCCTGACCACGAAGTCGCTCTCGGGCACCACCATCCGAAAGGTGGTCCTGCCGTCCTTCGAGGACCACGGCGAGATCCTCAAGTGGCTGATGCTGGACAACGTGCCCGGCAGCTACCCCTACACCGCCGGCACCTTCGCCTTCAAGCGCGAGAACGAGGACCCCACGCGCATGTTCGCCGGCGAGGGCGACGCCTTCCGCACCAACCGGCGCTTCAAGCTGCTGTCCGAAGGCATGCCGGCCAAGCGCCTGTCGACGGCGTTCGACTCCGTCACGCTGTACGGCAACGACCCGGACGAGCGGCCCGACATCTACGGCAAGGTGGGCAACTCCGGCGTGTCGATCGCGACGCTGGACGACATGAAGGTGCTGTATTCGGGCTTCGACCTGTGCAGCCCCAGCACCTCGGTGTCCATGACCATCAACGGGCCGGCGCCGACCATCCTGGCGATGTTCATGAACACCGCCATCGACCAGCAGCTGGACAAGTTCAAGGCCGACAACGGCCGCGAGCCGACGCCGACCGAGGCGGCCAAGATCCGCGAATGGGTGCTGGCCAACGTGCGCGGCACGGTGCAGGCCGACATCCTGAAGGAAGACCAGGGCCAGAACACCTGCATCTTCTCCACCGAGTTCAGCCTGAAGGTGATGGGCGACATCGCCGAATACTTCGTGCACCACAACGTGCGCAACTTCTATTCGGTGTCGATCTCGGGCTACCACATCGCCGAAGCGGGCGCCAACCCGATCAGCCAGCTGGCCTTCACGCTGTCGAACGGCTTCACGCTGGTGGAGGCCTACCTGGCGCGCGGCATGCACATCGACGACTTCGCGCCCAACCTGTCGTTCTTCTTCTCGAACGGCATGGACCCGGAGTACACGGTGATGGGCCGCGTGGCACGGCGCATCTGGGCGGTGGCGATGAAGGAGAAGTACGGCGCCAACGAGCGCAGCCAGAAGCTCAAGTACCACATCCAGACCTCCGGCCGCAGCCTGCACGCGCAGGAGATCCAGTTCAACGACATCCGCACCACGCTGCAGGCGCTGATCGCGATCTACGACAACTGCAACTCGCTGCACACCAACGCGTTCGACGAGGCGATCACCACGCCGACCGAGGACAGCGTGCGGCGCGCCATGGCGATCCAGCTGATCATCAACCGCGAGTGGGGACTGGCGAAGAACGAGAACCCGAACCAGGGCAGCTTCATCATCGAGGAACTCACCGAGCTGGTGGAAGAGGCGGTGCTGGCCGAGTTCGAGCGGATCGCCGAGCGCGGGGGCGTGCTCGGCGCGATGGAGACCGGCTACCAGCGCGGGCGCATACAGGACGAGAGCCTGCACTACGAGATGCTCAAGCACACCGGGGAACTGCCGATCATCGGCGTCAACACCTTCCGCAACCCCCACGGCGACCCCATCCCCGAGAAGCTGGAACTGGCCCGCTCGACCGAGGAGGAGAAGCGCAGCCAGCTCTCGCGCCTGCAGGATTTCCACGCCCGCAACGAGGGCAATGCGCCGGCCATGCTGCGCCGGCTGCAGGAGGCGGTGATCGCCAACGGCAACGTCTTCGAGGTCCTGATGGACGCCGTGCGCGTCTGCTCGCTCGGCCAGATCACCTCGGCGCTGTTCGAAGTCGGGGGGCAGTACCGGCGCAACATGTGATCGACGCCGCCGCGCTTGCGGGCCGCCTGCGCCGCCCGCGGGGCGAGCTCGTCACCACGCAAAACTACTTAAGGTTTTCCCCGCTTTCGGGCCGCAACGCAGCTCCCTAGCATTCGACTTTTGTCACCGGCTGGAATCCGGCTGGCGCTGGAGGAGTCTGCATTGCCGGGTGAGATCATTCTCGAGACGAAGGGACTGACCAAGGAGTTCAAGGGCTTCGTGGCCGTCGACAACGTCGACCTCCAGGTCCGTCGCGGCGACATCCATGCGCTGATCGGCCCCAACGGCGCCGGCAAGACCACCTTCTTCAACCTGCTGACCAAGTTCCTGCCGCCGACCCGCGGCAGCATCGTCTACCAGGGTGTGGACATAACGAACGAGCAGCCGGCGCAGACTGCGCGCCGCGGCATCGTGCGCTCGTTCCAGATCTCGGCGGTGTTCCCGCACATGACGGTGCTGGAGAACGTCCGCGCGGCCCTGCAGCGCAACCTCGGGACCTCGTTCCATTTCTGGAAGCCCGAGAAATCGCTGTTCCACCTGCACGACCGGGCACGGCAGCTGCTGGCCGAGGTGGACCTGCAGGACTTCGCCGGCGAGCTCACCGTCAACCTGCCCTACGGCCGCAAGCGCGCGCTGGAGCTGGCCACCACCATGGCACTGGAGCCCGACCTGATGCTGCTGGACGAGCCGACGCAGGGCATGGGCCACGAGGACGTGAGCCGGGTGACGCAGCTGATCAAGAAGGTGTCGGCCGGCCGCACCATCCTCATGGTCGAGCACAACATGAACGTGGTCTCCTCCATCGCCGACCGCATCACGGTGCTGCAGCGCGGCGCCGTGATCGCCGACGGCCCCTACTCGGAGGTCTCGCGCAACCCGCAGGTGATCGAGGCCTACATGGGCTCCGAGCAGACCGAACTGCAGGGGGCGCACTGACATGGCCTCGACCGAACTGCTGCGCATCGAGAACCTCAACGCCTGGTACGGCGAGTCGCACGTCCTGCATGGCGTCAACCTGTCCGTCAACGAGGGCGAAGTGGTGTCGCTGCTGGGGCGCAACGGCGCCGGCCGGACCACCACGCTGCGCGCCATCGTCGGCCTGACCGGCAAGCGCACCGGCTCCATCCGCATCGGCGGGCGCGAGGCCATCGGCCTGCCGCCGCACAAGGTGGCGCGGCTGGGCGTGGGCTACTGCCCCGAGGAACGGGGCATCTTCGCCAGCCTGTCGGCCGAGGAGAACCTGCTGCTGCCGCCCAGCGTCAGTTCCGGCGGCATGGGCGTGGCCGAGATCTACGACATGTTCCCGAACCTCAAGGAGCGCGCCGGCAGCCCCGGCACGCGCCTGTCGGGCGGCGAGCAGCAGATGCTGGCGGTGGCGCGCATCCTTCGCACCGGCGCCCGGCTGCTGCTGCTGGACGAGATCTCGGAAGGCCTGGCGCCGGTCATCGTGCAGAAGCTGGCGGAGACCATCCGCACGCTCAAGGCCAAGGGCTACACCATCGTGCTGGTCGAGCAGAACTTCCGCTTCGCGGCCCCGCTGGCGGACCGCTTCTACGTGATGGAGCACGGCAAGATCGTGCGCGAGTTCGAGCAGCAGGAGCTGCAGGCCAACACGGCCATGCTGCAGGAATACCTCGGCGTCTGACCCTTTTTCAACAGGAGAGCTTTGCAATGAAACTCAAGACCCTAGTGGCCGCTCTGGCCATCGGACTCGGCACCGCGGGCGCGTTCGCGCAAGAGCAATCCGGCCCCGTGCGCATCGGCTTCATCACCGACATGTCCAGCCTCTACGCCGACATCGACGGGCCCGCGGGCGCCGAGATGATCAAGTGGGCCGTGCAGGACTTCGGTGGCAAGGTCCTGAACCGCCCGGTCGAGGTGCTGACCGCCGACCACCAGAACAAGGCCGACGTCGCCGCCTCCAAGGCGCGCGAGTGGATCGACAGCCAGAACCTGGCGATGCTGATCGGCGGCACCAGCTCCGGCACCAACCTCGCGATGTCCGGCATCGCCAAGGAGAAGAAGCGTCCCTTCATCTCCATCGGCGCCGGCTCCGCCCGCCTGACCAACGAGGACTGCTCGCCCTGGACCATCCACTATGCGTACGACACCGTGGCCCTGGCGAAGGTGGGCGGCAGCGCGCTGGTCAAGGCCGGTGCCAAGAAGTGGTTCTTCCTGACCGCCGACTACGCCTTCGGCCACTCGCTCGAGGCCGATTCCTCCACGGTGGTGAAGGCCAACGGCGGCACGGTCGTCGGCTCGGTGCGCCACCCGCTGAACGCATCGGACTTCTCGTCCTTCCTGCTGCAGGCCCAGGGCTCCAAGGCGGACATCCTGGCCATGGCCAACGCCGGCGGCGACTTCATCAACGCGATGAAGGCGGCCAAGGAGTTCGGCATCACCAAGAGCATGAAGGTTGCCGGCCTGCTGGTGTTCATCAACGACGTGCACTCGATCGGGCTGTCCAACGCCGAGGGGCTGCAGGTGGCCGACAGCTGGTACTGGAACCAGGACGACGAGTCGCGCAAGTTCGCCAAGCGCTTCTTCGACAAGTACAAGCGCATGCCGTCCTCGCTGCAGGCCGCCGACTACTCCGCCACCATGAACTACCTCAAGGCGGTGCAGAAGGTCGGCACGACCGACGCCGAGAAGGTGAACGCCGAGCTGCGCTCGATGAAGTACAACGACTTCTACCAGAAGAACGGCTTCGTGCGCGCCGACGGCCGCATGATCCACGACATGTACCTGTACCAGGTCAAGGGCCCCAAGGAGTCCACCACGCCCTGGGACTACTACAAGCTCGTGGCCAAGGTGCCGGGCGACCAGGCCTTCACCACGCCGGCCGAGTCGAAGTGCTCCGCGCTGAAGAAGTAAGCCGCTGAAGCCGCGCAGGCAGGGCCGGGCCGGAATGCCGGCCCGCCCCTGTTTGCCGGATACCCCTCAACCGTCGGACAATCGTCGGCCTTCCGGCCCCTAGCCAGGTCACCCTTGGAAATCTTCGGAATCCCCCACCAGGCGTTCCTCGGCCAGCTGATGCTCGGCCTGGTCAACGGCGCCTTCTACGCCATGCTCAGCCTGGGCCTGGCGGTCATCTTCGGCCTGCTGGACATCGTGAACTTCGCCCACGGTGCCCTCTACATGGTCGGTGCCTTCGCCGCCTGGATCATGCTGGACTCCTGGGGCATCAACTACTGGTTCGCGCTGGTGCTGGCGCCGCTCGTGGTGGGCGTGCTGGGCATCGTCGTCGAACGCGGGCTGCTCAGGCGGCTCTACGGGCTGGACCCCCTCTACGGGCTGTTGCTGACCTTCGGTGTGGCGCTCATCCTGGAAGGCGTGTTCCGCAAGCAGTACGGCGTCTCCGGCCAGTCCTACAGCGTGCCGGAACTGCTGGCCGGCGCCACCAACCTCGGCTTCATGATCCTGCCCAACTACCGGGCCTGGGTCGTCGTCGCCTCGATCGCCGTGTGCCTGGCCACCTGGTTCGTCATCGAGCGCACCCGACTGGGCGCGTACCTGCGCGCCGGCACCGAGAACGCCAAGCTGGTGCAGGCCTTCGGCGTCAACGTGCCGGTCATGGTCACGCTCACCTTCGCCGCCGGCGCGGCGCTGGCCGGCCTGGCCGGCGTGCTGGCCGCGCCCATCATCCAGGTCACCCCGCTGATGGGGTCCAACCTGATCATCGTGGTGTTCGCCGTGGTCGTGATCGGCGGCATGGGCTCCATCCTGGGCTCGGTGGTCACCGGACTGGGCCTGGGCGTGGTGGAAGGCTTCACCCGGGTCTTCTATCCCGAAGCCTCCAACATCGTCGTCTTCGTCATCATGGCCATCGTGCTGGTGCTGCGACCGGCCGGACTGTTCGGCAAGGAAGCCTGAGATGTCCCTGCCTTCTTCCTCCGTCGCCAACCAGGCCGCACTGCAGTCGCAGGCGGCCGTCCACGAGCCGCGCGCGGGCCTGCCCCGGCCGGTGCTGGTCACCTACCTGGCGCTGCTCGCGTTCGGGCTGGTCGCCCCGATGATCGGGCTGTACCCGGTCTTCCTGATGAAGCTGCTGTGCTTCGCCCTGTTCGCCTGCGCCTTCAACCTGCTGCTCGGCTTCACCGGGCTGCTGTCGTTCGGCCATGCGGCCTTCTTCGGCTTCGCGGCCTACATCACCGGCCACACCGTGAAGGTCATGCAGTGGACCCCGGAGCTGGGCCTGCTCGCAGGCACCGCCGTGGCCGCCCTGCTCGGCCTGGCGTTCGGCTTCGTCGCGATCCGCCGGCAGGGCATCTACTTCGCGATGATCACGCTGGCGCTCTCGCAGATGATCTTCTTCGTCTGCCTGCAGGCGCCGTTCACCTACGGCGAAGACGGCCTGCAGGGCGTGCTGCGCGGCAAGCTGTTCGGCGTGCTGTCCCTGGTCGACGACCGGGTCATGTACTACCTCGTGCTGGCCATCTTCGTGGCCTGCTTCGCCGGCATCGTGCGCATCGTCACCTCGCCGTTCGGCCAGGTGCTGAAGATGATCCGCGAGAACGAGCCGCGCGCCGTCTCGCTGGGCTACAACGTCGACCGCTACAAGCTGCTGGCCTTCGTGCTGTCGGCGGCACTGTCCGGGCTGGCCGGTTCACTCAAGACGCTGGTGATGAAGTTCGCCACGCTGACCGACGTGCACTGGCAGATGTCCGGCGAAGTCATCCTGATGAGCCTGCTCGGCGGCGTCGGCACCTTGCTGGGGCCGGTACTGGGCGCCGGCATCGTCATCTCGCTGCAGGACATGCTGGCCGACAAGGTGGGCGAGTGGGTCACCGTCATCATCGGCGTGATCTTCGTGCTGTGCGTGCTGGCCTTCCGCAAGGGCATCGTGGGCGAACTCCTGGCCTGGTTGGAGCGCCGTCGCGCCCGGTCCTGAAGCCGACCGCTTCCAGGCGCATCGAGGCCCGCCGGTTCCGGCGGGCCTTTTTTCCTTGCGGCATCGGCGGCCGCTGTCATGCAGGCGATTGCCCGCGGGCGGCCCGGCGGCTAGTCTGCTGCGAGTCCAACACCACGGAAGCCAGTGCCATGAACGATCTCTTCTCGCTGCAGGGCCGCGTCGCCCTCGTCACCGGCGGCTCGCGCGGCATCGGCCGCATGATCGCCACGGGCCTGCTCAGCCAGGGCGCGCGCGTCTACATCACTGCGCGCAAGGCAGCGGCCTGTGACCAGGCGGCGGCCGAACTCTCGTCGCTGGGTCCCTGCATCTCGCTGCCGGCCGATGTCTCCACGGTCGATGCGGCGCGCGCGCTCGCAGCGGAGATCGCGCGCCGCGAGCCGGCGCTCGACATCCTGGTGAACAACGCGGGTGCCGCCTGGGGCGAAGCGTTCGAGACCTTTCCCGAATCGGGCTGGGACAAGGTGGTGGACCTGAACCTGAAGGCGCCCTTCTTCCTGACCCAGGCCCTGCATCCGCTGCTGAAGGCCGGGGCGCAGGCCCGGCCGGCCAAGGTGATCAACATCGCCTCCATCGACGGAATCTCGGTCAACCCGTGGGAGACGTATTCCTACGCCGCCAGCAAGGCCGGCCTGATCCACCTGACGCGGCGGATGGCGCTTCGGCTGGCCCAGGACAACATCGTCGTCAGCGGCATTGCCCCCGGCGCCTTCGCTTCCGAGATGAACAAGCAGGCGCGCGACCACGGCGACGAGGTCGCGCGGCGCGTGCCGGCCGGCCGCGTGGGCACCCTGGAGGACATGGCCGGCGCGGCGATCTACCTCGCCTCGCGCGCCGGCGACTACGTGCTGGGGGAGACGCTGGTGGTGGACGGCGGGGTCACCCACACGCGCGGCTGAACGCGCGTCGTCAGCCCGCCCAGTCCCAGTTCTGCGGCCCGCGGCTGGCGACCTTGGCGGCCCCGACCCGGTTGCCCAGTTCGGCGCAACGCACCAGCGGCCAGCCCTGCTCCAGCCCGTGCAGCAGGGCGCCGCGCCAGGCGTCGCCGCAGCCGGTCGGGTCCACCACCGCGCTGGCCTTCACGCCGGGCACCAGGGTCTTCTCGCCGCCGATCCACACCTCGCAGCCCTCGCCGCCCAGCGTGACCACCAGCCCCTGCACCCGGCGCGAGATCTCGGCCGGCGACCAGCCGGTGCGTTCGCCGAGCATCTTGCCTTCGTAGTCGTTGACCGTGACCCAGGTCGCCTGCTCGATGAAGGCGGCCAGCTCGCGGCCGTCGAACATCGGCAGCCCCTGGCCCGGGTCGAACACGAACGGAATGCCGGCCGCGTGCATCTGCTCGGCGTGCTGCAGCATGGCATCGCGCCCGTCCGGCGAGATGATGCCCAGCCGGATGTCGGGCCGGGCCTCGATGCGCGTGAGGTGCGCCTGCATCATCGCGCCGGGGTGGAAGGCGGTGATCTGGTTGTTGTCCAGGTCCGTCATGATCATCGCCTGCGCCGTGTAGCTGTCCTCGATGCGGCGCACGAACTCGGTGCTGATGCCCAGCGACTGCAGCCGCTCCAGGTAGCTCGCGCCATCGGTGCCCAGCGTGGCCATCGGCAGCGGCTGCCCGCCCAGCCGCTTGAGCGCGTACGCGATGTTGCCGGCGCAGCCGCCGAAGTCGCGGCGCAGGCCCGGCACGAGGAAGGACACGTTGAGGATGTGCAGCTGGTCGGGAAGGATCTGCTGCGAGAAGCGGCCCTCGAAGTTCATGATGGTGTCGAACGCGAGGGATCCGCAGATGACGGCTGCCATGGTCTTGCCTGTGGGTTGAAGGTCAGGGATAGAAAGCGAGGAGGCGGTAGCCCGCGATGCGGGCCGCGGTGCCGTTGTCGGCGTCGACCGCCAGTGCGACGCTGGCCGACCAGTCCGAGGCGGCGGCGATGGTCGCCGGCGCGGCGCCCAGTTCGGCCGGCAGGATCACGCGCTGCACCACCGGCTGCTCCTGCGTGTCCGTGAGCGTGAGCTGCAGCGCCGGCACGGCCACCGGCAGCGGCGACGGGTTCTTCAGCGTGAAGCTGAGCCGGTAGACCTCGGGGCGCACGCGGGTGAAGCCGCTGTTGTCGATCACGATGGCTTCGATCTGCCGCGGCGCGCCGATGGCGCAGCCCAGGCGGTCGCACAGCTGCACCAGCAGCGGGCGCAGCTGCGGCTGCGTGGCAGCCAGGCGGTCGCGCTCGCGCACGGCGAACTGCAGGACCAGCAGGCCGGCCAGCGCAAGCACCACGAGCAGCAGCGCCAGGCGCACCAGCGGCCGCCGCCAGAAGGCCTGGCGGCGCGCCTGCCGCACGAAGGAGACGTCCTCGAGCGCACTGTCGGGGATTTCGGAGTCGGCTTCATCGTCGTCATCCGGCAGGTCCGTGTCGTCCTTCTCCCGGAAGGCCTGCGCATAGTCGTAAGGGGACGAGCTCGCCGCCGGCTGCGAATCGCGGGGGACCTCGGAGGCGCCGGTGGCTGGTTCCGCGTCGTCGGCGAACGCCGCGGACGGCGTCCGTTCCGTCGGCTGCGGCGGCAGTGGCATCGCCTGTGGCTGCGGCTGCGGCTCGGGATCACCGGGCAGGTTCCCTACCGGTTCGCTGGCGTCGGCCGCTTCCTGGTGCACCTCCTGCTGCGGTGGTGCAACCTCCGTGGCCCGATCGCTTCCGGACGCGGGATGGGCGTGCGGCTCGCCCGGTTCCGAAAACCGTGGGTGGATGGCTTGCACCGAGGCCTCGGCGGGGCGCGGGTCCGGCTGCAGGCTGCCGGTGGCGTCGAACACCTCGCCGCAGTGGCCGCAGCGCACCCAGCCTTCGGAGATCCTGAGCTGGTCGGGGACGACCCTGAACATCGTCCCGCAGGCCGGGCAGGCGGTGATCATGCTCATGAGCGCGGCATTGTAGAAGCCGCTAGCGCTGCCCCGTCATCAGGATCCAGCCGTCCTCGGTGTCGGCCACGTCCAGCCGCAGCCAGGGCGCGTAGGCCTGGGCCAATTCATCAGCCTGTCGCTCGAGGATGCCGGCCAGCACCAGCTCCCCGCCGGGCGCCACGTGCCCGCACAGCAGCGGGGCCAGCACCTTCAGCGGCGTGGCCAGGATGTTGGCCAGCACCACCTCGTAACGACCCTGCGCCGCCTCCGGGAGGCCGGCACGCAGTTCGACCCCGTTGGCGCTGGCGTTGTCCAGCGTGGCCTGCACCGCCGCCGGGTCGATGTCGACCGCGTCGACCTCGGGCGCGCCGTGCAGCGCGGCGCCGATGGCCAGGATGCCGGAGCCGCAACCGTAGTCCAGCACGCGCCGCCCGTGCAGCGGCTGCCGCGCGATCCAGCGCAGGCACATGCGGGTGGTCGGATGGGTGCCGGTGCCGAACGCCAGCCCCGGGTCCAGCCGGATGACGCGCCGGGCCTGGGCCGGCGGCTCGTGCCAGCTGGGCACGATCCAGAACTCGGGCGTGATCTCCACCGGCGCGAACTGCGACTGCGTCAGGCGCACCCAGTCCTGCTCGGGCACTTCCTCGATGCCCTGCACCTGTCCGTCGGCAAAGAAATCCTGCGCCGCCAGCAGCCGGGCCGCTTCCTCGGCCGCGGCGCGCTGCCCGAACAGCGCCAGCACGCGCGAACGCTGCCAGCCTTCGCGCGGCGGCGGCAGCCCCGGCTCCCCGAACAGCGCCTGCTCGGCGTCGGTCTGCGCGTCGGCGTCCTCGACCGAGACGCTCAGCGCGTCCAGGGCCTCCAGCGCCTCGCTGACCGCCTCGACCTGGCTTTCGCCGCAGAGCAGTCGCAGTTCGAACATGGGGTCAGCGCTTGTGGTGCGACAGCCACTGCTCGAGGTAGTGGATGTTGGTGCCGCCCGTCATGAACTTGGCGTCCACCAGCAGCTCGCGATGCAGCGGGATGTTGGTGTGGATGCCCTCGACCACCGTCTCCAGCAGCGCGGTGCGCATGCGCGCCAGCGCCTGCTCGCGCGTGTCGCCGTGCACGATGATCTTGCCGATCATGGAATCGTAGTTGGGCGGCACGAAGTAGTTGTTGTAGACGTGCGAGTCCACCCGCACGCCGGGGCCGCCGGGCGCGTGCCAGAGCGTGATGCGCCCGGGCGACGGGGTGAACTTGTACGGATCCTCGGCATTGATCCGGCACTCGATCGCGTGGCCGCGCAACTGGATGTCGCGCTGGCCGAACGGCAGCTTCTCGCCGGCCGCCACCATGATCTGCGACTTGACGATGTCCACGCCCGTGACCAGCTCGGTCACCGGGTGCTCCACCTGCACCCGGGTGTTCATCTCGATGAAGTAGAACTCGCCGTCCTCGTACAGGAACTCGAACGTGCCAGCGCCGCGGTAGCCGATCTTCTTGCAGGCGGCGGCGCAGCGCTCGCCGATGCGCTCGAGCAGCTTGCGCGGGATGCCCGGCGCCGGCGCTTCCTCGATGATCTTCTGGTGCCGCCGCTGCATGGAGCAGTCGCGCTCGCCCAGGTACACGGCGTTCTTGTGCTTGTCGGCCAGCACCTGGATCTCGATGTGCCGGGGGTCCTGCAGGAACTTCTCCATGTAGACCGCCGGGTTGCCGAACGCCGCGCCGGCCTCGGCCTTGGTCATCTGCACCGCGTTGACCAGGGCGGCTTCGGTGTGCACCACCCGCATGCCGCGGCCGCCGCCGCCGCCGGCGGCCTTGATGATCACCGGGTAGCCAATGGCGCGGGCGATGCGGCGGATCTGCGCCGGGTCGTCCGGGAGTTCGCCTTCGGAGCCGGGCACGCAGGGCACGCCCGCCTTGATCATGGCCTGCTTGGCCGAGACCTTGTCCCCCATCAGCCGGATCGACTCGGGCGTCGGGCCGATGAACTGGAAGCCGCTCTTTTCCACCCGCTCGGCGAAATCGGCGTTCTCGGACAGGAATCCGTAGCCGGGGTGGATGGCCTCGGCATCGGTGACTTCGGCGGCCGAGATGATGGCCGGCATGTTGAGGTAGCTCTGCGGCGAAGCCGCGGGGCCGATGCAGACGGCCTCCTCGGCCAGCTTGACGTACTTGGCGTCTCGGTCGGCCTCGGAATAGACCATCACCGCCTTGATGCCGAGCTCGCGGCAGGCGCGCTGCACCCGCAGGGCGATTTCGCCGCGATTGGCGACCAGGATCTTCTTGAACATGGACGGCGGCTACCCGGTCACTCGATCACGAACAGCGGCTGGCCGTACTCCACGGCCTGCCCGTTCTCGCACAGGATCTGGGTGATGGTCCCGGTCTTGTCCGCCTCGATCTCGTTGAGGATCTTCATCGCCTCGATGATGCAGACGGTGTCGCCTTCCTTGACCTGGCTGCCCACGTCGACGAAGGGCTTGGCGCCCGGGCTGGAGGCGCGGTAGAAGGTACCCACCATCGGCGACTTGATGGTGTGCCCGGCGGGCACTTCGGGCGCGGGGGCCGCAGCGGCCGGCGCCGACGCGGCCGGCAGTTGGGCGGGAACGCCTGCAGCGGCGGCGGGCGGCGCCGCATACACCACCTGCGGGGTGGCGGCCGGACCGCCCTTGACGATGCGGACCTTGCCCTCGGCTTCGGTGATTTCCAGTTCCGAGACGTTCGATTCGGACACGAGGTCGATCAGCGTCTTCAGTTTTCGCAGGTCCATGGTCTCCGCCGGTTCTTCGTGGAAAGTCGGCGAATTTACCGCAAAACGCTGCGATTTTTACTTTTCTTCGCCTAATTTTTCGGATCTTGCAGATCCTTGGGATGCCGTCCGGGTCGTCCGGAAGGCCATGGAACAGGGCCCGGGCCGGCTTGCAGGCTCATCCACCGGAAGATGCCCACTGGTCCAGGTCGCGGCGGTAGAGCTTGCCCATTCTACGCTGGCGGATGTCCCCCTCCGGTCCGAACACGACGGTGAACGGCAGCCCCCCGGCCTGGTTGCCCAGCGACTTGGACAGGTCTGTGCCACCCAGCCCGGCCATCCCGATCGGGAAGCGCACCGGCACCTTGCCAAGGAATTGGCGGACCGCGCTCGGCTGGTCGATGGCCAGGCCGACCACGTTCCAGCGACCGGCCTGCTCCTGCTGGAAGGCGTCCAGCAGCGGCAGTTCCTCGATGCAGGGCGGGCACCAGGTGGCCCAGAAATTCAGCAGCAGGGGCTGGCCGCGGAAGCGCGACATGGGCAGGTGGCCCCCGTCGGGGGTATCGAACCCGGAAGCCCAGAACCCCTCCGGCGCCCCTTCGGCGACCGCCCCGGGCCGCAGCCGCCACCAGGCCAGGCCACCGCCAGCCAGCGCCGCGGCGGCACCGACCCCGGCAGTCAACAGCATGCGCCGGCGGCTGGCCGGGCGCGAGACAACAGCTTCGTTCATTCCATCTCCAGCAGCGCCCGCAGCGCCGTCGCGTCGCCGCGCGCCACCCGGCCGCGGCCGTCCGGCCTCAGGGCACCCCGCAAGTCGTCCAGGTCGTGGATCAGCAGGTGCACCCCCACCGTCTCGCCCAGCCCCGGGCAGAGGCTGGACAGGCTGAGGGCCTCCACCGGCTCGCCCTGGAACCCGGTCACCGTGCGGGCCTCGTAGTTCACGTCGTGGTCGATCAGGGCCAGCTCGGCCGATTTCGGGTCGTCGCAGAACAGTTGCAGGTAGATATCCGACAGCCGGGTGGCGGTTCCATTCCACACGGCCCCGGCCAGGTGCGGCCGGAACTCCGCCAGCCGCTCCATCCAGGTCAGGGCGTGGCGACGCAGCGCGGCCAGTTCCTGTGGCTGGGTGTCGGCGCAGAAGACCGCGATGTACTCGCGGACGGCCTCGTCCAGCGTGTCGTTGTCGGGCAAGGCGGCGCGCGGCGGCAGGCGCAACTGGCGCACCGCGCGGCGCTTGGCCGGCCCGTACTCCAGTCCTTCCTCGACCACCATGCGGGCCGCGGTCGCCGCGATCTCCGCCTGCACACTGTCCATCACACCGGCATTGTGCCCGCCGCCCGCCGCGAGGGAACCGCAGCCGCTGCGAACGCGGCCGGACCGGAGGGCCATCCGATAATCCCGCGCATGCACATCCATATCCTGGGCATCTGCGGCACCTTCATGGGCGGCGTCGCGGCCCTGGCCCGCGAAGCGGGACACAAGGTGACCGGCTGCGATGCCGGCGTCTATCCGCCGATGAGCGACCAGCTGCGCGCCCTCGGCATCGAACTGATCGAAGGTTTCGGAGCCGACCAGCTCTCGCTGGCACCGGACGCCTGGGTGGTCGGCAACGTGGTCTCGCGGGCCCGCCAGGCCGACGGCTCGCCGCGCTACCCGCTCATGGAAGCCATCCTGGAGCAGGGCGCCCGCTACACCAGCGGGCCCCAGTGGCTGGCCGAACACGTGCTGCATGGCCGCCATGTGCTGGCCGTCGCCGGCACCCACGGCAAGACCACCACCACGTCGATGCTGGCCTGGATCCTGGAGCAGGCCGGGCTGGAACCCGGCTTCCTGGTGGGCGGGGTACCGATGAACTTCGGCCTCTCGGCGCGGCTGGGCAAGGGCTCCTGCTTCGTGATCGAGGCCGACGAGTACGACACGGCCTTCTTCGACAAGCGCAGCAAGTTCGTGCACTACCGGCCGCGCACCGCGGTGCTGAACAACCTGGAGTTCGACCACGCGGACATCTTCGATGACCTCGCGGCCATCGAACGCCAGTTCCACCACCTCGTGCGCACCGTGCCGCGCAGCGGCCGGGTGGTCGTCAACGGCCTGGAGGAAAGCCTGCAGCGCGTCCTGAACGCGGGCTGCTGGAGTGAGGTGCGCTCCTTCGGGGCGGCAGTCGACGATTTCAGCGCCATCGGGGAGCCTGGTGCCTTCGACGTGCTGCGCCGGGGCGAGAAGGCCGGCCGGGTCGAATGGGAGCTGGGTGGCGTGCACAACCAGCTCAATGCCCTGGCCGCCATCGCGGCGGCCGAGCACGTCGGCGTCGATCCGGCTGCGGCGGCGCAGGCACTCGCTTCGTTCCGGAACGTGCGGCGCCGCATGGAGCTGCGCGGCGAGGCCGGCGGGGTGCGGGTCTACGACGACTTCGCGCACCACCCGACGGCCATCCGCACCACGGTGGACGGGCTGCGCCGCCAGCTCGGGCCGCAGGGCGGGCGCATCCTCGCGGTGTTCGAGCCGCGCAGCAACACCATGAAGCTGGGCACGATGAAGTCGCAACTGCCCTGGAGCCTGGAACAGGCCGACCTGGCGCTGTGCCACGCTGGCGGCCTGGACTGGGATGCGCGGGCGGCGCTGGCGCCCATGGGCGAGCGGGCCCGGGTGGCCGATTCCATCGACGACCTGGTGGACATGACGACCGCCGCAGCCCGGCCGGGCGACCACGTCCTGTGCATGAGCAACGGGGGCTTCGGCGGCATCCACGCGCGCCTGCTGGCGGCACTGGAACGCCGGGCTGCCTAGCGGCCGGGGACGCGCCTCTCAGTCGAGCGACAGCGGCGCCGGCGCTGTCAGGTCCGGCCGGGGCCGCAACAGCTGCCGGTCGGAATCCTGGCCCAGCCCGGACGGCAGGACGCTGCGTCCGCTGTGCATCGAATCGGGCCCCTCGCCCCGCCGCAGCGTCGCCTGCGAAGCGCGCTTGGGGTTGGACGTGATGGCGCCCACGAGGTACAGCGCGGCCAGGTCTTGCGCCAGCCGCTCCTCACCCAGGCCGGTTCGCTGCTGGAGTTCGGCGAAGCGGGCCGGCGCGACGGCCAGCTCTCGCAGCAGCAACAGGTGGGCATCGCTCAGCATGCGCTGCGGCAGCCGGGGCGGCCGGCGGAAATACAGCAGCCCGGTCCGGTAGCGGCGCGGCAGGGTGTCGCGGCGGGTGCGCAGCGCGTATTGCCACATCAGCTGCGACAGGCTGGTGCGGGAGAAGTGGCCGGGGATGGCGGACGCGTTCGGCTGCGGCGTCCACATCGCATTTTCCAGCTCGAGCGGCGCGGCGGCCGGCAGCACGCCGACGTCGCCGCGAAGGTCCACCACCGCCAGCAGCAGGCCGCTGGCGGCGTTCACGTGGTAGACGCCGGACCCCAGCGCGCTCTCCTGCTCCAGGATCTGCGACGCCAGGCCGAACTGGGCGATGGTCGGGCGCATCCAGTTCTCGAGGCGCCCGAGCAGGCCACGGACGCTGGCCGGATCCTGCAGCTCGAAGCTGAGCCCCTGCGGCAGGTTGCGCGGCAAGGGCAGCGCGAAGGCCACCGGGCGATCCACGTCGGGCAGGTTGATGTGGACCGATCGCCCGCCGGCCACGCCGGAGGCGATGCGCACCGTGCCTTCCGACAGGACCTGGGTCCGGCTGCCGTGGATCAGGATGGCGTCGGCTTCGCCCAGCCGCGCGAGCTCCCAGGCCATGCCGCCGGGCGAAGCTCGCGTCAGCAGGGCCGCCAGCTCCTCCTCCTGCTGGGTGGAGAAGCCGGCCAGCCCGATGCGAAGGATGGGCAGTTCGAGGGACATGGGCGGTCGCCACCGGGGACTGCGTCGGCGGCGAAAGCAACCAATGTAGTGATGTAGTTACTGCATGTAAATAATGGCTTGCCCCGAGTGGTGTCATCGGGCTCGACGCGCGGCAACTGCCTCGGCGAGGACGCCGAGCAATCCCGCCGAGTCTTCCCAGCCCAGGCAGGCATCGGTAATGCTCTTGCCGTACTCCAGGTCCCCGGGCTTGTCCTTGCCCGGCGTGAACTTCTGGGCGCCGGCGTGCAGGTGGCTCTCCACCATCACGCCGAACACGCTGCGAGAGCCGCCGGCCAGTTGCCGGGCGATGTCGCGCGCCACGTCCAGCTGCTTCTCGTGCTGCTTGCTGCTGTTGGCATGGCTGCAATCGACCATCAGCCGCGGCGGCAGCTTGGCGGCCTCGAGTTCGCGGCAGGCCGTGGCCACGCTGTCGGCGTCGTAGTTGGGCGCCTTGCCGCCCCGCAGGATGACGTGGCAGTCCTTGTTGCCGTTGGTGCGCACGATGGCCACCTGCCCGTTCTTGTGCACCGACAGGAAGTTGTGCCCGCGGCTGGCCGCCATGATGGCGTCGGTCGCGATGCGGATGTTGCCGTCGGTGCCGTTCTTGAAGCCGATCGGCGCCGACAGGCCCGAGGCCAGTTCGCGGTGCACCTGGCTCTCGGTGGTGCGGGCGCCGATCGCGCCCCAGGAGATCAGGTCGCCGATGTACTGGGGCGAGATCACGTCGAGGAATTCGCTGCCGGCCGGCACGCCCAGGCGGTTGATCTCGATGAGCAGCTGGCGGGCGATGCGCAGTCCCTCGTCGATGCGGTAGCTCTGGTCCAGGTACGGGTCGTTGATCAGGCCCTTCCAGCCGACCGTGGTGCGGGGCTTCTCGAAATAGACCCGCATCACGATCTCCAGCGTGTCGGCGTAGCGGCGGCGCATCTCCTGCAGCCGGCGCGCGTACTCCAGTGCCGCGTCCGGGTTGTGGATGGAGCAGGGGCCGATCACCACCAGCAAGCGGTCGTCGGCGCCCGCCATGATGTCGTGGATGCGGCGCCGGGTCTGGCTGACCAGGCCTTCCACTTCGGTCCCGCGGATCGGGAAGAAGCGGATCAGGTGCTCGGGTGGAGGCAGCACGGTGATGTCCTTGATGCGCTGGTCGTCGGTGGCACTGGTCTTGTCGACGGGGTGCGGATACCAAGGCTCGCTGGCGGTGGCGGATCGGGCTGCATTCATCGGTGAGGCTCCTTCGCGGTCTGGAAAAGGCATAAAAAAACCGCCGGGGGTCCGGCGGTTTCTTCGGGGGTTCTCGCGTTTCTTGCAGGTACGCTCAGGACTCTCGACCGCCGGGGGCGCCAGAGAACCAAAAGTAGCCAAAGAAGAACACGCTGTGCTTGCGCATGGGTCGGAAATTTAGCACATGCACGCTCAGGCCGTGCCGCCGACCGTCAATCCATCGATGCGCATGGTCGGCTGGCCGACGCCCACGGGCACGCTCTGGCCTTCCTTGCCGCAGGTGCCCACGCCGCTGTCCAGCTGCATGTCGTTGCCGATCAGCGTGACCCGCGTCAGCGCGTCGGGGCCGTTGCCGACGATGGTCGCGCCCTTGACCGGATACAGGATCTTCCCGTTCTCCACCCAGAAGGCCTCGCTCGCGGAGAACACGAACTTGCCGGAGGTGATGTCCACCTGGCCGCCGCCGAAATTGGTGGCGTACAGGCCCTTCCTGATGCTGGCCACGATCTCCTCGGCCGGCTTGTCGCCACCCAGCATGTAGGTGTTGGTCATGCGCGGCATCGGGATGTGGGCATAGCTCTCGCGGCGCCCATTGCCGGTGGGCGCGACGCCCATCAGCCGGGCGTTGAGCGAGTCCTGGATGTAGGCGCGCAGGATGCCGTCCTCGATCAGCACGTTGCGCTGGGTGGCATGCCCCTCGTCGTCCACGTTGAGCGAGCCGCGCCGGTCGGCGATGGTGCCGTCGTCGAGCACGGTGACGCCCTTGGCCGCCACGCGCTCGCCGATGCGGCCGGAGAAGGCGCTGGAGCCCTTGCGGTTGAAGTCGCCTTCCAGCCCATGGCCCACGGCCTCGTGCAGCAGCACGCCGGGCCAGCCCGGGCCCAGCACCACGGTCATCTCGCCGGCCGGGGCAGGCCGCGACTCCAGGTTGGTCAGTGCGGCCTTGGCGGCATCGTCCACGTATTCGCGGATGCGCTCCTCGTCGAAGTACGCCAGCCCGAAGCGCCCGCCGCCGCCGCCCGAGCCCACCTCGCGGCGGCCGTTCTGCTCGGCGATGACGGTGACCGACAGGCGCACCAGCGGCCGCACGTCGGCGGCCAGCGTGCCGTCGGCTCGTGCCACCATCACGACGTCCCACTCGCTGGCGAGCCCCGCCATGACCTGCACGATGCGCGGGTCCTTGGCGCGGGCCAGCTGCTCCACGCGCCCGAGCAGGTTCACCTTGGCCGTGCTGTCCAGCGTCGAGATCGGATCGACGGCCGGGTACAGCGACCGGCTGGAGGCCACCTTCTTGCGGGCGCCGACCTTGGCCCGTCCGGACTGCATTGCCGATGCGATCGACCGCACCGTGCGCGCGGCGTCCAGCAGCGAGGCTTCGGAGATGTCGTCCGAGTAGGCGAAGGCGGTCTTCTCGCCGCTGACCGCGCGCACGCCCACGCCCTGGTCGATGCTGAAGCTGCCGGTCTTGACGATGCCCTCCTCCAGGCTCCAGCCCTCGCTGCGCGTGTACTGGAAGTAGAGGTCGGCATCGTCCACCCGGTGCGCCTGGATCTCGGCCAGGGCGCGCGCCAGGTGGGTTTCGTCCAGTCCGAAGGGTTCGAGGAGCAGCCGCTGGGCCGTGGCCAGGCGCTCCAGGGTCGGTTCGCGGGAGATCATCGAAGGATTCTAGGTGCGGCGCCCCGCCCCTGCGGTGCAGTGGCCCATGCACCGCGCCGGCGCGGCTCAGGTTCGCTGGCCGCCGAGCAGCTGCAACAGGGCCGCGTCGTCGAGCTCGCCCAGCCCGGCCTGCGCGGCCTGCTCGAACACGCCGGCGGCGACCGGCCCCAGCGGCCCCTCGAAGCCCGCCTGCCGCGCCATCGCGACCGCCAGCCTGGTGTCCTTGCGCAGCAGGTTGACGTGGGCGCGCGGCGCGTAGTCGCCCGCCAGCGCCCGCCGCATGCGGTCGGAGCCGATCCAGCTCTGCCCGCTGGACCGCTCGATCACGTCCAGCGTGCGACCGGGGTCCAGGCCCAGCCGCTGCGCCAGCGCCATCGCTTCGGCGGCGCCGGCCAGGTTGATCGCGGCCAGCAGGTTGTTGACCAGCTTGGTGCGGGCACCGTCGCCGCAACGGTCGCCGACGCGGAACACCTGGCTGCTCAGCGCGGCGACCAGGCCCTGGGCCTGCTGCCAGGCCTCGTCGCTGCAGGCGACCATCAGGCTCATGGTGCCCTCGCGGGCGCGGGCGGGACCGCCCGACATCGGCGCATCCAGCGGATGGAGCCCGCCCGCGGCCAGGCGAGCGGCCAGTCCCGCCACGTCTTCCGGCGCAATCGTCGGGCAGAGCAGCACCGGCGCGCCGGGCGCGAGCGCCGCGGCAGCGCCCCGCTCGCCGAACAGCACCGCTTCGCTCTGCGCCGCATCGACCACGCAGACGATCAGGGCGCCGGCGCCCTCGGCCGCCTGCGCCGGGTCGACGGCCGGCCGGGCACCGAGCGCCTGCAGCGCCGCCACCTTCGCGGCAACGAGATCGCAGGCGTTCACCGACCAGCCCAACCCCAGCAGGCGCTGCGCCACGGCGCCGCCCATGTTGCCGACCCCGACGATGCCGACGCGGCAGGGGCCGCTCATGTCTGCACCAGCCGCTTGGCCTTGGCGATCGACATCAGGATGCCCAGCCCCAGCCCCAGCGTGACCATCGCGGTGCCCCCGTAGCTGATGAAGGGCAGGGGCACGCCCACCACCGGCAGGATGCCGCTGACCATGCCCATGTTCACGAAGGCATAGGTGAAGAAGATCATGGTGATCGCCCCAGCCAGCAGGCGCGAGAACAGCGTCGAGGCCTCCAGCGCGATCGCCAGCCCGCGGAAGATCAGGAAGATGAAGCCGGCCATCAGGCACAGGTTGCCCACCAGCCCGAACTCCTCGGAGAAGGCGGCGAAGATGAAGTCGGTGGTGCGCTCGGGGATGAACTCCAGGTGCGTCTGCGTCCCCTGCATGAAGCCCTTGCCCAGCAGGCCGCCCGAGCCGATCGCGATCATGCCCTGGATGATGTGGAAGCCCTTGCCCAGCGGGTCCTTGGTGGGGTCCAGCAGGGTGCAGATGCGCTGCTGCTGGTAATCGTGCAGCACCGGCCAGCGCACGCCCTCGCCGCACAGCTGACCCTCGAACACCACCAGCAGCACGATGCCGACCAGCCCGATCGCCACCGGCGGCACGATCAGCTTCCAGGACAGGCCGGCAAAGAAGATCACCGACACGCCCGCCGCCAGGACCAGCAGCGAGGTGCCCAGATCGGGCTGCTTCATGATCAGGCCCACCGGCACCAGCAGGATCAGCCCGGCCATGGCGTAGTCCAGCGGGCGCAGCTGCCCTTCCCGCTTCTGGAACCACCAGGCCAGCATCAGTGGCATGGCGATCTTCATGATCTCGCTGGGCTGGATCACCACGCCCAGGTCGATCCAGCGGCGCGCCCCCTTCTTGGCGATGCCGAACATCGCCACCGCCACCAGCAGCGCGACCCCCAGCGTGTACAGCGGGACGGCCAGGCTCATCAGCCGCTGCGGCGGCACCTGCGCCACCACGAACATGATGGAGCCGGCGATCAGCATGTTGCGCGCGTGGTCGTAGAAGCGCGTGCCGTGGTCGAAGCCCGATGAATACATCGTCATCAAGCCGGCGCTGGCCAGCAGGAACACGGCGAACGCCAAGGGGCCGTCGAAACCCTGGAGCATCGGGGCCACCCGCTGCCACAGCGGCGGCTTTTCGAGGACAGCGGACATGGGGGCGGATTATCTCCGCTGGCATCATTGCCGGATGAGCGAAGAACCGGCTTCCGTGACGCATTTGCTGTACCTGCACGGCTTCCGTTCGTCGCCCCGCTCCGCCAAGGCGGTGCGGGTGGCCGAGCGGATCGCCCGCGAGCACCCGGGGCTGGCCTGGTGGTGCCCGCAGCTGCCGCCGTCCCCGCGTGCGGCGATGCAGATGGTCATGGACGGGATCGCGTCGTGGCCGCGCGACCGCATGGGCGTGATCGGCTCCTCGCTGGGTGGGTTCTACGCCACCCACGTGGCCCACGAGACCGGCTGCCGCGCGGTACTGCTGAACCCGGCCGTGGATCCGGCGCGCGACCTGGCCCGGTACATCGGCGAGCAGACCTTCTGGCACGACCCGAGTCAACACTTCTACTTCGAGCCGCGCTACGTCGACGAATTGAGGGCGATGGAGCACGGCCCCCTGCCCCACCCTGAACGGGTGCTGGCCATCGTCGCCAAGGGCGACGAGGTGCTGGACTGGCGCGAGATGGTGGGCCGCTATCCGGGCTCGGCCATCGACCTGATCGAAGGCGGCGACCACGCGATCAGCGACTTCGACCAGCGCATCGACCGGGTGCTCGCCTTCCTGGGCCTCGGCAGCCCCGCCGGCTGAAACCCGCATGGGACAATCGCGGCGATGTACGCATTGTTCGAAGAGGCCGGCAAGTTCCAGGCCGGGCGGATCCTCTCCGAAGCCGAATCGTCGGCACAGGTCGAGCTCGACAGCGGCAAGCGCGTCAAGGTCAAGGCCCAGAATCTCCTGCTGAAGTTCGACAAGCCGCAGCCGGCCGAGCTGGTCGCGGCGGCGCAGGCCCTGTCCGCCGACATCGAGCTGGACCTGGCCTGGGAGTTCGCGCCGGAGGACGAATTCGGCTTCGCCGACCTGGCGCGCGAGTATTTCAGCGACAAGGCCTCGCTGGAACAGCAGGCCGCCGCGCTGTTCCGGCTGCACGAGGCGCCGCACTACTTCCGTCGCGCCGGCAAGGGGCGCTTCCGCAAGGCGCCGGCGGAGATCGTCCAGCAGGCGCTGGCCGCCATCGAGAAGAAGAAACTGGTGCAGCAGCAGATCGCGGCCTGGGCCGCGGAGTTGGCCGCCGGCAGCTGCCCACCAGCGGTGCGCGAGCAGTTGTTCCGCATCCTGTTCAAGCCGGACAAGAACGGGCCCGAATACAAGGCCGTGGTGGAGGCCTCCCGCGCCACCCAGACCGCGCCGCTGGCGCTGCTGCAGAAGGCCGGTGCGATCGACTCGGCCTACCAGTTCCACTGGAAGCGCTTCCTGTTCGAGCAGTTCCCCAAGGGCACGGGCTTCCCGCCGCTGGCGCCGCCGGCCATCGCCGAGGCGCTGCCGCTGGCCACCGTCCAGGCCTTCTCGGTCGACGACTCCAGCACCACCGAGATCGACGACGCGCTGTCGGTGCAGGGGCTGGGCACCGGCACCGTGACGCTGGGCATCCACATCGCCGCGCCCGGGCTGGCGCTGCAGCCGGGCACGCCGCTGGACGCGGTCGCCCGCCAGCGGCTGTCCACCGTCTACATGCCCGGCCACAAGATCACCATGCTGCCCGACGAGGTGGTGCAGGCCTATACGCTGGAGCAGGGCCGCGATTGCCCGTCCGTGTCGCTGTACCTGCGCTTCGACGAAGCCTCGCTGGTGCTGCAGGACAGCCAGACGAAGCTGGAGCGCGTGCCGGTCACGACCAACCTGCGCCACGACCAGCTGGACGAGCACATCACCGAAGCCTGGCTGGAGAATCCGCAGGCCCCCGCGACGGCCGTGCCCGAGCCGGCCGCCCACCTGCGCGAGCCGCTGGCCTTCCTGTGGCGGCTGGCCCGGCACCTCAAGGGGCTTCGCGAGCAGGTGCGCGGCAAGCCCGAGACCTTCACCCGGCCCGACTACAGCTTCCGCCTGCTGGGCGAGCGCGAGGGCGAGCCGACCGGCGACGAGCGGGTGGAGATCACCGTGCGCCGCCGCGGCGCGCCGCTGGACCTGATCGTCTCCGAGGCCATGATCCTGGCCAACAGCACCTGGGGCCAGTGGCTGGCCGAACTGGGCGTGCCGGCGATCTACCGCAGCCAGGCCAGCCTGCTGCCGGGCGTCAAGGTGCGCATGGGCACCAAGGCGCTGCCGCATGCGGGGTTGGGGGTCAAGAGCTACGCGTGGAGCACTTCGCCGCTGCGCCGGTACACCGACCTGGTCAACCAGTGGCAGATCATCGCGGCCGCCCGGCACGGCCGCACCGCCGCGCTGGCGGCGCCCTTCAAGCCCAAGGACGCCGAGCTGTTCTCGGTCATCTCCGCCTTCGACTCGGCCTACTCCGCGTACAACGGCTACCAGGCGGCCATGGAGCGCTTCTGGACCCTCCAGTACCTGCGCCAGCACGACATCCGCGAGCTGGTGGGCACGGTGTTCCGCGAAGGCCTGGTGCGCGCCGACGAACTCCCGCTGGTGCTGCCGGTGCTGGGTACCGAGACCCTGCCGCGCGGCACGCGGGTGCGGGTGAAGCTGGGCGCGATCGACGACATCGCGCTGGACGTCGCCGGCACTGTGGCCGAGCGGCTGGACACGGCGCCGGCGCCGGTGTCGGCGGAAGACGACACCGGCGAGGACGAAGAGCCCGTGGCCGGGCCGATCGCCATCGCGGTGGACGTGACCGAGGGCGAGCAGCCCGACAATGCGGCCGATAATCCGGCCCCGTGAACCTGAAGTCCTTCAGCACCCTGCAGATCGCGCTGGGCGTCTCGGTGGCGGTCCACGCCGCCCTGCTGACGGTGCGCATCGTGGACCCCGAGGGCTTCAACCGCGTGTTCCAGGACACGCCGCTGGAAGTGGTGCTGGTCAACGCCGCCAGCCACGACAAGCGGGAAAAGGCTCAGGCCATCGCCCAGCGCACCCTGGCCGGCGGCGGCGAGGCCGCCAAGGGCCGCGCCACCTCCCCCCTGCCACCCTCCGCGCTGACCGAACTGGGTGACGCGTCCGAAGACGCGCAGCGCCGCATCGAGGCCATGCAGGAGCAGCAGATGGTGATGCTGGCGCAGGTCAAGCGCATGCTGGCCGCCATGCCGCCGGCGGACCCCCGACAGCCGAGCAGCAGCGCCGAGGCGAAGGAACGGGAAGAAAAGCGCCGGCGCCTGTCGCAGCTGCTGGCCGAGATCGAGCGCCGCATCAACGAGGAGAACGCGCGGCCGAAGAAACGCTACATCAGCCCCGCCACCCGCGAGGAGGTCTATGCGATCTACTACGACGGCCTGCGCCGCAAGATCGAGGAACGCGGCACCACCAACTTCCCGGAGCTGGGCGGCCGCAAGCTGTACGGCGAGCTGACCATGGTCGTCACCGTCAACCACGATGGCCGGGTGCTAGGCACGGAAGTCGTCGAGACCTCCGGCAACACGACGCTGGACCGCCGTGCCCAGGCCATCGCGCGGGCGGCCGGCCCCTTCGGCCGCTTCAACGAAGCCATGCGCCGCCGCGCCGACCAGATCGTGGTGGTCTCGCGCTTCCGGTTCACGCGCGACGAGACGCTCGAGACCAAACTCACCAGCCAATGAGCGAGGACCGCTACTGCGTGATCGGCAACCCGGTCGAGCACAGCCGCTCACCCTGGATCCACGCGCGCTTCGCCGAACAGACCGGCCAGCCCGTCGCCTACGGCAGGCGGCTGGCGCCGCTGGACGGCTTCGCCGCCACGGTGCGGCAGTTCCGCCAGGAAGGCGGCCTGGGCTGCAACGTCACCGTGCCCTTCAAGTTCGAGGCCGCCGCGCTGGCCGATGCGCTCAGCGCACGGGCGCGACAGGCCGGCGCCTGCAACACGCTGCGCTTCGACGGCGGACAGGTGTTCGGCGACAACACTGACGGCGCCGGGCTGGTGGGCGACATCCGCGCCGCCGGCGTCGAGCTGGCCGGGCGCGACCTGCTGCTGGTGGGCGCAGGCGGCGCCGCGGCCGGCGTGCTGGGCCCCTTGCTGGATGCGCGGCCGCGCCGCGTGGTGATCGCCAACCGCACGCCGGCCAAGGCGCAGGCGTTGGTGGACGGCCATGCGACGATCGCCCAGGGCGCAGAGCTGCTCGCCTGCGGGCTGGACGACATCGCCGGTGCCTTCGACATCGTCGTCAATGCCACGGCCAGCAGCCTGGCCGGCGGCTCCGTGCCCGTGCCCGGCCGCGTGCTGCGGCCCGGCGCACTCGCCTACGACATGATGTACGGCCCGGCGGCCGAGGGCTTTCTCGCCTGGGCCCGCGCGCATGGCGGCATCGCGCGCGACGGCCTGGGCATGCTGGTGGAGCAGGCAGCGGCGTCCTTCTTCGTGTGGCGCGGCGTACGGCCCGACACCGCGCCGGTGCTGGCCGGCCTGCGCGCGCTGCTGTCGGCAGGGGGTTGAGCGTGAAGGGCTTGCTGCGCTGGCTGCTGCTGCTGGTGCTGGCCGGCGTCGCTCTGCAGCTGTTCTTCGTGCTGCGCATCGCGCTGGCTACCGTCGTCGATCCGCAATCCACCACCTTCCAGCGCTCCGAGGCGTGGCGCATCGCCGTGGAGCGGAACCGCTTCCGATGGCGCCAGCAGTGGGTGCCGTACGAGCGCATCTCCGGGCACCTCAAGCGCGCCGTGATCGCATCCGAGGACGATGGCTTCGCGAACCACGAAGGCGTGGACTGGGAGGCGATCGAGAAGGCCTGGGAGAAGAACGCCCGCGCCGAGGAACGCGCCGCGCGGCGTGCCAACCTGCGGTCCAACGCGCGCCCGCCCAGGATCGTCGGCGGCTCCACCATCACCCAGCAACTGGCCAAGAACCTGCTGCTCTCGGGCGAGCGCACCCTGCTGCGCAAGGGGCAGGAGATGGTGCTGACGTTCGCGCTGGAGGCCTTGCTGTCCAAGCAGCGCATCCTGGAGATCTACCTGAACAGCGTGGAGTGGGGCGAAGGCGTGTTCGGCGCCGAGGCCGCCGCGCGCCACTACTGGCACAAGCCCGCCAGCCAGCTCAGTGCCTACGAGGCCGCGCGGCTGGCCGTGATGCTGCCACGGCCGCGGTACTTCGAGCGGGTGCCCAACTCGGGCTACCTGGCCAACCGCGCGCAGACCATCCTGGCGCGCATGCGCAGCGCGGAACTGCCCTGACGCAGGGAGCGGGGGCCTACTTGGCCCGGATGTCGCTGCCAGCCCCGTTCACGCGCCCGTTCGGGACGGGTGCCTGGAAGGCGCCGTCCTGCACGGCGATCGGCGCCGAAGCCGCGACCGCCCGCCCATAGACGTCGTCGAACCGGACGATGTCGTCTTCGCCGAGGTAGTCGCCCGACTGCACCTCGATGACTTCGATGGGGGTCGTGCCCGGGTTGCAGAGCCGGTGCACGGTGCCGACCGGGATGTCGACCGACTGGTGCTCGGCGAGCATGAAGGTCCTGGTGCCCAGCGTGACTTCGGCGGTTCCACGCACCACGGTCCAGTGCTCGGACCGGTGGTGGTGCAGCTGCAGGCTGATCGCCGCCAGCGGATCGATGTGCAGCCGCTTGACCTGGAAGCCGGGTCCCCGCTCGACGCTGTCGTAGTACCCCCATGGCCGCAGCACCTTGCGGTGGCTGGTGGCCTCCGGGCTCCCGCCGCGCTCGAGCTGGTCCACCACGCCCTTGACCTGCTCGGCGGCGGACCGGTCGGCCACCAGGACCGCATCCGGCGTGTCGATGATGATCAGGTTGTTCGTCCCCAGCGCCACGACGCGGCGGTACGGCGCGTGGATGTAGTTCCGGCTCACGGCGCCCACAACGGTGCCGTGGCCCTCGATGTGGTTGCCATGCTCGTCGGGGGGAGCCAGGTCGGCCACGGCATTCCAGCTGCCGACGTCGCTCCAGGTGCCCTGGAACGGCAGCACCACCAGCCGGTCATGCCGCTCCATCACGGCGACGTCGATGCTTTGCGACTCGCAGCCGCGCATCGCGGCCGCATCCGGCCGGATCGTGTCGTCCTTGCGCTGCGCCCGCTCCATCGCCTGGCGGCAGGCCGCCAGGATGCCGGGCGCATGCCGCTCCACCGCCTGCAGCAGGATGCGCGGCCGGCACAGGAAGATGCCGGCGTTCCAGAGCACGTCGGCACCGTCGATGAGCGCCTGCGCCCGTTGCGCGTCCGGCTTCTCCACGAAGCGGGCCACCCGGTGCCCGCCGTGCTCGTGCGGCTCGGCGCGCTCGATGTAGCCGTAGGCGGTGCTCGGATGCGTGGGCACGATCCCGAACACGACGATGGAACCGCTCTCTGCGGCGGCCACCCCGCTGCGCACCATGGCGGCGAACGCCCCGGCGTCGGGGATGTGGTGGTCCGCCGGGCAGAACAGCTGCAGCCGGTCCGGCTCGCCAGCCTGCAGCGCCGCCAGCACCATTGCCGCTGCGGTGTTGCGGGCGCAGGGCTCCAGGATGAGCAGGGCCCGGCCCACCGTCCGCTTCACGGCGTCGCGCAGCAGGAACCTGTGCTCCTCGGCGCCCACGCACACCGGCTCCCCGCCTTCCAGGAGCGGCGCCACGCGCTCCAGCGTGAGGTCCAGCAGGCTCTTGCTGGCGACCAGCTCGACGAACTGCTTGGGAAACGCCTTGCGCGACACGGGCCACAGGCGGGTGCCGGAGCCGCCACAGAGAATGACAGGTTGGATCATTGGCGCCTCGAAGGGGGTGCAGCGGGTCCCGGCTTGCGGGAGGTGGGGCCAGCCTATGCACAGCATCCCACGCACGCGAGAGATGAAACAACCCAGTTTCCTAGGCGTTTTGTCCCGGAGCGGGCCGGCCGCTGGACAGGCGCAGGAAGAATGTCCTGCCCGCTGGGTGACAGAAGCCCCTTCCGGGCGCCGGCGCATGCGCATCCAATCGCCCGATGCGCGCGATTTCCGCGGGGGTCACCGGATGAAGATCTACCTGGATCAACTGCCTCCCAGGCTCACCCCGGACCAGGGCCAGTGGGGCTTCGCCAAGGCCATCCTCGACCGGCTGCTGATGGCCGGCGCGTACCTGGCCACGGTGGGTGCGTTCCGCGTGCCCTTCCGGCGCAACGACCTCATCGTCGTGCTGATCGTCCTGATGGTGAGCGCACCCGGCCGGATCCCGTTCCGCCGCATGGACCGGTCGATCGCCTGGCAGATCGTCAAGCACTGGGGGCTGTCGGTCGTCTCGCTCGCGCTGATCACCGTCATCCTGAGTGCCGTGTTCCCCGAGGATCCGGCGCTGGTCGAGCCACGGATCGCGCTGGCGTGGAGCGCGGCGGCCCTGCTGACGCTGTTCGCGGCCCATGCCGCCTCGCCCTTCGTGGCGCCGCATGTGTCCAGGCTCTACCGCAAGGACAAGGTGCTGATCGTGGGCATCAACGACGTGGCCCGCCGCCTGTCGCGCCTGATCGCGAGCGGCGAGGCCGATGGCCAGCAGCTGGTGGGCTTCGTCGAGGACCGGTCGCCGCCGCGGCTGCAGCGGGCTGCTGGCGAGCGCGTGGTCGGCGGCTTCGAGCAGCTGGGCGAGCTCACGCGGACCCACGGCGTGAGCGTCATCTACCTCGCCATCCCGATGGCCCAGCAGCCGCGCGTGCTGGCGTTGCTCGAGCAGCTGCGCGACACCACGGCTTCCGTGTTCTTCGTGCCCGACGTGTTCATCGCCGACCTGGTCCAGGCCCGGGTGGCCACCGTGGCCGGCCTGCCGATGGTCTCGGTGTGCGACACGCCGCTGCAGGGCGCGGCCGCGGTCAAGAAGCGCGCGCTCGACCTGGTGGTCACGCTGGCGGCGATGCCCTTGCTGCTGCCCGTGCTCGGGGTGATCGCGCTGCTGATCAAGGCAACTTCCGAAGGCCCGGTGATCTTCAGGCAGCGGCGCTTCGGCCTCGATGGACGCGAGATCACCGTCCTGAAGTTCCGCACCATGAAGGTGATGGAGGACGGCCACACCACCTACACGCAGGTGACCCGGGACGACGACCGGGTCACCCCCATAGGCCGCTTCCTGCGCAAGAGCTCGCTCGACGAGCTGCCGCAGGTCTTCAACGTGCTGGAGGGCAGCATGAGCCTGGTCGGCCCCCGGCCGCACCCGATCGCGGTCAACGAGACCTACCGCAAGCTCATCGCCGGCTACATGATCCGCCACAAGGTCAAGCCGGGCATCACCGGCTGGGCGCAGGTGCATGGCCAGCGGGGAGGCAACGACCTGCCGTCCATGCGCAAGCGCACGGAGTACGACATCGCCTACCTGCAGTCCTGGAGCCTGGGCCTGGACATGAGGATCCTCGTGCGCACTGCGCTCATGCTGGTGCGCGGCGACATGATGGGGTACTAGGACCCTGGGTTGGCGCACGGGCGCCGGGTCAGGCGCCGCGGCCCTGGCGCGAGGCCGGATTGGTCACGTAGCGCGCCAGCGGCAGCGCGGCCGACCGCGGCAGGACGATCACGAGCACGGCCCAGACGGCGATGCAGGACTTCAGCAGCGGCGAGAAGTCCGGCGAGGTGCGCAGCGCGAACCACAGGTCGGCGAACTGTTGCTGCCCCGTCGAGAGTCGCCGCAGGTACCGCATGTCGCGAAAGACGCCGAGGACGAACTCCTGCTTCTGGGTGCTGAAGGACACCAGCCGCGGCGGCAGCTCGAGGCCGAGCTGGTGCTTCACGTGCGACCGGAACGTCGCGATCCGGGCCCTGAGCTTCTCGGGTGCGTTGTACTTGCCCGCATTGGCGAAGGCGAGCGAGGCTCCCTCATCGCCGGCCGACCCGTGCAGGCGATAGCGCCCCAGCACGGCGTCCACCGCAACGACCTTGCCGTTCAAGGCGCTTCCATAGACGGCGAAGAAGTCCGCGCAGTACTTGTCCTCGGTGACGGGGAGCGGGAACAGGCCCAGGAGTGCCCTCCTCGCATAGGCGTTCCCGGACCCGGGTGCCGACGAGTACAGGACGCCTTTGGTGGCCAGCAGGTGGCCCACGTCGCCGGACGCGAGGACCCTGGGCGTCTGCCCGGCGCGCGGCTCCCCCCCGGGTCCGATGAAGGACAGCCGGAAATGGGCCTTCGCCGTGTCCGCATCGATGGCCGGCACCACCCGCTCGGCCATGTCCGGCAGGTACAGGTCGTCCGCATCGAGGAACAGGACGATGTCGCCGGACGAAGCGGCGAAGCCTGCGTTGTACGCGGCGCACTGCCCCTGGTTGGCCTGGTAGATGGCCTTCACCGAGCCGGCCGCGACGAACTCGCCGATCACGGCCCGGGAGTCGTCGGTCGATCCGTCGTCGACCACGATGACCTCCACGTGTCCGTACGTCTGCCCGAGTGCCGAGCCGATCGCGTCGCGCAGGAACCGGCCGTGGTTGTAGTTGCAGATGATGATGGACACGAGCGGTCCGGGGCTTTGCTGGGAGCTTGGCATCGGTCACCTGCGACGGGTTGGCCCGTGGAGCGACGCGGGCATCGTCAGGCCTGGAGGAGGGTCGCGTGCGCCACGGCCTGCCTAGTACTCGAGCCCCTTGCGGGTCTGCTCGCGCCGGCCGAGGCTCGCGAGGTGCGTCCGCAGCTTGGCCCTGAACCGCGAGAACTGCCCGGTGAGCAGCATGCCGCCCGCGCGCAGGAACTTGGGACCCCAGTAGTACGCGAACACCGGCAGGTAGGCCCCGCCGTGCCGGCGCGTCATGGTCCGAACCTGCAGCCAGATGTCCGCCTTGTACAGCTGCGACCGCTGCTGCGGCTGCACCCGGTTGGCGCTCCACCAGTCGTCGACCCAGGCGATCGGGAACTGCTTGCAGATCCGGATCAGCCAGTCCCAGTCCTGCACGAGCGGGTAGCTGTCGTCGACGGGACCGATGCGCTCCAGGGCCTCGCGCCGCACGAAGGCGCTTTCCAGGGGCACGTAGTTGTACCGCAGCATGTCCCGCACGCTTGCCTGACGGCTGCGGGTCCTGCCGATCTCCACGCCCGTCTCGTCGACCTGCAGCGAGTTGCAGTACACCAGGCCGGCCTCGGGATGGCGCTTGAAGGCATCGACGGCCTTGGCGATGGCACCGGGCAGCAGGTAGTCGTCCGCGCTCAGCCAGCAGACGATGTCGCCGCGGGCCAGCGAGAAGCCGAGGTTCATCTTCGCGCTGAGGCCCTGCGGTGCCGGCGTGACGAGGCGCAGGCCCGGGTGGCGCGCCAGGATCTCGGCGGTGCCGTCCGTCGAGCCGGAATCGAGGACGATGTGTTCGACGCGCGGGTAATCCTGCTGCTCGACGCTTCCCAGGGTGTCTTCGATGTAGGCACCCGTGTTGAACGAAGGTGTCACGACCGACACGAGAGGAGTCTCTGGGAGCGGATTCACGGCGCGTGGCCTCCTGGCATGGTCACTGTCCTTTGGTTCGTCTCCGTTGCAAGGCTACGGGCGCAGCACCCCCACCGTAAGGGAGGCTCCTACCGAATCGGCTGGGTGATTTGTCCCGTCGTCGCCGTGCGTGGCAGCCACGACCCGCAGTTCCGCCCGCTGCCCGCAATGCCGGTCACAGCAAGTTCCTAGCCGAATCGGGACAAAACTCCCAACTGGCCGCGAGTCGGTTCGCATCCAATCTCCGTGGGCCGGACCCGACTTCCACCTGTCGTGTCGGCACCGGCTGCGCACCGCCGCACGCACGGCTGTGCAGCTGAATCAGGGAGCAGGTCTTGAGTGCAAGCATCGCCATCGATGGACGATTCCTGACGCAGAGAACGACGGGCGTGCAACGCTTCGCCAGGGAGATCGTCCGCGCGCTGGATGCCGTCGAGATGCCCGGCGTCGAGCTGGAGCTGATCTGCCCGCCGGGTGCCGAACGGCTGGGGCTGGCGCGCATCCGGCAGACTTTTCGCGGCCTGGGCGGTGGCCACGCCTGGGAGCAGCTGCAGTTGCCCTGGTTCGCCGCCGGCCGGCCCCTGCTCTGCCTGTGCTGCCTCGCGCCCGTCTTCTGCAGGCGCCGCGCGGTGGTGGTCCACGACGCCGCGGTCTTCGACCTGCCGGAGGGCTTCAGCCCGCTCTTCACGGCCTGGTACCGGCTTGTGCTGCGGGCCCTGGCGGCCACCGGCGCCCGGCTCGTCACGGTCTCGGAATTCTCCCGGGGCCGACTGGCGCGGGCGTTGCGCGTACCGCCCGCCCGCATCGACGTCGTCGGCGAGGGCACCGACCACGTCGACCGCATCGAGCCCGACCACTCCCTGGCCGACCGGCTGCGAGGCCAGCCGTACGTGCTGGCGATCGGCAGCCTGCAGGCCAACAAGAACATCGCCACGCTGGAGGCCGCCATGCAGGATCCGCGGCTGGCGCACCTCAAGCTGGTCGTCGCGGGCGGGGGGTCGGCGCGTGTGTTCCGTGCGACGCCCGGACAGGGTGGCACCCCGAACGTCGAATACACCGGCTACGTGACGGATGGCCAGCTGGTCGGCTTGCTGCAGCGTGCCGTCCTGTTCGTGTTCCCGTCGCGCTACGAGGGATTCGGCCTGCCGCCGCTGGAAGCCATGCGGGTGGGCTGCCCGGTGCTGGTGTCGAATGCGGCGTCCATCCCGGAAGCCTGCGGCGAGGAAGCGGCGGCCTACTTCGACCCGGACGATGCCGGCCAGCTCGCATCGGCGATCGCCCGCCTGGCCGCGGACGATGCCGAACGGGCCCGCCTGGTCGCTGCCGGCCGACGGCGGGCCGGGCAGATGAACTGGGACGTCCCGGCGCTCGCCGTGCTGGATTCGGTGCGCAAGTGGGTCGCAGCCCGCACGGCGCACCAGCCAGACACGCGGGGCAATGCGGCCACCTGACCATCGGAAACACGCCATGACGATCCAGCAGTTCTTCCGCGCACTCCGCTATCGCTGGCGCTTCGCGCTCACCGTCTGGGTGGGCACCTTGCTCTCGGTGCTCCTGATCGGGTCCCTGCTGATGCCCAACCGCTATCGCGCCACGTCCGAGATCCTGATCGAGGAAGAGGACCTGGATCCGATCGCCGGCGTGCACCTGCCGGGGACCAACCTGCCCAGCCGGATCATGACGGAGGCGGACGTGGTGCGCAGCGCGCGCGTCGTGTCCGGTGCCTTGCAGGCCCTCGGCCCGTCGGTGGAGCAGGCGCTGCGGGAGCGCTGGCAGGAGAAGACCGGCGGGCAGGGCGACTTCCAGGCCTGGGCGGTGGAGGAGATGCAGCGGACGACCGAGGTCCGGCCCGCCCGCGACTCCCGCGTGCTGAAGGTGTCCCATTCCTCGCGCGACCCCAAGCTGGCGGCGGCCTTCGTCAACGCCCTGGTCAAGGCCTACGTCGCGACCTCGGTGGACCTGCGGCTCGGGCCGGTGCGCGAGTTCAACGTCTTCTTCGACGAGCGCGCCAAGCTCCTGCGCGACCGGCTGCACGAAGCGCAGCGGCGCGCCTCCGAGTTCCAGCGGCGCAACGGCATCACCACGTTCGACGAGAAGCTCGACGTCGAGGACGCGCGCCTGGCCGAGCTCAGTGCCCAGGTCGTGGCCCTGCAGGCCAGGGCCGGCGAGGCGCAGCGCCGGCGCAGGGAGGCGGCCGACACTCCCGACCACATGGAGGAGGTGCTCAAGGACGTCACCGTGGCCGAGCTGGCCAAGTCGCTGGCGGTGCAGGAAACCCGGCAGAACGAGCTGCTGGAGCGCCTGGGCGACCGGCACCCGACGGTGGTCGAGTCGCGGGCCATCACGGCCAGCCTTTCCCAGCGGCTCGAGGCCGCCAAGCGCCGGGTCGCGAACGCCTTCGAGGGCAGCAGCAAGGTGCTGGCCAGCCAGCTGGCAGAACGCACGCAGGCGCTGGAACAGCAGCGCGCCAAGGTGCTGCAGCGCAAGGCCCTGCGCGACGAGGCCCGGCTGCTGCAGCAGGAAGTGGACGTGGCACGCGAGGCGTTCGACGCCGTGATCGAGCGCCTGAACAAGACCACCCTCGAGAAGAGCGCCCCGCAGGTCACCGTGTCGGTCCTGAAGGAAGCCAGCGTTCCGCTGCTGGCGAGTACCGCTTCGGTGGCCGCCAAGGCGTCGGTCGGCGCCGCGGTCGGCCTGCTGCTCGCGCTGGTGGCGATCGCGTTTGCCGAGCGGCGCGACCGCCGGCTCCACAGCACCGACGACGTGCTGGCCGAGATCGGGCAGCCGGTGCTGGCCGTCCTGCGGCAGCGCAAGCCGCGCGGCGCACTGTCCCCCGTGCGACCGCTGCTCGTCCGGCCCCGCCCTGCCCTCACCAGCGACTAAGCCATGCCGCAGACCAGCCCCATGACGTCCAACACGGCCCTCAGCACCCACGACGACCACGTCGTCACCCTCAAGCGCGACCGGCGGATGGGGCAACTCCTGGCCTATTCGGGGGTCCTGGACCCCGCCGGCATCGAACAGGTCCTGCGGCACCAGCGCGAGAACGGCGGACGCTTCGGCGAAACGGCCATCGCGCTGGGGCTGGCATCGGAGGACGACATCTTCGAGGCGCTGGCCGAACAGTTCGAGTACCCCTACCTGCGGGAAGCGGCGCTGTTCGACAGCGAGCTGGTGTGCGCCAGCGACCCGCTGGGCGAGGACGCGCACGGCTTCCGGGAGCTGCGGGCCGAGCTGGTGGCCGGTGCGATGGACCGCAAGGGCGAGCGCGGCCTGGCGGTGGTCAGCCCCGAGCGCGGCGACGGCCGCAGCTACGTGGCGGCCAACCTGGCGATCGCCTTCGCCCAGCTGGGCGGGAGAACCCTGCTGATCGATGCCGACCTGCACGCGCCGCGCCAGCACGCGCTGTTCCGGCTGGACGACTCGATCGGCCTGAGCCAGCTGCTCGCCGGGCGCGCGGCGGCGGAGTCCGTGGTGCAACCGTCGCCAGTGACCGGGCTGCTGGTGCTGGGCGCCGGGCCCATTCCGCCCAACCCGGCCGAGCTGCTGCATCGTGGCGCCTTCGAAGCGCTCCTGCGGGAGTTCCTCGCCAGGTTCGACTACGTGGTGCTCGACACCCCGGCCGCCAGCGAGGGCACGGAAGCGCGCATCATCGCGGCGCAGGCCGGCGCCGCGCTGGTCGTGGCGCGCCCCCACAGCGCGCGGATGGCTGCCTTGCAGGGCCTGGTGGCCGCGATCCGGAAAGGTCGGGCGGCCCTGGCAGGTGTCGTCATGAACGAGCACTGACAACCGGGCGCCGGGACGGTTCATGAGCAACCCCTCGCGCGTCAGCGCCCCCCTGCTGGTCCGCTTCTCCGACACGGGTGCGAAGGTGGTCGCGCTGGGGGTGGCGCAATGCGCCGTCTACTCGTTCCCGGTCGTCTTCGCGGTGGTGTGCGCGCGCAACCTCGGCCCGGCCCCCTACGGCGTGGTCGCCTTCTACACGGCGCTCACGTCCTTCCTGTGTATGTTCATCGAGTTCGGTTTCGACTCCATCGGCGTGCGCGAGGTCCATTCCAGCCACTGGCGTGACCGCCCGGCGCAGGTCCTTTGGAACATCACCCTGGCCAAGCTGCTGATCGCCCTGCTGACCTGCACGCTGGCCTTGCCGATCCTGCTCGCCACCCGCAGCCCGAGCGAAAGCTCGATGTCCTGGGCCATGGCGGTTTACATGCTCGCCTTTGCCCTCGAGCCCGGCTGGTACCTTCGCTCCCTGGAACTGATGTGGTCGGCCGCGCTGGTGGCCCTGGTGTCCCGCGGGGCCGGCATCGCCGTGCTGGTGGCGACCGTCGCGGCGCCGGAAGACCTGACGATGGCGATGTGGGCCTACGCCTTCGTGGTGTGGGCCAGCGCCATCGTGGGCTGGCTCCTGATGCACCGGTTCCGCCTGCTGAAGCCGCCGCACGTCGACGTTTCGCAGCTGCGCGCCCTGTTCCGCAGCGGCGCAGCCATCGTGCTGGGCAACCTCAGCGGCGCCTCGATCACGAGCGGAGGCGTCGTCGTCCTCGGCGCGATCGCCGATCCCGTGCTGACCGGTGCCGCCAACATCGCCCTGCGGATCCGGACCGCCGGGCTGGCGATCCTCGTCCCGCTGGGGCAGCTCGGCTACATCCGCCTCAGCCGGCTGATGGCCGACCGCCGCGCCGCCGTGCGCTTCGGGCGCAGCCTGTTCTACCTGCTGATGGTCTGCAGCGCGGCGATCGCACTGCTGATCAGCAGCCACGCCGGCAGCATCGTCACGTTTGCCTACGGGTCCGCGCAGGCGCCGTCCGCTGCCTTCATGCTGACGAGCCTGGTTGCGTTGACCCTACCCGTCTGCATGGCGGAAGCGCTCTTCGGCATGCAGTGCCTGACCCTGTTCCGCAAGGAACGCGTGTACGTCGCCATCGCGATGGTCGGTGCGGCCATCTTCTTCGGCCTGCTGCTTGCGCTCCGCGACATCCCCGCGGGGTTCGGCTGGGCGCTGCTCGCCGCCGATGCGTCGGTGGCGGTGGCGGCCGGGCTGGTGCTTCGCGGGCTCGCCCGATCCGATGCGAGAGCCTGAATACGCCGCTCCCTCGCCGGCACGAGCCCTGCCGTGGTGGACGCGTCCGTCCACCGTCAACCTGCTGTTCGTCCTGCCCATGCTGCTGGTGGTGTACTGGGCCGGCAGCAGCGACCTGCAAGGGCTTGCGGTGCGAACGCGCAACTACCTGTTGCCGTGGCACCTGGCCCTGTGCCTCGGCCTGGTGGTCTTCTCGGCCATCGGAGCCGCGTTGGGCGAAGGCCTGCGGCAGCGCACAGTGCTCCAGGGCCGCGACGACCACCTGGTGCGCGCCGCACTGTGCCTGGGGATGGTGGTGCTCGCCGCCTATGTGTTCTGGTACCGGTCGCTGGTCCTGGACCCGTCCGTGATGCTCCGCATCCTGACCGGCGAGTTCAAGCCCGACCGCGAGGAGATCGGCCGGGTCGTGGGCATCACCTCGTTGGTCAACTGTGCCGCGCCCTTCTTCTCGCTGGCGGGCTACCTCCTCTTCGTGCGCAAGGTGCGCAGCGACGCACTGAAGGCGATGGTGATCGTGCTGCTGCTGTTCACCCTCTTCCGCACCTACATCTGGTCCGAGCGCCTGGCGGCAGCGGAAGCGCTCATCCCGCTGGTGCTGGCCCTGCTCCTGGCCATGCCCAGGCCCACGGCGGAGCAGCCCATGCGCAGCTTGCTCTACCGGCTGGGGCCCTATGCGGCGCTGCCGGTCGTCTTCCTGTTCTTCGCGGTGGCGGAGTACTTCCGCAGCTGGCCCTTCTACGAGGACCGCATGGCGTTCTGGGAGTTCGCCGTGGGTCGCTTCGTCAGCTACTACTACACGGCGCTCAACAACGGGGCCGGCATCCTGGCCACCACGGAGTGGCCGAGCTGGAAGTTCGAGGCCGTGCTGGACTGGCTGCATGCGTTCCCGCTGGGCATAGGGCACTGGTTCTCCGAGGCGGTGGGCGCCACGACCGAGAGCGGCGACCTCTTCCTGCAGCGCTACGGCGACCCGGAGTTCAACTCGGGTTCCAGTTTCCTGGGGGTCACGCTGGACCTGGGCGTGGCCGGGGCCATCCTGTACTTCGCCGTCACGGCGTTCCTTGGCGGCGTCCTGTACTCGCGCTACCTCCGCGGCGACACCATCGCACTGATGCTGTACCCGTCCGTGCTGGTCGCCATCTTCGAAAGCTTCCGCTACTGCTACTGGGGCACCTCGCGGGCTTTCGTCTGGCTCCTGGGGGCCCTCGCCGTGCTGGCCGCGCTGTGGGCCTTCGGCGCGCTGGCCACGGCAAGACCGACCCGCGATGCGGCCCGGCGCTTCGCTTCTTGAGCGCCCCGGCTTCCCCGGACAGCTTCGCCGCCTCCTGGCCATGGGTGCGCTGGCCTCCGGGCTCGCGGCCGCTTACCCATTGGCCGGCAGCCCATCCGCACCCGCGCAGGCCGTGCGCCTGGTCGACCACGGCGCGGCCTGCGATGGCCGCACGGACGACGGCCCTGCCCTGGCCCGGGCGCTGGCACGCGGCCGGGCCTTGCGCCTGCCCGTGCTCGTTCCGGACCGGGTGTGCGCCTACGCGGGCGTCATCCGTGTCGATGGCGCCACCCTGACCGGTTCCGGACCCGACTCCGTGCTGCACGCGCTGGACTGGCGGCGCTCGGCCATCTTCATGTCGGGCGAGTCGCCGGTCGTCTCCAACCTCCAGCTCACGGGGGTGGCCGCGCCATCGCGCCGCGCCGACTGGGAGATGACCCGCATCACCGTGTTCGGCGCCACCGGCTTCGTCATCGACCACGTCACGATCGACGGCGCGGCCGCGGCGGGCATCCAGACGGCCGACCGGGCCATGCACGGGCGGATCACCCACAACGTGGTGCGGAACACGCTCTCGGACGGCATCCACCTGACGGGAGGGGCCAGCCACATCCTGGTGGAGGACAACCTGGTCGAATCGACGGGAGATGACGGGATCGCCGTCATCAGCTACCGGGACGACCCTGCCCGCGTGAGCCATGTCACCGCACGGCGCAACGTCGTGCGCGACAACCGCTGGGGACGGAACATGAGCGTCGTCGGCGGGGAGCACGTGCTCTACGAGAACAACCTGCTGCAGAACAACCTGGCCGGCCGGGCCTGCCTGTACATCGCGCAGGACGGCGGCGAGCTGGCCACCAAGGGTTCGCTCAACGTCGTGGCCCGCCGCAACACGCTGGAGCACTGCGGAGGCTTCCTGGCGAACCATGGCGCAGCGATGGTCTTCAGCGCCGGGCAGGAGGCCAATGCCGGCATCTCGCTGCTCGACAACGACGTCCGGGATCCGCGGCTCGTGGGCATCCGGGTCGCGGGCCCCAATTCGGACGTGCTGCTGCAGTCCAACCGGGTCACCGGGACGATGTGGCCGCTGGACGTCCGCGACCCGGCCGTGCGCGTGATTCCCTACGCCGGTGGCCCCGTCGGCCACGCCGCCGACTGACGCCGGGCTGAAGCCGCGCACGTTCGCGGCGCCTATCCGCGCCTTCCCCTAGTTTTCCTGCGCGCACGTTCACCGGCACGAGCGCGACGCGCGCGCTTGCGAAGGTGAGCGCCGGCTCCCGCCGCGGCCGGCGCCCCGCCAGGCCGGCCGCTTCAAGCTGACGTGTGTGTGGACTTGTGACGTACATACCTGCGCCGCGGGCCGTTTTCTCATCCATTCCCCTAGCTCATGAGCAGATCGCACAGGCGTGCGCCGCTCCAGCGTTGGACACAGATTGCAGTGGTCGCTTACAGCTGACTCAACCATGCCCGTTACTGTCGCGCTTCTGATCTCAACAGTGACGACATGAAGTACTCCTCTCACCCGAAATCCTCCTTCCAGGGTCGCCTCGCCCTGTCCGCGCTGATGGCCGCCGTGCTGGCGGGTTGCGGCGGCGGCGGCGGCGACGGTGTCGTGGCCGATGCGTCGGGCGATCTCGACAGCGCGATGCTCGCGCGCACCAAGCCGTTCCCGCCGGATCACCCTCTTTACCAGACGGACAAGGACCCGGGGAAGAAATCCCCCGCGCCGTCTCCTGCTCCGGCACCCGCTCCGGCTCCGGCACCCGCTCCGGCTCCGGCTCCTGCCCCGGCACCCGCTCCGGCTCCGGCTCCTGCCCCGGCGCCCGCGCCCGCTCCGGCCCCCGCACCCGCCGGGATCAGCCTGACCAACTACGGCGGCGTGTGCGACGGCCGCACCGACAACAACTCGGCCATCTCGCGCGGCATCGCGGACACCAAGGCCAAGGGCGTGGCGCTGCTGATCCCGGCCGGCCAGTGCAACTTCAGCTCGGTCATCCAGCTGGACAGCGGCAAGATCGTCGGCACGGGCGCGAACTCCGTGCTGTACGCCACGAACTGGCAGCAGGCCTCGATCTACATGCGCGGCACCGGGCCGGTCGTGAAGAACGTGAAGCTGACCGGCGCCGCGGCACCCGGCCGCCAGGCGAACTGGGAAATGACCAAGATCATGATCTGGGGCGCCAACAACTTCGTGATCGACGGCGTGACCATCGAGAACTCGCCGGCCGCCAGCATCCAGACGGCTTCGCGCGCCACCAAGGGCCTGATCACCAACAACACGATCCGCAACTCGCTGTCCGACTCGATCCACCTGACCGCCGGGGCCAGCTACATCACGGTGGAGAACAACGTGATCGACGGCAGCGGTGACGACGGCATCGCCGTGGTCAGCTACCAGGGCGACGGCACGCCGGTGAGCAACATCACGGCGCGCAACAACATCGTGCGTGGCAACAAGTGGGGCCGCAACATGAGCGTGCTCGGCGGGCGCAACATCCTGTACGAGAACAACCTCCTGCAGAACAACTCGCAGTGGGCCTGCATGTACTTCGCGCAGGAGACGCCGTGGAACACGTACAACGTGGTCGGCGTCACCGCGCAGCACAACACGATGCAGAACTGCGGCAGCCTGAGCACGGGCCATGGCGCGGTGCTGATCTACTCGGACGGCAGCTACAACGGCGGCGCGCCCAACGACGACATCAAGGTGATCTCCAACGACATCATCCAGGACGGCCGCAACGGCTTCAACTGGTGGGGTCCGCAGACGAACGTGCGCCTGGAGAACAACCGCTACAGCGGCTCCGGCCCGGCCTACGCCGGCAACGGCCCCGGCGTGACGGTCGTCCGCTACTCCAGCGGCCAGGTGGGCTACGTCGCCCCCTGAGGTCCATGAGTGCAGCCGGCAAGGTCCTGCCGGCTGCACCTGGCACCCCCGCATCGCGGCCCTGAGCCCGGGCCCTTCGCGTTCCCCGGCCGTCCGACCCGTGTGAGCAGCACAGGGCGTCGGCGGGCCGGTTCATCCGGTCCATCCGGGACGGCAGCTCGACCCCGAAGCCTGCCGGCCCGCCCTTCATCCCGACAGAGAAGACATTTGCAGTACTCATCCCTTACCCAATCTCCGTTTCGCCATCGACTCTGCCTCGCCGCGCTGATGTCCGTCGTCCTCGCAGGCTGCGGCGGCGGCGGTGGTGGTGGCAGCGAGGTCGCCAGCTCGGTCATCGGCGCCGACGTGGACGGCTCGGGCCTCTCGTCATTTCCTGCTCCTGGATCCGCGGCACCGGCTCCTGCACCCGCACCCGCCCCTGCACCCGCAGGGATCAGCCTGACGAACTACGGCGGCGTGTGCGACGGCCGCACCGACAACAACTCGGCCATCTCGCGCGGCATCGCCGACACCAAGGCCAAGGGCCTGGCGCTGCTGATCCCGGCCGGCCAGTGCAACTTCAGTTCGGTCATCCAGCTGGACAGCGGCAAGATCGCCGGCACCGGCCCGGACTCCGTGCTGTACGCCACGAACTGGCAGCAGGCCTCGATCTTCATGCGCGGCAACGGTCCCAGCGTGAGCAACGTGAAGCTGACCGGCGCCGCGGCACCAGGCCGCGTGCCCAACTGGGAGTCGACCAAGATCATGATCTGGGGCGCCACCAACTTCGTGATCGACGGAGTGACCATCGAGAACTCGCCGGCCGCCAGCATCCAGACCGCTTCGCGCGCCAGCAAGGGCCTGATCACCAACAACACGATCCGCAACTCGCTGTCCGACTCGATCCACCTGACCGCCGGCGCCAGCGACATCACGGTGGAGAACAACGTGATCGACGGCAGCGGTGACGACGGCATCGCCGTGGTCAGCTACCAGGGCGACGGCACGCCCGTCAGCAACATCACGGCGCGCAACAACATCGTGCGCGGCAACAAGTGGGGCCGCAACATGAGCGTGCTCGGCGGGCGCAACATCCTGTACGAGAACAACCTGCTGCAGAACAACTCGCAGTGGGCCTGCATGTACTTCGCGCAGGAAACGCCGTGGAACACGTTCAACGTGGTGGGCGTCACCGCGCAGCGCAACACCCTGCAGAACTGCGGCAGCACGAGCAACGGCCACGGCGCGGTGCTGATCTACTCGGACGGCAGCTACAACGGTGGCCAGCCCAACGACGACATCAAGGTGATCTCCAACGACATCATCCAGGACGGCCGCAACGGCTTCAACTGGTGGGGTCCGCAGACGAACGTGCGCCTGGAGAACAACCGCTACAGCGGCTCCGGCCCGGCCTACGCAGGCAACGGCCCTGGCGTGTCGGTCGTCCAGTTCTCCGGCGGGCCGGTGGGCTACGTGGCCCCCTGACCGTGCCACGGGTGAGCCAGCCACCCCGGCGCCTCGGCTCGCCCCCTCCTGACCGGCATGGCCGCCGCGGACGCGTTTGCGTCCGCGGCTTTTTTTTGCCGGCCGGGATGAATGTCCAGCCGACCCGGGACGTTCGTCATGGGTCGCGGGCCGGCTGCCGCGCGACACTGCGGATGTGCAGTCCCAGGTGCGCCCAGCCGCACGGAGGTATCCGGGTGAAAGTCGCGATCGTCCACGAGTGGTTCGACAGTTACGCCGGCTCGGAACGGGTCGTCGAGCAGATGCTGGCGCTGTTCCCCCAGGCCGACGTCTTCGGGGTGGTCGACTTCCTGTCCGGCTCCGAACGTGCGTTCCTCGGGGGCCGGAACGTGCGCACCACCTTCATCCAGCGACTGCCTTTCGCGCGCCGCGCGTTCCGCCACTACCTGCCGCTCATGACCCTGGCGATCGAGCAGCTCGACCTCAGCGCCTACGACCTCGTGCTCTCGAGCAGCCACGCGGTCGCCAAGGGGGTTCTCACCGGCCCCGACCAGGTGCATGTGAGTTACGTGCACAGCCCGATCCGGTACGCCTGGGACCTGCAGCACCAGTACCTGCAGGAATCCGGACTGGACCGTGGCGCCAAGGGCCTGTTCGCCCGGCTCGCGCTGCACTACATGCGCCTGTGGGACTGCCGCACCGCCGCCGGCGTGGACCTGTTCATCGCCAACTCCGCCTTCGTCGGCCGCCGGATCCGCAAGGCCTACGGGCGCGACAGCGTGGTGGTCCATCCCCCCGTGGACGTCCAGTCCTTCGCGCTGCAGGCCGACAAGGACGACTTCTACCTGGCGGCCGCACGGATGGTGCCCTACAAGAAGATGCCCGTCCTGGTGGAGGCGTTCGCGCGCATGCCCGACCGGCGCATCGTGGTGGTCGGGGAGGGCCCCGACCTCGACCGGTGCCGCAAGCTGGCAGCCGGCCGGCCCAACATCCAGCTGGTCGGACGCCAGCCCGCCGCCCAGCTGCGCCACTACATGCAGCGGGCCAAGGCCTTCGTGTTCGCCGCCGAAGAGGATTTCGGGATCACGCTCGTCGAAGCCCAGGCCTGCGGCACCCCCGTGATCGCCTACGGGCGTGGCGGCGCGCGCGAGACCGTGCGGCCGCTCGATGGCAGCGATGCGCCGACCGGCCTGTTCTTCGAGCAGCAGACGCCCGAGTCCGTCATGGCTGCGGTGGCGCGCTTCGAGGAGGAGGCCGGGCAGTTCAGCCCCCTCGCCTGCCGGGCCCAGGCCGAGCGGTTCTCGGTCGATGCGTTCCGCAGCGCCTATCGCCGGTGCATCGAAGACGCGATGGGCGCGCGGAACGCCGCACCGCCTGCGCCGCCCCGCAAGCGGCCCCACCTTGCCGCGTCGGGCGGGGTGCTCTCCCTGCAGGCGGTGCAGCGCGGCACGGGCGATGCCTTGCAAACGGGAGGCCCCACGGGGTCCGTCGCACCGGTGCGATGAGGCGCCACGCGGGCGCGGTCAATCGGCGCCGAACAGGTCCCGGGTGAACACCTTGTCGCGCACGTCGTGCAGGTCGTCCGTGAGCCGGTTGGCCACGATCACGTCGCAGTCCCGCTTGAAGGCCTCGAGGTCCCGCACCACGCGCGAATCGAGGAAGGAGCCCTCCTGCAGCAGCGGCTCGTAGACCAGTGCCTCGACGCCGCTGGCCTTGATCCGTTTCATCACGCCCTGGATCGCCGAGGCACGGTAGTTGTCCGCTCCGCTCTTCATCACCAGGCGGTGGAAGCCGACGGTCCGGGGCCGGCGCTGCAGGATGGCTCCCGCGATGAAGTCCTTGCGGGTGGCATTCGACCGGACGATGGCCCCGATCAGCGCCTGTGGAACATCGCCGAAGTTCGCCAGCAGTTGCCGGGTGTCCTTCGGCAGGCAGTAGCCGCCGTAGCCGAACGACGGGTTGTTGTAGTGCGCCCCGATGCGGGGATCGAGGCAGACCCCGTCGATGATGGCCCGCGTGTCCAGCCCATGGCTGAGCGCGTAGGAATCCAGCTCGTTGAAGAACGCCACCCGCATGGCAAGGAAGCTGTTCGCGAAGAGCTTGATCGCCTCCGCCTCGGTGGAACTGGTCAGCAGCACGGGCGCGTTCCTGGCCACCGTGCCTTCCAGCAGCAGGTCCGCGACCGCGCGGCCGCGCTGGGACTGCTCCCCCACGATGATCCTGGATGGATGCAGGTTGTCGTGCAGCGCGCGTCCTTCCCGCAGGAACTCCGGCGAGAACAGGATGTTGGGGCAACCGGTCTCCGCCTTCAGCCGCTCGGTGAAGCCCACCGGCACGGTGGACTTGATGACGATGACCGCGGCCGGGTTGACGGCGATGACCCGCCTGGCGACCGCCTCCACGCTTCGCGTGTCGAAACGGTTCGTCGCCGGGTCGTAGTTCGTCGGGGTGGCGATCATGACGTAGTCCGCGCCCGCGAAGGCCGCCTCGGCATCAGTGGTCGCTTCCAGCCGCGCCCCGGGCGAAGACAGGAAAGCCTCGATGTCGGGGTCGGCGATGGGACTGCGACCCGCATTGATGGCCGCCGTCCTCTGCGCGGACACGTCGACGCCGACGACCCGGTTGTGCTTCGCCAGGAGGCAGGAGTTCGCCAGCCCCACGAACCCCATGCCCACCACCGCGACCTGCTTCGCCTTCGAGGCGGGCTTCACCTCCGCGGCAGCGAGTTCGAGGTCCGCGAATCGCTGCGGGTCCCGCAGTGCGCGCAAGGGAGCCCTTCGGGAAACGACCTGGAGGCCTGGCGCCCCGGAAGCCTTCGTCGACTGCGGCTGCACGCCCCTGGGGGTGATGCCTGGCATGAAGAACTCCTTTCGTGAACGGAGCATTTGGCGCGCACGCCGTCGGCACGGCATGAGAGGAGTCTCACGGTGGGTGGGGGACAAACCTACCGGAAGCGGGGGAAGGCGCGCCCGTCGCTGCGCACGGATGGGTTGCCCCCCGTCCGCAGCCGCTCACCAGTCCCGGTGCTGGTGCCAGTGCCAGGCGTGCCGGATGATCGCGTCGAGGTCGGCGAACCGGGGCCGCCAGCCCAGCCTGGAAACGGCCTTGCCGGCATCCGCGTAGACGGCCGCGGGGTCGCCGGCGCGGCGTTCACAGATCCGGTAGGGGATGTCGCGCCCGGTCACGCGCGATGCCGCATCGATGACCTGCAATACCGAGAAGCCCTGGCCGTTCCCCAGGTTGAACGCATCCGGGGCGCCGCCCCGTTCCAGGTACTGCAAGGCCAGGACGTGCGCGTCGGCCAGGTCGCACACGTGGACATAGTCCCGCACGCAGCTGCCATCGACGGTCGGGTGATCGCCCCCATGGACCCTCGCTTCGGGAGTGCGTCCGGCGGCGACATCGAGGATGCAGGGGATGAGGTGCGGTTCCGGGTCGTGCGACTCGCCGATCGGTTCCGTCGGGTGGGCGCCCGCCGCGTTGAAGTAGCGCAACAAGGCGGCGCTCATCCCGTAGGCGCGGCAGAAGTCCAGGATCATTCGCTCGCAGAACAGCTTCGTGGCTCCGTACGGGCTGATGGGCACCTGGGGCGTTGCTTCCGTGACCTGCGCGGAGGGCGGCAGGCCATAGGTGGCGCAACTGCTCGAGAAGACGAAGTGCCTGGCTTCGTGCACGAGCGCGGCTTCGAGCAGCGCGATGGTGCCGGCCACGTTGTTGCGGTAGTACTTGCGCGGATGCTCCATGGACTCGCCCACGTAGGCTTTTGCCGCGAAGTGCAGGATCGCTCCCGGCCTGTACTTCAGGAACACCTCGCCCAACCGCGCCGGATCACCGATGTCCCCGACTTCGAGCGGTCCCCAGCGTACGCTCTCCCGGTGTCCGGTACTCAGGTTGTCGTAGGCGACCGGGACGTAGCCGGCCTGGGCCAGCGCGGCGCACGCGTGGCTGCCGATATAGCCTGCCCCACCGGTGACGAGAATCGTGCGGACATCGTTCATTCGGATCATCCCTGCGGTCGCACCGGCGACCGTCGCAAGCCAAGGAACTGCGAACGACGATTGGGCACGCAGGGGCCAAGGGTTGCACGGGAGGAACCTCCCGGTCTGCACGGGGCAAACGTCCCGCAAGCCTCCGTCTTTCGGGCAAGCAACGGCAGGGACGAGCGGTATCGCCGCCGGAAGGGACCGTCAGGCCCTCACCGCCGCCCGAACACCTGCGCCCAGTAGATCCCGCCCGTGCTGGCCTTGTTGACGGCGAAGGCCACGCCCATCTCGGTGAAGCGCGGCTCCATGATGTTGACGCAGTGCTCGGGGCTGGCGAGCCACCCGCGCACCACCTGTTCCGCGCTGGTCTGGCCCGAGGCGATGTTCTCGCCCACGCTGCGCCAGCGATAGCCCGTGCGGTCGACCCGCTCGACCGGGGTGCTGCCGTCACGGCCCCGGTGCTCCAGGTAGCCGTGGCGCGCCATGGAATCCGCATGGACCTGCGCCGCCTGCGCCAGCAGGCGGTTGCCTGCCAGCGGCCCGGCGGCGCCGAACGCCTGGCTGCCGCAGCGGCGCGGCTGGGCGCGGGCCTGGTTGACCAGCGCCAGCACGCGGCTCGCCACATCGCCGGACTGCCCGGACGCGGGCGGCGCGAAGGGCGCTGCGGCGATCACCCACCAGGACCCGCCCGCGTGCTGCAACCCGACTTCGCGCAGCCCCGGGTCGGCCAGCGCCTTGCAGTGCTGCGGCACCAGGGCCTGTACCGCCGCCTGCGGCGAGCGGTAGCCACGCAGCGACCATTGCACGCTGCGCTGGGCGCGGTAGCCGCTGGCCTGTAGCGCGCCGGACAGCGTGGCGCCGCGCGACAGGCGGCGGGCGGCCTCGTCGAGCTGGGGATTGGGTTGGAGCGGCGGGCCGGCGGCGCCGCATTGCTGCCGGGCACGCTGCAGGGCTTGCAACAGCGGGGCCTGGGCCGACGCTGCGGGTACCAGCACCGCGAGGACCAGGAACAGGGCCGCCAGGCGCATCGGTCCAGCATAGCGGTCCGCCTGCAGCCCGAGTGTGGCGCCGGCCTTCAACTGCAAGCACTTGTGCCCCGCTGGCTCAGCGGTGCTTATGATCGGCCGATGCTGGCCAAGGCGATGGGCATCTTCCTGCTGGGCCTGGTGCGGCTGCTCACCGGGGCGCAGGCGCGCTGGCACGGCTGCCCGCCCAAGGCCGAGCAGCGCATCTACTTCGCCAACCACCAGAGCCATGCCGACCTGGTGATGATCTGGGCGGCGCTGCCGCAGGAACTGCGCAGCATCACCCGCCCGATCGCCGCGCGCGACTACTGGACCCGGAGCCGGCTGCGGGAATGGATCACCACCGCGGTGTTCAACGCCATCTACGTGGACCGTGCCCGCACCGGCGAGCAGGATCCATTGGAGCCGCTGGTGCGGGCGCTGGAGAACGGCGACTCCATCATCCTGTTCCCCGAAGGCACGCGCGGCCATGCCGAGGAGCCGCAGCCCTTCAAGGCCGGCCTCTACAACCTCGCGCTGCGCTTCCCGCAGGTGGTGCTGGTGCCGGCCTGGATCGCCAACGTGCAGCGCGTCATGCCCAAGGGCGAGGTGGTGCCGGTGCCCATCCTGTGCTCGGTGACCTTCGGCGCGCCCATCGAACTGCAACCCGGCGAGGACCGCCATGCCTTCCTGGCGCGGGCGCGCGATGCCGTGATCGCGCTGCGCGACCTATGAGGGCCGCCTACGACTTCCTGCGCACGCTGTCGCCCGAGCAGCAGGTCGGCGCGCTGTTCTTTCTGGTGTTCGGCATCCTCGCCGTGGCCAGCATCGCCGTGTTCCTGCTGGGTTTCCGCAGCCGCCCGGACGCCGACGATGCCAGCCGGCAGGAGCGCCTGGCCGACCTGCGCAAGCTGCTGTCCACCTCGTGGGCCATGGTGGTGGTGTTCTGGGTCGGCTGGGCCGCGGGCAACGCCGGGGCCACCCTGCTCTTCGCGCTGATCGCCTTCTTCGCGCTGCGCGAGTTCATCACGCTGTCGCCGACCCGGCGGGCCGACCACCGCAGCCTGGTGCTGGTGTTCTTCGTCGTACTGCCGGTCCAATTCTGGCTGGCGGCTACCCGGCGCTTCGACCTGTTCACGGTCTTCATCCCGGTCTACGTGTTCCTCGCGCTGCCGCTGGCCAGCGCGCTGGGCGGCGATACCCAGCGCTTCCTGGAACGCAACGCCAAGCTGCAGTGGGGCATCATGGTCTGCGTGTACGGCATGAGCCACGTGCCGGCCCTGCTGCTGCTCGATTTCCCGCAGCGCAGCTACGAGGGCAAGGGCGCCTTCCTCGTGTTCTTCGTCGTGTTCGTGGTGCAGACCTGCATGGTCGTGCAGCACCTGCTGGCGCGCCAGTCGCAGCGGCCGCCGTCGATCCCCGGCGTGAGCCGCAGCTTCAACTGGCCATCCTGGTCGCTGGGCATGGCGGTGGGCAGCCTGCTGGGCGGCGCGCTCTCCTTCATCACGCCCTTCCGCCCGGGGCAGGCGGTGGCGATGGCGTTCATCGCCTGCGCCGCCGGCTCGCTGGGTCACCTGGTGATGAAGGCGATCAAGCGCGATCGCGGCGTGCCCGCCTGGGGCCACCGCGCATCGGTGACGGGCGCCAACGGGCTGCTGGACCGCGTCGACGCCCTGTGCTTCGGCGCACCGGTGTTCTTCCACTCGGCGCGCTGGTACTTCGGCGGCTGAGGGCCGCGTCAGCCCGAGATCACGAGCTGGTTGTCGACCGACTTCACGCCGTCGATGCTGCGGGCCAGTTCGCCGGCCTTGCGCCACTCCTTCATGCTCTTGACCTGGCCCTTGAGCTTGACGTTGCCCTGCAGCGTGTCGACGTTGATCTTCATGGCGCTCAGCTCCGGATCGGCCGCCAAGGCCGCTTTCAACCGGGTGCCTATGGTGGCGTCGTCCACCGCCTGGCCGGCCGTGCGCGTGCCGCCCGGTCCGGCGTCGCCATAGTTGAAGCTGGAACAGCCGACCAGGCCCAGGGCCACCATCGATGCGATCAGCAAGGTCTTCATTCGGTACCTCCATTCGATGCGAAAAGCCCAGCGTGCCGCCGCGCTGCGAAGCGGCCTGTAGGACTGCGCCGCCGCGGGCGGCGACCGTTTTCGCTTTGCCGTCTCGGCATCGGGCGATGCGCGGCGTGCGCTGCAGCGGAAGGTAGACTCGGCAGCGCCCATGCGAATCCTCGGCATAGACCCCGGCCTGCAGAACACCGGCTTCGGCGTGGTCGATGCGCTGGGCCACGAGCTGCAGTACGTCGCCAGCGGCACCATCAGCACCACCCACCTGCCGCGCGGCGACCTGCCGGCGCGCCTGAAGGTGCTGTTCCAGGGCATCGCCGAGGTACGCGGGCGCTACCAGCCCCATGCCGCGGCGGTCGAGATCGTGTTCGTCAACGCCAACCCGCAGGCCACGCTGCTGCTCGGGCAGGCCCGCGGCGCGTGCGTCACGGCCCTGGTGGCCGGCGAGCTGCCGGTGGCCGAGTACACCGCGCTGCAGATGAAGCAGGCGGTCGCCGGCTACGGCAAGGCGGGCAAGGCCGAGGTGCAGGAGATGGTCAAGCGGCTGCTCAGGCTGCCCGGCCTGCCGGGCAAGGACGCGGCCGACGCGCTGGGCCTAGCGATCACGCACGCGCACGCGGGGCAGGCGATGGCGCGCATCGCGCAAGCCACGCAGACCAGCCGCCGCAGCACCGGCATGTACAAGGCCGGGCGGACCTACTGAGGCGAGTCGCCGGGCGGGTTCAGCCCCGCAGCCGTTCGACCACCAGCACCGCGAAGAAGCCGAAGGCCGCGATCAGGGTCCACTTGAGCGTGACCAGGCCCAGGCGCCGGTAGCGCGGCTGGCCGGTGGCGGCATAGAAGGCGAAGCAGACGCCGGCGCCCAGCAGGAGCAGCAGCAGGGCCCAGCGGAAGACCAGCATGCCCCTACCAGGCGCGGGCGAGCTGGGCGAAGCCGGCGGGCGCCTGCCGCTCGTCCTGGAAGGTCACCAGTTCCCAGGCATCGCGCTGCGCCAGCAGTGCGCGCAGCAGCTTGTTGTTCAGCGCGTGGCCGGAGCGGAAGGCGCTGTACGCGGCCAGCATCGGCTTGCCCAGCAGGTACAGGTCGCCCATGGCGTCGAGGATCTTGTGCTTGACGAACTCGTCCTCGTAGCGCAGGCCGTCGGTGTTGAGGACGCGGTAGTCGTCCATCACGATGGCGTTGTCCATGCCGCCGCCCAGCGCCAGGCCGTTGGCCCGCATCATCTCCACGTCCTTGGTGAAGCCGAAGGTGCGGGCGCGCGCGATGTCGCGCTGGTAGTTGCCCTGGCCGAGGTCGAACTCGACCCGCTGGCCGGTGGAGTCGACCACGCGGTGGTCGAAGACGATCTCGAAGCTGAGCTTGTAGCCGTGGTAGGGCACCAGGCGCGCCCACTTGAGCGCGTCGCCCTCGCCCTCGCGCACCTCGACCGGCTTGAGCACGCGGATGAAGCGGCGCGGCGCGTTCTGCGCCACGATGCCGGCGCTTTGCAGCAGGAACACGAACGAGGACGAGGAGCCGTCCAGGATCGGCACTTCCTCGGCCGTGATGTCGATGTAGAGGTTGTCCAGCCCCAGCCCGGCGCAGGCCGACATCAGGTGTTCGACCGTGTGCACCTTCACCGTGCCGTTGGACACGGTCGAGGCCAGCCGCGTGTCGGTCACCGCCTCCGCCGACACCGGGATGTCCACCGGCTCGGGCAGGTCCACCCGCCGGAACACGATGCCCGTGTCCGGCTGCGCCGGCCGCAGCGTCAACTCCACCCGCTGCCCGCCATGCAGCCCCACGCCGACGGCACGGGTGAGGGTCTTGAGGGTGCGCTGGGGAAGCATGGGTGAATTCTAGGGAGGGAAGGTAAACGGCGTGTAGCGCGGGACAACCTTGCGGACGCGCCTCGGCGCGAGAGCCGGAGGACTGGATCCCCGCCTCCGCGGGGATGACACGGAGGGGGCGGCGATGACGGCCTAGGGCGGGGATGAGCGTCCGGGGCCCTTTGCGCGACCGGCGCAGCCGGAGCGCAGTCCGTCGGCGCGGAATAGCATGCAGCGCCGACGTGCTTCGAGCGAGGATCCGGCTCCGCCGGTCCTCGCTCGACTGATCAGAACACCGTGAAGAAAACGCGCAGCGTTTTCTTCACGCTCAGTCCGCTTGACGCCGCAGGAACGCCGGGATCTCGAAGTCGTCCATGCCGCCGGCGCTGAGCGCCTCGACCTTGGACGAGGCCTGGGCCCGGTTGGTGCGCCAGACGCTGGGCACCGTCAGGTCCGGGGCCGGCGCGGGCATGGCGACACCGGGCACCTGCATGGCGCCGGCACCGGCGACCGGGTTGTGCAGGGTCGGCACGTGCACCGGCATGTTGTCGGTGCCGGTGCGCAGCACCTGCAGCGGCGGCGCCGTGCGGCGCTGCTGGCCCTGGCGCGACAGCCCGGTGGCGACCACCGTCACCCGCATCTCGTCGCCCAGGCTGGGGTCGTAGGCGGTGCCGAAGATCACGTGCGCTTCGGGCGAGGCGTAGGCGCGGATGGTGTTCATCGCCTCGCGCGACTCGGCCAGCTTCAGGCTCTCGCGCGCGGCGGTGATCAGCACCAGCACGCCCTTGGCGCCCGACAGGTCGATGCCGTCCAGCAGCGGGCAGGCGACGGCCTGCTCGGCGGCGATGCGCGCGCGGTCGGGGCCGGAGGCCACCGCCGTGCCCATCATCGCCTTGCCGGGCTCGCCCATCACCGTGCGCACGTCCTCGAAGTCCACGTTGACGTGGCCGGGCACGTTGATGATCTCGGCGATGCCGCCGACCGCGTTCTTCAGCACGTCGTTGGCATGCGCGAAGGCCTCGTCCTGGGTGACGTCGTCGCCCAGCACCTCCTGCAGCTTCTCGTTGAGCACCACGATCAGCGAGTCGACGTTGGCCTCCAGTTCGGCCAGGCCCTGCTCGGCGTTGGTCATGCGGCGGCCGCCTTCCCAGTCGAACGGCTTGGTCACCACGCCCACCGTGAGGATGCCCATCTCCTTGGCGATGCGCGCGATCACCGGCGCCGCGCCGGTGCCAGTGCCGCCGCCCATGCCGGCCGTGATGAACAGCATGTGCGCGCCCTCGATCGCCTCGCGGATGCCGTGCTCGGCCACCTCGGCCGCGTCGCGGCCGCGATCGGGCTTGCCGCCCGCACCCAGTCCGTTGTTGCCGAGCTGGATGGTCTTGTGGGCCGCGCTGCGCACCAGCGCCTGGGCGTCGGTGTTGGCGGTGATAAATTCCACGCCCTGCACCGCGCGCTCGATCATGTGCTCGACGGCGTTGCCGCCGCCCCCTCCCACGCCGATCACCTTGATCTGCGTGCCCAGGTGGAAGCCTTCGTCTTCCTCGATCATTTCGATGGGCATTTCATTTCTCCTATACCTTGCAGTTGCCGATTGAAGTCGTTGTCGATGTGAAAGACCTGAACGTTCAGGATGGCGGATCGGTGCACCGCCATCGTCGTCGTCGTCGCCCGGCGCGCCGTTCGAAGTCCATCAGAAGTTCCCCACGATGAAGTCGCGCATGCGCGAGAAGGCCGTCTTCATGGAGCCGTTCTTCTGCGCGACCTTCTGGCCGCGCACGCGCGCCAGGCGCGCTTCCTCCAGCTGGCCCATCACGGTGGCGGCGCGCGGCTGCGCCACCATGTCGGCCAGCGCCCCGGTGTACTGCGGGATGCCTCGGCGCACCGGTTTGAGGAAGATGTCCTCGCCCAGTTCCACCATGCCCGGCATCACGGCGCTGCCGCCGGTGATCACCACGCCGGAGGACAGCACCTCCTCGTAGCCCGACTCGCGGATCACCTGCTGCACCAGCTGGTAGATCTCCTCCACCCGCGGCTCGATCACGCCGGCCAGCGCCTGGCGCGACAGCATGCGCGGGCCGCGGTCGCCCAGGCCCGGCACCTCGACCTGCTGCTCCGGGTCGGCCAGCAGCTGCTTGGCGTAGCCGCTCTCGACCTTGATGTCCTCGGCGTCCTTGGTCGGGGTGCGCAGCGCCATCGCGATGTCGCTGGTGATCAGGTCGCCGGCGATCGGGATCACCGAGGTGTGGCGGATCGCGCCGCCGGTGAAGATCGCCACGTCGGTGGTGCCGGCGCCTATGTCCACCAGCGCCACGCCCAGCTCCTTCTCGTCGGCCGTGAGCACGGCGTGGCTGGATGTCAGCGGGTTGAGCAGCAGCTGCTCCACCTCCAGCCCGCAGCGGCGCACGCACTTGATGATGTTCTCGGCCGCGCTCTGGGCGCCGGTCACGATGTGGATCTTGGCCTCCAGCCGGATGCCGCTCATGCCGATCGGCTCGCGCACGTCCTGGCCGTCGATCACGAACTCCTGCGGCTCCACCAGCAGCAGCCGCTGGTCGGTCGAGATGTTGATCGCGCGCGCCGTCTCCACCACCCGCGCCACGTCGGCCGGCGTCACCTCGCGGTCCTTCACCGCCACCATGCCGCTGGAGTTGATGCCGCGGATGTGGCTGCCGGTGATGCCGGTGTAGACCCGCGAGATCTTGCAGTCGGCCATCAGCTCGGCCTCCTTGAGCGCCTGCTGGATCGCCTGCACGGTGGCGTCGATGTTGACCACCACGCCGCGCTTGAGCCCGCCCGAGGGCGCCACCCCCAGCCCGGCGAGCTTGAGTTCGCCTTCGGGCAGGACCTCGGCCACCACCGCCATCACCTTGGCGGTGCCGATGTCCAGGCCGACGACCAGGTCCTTGTATTCCTTTGCCATGTTCCCCTCGTCCCCTCAGCGGGCCGCGGCCGCGGCCGCCGGTCCCTTCGTCCCCGGGCCGGCGCCGCGCGCCGACCCCTTGGTCCTGCCGGCGGCACCCGCCACCGGTCCTTCCTTGGCCTCCGCCGCCACGGTGCCCACGCCCCGCAGCCGGATCGCATAGCCGTCGCCATAGCGCAGGTCGGCCGACAGCAGCGACTCGGGCTGGCGGCCGTAGCGCGCCGTCACCTGGGCCAGCGTGGCGGCCAGCCGCTGCGCACGCGGCAGCACGTCGGCCACCTCGCCGCGCCCCAGCTCCACCAGCGCGCCGCTGTCCAGTTCCAGTTGCCAGCTGCCGCGGCCGGTCAGCTCCAGCCGCGCGGCCGACAGCTCCAGCGGCGCGAACAGCGGCGCGATCGCGCGGTACATGGCCAGCACCTGCGCCGACTGCCCGTCGGGCCCGGCCAGCCGCGGCAGGTCCTCCTGCTCGACCTCGCCGGCATTGGCCTCGAACACCTCGCCGAAGCTGTTGACCAGGCGCGAGCCGCCCTCCTCGCCCCAGAACGCCACGGCCTGGTGCTCCTCCAGCACCACGCGCAGGCGGTCCGGGAACTCGCGCCGGACCTCCGCCTGCCGCACCCAGGGCACGGCCTCGAAGGCGCGGCGGGTGGCCGCCAGGTCCACGGTGAAGAAGTTGCCGGACAGCCGCGGCGCCACGTTGGCGCGCAGCGTGGCCACGCTGTTGTGCGTCACGCCGCCCTGCACCGTGATGCCGCCCAGCGAGAACAGCGGATGGCGCAGCGCCCACCAGCCCAGCGCGCCCAGCAACAGGCCGGCGACGACCCCGAACAGCACCGTGGCGGTGCCGTTCATCAGCCGCACGTCGAAGGGCTGCTGCAGCGCGGCGCTCATTCGGCGGCGCCCTCCTTGGCGCTGGCCTGCCCGCCGCGCTCGTGGTCGAGCGCGGCCGAGGCGAGCAGCTGCAGGCACAGGTCCTCGTAGCTGATCCCCGCCGCGCGCGCCGACATGGGCACCAGCGAATGGCCGGTCATGCCGGGCGAGGTGTTGATCTCCAGCAGCCAGGGCTTGCGCGTGGCGGCGTCGATCATCACGTCGACCCGCCCCCAGCCGCGGCAGCCGAGCACGCGGTACGCCTTGAGCACCAGCTCCTGGATCGCCGCCTCCTCGCCTTCGGGCAGGCCGCAGGGCACCAGGTACTTGGTGTCGTCGGTGAAGTACTTGTTCTGGTAGTCGTAGTTGCCCTCGGGCGCCACGATGCGGATCACCGGCAGCGCGCGCGCCGAGTCGCCGCTGCCCAGCACCGGGCAGGTGACCTCCTCGCCGGCGATGAACTGCTCGCACAGCACGTCGGGGTCCAGTGCCGCGGCGGCGTCCACCGCCTGCTGCATCTCGGAGTAGCCCTGCACCTTGGCCACGCCGATGGACGAGCCCTCGCGTGCCGGCTTGACGATCACCGGCAGGCCGAGCGCATCCGGGATCTCGCGCACCTGCTCGCGCGTGAACACGCCGCGCTGCAGCAGCCGCCAGCCCGGCGTCGGCAGGCCCTCGGCCTGCCAGATGCGCTTGGTCATCACCTTGTCGATGGACACGGCCGAGGCCATCACGCCCGAGCCGGTGTAGGGGATGCCCAGCAGTTCCAGCGCACCCTGCACCGTGCCGTCCTCGCCGAAGCGGCCGTGCAGGGCAATGAAGCAACGCTTGAAGCCCTTGCGCTTGAGCTCGCACAGTTCGCGCTCGGCCGGGTCGAAGGCATGCGCCTTCACGCCCTTGCTCTGCAGCGCCTGCAGCACGCCGCTGCCGGACATCAGCGAGACCTCGCGCTCGGCCGAGCGGCCGCCCATGAGGACGGCGACCTTGCCCAGGGCCTTGACGTCGATGCCGCTCATGCCACGCCCCCGATCTCCACCAGCCTGGCCGGCACCGCGCCGATCGAGCCGGCGCCCATGCACATGAGGACGTCGCCGTCGCGGGCGACGTCGAGGATGGCCTGCGGCATGGCGCCGATCTCGTCGACGAACACCGGCTCGACCTTGCCGGCCACGCGCAGCGCGCGCGCCAGCGAGCGGCCGTCGGCCGCCACGATCGGCGGCTCGCCGGCCGCATAGACCTCGGCCAGCAGCACCGCGTCGGCCTGGCCCAGCACCTTGACGAAGTCCTCGAAGCAGTCGCGCGTGCGCGTGTAGCGGTGCGGCTGGAAGGCCACCACCAGCCGCCGGCCCGGGAACGCGCCGCGGGCCGCCGCCAGCGTGGCGGCGATCTCCACCGGGTGGTGGCCGTAGTCCTCGATCACGCTGAAGCGGCCGCCGCCGTTGGCCGCCGGCACCCGCACGTCGCCGTAGCGCTGGAAGCGCCGGCCCACGCCATGGAACTCCGACAGCGCCTTCTGCACCGCCGCGTCGGGCACGTTCAGCTCCGCCGCCACGGCGATCGCCGACAGCGCATTGAGCACGTTGTGGTGCCCGGCGAGGTTCAGCGTGACCGGCAGGTCGGGCAGCGTGACGCCGTTGCGCCGCACCGCGGTGAACTGCATCTGGGCCCCGGCGGCGCGGATGTCGACGGCGCGCACCTGCGCGTCGGCGCCGGTGCCGTAGGTGGTGACGGGGCACTTCACCTCCGCCACGATGTCGCGCACCGCCGGATCGTCGGTGCACAGGATCGCGGTGCCGTAGAACGGCATGCGGTGCAGGAAGTCGACGAAGGCGCCCTTGAGCCGGCCGAAGTCGTGGCCGTAGGTCTCCATGTGGTCGGCGTCGATGTTGGTCACCACCGCCATCACCGGCATCAGGTTCAGGAAGGAGGCGTCCGACTCGTCGGCCTCGACCACGATGTAGTCGCCGGCGCCGAGCTTGGCGTTGGCGCCGGCGCTGTTCAGGCGCCCGCCGATCACGAAGGTCGGGTCCAGCCCGCCCTCGGCCAGCACGCTGGCCACCAGGCTGGTGGTGGTGGTCTTGCCGTGGGTGCCGGCGATCGCGATGCCCTGCTTCAGGCGCATCAGCTCGGCCAGCATCATGGCGCGCGGCACCACCGGGATCTTGCGCTGGCGCGCCGCCAGCACCTCGGGGTTGTCGGCCTGCACGGCGGTCGACGTGACCACCGCGTCGGCGCCGGCGATGTGGCTGGCCGAGTGGCCGATGCAGGTGCGGACGCCCAGGTCCTGAAGCCGGCGCAGCGTGGCGCTGTCGGACAGGTCGGAGCCGGAGATCGTGTAGCCCAGGTTGAACAGGATCTCGGCGATCCCCGACATGCCGGAGCCGCCCACGCCGACGAAATGGATGTGCTTGATGGCGTGTTTCATGGTTGTGCGAGTTCCTCGCAGGCGGTGACCATCTCCGCGGTCGCGCCGGTCCGGGCCAGGGCATGGGCGGCGGTGGCCTTCTGCAGCAGGTCGGTGCGCGTCACCTGCTGCAGCAGCTCCGCGAGCCATTCGGGCGTGAACTGCGGCTGCGGCTGCAGCCAGCCGCCGCCGGCATCGACGATGAAGCGGGCGTTGGTGGTCTGGTGGTCGTCCACGGCGTGCGGGAACGGGACGTACACCGCCGCCGCGCCCACCGCCGCCAGTTCGGTGACGGTGCTGGCGCCGGCCCGGGCGATCACCAGGTCGGCTTCGGCGAAGGCATCGGCGGTGTCGTCGATGAAGGGAGTGAGTTCGGCCTGCACGCCGGCGGCCTGGTAGTTGGCGCGCAGTTCGTCGATCTGCTTGGCGCCGCTCTGGTGCAGCACGTGCGGGCGACGTTCGGGGGCCATCAGCGCCAGCGCCCGCGGCACGGTCTCGTTGAGCGCGCGCGCGCCCAGGCTGCCGCCGACCACCAGCACCTTGAGCGGCCCGCTGCGGCCGGCAAAGCGTTCCGCCGGCGCTGGCTGCTGCAGGAAGGCGGCGCGCAGCGGATTGCCGATCCAGCGCGCCTTGGCCAGCACGTCCGGGAAGGCGCTGAACACGCGGTCGGCCACGCCGGCCAGCACCTTGTTGGCCATGCCCGCGACCGAGTTCTGCTCGTGCAGCACCAGCGGCTTGCCCAGCAGCACGCTCATCATCCCGCCTGGAAAGGTGATGTAACCGCCCAGCCCGACCACCACGTCCGGCTGCACCCGGCGCACCACGCGCAGGCTCTGCCAGAACGCGCGCAGCAAGCGCACCGGCAGCAACGCCAGCGTGATCGGGCCCTTGCCGCGCACGCCGCCGAAATCGACCGGCTCGAAGTCGAAGCCGCGCGGCGGCACCAGCCGGCTTTCCATGCTGCCGGGCGCGCCCAGCCAGTGCACGCGCCAGGCGCGCTCGCGCAGCGCCTCGGCCACCGCCAGCCCGGGGAAGATGTGGCCGCCGGTACCACCGGCCATGATCAGGGCGCACTTGCTCATGCCCGGCCTCCGCGCATGAGAACCCTGTTCTCGTAGTCGATGCGCAATACCAGCGCGATCGCGACCAGGTTCATCAGGATGGCCGAACCGCCGTAGCTCATGAGCGGCAGGGTCAGGCCCTTGGTCGGCAATGCGCCCAGGTTGACGCCCATGTTGATGAAGGCCTGGAAGCCGACCCACAGGCCGACGCCCTGGGCGGCCAGCCCGGCGAACACCCGGTCCAGCGCCACGGCCTGGCGGCCGATGTGGACCATGCGCCGGGTCAGCCAGAAGAAGGCGACGATCACCGCCAGCAGGCCGACCAGCCCGAACTCCTCGCCGATCACCGCCAGCAGGAAGTCGGTGTGCGCCTCCGGCAGCCAGTGCAGCTTCTCCACGCTGCCGCCCAGGCCGACGCCGAAGATCTCGCCGCGGCCGATCGCGATCAGCGAGTGCGACAGCTGGTAGCCCTTGCCGAGCGCGTGCTTCTCGCTCCACGGGTCGAGGTAGGCGAAGATGCGCTCGCGCCGCCAGTCCGAGGCCGCGATCATCAGCGCGAAGGCCACCACGATCACGGTGGCGATCAGGAAGAACATGCGCGCGTTCACCCCGCCCAGGAACAGGATGCCCATCGCGATCACCGCGATCACCATGAAGGCCCCCATGTCCGGCTCGGCCAGCAGCAGCAGGCCGACCACGGCCACGGCCGCGGCCATGGGCAGCACGGCGCGGAAGAAGCGCTCCTTCACGCCCATGCGGCGCACCATGTAGTTGGACGCGTAGAGCAGCACCGCCAGCTTGGCCAGCTCCGAGGGCTGGAAACTCATCACGCCCAGGCCGATCCAGCGGCGGGCGCCGTTGACGCCCTTGCCCACGTGCGGGATCAGCACGATGGCCAGCAGCGCCAGCGACGCGAGGAACAGCCAGGGCGCCGTCTTCTCCCAGGTGCTCACCGGCACCTGGAAGGCGATCATGGCCGCCACGAAACCCAGCGCCAGCGACAGCAGGTGCCGCAGCAGGAAGTGGGTGTGGGCGTAACGGGCGAAGCGCGGGTTGTCCGGCAGCGCGATGGACGCCGAATACACCATCACCAGCCCGAAGGCCAGCAGCGCCACCGTCACCCACAGCAGCGGCTGGTCGAAGGCCTGGATGCGGGCCGGCGCGGCCGCGTAGCCGCGCGCGGCCGGCCGGCCGCCGCCACGGCCGAACCAGCCGCCGATGCGGGCTGCCAGCGCGTTCATGCGCCACCCTCCAGGGGCACGCCGGCTTCGTCAGCCAGCGACTGCACCGCGGCGCGGAAGACCTCGGCGCGGTGCTCGTAGTTGCGGAACATGTCCAGGCTGGCGCAGGCCGGCGACATCAGCACGGCGTCGCCGGCATGGGCGCGCTGCGCCGCCACCCGCACCGCTTCCTCCAGTGAAGCGGCCTCCAGCAGCGGCACGCCCGTGGCCTGCAGGGCGGCGCCGACCAGCGGTCCGTCGCGGCCGATCAGCAGCACAGCGCGCGCGTGGCGCGCCACCGGATCGGCCAGCGGCGCGAAGTCCTGCCCCTTGCCATCGCCGCCCAGGATCACCACCAGCTTGCGCTCGGCGCCCAGGCCCGCCAGCGCCGCCACGGTGGCGCCCACGTTGGTGCCCTTGCTGTCGTCGAAGTACTCGACCTCGTTGACGATGCCCACGGGCTCGACCCGGTGCGGCTCGCCGCGGTATTCGCGCAGGCCGTACAGCATGGGGGCGAGCTGCGCGCCGCTGGCGCTGGCCAGCGCCAGCGCCGCCAGCGCATTGACGGCGTTGTGGCGGCCGCGGATGCGCAGGGCCTCGGCCGGCATCAGGCGCTGGATGTGCAGCTCGACCTCTTCATCCTTTGGGCGGCGCTTCTGCGTCTCGTCGGCCTCGAACGCGCGCACCAGCCAGGCCATGCCGTTGACCACCTCGATGCCGAAGTCGCCGGGCCGTTGCGGCATGTCGCCGCCGAAGGTGAGGTGCTCGCGCTGCTCCATGCGTCCGCCGCGCACCTTCACCGGCGGCGGCAGCATCTGCATCACGCGCGGGTCCTCGCGGTTGAGCACCATCAGCGTGTGCTCGCCGAAGATGCGGGCCTTGGCCGCCGCGTAGGCGTCCATGCCGCCGTGCCAGTCCAGGTGGTCCTGGGTCACGTTCAGCACCGCCGCCGCGGTCGGCTCGAAGCCGCGGCAGGCGTCGAGCTGGAAGCTGGACAGCTCCAGCACCCAGGCCTGCGGCAGCGCCTGCGCCTCGATCTTCGCGGCCAGCGTGTCCAGCAGCGTCGGGCCGATGTTGCCGGCCACTGCGACGGTGCGGCCGCTGCGCTCCACCAGCTGGCCGGTGAGCGCCGTCACCGTCGTCTTGCCGTTCGTGCCGGTCACGGCCAGCAGCACCGGCGCGTAGCCGTGCGCCTCGCGCAGGGCGGCCAGTCCGGCCATGAACAGGTCCAGTTCGCCGCCGACCGGGATGGCGCGCTCCTGCGCCGCCTGCAGCACCGCGGCGGCCTGCTGCGGCGACAGGCCGGGGCTGCGGTACACCTCGTCCACCCCGTCCAGCAGGCCGGGCTCGAAGGCGCCGCCCACGAAGCGCGCCTGCGGCAGCTCCTCGCGCAGCGCCGCCAGCCGCGGCGGCTGCTCGCGCGTGTCGGCCACCGTCACGGCGGCACCCGCGCCCGCGCACCAGCGCGCCATCGCCAGCCCGGACTCGCCGAGGCCGAGGATGAGGACGCTGCGCGGGAGGGACTCGTCGTGCACCGGGTTCACCTCAGTTTCAGCGTGGACAGCCCCACCAGGCACAGCAGCATGGTGATGATCCAGAAGCGCACCACGACCTGGGTCTCGGTCCAGCCGCTCTTCTCGTAGTGGTGGTGCAGCGGCGCCATCTTCAGGATGCGCCGGCCCTCGCCGTAGCGCCGGCGCGTGTACTTGAAGTACATGACCTGCGCCATCACCGACAGTGCCTCGGCGACGAACACGCCGCCCATGATGGCCAGCACGATCTCCTGGCGCACGATCACCGCGATGGTGCCTAGCGCGCCGCCCAGCGCCAGCGCGCCGACGTCGCCCATGAAGACCTGGGCCGGGTGCGTGTTGAACCACAGGAAGGCCAGCCCGGCCCCCGCCATCGCGGCGCAGAAGATCAGGAGTTCGCCCGAGCCGGGAATGTGGGGGAAGAACAGGTACTTGGAGTACACCGCGCTGCCGGTGACGTAGGCGAACACGCCCAGCGCCGAGCCCACCATCACCACCGGCATGATCGCCAGCCCGTCCAGGCCGTCGGTCAGGTTCACCGCATTGCTCGAGCCCACGATCACCACGTAGGTGAGGAACACGAAGCCGAACACCCCCAGCGGATAGCTCACTTCCTTGAAGAAGGGCACCAGCAGGCCGGCCTTGGGCGGCAGGTCGACGTCGAAGCCCGATTGCACCCAGGCGAAGAACAGCTCCACCACCCGGACGTTGTTGCTCTCGGAGATGCTGAACACCAGGTACATCGCCGCGATCAGCCCGATCACCGACTGCCAGAAGTACTTCTCGCGCGAGCGCATGCCTTCCGGGTCCTTGTTGACGACCTTGCGCCAGTCGTCGGCCCAGCCGATCATCCCGAAGCCCAGCGTGACCACCAGCACGATCCAGACGAAGCGGTTGGACAGGTCGAACCACAGCAGGGTGGCCACCGCGATCGCCAGCAGCACCAGCACGCCGCCCATGGTGGGCGTGCCGCGCTTGGACAGGTGGGACTGCATCGCGTAGTCGCGCACCGGCTGGCCGATCTTCAGCTCGGTCAGGCGGCGGATCACCCAGGGGCCCGCGATCAGCCCGATCAGCAGCGCGGTCAGCGCCGCCATCACGGCGCGGAAGGTGATGTACTGGAACACGCGCAGGAAGCCGAACTCGGGTCCCAGGGTCTGCAGCCACACGGCCAGGCTAAGCAGCATCGCCATCCTTTCCTTCTTGTTGTTGTTCGATGGCCTGCACCACGCGTTCCATCATCATGAAGCGCGAACCCTTGACCAGGATGCTCGCGGTGCCCGCCAGCTGCGCCCGCACGGCGGCGTTGAGGGCGTCCACGTCCTCGAAGTGCTCGCCGCCCATGGCGCGCGACTGCTCGCCCAGCGTGAACAGGCGCTCGATGCCGCGCTGGCGCGCGTACTGGCCCACCTCGGCGTGGAACTGGGGCCCCTGGTCGCCGACCTCGCCCATGTCGCCCAGCACCAGCAGGCGCGGACCCGGCAGTTCGGCCAGCACGTCGATGGCGGCGCGCACCGAATCCGGGTTGGCGTTGTAGCTATCGTCGATCAGCGTCAGCTCGCGCCCTGCGATGCGGACCGACTGCGCACGCGAGCGGCCCTTCACCGGCTCGAAGTCCTGCAGGCCCTGCACGATCGCGGCCAGCGGAGCCCCTGCGGCCAGCGCGCAGGCGGCGGCCGCCAGCGCATTGAGGACGTTGTGGCGCCCGGCGATGCGCAGCACGAAGGCCAGCGCGCCGGCCGGGGTGGAGGCGCGCACCGCCCATCGTCCCTGCTGCCACTGCGCGGTCACCAGCGCGAGGTCGGCGCCGCTGCCGCCGTCGCCGAAGGTCAGGCAGGTGCGGCCCTGGGCCAGTTCCTGCCACAGCGGCGTGAACGCATCGCCGGCGGGGAACACCGCGACCCCGTTGTGGACCATCGCCGCGAACACCGCGCCGTTCTCCCGCGCGACCGCTTCCACCGTGGCCATGAACTCCTGGTGCTCGCGCTGCGCGTTGTTGACCAGGGCCACGGTGGGCCGCGCGATGTCGGCCAGGTAGGCGATCTCGCCGGGGTGGTTCATCCCCAGCTCCAGCACCCCGACCCGGTGCCCGGCCCGCAGCCGCAGAACGGTGAGCGGCAGGCCGATGTCGTTGTTCAGGTTGCCCTGCGTCGCCAGGTGGTGCTCCGGCTGCCAGGCGCGCAGGATGGACGCGATCATCTGCGTCACGGTAGTCTTGCCGTTGCTGCCGGTGACGGCGACCAGCGGCAGCCGGTGCTGCATCCGCCAGCCGCGCGCGAGCTGCCCGAGCGCGAGCCGGGTGTCGGCGACTTCGACGCCCGCGAAGCCCGCCGGCAGCCGGCCGGGGTGGGCGAGCGCCGCGACCGCGCCGCGCGCCTGGGCCTCGGGCAGGAAGTCGTTGGCATCGAAGCGATCGCCGCGCAGGGCCACGAACAGGTCGCCGCGCTGCAGCGTGCGGGTGTCCGAGTGCACGCGCCCGAAGGCCAGCGTGGCGTCGCCGACCACGCGGCCACCGGTCCAGTCGGCCACCTGCTGCAAAGTGGTCATGGCCGTCATGCGACCGCTCCCTGCGCAGCACGCTGCGCCAGCGCGGCCCGCGCCTGCTCGCGGTCGTCGAACGGATGCTTCACGCCGGCGGCTTCCTGGTAGGCCTCGTGGCCCTTGCCGGCCAGCAGGATCACGTCCTGCGGCCCGGCCGCGGCAATGGTCTCCGCGATCGCCCGCGCGCGATCGGCCTGCACTTCCACGCTGTCGTGGTGCGACAGCCCGAGCAGGATCTGGCTGATGATGGCCTCGGGCTTCTCGCTGCGCGGGTTGTCGCTGGTGACCACCACCCGGTCGGCGTTCTTCTCGGCCACGGCGGCCATCAGCGGCCGCTTGGTGGCGTCGCGCTCGCCGCCGCAGCCGAACACGCACCACAGCTGGCCGCCCCGCTGCAGCGCCAGCGGCCGCAGCGCCAGCAGCGCCTTGTCCAGCGCGTCCGGCGTGTGCGCGTAATCCACCGCCACCAGCGGCTGCCCCGGCTGCTGCAGGCGCTCCATGCGGCCCGGCACGGGGGACAGGCCGTCGCACGCGCGCACGGCGTCGGCCAGCGGCACGCCGAGCGCGCCCATGGCGGCGATCACGCCCAGCAGGTTGGTCACGTTGTACTGGCCGACCAACTCGGTAGCCAGCTCGTGCCGCTCGCCAGGCCCGAGCACGGCGAACTGCAACCCGGTGGCGCCATAGCGGATGTCGACCGCCTGCACGCGGGCGGGGCGCTCGGACGACACGGTCCACACCGTGATCCCGCTGTCCTGCAACTCGTCGGCCAGCGCCGCGCCCTTGCCGTCGTCGATGTTGATCACGGCCGCCCGCAGCCCCGGCCAGCGGAACAGCTGCTCCTTGGCGGCCCAGTAGGCCTCCATGCTGCCGTGGTAGTCGAGGTGGTCCTGGGTGAAGTTGGTGAACACCGCCACCGCCACCTGCGTGCCATCGAGCCGCCGCTCCTGCAGGCCGATCGAGGACGCCTCGATCGCGCAGGCCTTCAGGCCCTGGTCGGCGAAGGCGCGGAACTGCGCATGCATCAGCACCGGGTCGGGCGTGGTCATGCCGCTGTACGCCAGCGCCGGCGGCCGGCCGCTGCCCAGCGTGCCGATCACGGCGCAGGGCCAGCGGTGGCCCGGCAGGCGCGACAGCGCCTGGGCCAGCCACCACGCGGTGGAGGTCTTGCCGTTGGTACCCGTGACGGCCAGCACCTGCAACTGCGCGCTCGGATGCCCGTAGTACTCGGCCGCGATCGGGCCGGTGGCGGCCTTCAGCTGCGCATAGCCGGCGATGCGTTCGTCCTGGAAGCCGAAGGCTTCCGCGCCCTCGCGCTCGACCAGGCAGGCAGCGGCCCCCTGGGCCAGCGCGCTTGGCACATGGTGGCGCCCGTCGGTGGCCGCCCCGGGCCAGGCGATGAAGCCGTCGCCCGGTCCCACCCGGCGGCTGTCGCAGTGGAGCTGGCCGCGCACGCGGCCGTGCAGCCAGCGCGCCGCTTCCCCGGGGGTGCGCAGTTGCTGCATCAGAACGACTCCTCCACGGCGTCCACCACCACCTGCGGCTTGACGTTCATGTCGGGCTGCACGCCCAGCAGGCGCAGCGTCTGCTGCACCGTGGCACTGAACACCGGCGCGGCGACGTCGCCGCCGAAGTACTTGCCGTTGCTGGGTTCGTCGATCATCACCGCGACCACGATGCGCGGCTGCTCGATCGGCGCCATGCCGACGAAGAAGCCGCGGTACTTCTTGTCCGAGTAGCCGCGGCCTTCCTGCTTGTGCGCGGTGCCGGTCTTGCCACCCACCGAGTAGCCCACCGTCTGCGCCTTGGGCGCGGTGCCACCCGGACCGGTGGTCATCTGCAGCATGTGCCGCACCGCGCGGGCATGCCGTGCCTCGATCACGCGCACCCCGACGGCAGGGCCCTCGGCCTTGAGCAGCGTCACGGGGATCAGCTCGCCGTCGCGCGCGAACACGGTGTAGGCCCGGGCCAGCTGGAACAGGCTGGCCGACAGCCCGTATCCGTAGCTCATGGTGGCCTGCTCGATCGGGCGCCAGGTCTTGGGCGGGCGCAGGCGGCCGCTGACGGCGCCGGGGAAGGGCACGTGCGGCTTCTGGCCGAAGCCGGCCTCGGTGTAGAGCTCCCACATGTCGCGCGGCGACATCTGCATCGCCAGCTTGACGGTGCCGACGTTGCTGGACTTCTGGATCACCTGCTCCACGGTCAGCTCGCCGTGCGGGTGCGAATCGCGGATGGTGGAGCCGCCGATGCTCATGCGGCCGGGGGCCGTGTCGATCACCGTGTCGGGCCGCACCAGCCCCTTTTGCAGCGCCAGCGCGGCGATGAAGGGCTTCATCGTCGAGCCCGGCTCGAAGGTGTCGGTCAGCGCCCGGTTGCGCAGCTGCGCGCCGGTCAGGTTCTGCCGCCTGGCCGGCGAGTAGCTGGGGTAGTTGGCCAGCGCCAGCACCTCGCCGGTCTGCACGTCCAGCACCACCACGCTGCCGGCCTTGGCCTTGTGCTCGGCGATCGCGTCGCGCAGCTTCTGCCAGGCGAAGAACTGCACCTTGCTGTCGATCGACAGCTGCAGGTCGCGCCCGTCCACCGGCGGCACCTGCTGGCCCACGTCCTCGATGATGCGGCCCAGCCGGTCCTTGATCACGCGGCGCGAGCCGGCGCGGCCGGCCAGCGCCTGGTCGAAGGCCAGTTCGATGCCCTCCTGGCCCTTGTCCTCGACGTTGGTGAAGCCGACCACGTGCGCCGCCGCCTCGCCTTCGGGATAACGGCGCTTGTATTCCATCCGCTGGTAGATGCCCTTGATCCCGAGCGCGGCGATCTGCTGCGCCACCGGCTCGTCCACCTGCCGCTTGAGCCACACGAAGGTCTTGTCCTCGTCCTGCAGCTTGCGCCCCAGCTCGGCCGGGCTCATTTCCAGCAGCCGCGCCAGTTCCGCCAGCTTGCGCTTGTCGGCATCGACGTCCTCGGGGATCGCCCAGATGCTGGGCGAGGGCACGCTGGTGGCCAGCAGCAGGCCGTTGCGGTCGAGGATGCGGCCGCGGTTGGCCGGCAGCTCCAGCGTGCGGGCGAAACGCACCTCGCCCTGGCGCTGGAAGAAGTCGTTGCCGAACACCTGGATCCAGGCGGCGCGGCCGGCCAGCGTGGCGAAGCCCAGCGCCAGCCCGGCGACCATGAACTTGCTGCGCCAGACCGGCGTCTTGCTGGCCAGCAGCGGGCTGGAGGTGTAGAGCACGCTGCGCGTCATGGCTGCGGCACCCTCGCGGCGATGTACTGCGTGATGGCCGGGCCGGCCGGGCGCATCTTCAGCTGCTCCTTGGCCAGCTTCTCGACCCGCAGCGGCGTGGCCTGCGCGCGCTTGTCCACCTGCAGCCGCTCGTGCTCGACCTCCAGCTTGCGCGCCTGCGCCTGCGCCTTCTCGATCTCGGCATACAGGCGGCGCGAGTCGTACTGCACCTGCACCAGGTGCATGGCGCTGAGCAGCACGGCGAACAGCAGGACCAGGTTGAGGCGGGTCACGGCCTGCCTCCCCTTGCAGCCATGTGCCCGAAGCGAACCACGCGCGCGGGCCTCATGCGGCGGTCCTTTCCGCGACCCGCATGATGGCGCTGCGGGCGCGCGGGTTGGCCGCGACCTCGGCGTCCGAGGGCTTGACGCGCGCCAGCGCGCGCAGCTTCATGGGCTGCGGCGCGGCGAAGGGCGCCCGGCGATCGACCACCTCGCGCGAGTGCCGCGCGATGAACTGCTTGACGATCCGGTCCTCCAGCGAATGGAAGCTGATCGCCACGAGCCGGCCGCCGGGTTGGAGGACGTCCAAGGCCGCCCCTAGCGCTTCCTGCAGCTCTTCAAGCTCGGCGTTGATGAAAATCCGAAGAGCCTGAAATGTGCGCGTTGCAGGATCCTGGCCCGGCTCGCGGGTTTTGACCGCGCGAGCCACGAGCTCGGCCAGTTCGGCGGTGCTTGCAACAGGGCCCCGTTCCTGTCGGCGAGCCACAATCGCCTTTGCAATCGGAACAGCAAACCGTTCTTCGCCGTAGTCACGAATCACCTCCGCGATGCGGCCGGTCTCGGCCGTTGCCAACCACTGCGCCACGCTCTGGCCGCGCGTGGTGTCCATGCGCATGTCCAGGGGCCCGTCGCTCCGAAAGGAAAAACCCCGCGCGGGGTTGTCGATCTGGGGGGAGCTCACGCCCAGGTCGAGCAGCACGCCGGCCACGCTGGCCGGGCCCAGTTCCCCGATCGCCCGGAAGCCCTGGTGGCGGATCGAGAAACGCGCATCGGCGATCCGCGCGGCGGACTCGATCGCCTCCGGGTCCTTGTCGAAGGCAATCAGCCGCCCCTGGGGACCGAGCCGCTGCAGGAGCGCGCGCGAGTGGCCGCCGCGGCCGAACGTCGCATCGACGTAGGTCGCATCGGGCCTGGTGAGGAGCGCCTGGATCGCTTCGTTCAACAGGACGGTGGTGTGTTGCCATCGGGTGTCCACCGCCGTGCCGCTAGAAAGAGAAGTCCTTGAACACGTCGGGCATCGGGCCACCCAGGGCTTCGGCCTCCTTGGCCTCGTACGTGGGCTTGTCCCAGAGCTCGAAGTGGTTGCCCATGCCCAGCAGCATGGTTTCGCGCGTGATGCCGGCCGCCTTGCGCAATTCCGGCGAGACGAGGACGCGGCCCGTGCCGTCGAGTTCCACGTCCATCGCGTTGCCCAGGAAGATTCTCTTCCACCACTGGGCGTCGACCGGTAACGCAGCGATACGGTCGCGAAATTTTTCCCACTCGGGGCGGGGAAAGATCATCAGGCAGCCGTGCGGATGCCGCGTGATCGTGAGCTGGTTGGCAGCGGTGGCGGCCAGCACGTCGCGATGCCGGGTCGGCACGGAGAGCCGCCCCTTGGCATCGAGACTGACGGACGACGCACCCTGGAACACCGCTGAGCCTGCCTGCTGGAGTGCCGAAGTGGGGTGCGAAGGCACCTTTCACCACTTAATTGCACTTTTTTGCACTGTAGCAGGAAAAGCTTCGCCCGCAAGCGCCGAGCGGCGCCGTTTTCGCTTGTAAATCAACGACTTAGCGCCGGCTTTGCAAGCTCGACCGCGGTCAAAATCGTTCTAAATGAACGACTTAGCCGAGCCTCTGCATGTGGAACATGAAGCTCAGCGCAATTGTCAAAGGATGTAGCGCGAAAGGTCCTCGTTTCGGCTGAGCTCGGTCAAGCGCGCGTCCACGTAGGCGGCGTCGATGGTGACGGTCTGGCCGTCCAGCCGGGCCGCCTCGAAACTGACCTCGTCCAGTAGCCGCTCCATCACGGTGGACAGCCGGCGTGCACCGATGTTCTCGGTGCGCTCGTTGACGTCGTACGCGATGTGCGCCAGCCGTGTAATGCCCTCCGGCGTGAACTCGAGCTTCACGCCCTCGGTCGCCAGCAGCGCCTGGTACTGCTTGACCAGCGAGGCGTGGGTGCTGGTCAGGATGGCCTCGAAGTCCTGCACCGACAGGGATGCCAGCTCCACCCGGATGGGCAGCCGGCCCTGCAGTTCCGGGATCAGGTCGCTGGGCTTGGCCAGGTGGAAGGCGCCGCTGGCGATGAACAGGATGTGGTCGGTTCGCACCGGGCCGTACTTGGTCGACACGGTGGTGCCTTCCACCAGCGGCAGCAGGTCGCGCTGCACGCCCTGGCGCGAGACGTCGGCGCCGGAGGCCTCGCTGCGCGCCGCCACCTTGTCGATCTCGTCGATGAAGACGATGCCGTTCTGCTCGGCGTTGTGGATGGCCTGGGCCTTGATCTCGTCCTCGTTGACCAGCTTGCCCGCCTCTTCCTCCACCAGCAGCTTCATGGCCTCCGCGATCTTCAGCTTGCGGGTCTTGCGCCGCTGGCCGCCGAACTGACTGAACATGCCGCGCAACTGCTCGGTCATCTCCTCCATGCCGGCCGGGCCCATGATCTCCAGCTGAGGTCGCGCCTCGGCGACGTCGATCTCGATGTCCTTGTCGTCCAGCTGCCCCTCACGCAGCTTCTTGCGGAAGGACTGGCGCGCCGCGCTGTCGGGCGCCACTCCGGGCACCAGCACGTCCAGCACGCGCTCCTCGGCGGCGTCCTCGGCCCGGGTGCGGACCTTGCGCATCTCGGCGACCCGGGTCTGCTTGACGGCGATCTCGGCCAGGTCGCGCACGATGGCATCGACGTCCTTGCCGACGTAGCCGACCTCGGTGAACTTGGTGGCCTCGACCTTGATGAAGGGCGCGTCGGCCAGCTTGGCCAGCCGGCGCGCGATCTCGGTCTTGCCGACCCCGGTGGGGCCGATCATCAGGATGTTCTTGGGCGTGATCTCCGGCCGCAGCTTCTCGTCGACCTGCTGGCGCCGCCAGCGGTTGCGCAGCGCGATGGCCACGGCCCGCTTGGCATCGGCCTGCCCGACGATGTGGCGGTCGAGTTCGGAGACGATCTCCTGAGGGGTCATGGAGGACATCAGTCCAGCACCTCGATCGTGTGGTTCATGTTGGTGTAGATGCACAGCTCGCCGGCGATCTCCAGCGACTTCTTGACGATGTCGCGGGCGCCGATCTCGGTGTTCTCAAGCAGGGCGCGGGCCGCTGCCTGCGCATAGGAGCCGCCGGAGCCGATGGCGATGATCCCGTGCTCGGGCTCGAGCACGTCGCCGTTGCCGGTGATGATCAGCGAGGCCTCGCGGTCGGCCACCGCCAGCATGGCCTCCAGCCGGCGCAGCACGCGGTCGGTGCGCCAGTCCTTGGTCAGCTCGATCGCCGAACGGACCAGGTGGCCCTGGTGCTTCTCCAGCTTGGCCTCGAAGCGCTCGAACAGCGTGAAGGCGTCGGCCGTCGCTCCGGCGAAGCCGGCCAGCACCCGGTCGTGGTGGATCTTGCGCACCTTGCGCGCCGAGCCCTTGACGACCACGTTGCCCAGGGTGACCTGGCCGTCGCCGCCCAGCGCCACTTGCCAGCGTCCGTCCGCGGTCTTGCGGCGCACGCTGACGATGGTCGTGCCGTGAAATGGTTCCATGGGGGAAATGACGAGAATGACGGATGGCAGTTCGGGGCCATTTTGTCATTTGCAAGGTGCGCGGCGGCCGGCGTCACCGGCCAGCGCTCGCGCATTGCGGGGGGGCCAGCGCCGCGCTGCGGCGCCGCGCTTCAGTCGCGCCGCGCGCTCACCCGCGCGCACTCGCCGATGCCGATCACGTTGAAGAAGGCGGCCACCAGCCGGTTCACTTCGATGAACTGGACCTGCCGCCCTTCGCCCTGGCGCGCGCTCACCCAGTTGAGCAGCGTGCCCGCGGCGGTGAAATCGATGCGGATCAGTCGCGCACAGGAAATCACCATGAAGTCGGCGCCCGCCAGCTTGCTGTCCAGCAGGTCGATCGCCTCCTTGGCATCGCCCAGGATCTGCCCAGCCAGCTCCACCGTCGCCACGGTGGCCATCTGCGAGCTCGGGCTGGCGCTCAGCGATTCGCCGAAGCCGGTGAAGCCGGAGGTCATCGAATCGCGGAAGGCGTCGCCGATGATGGTGTTGCTCGCGACCACCGAACCGTCGGCCTGCAACGGCTTGTAGTCGCAACGGGCGCTCTCCCACGAGGGCGGGGAGACTTCGTAGGTCACGCAGTAGTCCAGCGCGACCAGCTCGAATTCGTCGGGCCGGTGCATCACGCGCAGCACTTCCATGCGCAGCTTCCAGTAGCCCGGCGGGGTGGACTTGTCACCCGAGGGCGTGGCCTCACGGAGCACGCGCTCGAGGTTGTCGGCTCCGATGAAGCGCAGCTGCAGCGGCTGCGACGCCCACTGGGTGAACAGCTTGGTCAGCCCTTCGATCGCCGCCTCCTCGATCGTGGCCAGCTTGGCCCAGGACAGGCGCCAGGGCTGCGCCGAGCGGGCGAGCGCGGCGTTGAGCGCCGCCAGCGTCTGCGTGCCCAGGGAGGACGGGCAGGTCCAGTCGGCCACCGCGCCGCCGGCAGCGGGCGTGGTGGGCGACGCGCCCATCCGGCCGACCACCTCGGGAAGCGAGATCCATTGCGGGGCCGAGCGGCCGAAGCGGCCGGCGAAGTCGATCGCGGCGCTTTCGAAGCGGTCCTGCTGCCCGGTGGCGCGATACAGGTCGAACAGCGTGAGCCAGGTCTCGTCGTGCTCGATGCGCGAGCCGCCGGGCCCCAGCACTTCCATCAGGCCGGCCTCCGCGCCCGCGTCGTCGCCGTTGGCGAAGCGGATCGCGGCTTCCTCCAGCTCCGGGTCGTGCGCGAATTCCTCGACGTCGATGGCGAACAGCTTGGAGGCGGAGAAGCCGCTCGCGCCGCCCGACTCGGGCCCGGCGTACAGCGGATGCCGCGCGCCCCCGAGCGAGGGCGGCCCCGACCTCGGGTCCGGGGCGGCGACCTTGCGCAAGGCCGCCGGCTCGATCGATTCGAGCATCGGAGCCGGCGCCGGCGTGGCGGCCGGTTCCGCCGCGTGCGCCAGCGGCTGCGGCTCGGTGCGCACGTAGGCGCTGGCACTGGCGGTCACGGGCACCACCGGCGGCGCGGTCGGGGCCGAAGGCGCAGGCTGCGCGGGCGCACCGGCTGGCGGCAGACTGCCCTGGACCGTGGTGCCGGCCACCGGCCGGGGCGCGGACTCGGGCGGCAGGCCGGAGGTGGGGAACGGCGTGCTGGCCGTGCGCGTCGCGTCGCTGCCATGCTTGGTCTTCCACCACTGCATGGACATCTGCGCCTCGATCTCGTCGATCTTCTTGAGGGTGCTGGCGCGGTCGTCCGGCTTGGACGGCATCGAGCTCTGGAAGAACGAGGGGCGGGCCGCGGGGTCCTGGCCCGCCATCACCTCGCTGCGGCGCATCTTGCGGAGCATGTCGAACTCGCGCTTGCGCACGAAGTCGTTGCGCCGCTTGCGCTCGATCATCTCCTTGAGCATCTGCTTGGAGTACGAGCTTTCGTGCTCGCTCTCCGGACCGCCGTCGGACCAGCTTCCGCCCGGGTTGCGGACGAACTTGACTACCTTGGAGAAAAGACCGGGGCTCTCGTCCTTCGGCATGTTCCGGGTACTGCCTCAGATGCTGAAGACGCGGCGTCAGTCGCCGAACATCTTCTGTTTGAGCTCTCGGCGCTGCTGCGCCTCCAGCGACAGCGTGGCGGTGGGCCGTGCGAGCAGCCGGCCCACGCCGATCGGCTCGCCGGTCTCGTCGCAGTAGCCGTAGTCGCCGGCGTCGATGCGGGCGATGGACTGCTCGATCTTCTTCAGCAGCTTGCGCTCGCGGTCGCGCGTGCGCAGTTCCAGCGCATGCTCCTCCTCGATGGTGGCGCGGTCGGCCGGGTCGGGCACGATGACCGTGTCCTCGCGCAGGTGCTCGGTGGTCTCGCCGGCGTTGTTCAGGATGTCCTGCTTGAGCTGCACCAGCTTGTTGCGGAAGAACGCCATCTGCTTGTCGTTCATGTACTCCGCATCCGGCATCGCCAGCACTTCCGCGTCGGTCAGTTCCTCCGCGGGCTTGGTCTTCCAGTTGTTGGCGAGCTTCGGGTCTTTCTTGACGTTGACGAGGGGAGGTGGGGTCAGCACGGATGAACTGGGGGTCTGGATGTAGCTGGCCTTGGCGGCGGTGGACGCGACCGACTGCGCCATCGAGGGCACGGTGATCTGCGCCAGCCGGGCCGACGGCCGGGTCGCGCGCGCAGGCATCGCCTGCATGTCGGCGGGCGTCGGCCGCGGCGGCATGGCGGGAGCCGGCGTAGGGGCTACGGGGGTTGGTCGGGCACTCGCCTTCGCCGGCGCAGCGGCCGGCCGGGTGGCGGTGGCGGTTGTTTTCTTCACGGAGGCCTTCGCGGGCGCGGCAGCCTTGCGGCTGGCCGGCGCCGGGGTGGGAGCAGCGGATGCCTTGCGCGCTGGCGGCGCCTTGGACACCTTGGCGGGCACCTTCTTCGGGGGAACCTTGGCCGCGGTCTTCGCCGGTGCCTTGGTCGTGGCGGCCTTCGGCGCGGAAGCCTTCTTCGCGACAGGCGCCTTCTTGGCGGGCGCCTTCTTCACCGCCGTCTTCGCAGCGGTCTTGGCCGGGGTCTTCTTGGCAGCCGCCTTGGCGGCTTTGGCCGGGGCCTTGGGTTGGGGCTTCACGTTCCGTCTCCTCGCAGCGCCGGCTCTGGGAGCCATGCTCCCGGCCTGCGTCTTGTCGTTGGGGTCGCCTTCATCGGAGCGAGTTATACCCTGATTGTCGGGCACGCCGACGTGGGTATCGGGGTTTTGCCCACGCCCCCGCGGCTCCCCTGCCCATGCCTGCCAAGGCAAGCCGAGGGGAAACCCCATCCGTTGGAGCAAGGACAGCAGCACGCGGGCGTTCCGTTCGGCTCAGGCGGGCTGCGCCCGGCTCACGCCAGGCACTGCTCCAGGCCCTGCAGGAAGATGTCGCGCGGCAGGTCGATGCCGATGAACACCATCTTGCTGGTGCGCGGCTCGCCCTCGGTCCAGGCCGGGCCCAGGTCGCTGCCCATGAGCTGGTGCACGCCCTGGAAGATGACCTTGCGGTCGGTGCCCTTCATGTTCAGCACGCCCTTGTAGCGCAGCATGCGCGGCCCGTAGATGTTCACCACCGCGCCCAGGAAGTCCTCCAGCCTGGCCGGGTCGAACGGCCGGTCCGAGCGGAAGACGAAGCTCTTGACGTCGTCGTCGTGGTGATGGTGGTGGCCGTGCCCCTCGTGCGCGTGCGAGGGGTGGTCGCAGTGCTCGCCATGCTCGTGGTCATGGTCGTGGTGGTCGTGCTCGTCCTCCTTCAGGAACTCCGGGTCGATCTCCAGCTTGGCATTCAGGTTGAAGCCGCGCAGGTCGAACACCTCCTGGATCGGCACCTCGCCGAAGTGCACCGGCTTCTGCGGCGCGCGCGGGTTCATGTGCTTGAGGCGGTGCATCAGCGCCTCGGTCTCCTCGCGGGCGACCAGGTCGGTCTTGCTGATGAAGATCTGGTCGGCGAAGCCCACCTGGCGGCGGGCCTCCTGGCGGTCGTTCAGCTGCTGCGCGGCGTGCTTGGCGTCGACCAGCGTCAGGATCGAGTCGAGCAGGTAGGTCTCGGCGATCTCGTCGTCCATGAAGAAGGTCTGCGCCACGGGGCCGGGATCGGCCAGGCCGGTGGTCTCGATCACCACCCGGTCGAAATCCAGCAGGCCCTTGCGCTTCTTGGCGGCCAGCAGCTGCAGGGTGGCGCGCAGGTCCTCGCGGATGGTGCAGCAGATGCAGCCATTGCTCATCTGCACGATCTGCTCCTGCGACTCGGTCACCAGGATGTCGTTGTCGATGTTCTCCTCGCCGAACTCGTTCTCGATGACGGCGATCTTCTGGCCGTGCGACTCGCTGAGCACGCGCTTGAGCAGCGTGGTCTTCCCCGAACCGAGGAAGCCGGTGAGGATGGTGGCGGGAATGAGGCTCATGGTCGCGCTGTGCCGGAATCGGAAGGTCGCCGAGTGTAGCGGTCCCCCATCCTCCTGAAGGCCAGTGGGGTCGGCCAGCCCGGCAACAGGAGAGAATGCGCCCCGGAGACGGGGAACACGAACGATGGGGACCTGGTGGAGGGGGCTGGCCGCCCGGGTGGCGGCGGGCCTGTCAATGCTGTTGCTGGCCGCCGCGCCGGCGGCCCATGCGGATCGCGTGGTCGCGCTCGATCCGGCCGAAGGGCTGGCGGCGCTGGGCACGGCCGGCTCCAGCTGGCTGGACCCCGAAGGGCGGGCCCGGTTGGCCGACGTCATGCAGGACACCATCCCCTGGCGCGCCACGGCGCCCGACACGGTGTACCCCCTGCAGGAGGGCGCCGCCCTCTGGTTCCGGTTCACGCTGGCCGAGACCCGCGACAGCGAGCGCTGGTTCCTCGAGGTCCCCTACCCCGCCGTCGACCGGGTCACGCTGTACGCCGCAGACCCGGGCGGCCGCTGGACCTCGCAGTCGGCCGGCGACAAGCTGCCGGTGGCGCGCTGGCCGCTGCCGCACCGGCACCCGCTGCTGCCGCTGCAGCTGGTGGCGGGCGAGCCGCAGCAGTTCTACGTGCGGGTGGAGAACCCGCACAGCTTCGGCGCCCCGCTGCTGTTCACGAGCGAGCGCCAGCTGGTGCAGCAGGAGCAGCGCACCGGCTTCATCCTCGGCATCTATTTCGGGCTGGCCGGCCTGTCGGTGCTGCTGGCGCTGCTGGGCGCGGCGGCGTTGCGCGAGCGCGCCTTCGGCTGGTATGCCGTCACGGTGCTGCTGATGGGGCTGGCGCAGGCGTCCCTGACCGGCGTCGCCGGCCTGCACCTGTGGCCCACGCTGGCCTGGTGGAACGACATCGCGGTGCTGGCGCTGCCGCTGGTCGCCAGCGCCACGCTGCTGTGGTTCTTCTCGGCGGTGATCTCGCTGCCGCAGCGCTCGCGGCCGCTGCACCGGCTGCTGGTGGTCGTGGCGCTGCTGTGCCTGCTGGCCGCTGCCGCCATCCCGCTGGTGCCGCCGGGCTGGCGCGTGCGCCTGATGGTGCCCACCATCATCCTGAACATCTCGGCGGGCTTGCTGGTCAACCTGTGGGCCGCGCGGCGGGGCGACCGCAATGCCGGCTGGCTGCTGGCCGGCATGACGCCGGTGCTGCTGGGTGCGGCCTTCCCGCTGGCGCGCACCTGGGGCCTGATCCCGATCGGCTTCTGGAGCACCTACGGCATGCAGATCGGCATCGCCATCGAGATGCCGGTGCTGCTGGCACTGCTGGCGCGGCGCAGCCAGGACCGCCGCGAGAACCTGCGCCGCATCCATGGACTGGAACGCACCGATCCGGCCACCGGTTTGATCCGGGGGGAGGTGTTCGTGGAGCGGCTGTCGCGGCTGATCGCGCGCAGCGAGCGCCTGAAGCTGCAGAGCGTGGTGCTGCTGGTGGACATCGCCAACGTCGACCAGATCCGGCGCGACTTCGACCGGCGCGAGGCGGAGGAGATGCCGCTGCTGGTGGCCGGCCGGCTGCTGTCGACGGTGCGCGACATCGACAGCGTCGCCCGGCTGTCGGAACACCGCTTCGGCATGATCGTCGAGGGTCCGCTGGCGCCGCTGGAGGCGGTCGGCACCGGCGCCAAGGTGGTGGCGCGCTGCCTGATGCCGTTCAAGGGCAAGCCCATGGGCTGGGTGGCGCAGGTGCGGGTGGCGCAGACCGTGGTGCCGAACGGCAGCGATGCGAAGCAGGTGATCGAGCGCCTGGGTGCCGTGCTGGCGCGCGTGCCTTCCGACAGCAAGCGGGCGGTTTTCACCATCCGCTGATGGCCCCGGCCAAACGCCTAGCCTTTCGACTTCCGCTGCGCCCTCGGATGCGCCGCATCGTAGGCCGCGGCCAGGTGCTGGAAATCGAGCCGGGTGTAGACCTGCGTGGTGGCGATGTTGGCGTGGCCCAGCAGTTCCTGTACCGCGCGCAGGTCGCCGCTGGACTGCAGCACGTGGCTGGCGAAAGAGTGCCGCAGCATGTGCGGGTGCACCGGCGTGGCCAGGCCGGCGCGCAGGCTGCGCTGGCGCAGGCGCAGCCAGATCGCCTGCGCCGACAGCCGCCTGCCGCCGCGGCCTATGAACAGCGCCGGATCCTGGCCGGCCAGGCCGGGCCGGGCCGCCAGCCAGTGTTCCAGCGCCTGCACCGCCTTGCGCCCGATCGGCACCGTGCGGCGCTTGCTGCCCTTGCCCAGCACGTGCGCCTCCGCGGCCTGCACGTCGACCCAGCCGCGTGCTCCCGCGCTGGCCTGCGCGTCCAGCCCGACCAGCTCGCCCACCCGCAGCCCGCAGCCGTACAACAGTTCGACGATGGCCGCATCGCGCGCTTCCAGCACCGGGTCGGCCTGGTCGTCGTGGTGTTCGGCCAGCTGCATGGCGTCGTCCACCCCCAGCGCCTTCGGCAGGGGCCGCGGGGACTTGGGTGCGCGCACGTCCTGCACCGGGTTGCTGCCCACCCGCCCCAGGCGGCCGAGCCAGGCGTAGAAGCCGCGCCAGCCGGAGAGGATCAGCGCGATGCCGCGCCCGCTGCGCCCGGAGCCGTGCATCTGCGCCACCCAGCGCCGCACGTGCGCCGCCTGCACCCGCAGCAGCTCGACGCCGGCCTCGTCGGCCAGCTGCCCGAGCTTCTGCAAATCCAGTGCATAGAGTTCGACGGTGCGCTGCGCCAGCCGCTTCTCGACGCGTACGTGCTCCAGGTACTGTTCGACCAGGGCCGTGTCGCCGGGCTGCATCGACCTTACTCGTCGCGCAGCCGCGAGAGCGCCGCGGCCGCCAGCTCCGCGATGCGCTCCAGGAAGTCGGTGCCCATGCCGGCGGCGAAGCGCTGCGGGTCGGGCGAGGCCAGCACCAGCATGCCGAAGGCGCGCGAGGCGTTGTGCAGCCCGCCCACGCGCAGCGGCAGCAGCGCCACGGACATGGCCATGGCCTTGTCCTCCAGCCAGTTCACGGCCTCGAAGCCGGAGTTGACGCCGCAGTAGGGCTGGGTCAGCGAGGAGGCGAAGCTCTTGGCGTCCTCGGTCACGCCGGTGGCGAATTCCTCCGCAGCGAAGTGCGGCGCCACGCCCCAGACCTTGATCGCGACCTGCGGCACCATGAACTGGGTCATGATCTCCGAGGCGATGGTCGCCGGCAGCGCATGCTTGGAGCGCACCAGCATGATGTTGCGGGCCCAGCGGTGCAGGCGGTCGGCGATCACCACGTTCTCGTTGCCGTGCCGCACCATGTCCATGATGCGGTGCTCCAGCGCCTTGATCTTCTCGCGCAACATCTCGGCCTGCCGTTCCTGCAGGCTGACCGCGCGACTGCCGTGCGGGCTGGTCAGCTGCACGCTGGCCAGCAGCTGCGCGTGGCGCTCGAAGAAGTCGGGCGAATTCGCCAGGTAGTTGGCGATGTCGTCCTCGGTGATGGGCGGCACGCTGGGGATGGGATGGTTCATTCGGGTACCTCGATCTCGCCTTCGAACACGGTCACGGCCGGGCCGGTCATGAAGACCGAAGCGCCCTCGCCCGCCCACTCGATGGTGAGCCGGCCGCCGCGGGTCTCGACGTCCACGCGGGGGTCCAGCCGGCCCAGGCGGATGCCGGCCACCACCGCCGCGCAGGCGCCGGTACCGCAGGCCAGCGTCTCGCCGGCGCCGCGTTCCCACACCCGCAGCCGCACCCGGCCGCGGTCGACGTATTCCAGGAAGCCGGCATTCACGCGCCGCGGAAAGCGGGCGTGCGTCTCGATCAGGGGGCCCTGGACGGCCACCGGGGCCGCCTCGGCGTCCTCGACCTCCTGCACCGCGTGCGGATTGCCCATGGACAGCACGGCCACCGCGACCTCGGCGCCATCGCCCAGCGCCAGCGGCCACTTCTGCCAGCTGCCCGCCGGCTGCGGCTGCAGGCCGGCGGCATCGAAGGGAATGGCCAACAGTTCGAACACCGGCGGGCCCATGTCGACGGTGACGCGGCCGTCCGGGTTCAGGCGCGGCTCGATCACGCCCGACATCGTCTGCACGCGCAGGTGGTCGCGCGCGGCCAGGCCCTTGTCGCGCACGTAGCGCACGAAGCAGCGGGCGCCGTTGCCGCACTGCTCGACCTCGCCACCGTCGGCGTTGTGGATCACGTACTCGAAGTCGATGCCGGGGCCCGGCGAGGGCCGCACCGACAGGATCTGGTCGGCGCCGACGCCGAAGTGGCGGTCGGCCAGGAAGCGGTACTGCGCCGGCGTGAGCTGCAGCGGGCGGCGGGTCTCGTCGAGCACGACGAAGTCGTTGCCCGCGCCCTGCATCTTGGTGAACCGGATCCGCATGGGCCGGATTATCGCGGCTGTGACGGCGGTGGCACGGGCTTGTCTGCTGTAATCGCCAGATGGTCAGAGCCACGCAACTGCTGCATCCGCAGCGCGAACCCGTTCCCACCCGCGCCGCGGCGACCGTGCTCCTGATGCGGGACACGAACCAGGGCCCGGAACTGCTGATGACGCGCCGTTCCGCCACGGCCTCCTTCGCGCCCGGCGCCTACGTGTTTCCCGGCGGCGGCATCGACCCGGCCGACGCCGCTGCGCATGCGATCGCCGCCCGCCGGCCGACCCAGAGCGACCTCCACCTGACCCAGGCCATTGCCGCCATCCGCGAGAGCTTCGAGGAGCTGGGCGTGCTGCTGGCCCGCCATGCCGACGGCCGCTTCGCCGGTCACGCCGACATCGCTGCGCTGGACCGGCGGGCCCCCTTTGCCGAGCAATGCCGTGCGCGCGGCCTGACCCTGGCCGCCGAGCAGGTGTACGTGCTGGCGCACTGGATCACCGACCGCGACCTGCCGCGCCGCTTCGACGTGCCCTTCCTGGTGGCGCGCATGCCCGAAGGCCAGCAGCCGCAGGCCGACGAGGCCGAGCAGTTCGAACCGGTGTGGGTGCGCCCGGCCGACGCGCTGGCCCGGCACGAGGCCGGCAACTTCTTCATGATCTTCCCGACCATCCGCACGCTGGAGCGGCTGCGCCGCTTCGACAGCGTGGATGCGGTGCTGGCCGCCTGCACCAGTGAGGAGCCGCTGTGGCGCAGCTGCCCGCGTGCCGGCTGGCTGGGCGGGAAGGAAGCGCGCTTCATGGAGCAGGACATGCCCTATGGCGAGCTGCAGCTGGTCGCACCGGACGGCCAGATCGTCCACCACCTGGACTGGCAGAGCGACAGGGCCGTGCCCCTGCTGAAGAACGTGCAGCGGCTGACCGCGCCCAACGGGGGTTTCATGACCGGCCCGGGCACCAACAGCTACCTGGTGGGCGACGCCGCCACGGGCCATGTCGCCATCGACCCCGGCCCCGACGATCCGCAGCACCTGCGCAAGCTGTGGCAGGCAGCCGGCGGCGACATCCGGATGATCGTGTGCACCCATTCGCACCCGGACCACGCCCCCGGGGCCAGGCCCCTGCAGGCGATGTGCGCCGGCCGGCCGCCCATCCTGGGCCTGCCCTCGCTGCCGACGGCGCGGCCGGGCAGCAGCTTCGCGCCCGACCGGGCGCTGGCCGACAGCGAGGTGCTCGCGCTGGAAGGCGATGGCGAGGGCCACCAGCTGCAGGTGATCCACACGCCGGGCCACGCCGCCAACCACCTGTGCCTGGTGCTGCTGGAGGATGGCCTGCTGTTCTCCGGCGACCACATCCTCAACGGCAGCACCACGGTGGTCGACCCGCCGGACGGCGAGATGACCGCCTACCTCGACTCCCTGGACCGGCTGGACGCCGCCTGCGTGGCCCACGGCATCGAGTTCATCCTGCCGGCGCACGGCCACGTGCTGGGCTCGGCGCGCGGCGCCATCGCCCAGCTGAAAAGCCATCGCCTGCAGCGCGAAGCCAAGGTGATCGCCGCCATGCGCGCCCGCCCCGGCGGCTCGCTGGAGGACTGGGTCCCGCTCGCCTACGACGACGTGCCGCCCAAGGTGTGGCCGCTGGCGCAGCGCTCCCTGCTCGCCCACGTGCAGCGCATCCAGGCGCTGGGCCTGGCCTGAAGGGTTTTCGCCGACCGCAGGTCGACCCGTTCGCGCGGAATAGCATGCAGCGCGAACACCCTTTGGGCATGGATCCGGCTTTGCCGGTCCATGCCCAACTGATCAGGAACCATCGAGGAAACGCGAAGCGTTTTCTCGATGAAGAAAGGTGTGAAGCACGCCTGTAGGCCGGATTCTGTGCGGCGCGGTTGCCCGCGCCGTGGCCGCCATTCCTCTGGGCCGGGGGTCGCCCCACCGGCTCGGTGCTACCTACCCGCCGACTCCCCGGGACCAGGTCTACGTCGGCCTACTTGGTATTGCTGCGCGTAGAGATTGCCCGTTTCACCCGGCGCGCCCCTGCGGGACGCGCCGACTCGTCTCTGTTGCTCTGATCCTCACCTCGCGGTGGACAGGTGTTGCCTGCTACGCTGCCCTGTGCAGTCCGGACCTTCCTCCAGTGCCGTGTTTCCACGATCGCACCAGCGGCGGCCTGGCGTGCTTCACGCCGCGTATTATCCCGGACCCGCCTGCAGCCCGCAGGCGGCCTGCTTGATGAACACAAGCCGTGATCCGCATCGCCGAACTCAAACTGCCGCTCGCGCAGGCCGAACAGCCTGAGCCCGCCCTGCGCGCCGCCGCGGCCGCCCTGCTGGGGGTGGCGCCCGACGCCATCGCGCGGCTGGAGGTCTTCAAGCGCAGCTTCGATGCGCGCAAGGCCGAGCTGCTGGCCGTCTTCATCGTGGACCTGGCGCTGGCCGACGCGGAGGCCGAGGCGGCCGTGCTGCAGCGCCTGGCCGCGAACCCGCGCGTCGCTCCCACCCCCGACATGGCCTGGCGCCTGCCCGTGGAGGCTCGCATCGCCCCTCAACCGCGACCGGTGGTGATCGGCTTCGGCCCCTGCGGCATCTTCGCCGCGCTGGTGCTGGCGCAGTTGGGCCTTCGCCCCATCGTGCTGGAGCGGGGCAAGACCGTCCGCCAGCGCACCAAGGACACCTGGGGCCTGTGGCGCCGGCGCGAACTGCATCCGGAGAGCAACGTGCAGTTCGGCGAAGGCGGCGCCGGCACCTTCTCGGACGGCAAGCTGTACAGCCAGATCAAGGACCCGCGCTTCCTCGGCCGCAAGGTGATGCGCGAGTTCGTCGACGCCGGCGCGCCGGAGGAGATCCTGTACGTCGCGCACCCGCACATCGGCACCTTCAAGCTGGTGAAGGTGGTGGAGAGCCTGCGCGAGCAGATCATCGCGCTGGGAGGCGAGGTGCGATTCCAGCAGCGCGTGACGGACTTCGTGATCGAAGGCGGGCAGCTGCGCGGGCTGAAGGTGCTGCACCAGGACACGGGCGCCACCTCCGAGCTGCGCGCCGACCACGTGGTGCTGGCCTTGGGCCACAGCTCGCGCGACACCTTCGAGGCGCTGCACGCGCGCGGCGTGCAGCTGGAGGCCAAGCCCTTCTCGATCGGCTTCCGCATCGAGCACCCGCAAGGGATGATCGATCGCGCCCGCTGGGGCAGGCACGCCGGCCATCCGCTGCTGGGCGCCGCCGATTACAAGCTGGTGCACCACGCCAGCAACGGGCGCGCCGTTTACAGCTTCTGCATGTGCCCGGGCGGCACGGTGGTGGCGGCGACCTCCGAGCCGCAGCGGGTGGTCACAAACGGCATGAGCCAGTACTCGCGCAACGAGCGCAACGCCAACGCCGGCATCGTGGTGAGCATCGAGCCGCGCGACTACCCCAGCGGGCCGCTGGCCGGCGTGGCGCTGCAGCGGGAGCTGGAGTCGCGCGCCTTCGAGTTGGGCGGCGGCAACTACGACGCGCCGGGGCAGCTGGTGGGCGACTTCATCGCCGGCCGCCCGTCCTCGCAATTCGGCGACGTGCTGCCTTCCTACAAGCCGGGCGTGAAGCTGGGCGACCTGCACCCGGCCCTGCCGCCGTATGCGATCGAGGCCCTGCGCGAGGCGCTGCCGGCCTTCGGCCGCACGATCCCGGGCTTCGACCGGCCCGATGCGGTGCTGACCGGCGTCGAGACCCGCACCTCCTCGCCGCTGCGCATCCCGCGCGGCGAGGACCTGCAGAGCCTGAACGTGCGCGGCCTCTATCCCGCCGGCGAAGGTGCCGGTTACGCCGGCGGCATCCTGTCGGCCGGCGTGGACGGCATCAAGGTCGGCGAGGCGGTGGCGCGCAGCCTCGCGGCCGCCGGCGCCCTGGACGGAACCACGACATGAACGACACCCATCCACCCGCCCCGCAGCCGGCCGCGCCGGCACCCGCCAGCCCGGGGGGCGCCGCGCGCCGCAAGCGCCCGGCGCGCCCGTTGCATCCGCTGCTGCACACCCTGTTCGAGCTGTATCCCGGCCTGTTCGGCGTGCGCTTCCTGCCGCTCAAGCTGGGCGTGTTCGAGGACCTGCGGGCCGCGCACCCGGACCGCCTGCCGGCCGACGAACTGAAGGTCGCGCTGGGGCTGCACACACGCTCCAACCGCTACCTGGAAGCGGTCGCGGGCGGACTGCCGCGGCACGACCTGGGCGGCCAGCCGGTGGAGCCGGTCGCGCCGGAACACGTGCACCACGCCATCGTCGAGCTGTACCGGCGCAAGAGCGGCACGCCGCAGGAGCCGGCCGCGCGCCAGCGTGCAGTGTCGCAGTTGGCCGAGGCCGTCGAGCGATCGGGCCTGGGGCGGGACGGTTACCGCGAGCGCTTCGGCGGAGCGCCGGAGCCGGCTCGCGGACTGCTGGAAGAGGCGCTGATGGCGCTGGGCCAGAAGAGCGCCCGGGTGGAAGCCCTGCGCCGCGCCTTCCAGGCCAGCGGCAAGACGGCGGAGGAGTTCGCCGAGATGTACGGGCTGACGGCGGGCGAGGTGAGGCAGCTGGCGGGCTGACCCGCCTCTCGACCGACCTTCCTGCGCCGGCGCGAATGCAGAAAGGCCGCCCGAGGGCGGCCTTCTTCCAACGCCAGCGCGGATTTCAGCCCTGCGCCTGCTGCAGCGCCGCGATGCGCTCCTCGATCGGCGGGTGGGTGGAGAACAGTTTGCCCACGCCGGAGGTGATGCCGGCCGTCTGCAGGCCCTTGGGCAGCTCGCCGGGGACCATGCCGCCCAGGCGCGCCAGGGCGTTGATCATGGGCTGGCGGCGGCCCATCAGCTCGGCCGAGCCGCGGTCGGCGCGGAACTCGCGCTGGCGCGAGAACCAGGCCACGATGATGGCGGCCAGGAAGCCCAGCAGGATGTCCAGCACGATGGTCGTGACGAAGTAGCCGATGCCGGGGCCCGAGCGCTGCTCGCCGCGGCTGAGCCAGCCGTCGACGACGTAGCCGATCACGCGCGACAGGAACACCACGAAGGTGTTCATCACGCCCTGGATCAGCGTCATGGTGACCATGTCGCCGTTGGCGATGTGGGCCACTTCGTGGCCGATCACGGCCTCGACCTCGTCGCGGGTCATGCCCTGCAGCAGGCCGGTGGACACGGCGACCAGCGCGCTGTTCTTGAAGGCGCCGGTGGCGAAGGCGTTGGGCTCGCCGGGGAAGATGCCGACCTCGGGCATGCCGATGCCGGCCTTTTCGGCGAAGCGGCGCACCGTCTCGACGATCCAGGCCTCGTCGGCCGAGCCGGTCCCGTCGATCACCTGCACGCCCGAGCTCCACTTGGCGATCGGCTTGGACAGCAGCAGCGAGATGAAGGCGCCGCCGAAGCCCATGATGAAGGCGAAGCCCAGCAGTGCCCCCAGGTTCAGCCCGTTGGCCGTGAGATACCGGTTGACGCCCAGCAGGCTGGCGACGACACCCAGCACCACCACGACGGCGAGGTTGGTGGCCAGGAACAGGACGATGCGTTTCATAAGGCTCCGTTGACGAAGGTTGCCGCGCGAAGATGAGGTGGCCGGCGGCCGAAATCAAGAGGCTGGACCGGCGCGCGAGGCCGGAATTCTGCCCGGTTTCAGCGCCGACCCGGCCGGAATACCGTCGAGTCGTCGTACCAGGAAAAGTTCTGGTTCTCCGGCCACCAGTTGGGGATGCCCAGCACCGGCAGCGGGGTGAACGGCTTGGCGGCCAGCCGCTGCGCCGTGCAGCGCCGGGAGAGCCAGGCGTCGGCCTCCTCCGGGGTCGCCAGCGGGCAGGGCTCGGCCCAGACATGGGCGGTCAGGTTCTTGCGCGGCCGGGCCAGCTGTTCCAGCAGCGCGTGGCCGAACACCATCACGCGCGCCCGCGACCAGAGCGGCCGCAGCTCGATGAACAGGGCCCGCCAGTCGCGCGCCAGCAGCGAGTCCCAGATCGGCGCCGGCGCCTGCAGCAGGGCGCCGTTCTCGTCGAACAGCGTGCCGGCATCCCGCACCGGCCCCCGCCGGCCCCCGATCCCGTTGGCGGCGATCTGCGCCGCCTGCAGCTCGTTCAGCCGCCGCTTGGTCTTCGGCATGCGCAGCCAGCACAGGCCGTTGAAGAAGTCGTGCAGGTTGTCGCGGGTGGGGCAGGCGCGCTGCTCGAAGATGAAGCGCTCGTAGGGCTCGCCGTCGGGCAACGCCGATTGCGCGACGAAGCGCACGGGCGGATCCGGCTCGGCGCCCAGCGCCTGCGCGACCGAGGATCCCTGCGCCACCCGGGCCGCCACCCGCTCGCCCGGCTCGCGCAGGGGCTGGAACCAGGGCGCGCCCCAGTCGATCGACCACGGCTGCACGCGGGGCCTCAGGAGCGCGAGCGGTTGCGCTTGTCGCGAACCATGACGCTCGACTTCCCTTCGTCCGCCACTTCGAACAACTGGGTCGCCACCAGCAGCTTGGTCAGGGTGGCATAGCCGTAGTTGCGCGGGTCGAAGGACGCCTGGTTGGCGATCTGCTGGCCGACGGCACCCACCCGCGCCCAGCCCTGGTCGTCGGCGGCGGCCTCGACGGCGTTGCGCAACAGCATGACGAGCCGGGTGTCCTGCTTGAGCTGCGCGGTCGTGGCGCGCAGGCGGGTGCCCGGGGCTTCGCTGCCGGACTCGTCCGCCTCGGCCGCCGGGGGTGGCAGCTTGTCCAGGAACAGGAAGCGCGAGCAGGCGTTGACGAAGGGCTCGGGCGTCTTGCGCAGGCCGAAGCCGTAGACCGCCGCGCCCTTGGCTCGCAGGTGCATCACCAGCGGGGTGAAGTCGGCGTCGGAGGAGACGATCCCGAAGGCGTCCGGCGCATCCGTGTAGAGCAGGTCCAGCGCGTCGATCACCATCGCCATGTCGCTGGCGTTCTTGCCCTTGGAATAGTCGAACTGCTGCATCGGCCGGATCGCGTGCTCGTGCAGGATCTCCTCCCAGCCGCGCAGCTCGGACTTCTTCCAGTTGCCGTAGGCGCGGCGGATGCTGGTCTCGCCGAAGGTCGACAGCTCGTTCAGGATGACGTCGATCTGCGAGGCCGGCGCGTTGTCGGCATCGATCAGCAGCGCCACGCGTGCGCGCGGCGTCATGCGCCCGCCCCAACCACGGCCTTCCACCGCAGCGTCTCTCCGGCCCGCAGCGGCTTGAGCTGCGCATCCCCGAATGCATAGCCGTCGGGGACGGTCCACTCGGTGCGCTGCAGCACCAGCGTGCCGCTGTTGCGCGGCAGCCCGTAGAAGTCGGGCCCGTGGAAGCTGGCGAAGCCCTCCAGCCGGTCGAGCGCACCGGCGGCCTCGAAGGCTTCGGCGTACAGCTCCATGGCCGCATGCGCCGTGTAGCAGCCGGCACAGCCGGTGGCGTGTTCCTTCAGGTGGGCCGGGTGTGGGGCGCTGTCGGTGCCCAGGAAGAACTTCGGGTTGCCCGAGGTGGCCGCCTGCACCAGTGCGACACGGTGGGTCTCGCGCTTGAGCACCGGCAGGCAGTAGTAGTGCGGGCGGATGCCGCCGGTGAAGATGGCGTTGCGGTTGTAGAGCAGGTGGTGCGCGGTGATGGTGGCGGCCGTGAGCGCATCCGAATCCTGGACGTACTGGGCCGCCTCCCGGGTGGTGATGTGTTCCATCACGATCTTCAGGCCGGGGAAGTCGCGCCGCAGCGGGACCAGTTGCTGCTCGATGAACACCGCCTCGCGGTCGAACAAATCAACTTCCGGCGACGTCACTTCGCCGTGCACCAGTAGCGGCAGGCCTTCACGCTGCATCGCCTCCAGCGTGGGCCAGGCCTTGCGGATGTCGGTGACGCCGGCGTCGCTGTTGGTGGTGGCACCGGCCGGATAGAGCTTGACGGCCACCACGCCGGCCTCGCGCGCGCGCCGGATCTCCTCCGGCGGTAGCCGGTCGGTGAGGTACAGCGTCATCAGCGGCTCGAAGGCCACGCCCCTCGGCACGGCCTCGAGGATGCGGGCCCGGTACGCCGCCGCCTGCGCGGCCGTGGTCACCGGCGGCTTCAGGTTGGGCATGACGATGGCCCGGCCGAACTGGGCCGCCGAGTGCGGCACCACGGCGGCCAGGGCCGCCCCGTCGCGCACGTGCAGGTGCCAGTCGTCGGGGCGGGTGATCGTGAGCGTCTGCAACATGGGCTGGATTGTCCCAGACGGCATGACCCGACCGCAGGTCGAACCGTTCACGCGGAATGACATGCAGCGCGAACACACCTTGGGCCAGGAACCGGCTTCGCCGGGCCTGGCCCAACTGTTCAGAACCACCGGGAAAACGCGCAGCGTTTTCCCGGTGAACCCTAGTGCGCCAGGATCTTGTTCAGGAAGTCCTTGGTCCGCGCCTGGCGCGCTTCGGGGTTGCCGAAGAAGTCGTCCTTGCTGCAGTCTTCCAGGATGCGGCCGCCCACGTCGATGAAGATCACGCGGTTGGCGACCTTGCGGGCAAAGCCCATCTCGTGGGTGACGACCATCATGGTCATGCCCTCGCGGGCCAGGTTGACCATCACGTCCAGCACCTCGCCGACCATCTCGGGATCCAGCGCCGAGGTCGGCTCGTCGAACAGCATGACGACCGGGTCCATCGACAGCGCGCGGGCGATGGCCACGCGCTGCTGCTGGCCGCCGGAGAGCTGGCCGGGGAACTTGTCCTTGTGCGCCATCAGCCCGACGCGGTCGAGCATCTTGAGCCCGCGCTTCTTCGCCTCGTCGGTGCTGCGGCCCAGCACCTTGACCTGCGCGATGGTGAGGTTCTCGGTCACCGACAGGTGCGGGAACAGCTCGAAATGCTGGAACACCATGCCGACGCGGCTGCGCAGCTTGGGCAGGTCGGTCTTGGGCCCGTTGACGTGGATGCCGTCGACGAAGATGTCGCCCTTCTGGATCGGCTCCAGCGCGTTGACGGTCTTGATCAGGGTGGACTTGCCCGAGCCCGAGGGCCCGCACACGACGACCACGTCGCCCTTGTCGATGCGCACCGAGCAGTCCTGGAGCACCTGCACCGGCCCGTACCACTTGGACACGTTGCGGACGTCGATCATGGGTTGCTGTTCGCTCATGGCGGGGTCTTTCAGCGGATGATGGCGATCTTCTGCTGCAGCCGCTTGACCAGCCACGACAGGGTGAAGCAGATGACGAAGTAGAAGACGGCGGCCAGGATGTAGCTCTCGCGCGGGTGGCTCAGGTTGTTGCCGGCCACCGTGAAGCCGTGCAGCATGTCGTGGGCCGTGATGATGTAGACCAGCGAGGTGTCCTGGAACAGGATGATGGTCTGCGTCAGGAACACCGGGATCATGTTGCGGAAGGCCTGCGGCAGGATCACCAGCCGCATGTTCTGCGCATAGCTCATGCCCAGCGCCTGGCCGGCGTAGACCTGCCCGCGCGGGATCGACTGGATGCCGGCACGCACGATCTCGGAGAAGTACGCCGCCTCGAAGGCGATGAAGGTGATCACCGCGGAGGTCTCGGCGCCGATCGGCCGGCCGGTGATCAGCGGCACCATCAGGAAGAACCACAGCAGCACCATCAGCAGCGGGATGGACCGCATGCCGTTGACGTAGACGGCGGCTGGCAGTTCCAGCGCCTTGACGCCGGACAGGCGCATGAGCGCCAGGACGGTGCCGAACAGGATGCCGCCCAGCGTGGCCACCGCGGTCAGCGCGAAGCTGAAATACATCCCCTGCAGGATGTAGCCGCGGAACACCTCGGCGGTGAAGAAGGAGAAGTCGAGCCCCAGCATCAGTGCCCGCCCCCGGTACTGGCGACGAAGCCCGGCACCCGCGCGCGCTTCTCGATGAAGGCCATGACGCGGTTGACGGCGAAGGCCGACACGATGTACAGGCCGGTGACCGCCAGGTACACCTCGATGCCGCGCGCCGTCTCCTCGCCCACCTGCTGGGCGTAGAAGGTCAGCTCGGTGATGGACACCGCGAAGGCGATCGAGGAGTTCTTCAGGATGTTCATCGTCTCGCTGGTGAGCGGAGGCACGATGATGCGGAACGCCATGGGCAGCAGCACGTAGCGGTAGGTCTGCGCCGTCGTGAAGCCCAGGGCCATGCCCGCGTAGCGCTGCCCGCGCGGCAGCGACTGGATGCCCGCGCGCACCTGCTCCGCGATGCGGGCGGACGTGAACAGGCCGAGGCCGGCGACCACCAGGGCCAGCTTGGGCGTGTCGGCGAAGGCCGGGAACACCACCGGCACCACGTGGTACCAGAGGAAGATCTGCACCAGCAGGGGGATGTTGCGGAACAGCTCCACCCACCAGTTGCCGATGCGCGTCAGCCAGGGGCTCGCGGGCAGCGTGCGCATGGTGCCGATGAGCGCGCCGGCGACCAGAGCGACGACCAGCGACAGCGCCGCGACCAGCGCGGTCTGGCCCCAGGCCTGGAGCAGCCAGTCCAGGTAGGTCTCCGTGCCCGTGGGACCGCCAGTGCCGAAACAGCCGGGCACCACCGTCCGGTCGATCGTGTCCTGGCAGAAGACCTGCCAATCGAGCGCCATCCGCTCCTCCTCCTTGTCGGTGCCTCACCGGCCGCCTGCGGGCGGCCGGCGGGCCCGGAGCCCCTTACTGGTTGTTGAAGGCTTCGGCCGGCTTGTCGTTCGGGTTGGCCACCAGCTCGGTGAGGATCTTGCCCATGGGCAGGTTCACGCTGGTGTTCTTCGGCGGGATCGGCTTCATGAACCACTTGTCGTACAGCGCCTTGATCTCGCCGTCCTTCATGGCCTTGCGGATGTAGTCGTCCACGGCCTGCTTGAACTTGGGATCGTCCTTGCGCAGCATGATGGCGATCGGCTCGACGTTCAGCGTCTCGCCCACGATGGCGAAGTCCTTGGGGTTCTTGGAGCCGGCGATCAGGCCCGCCAGGATGTTGTCGTCCATCACGAAGGCGTCGGCGCGGCCGGACTCCATCAGCAGGAAGCTGTCGGCGTGGTCCTTGCCGTACACCTCCTTGAACTGGATGCCCTGGGCGCGCTTGTTCTTGCGCAACAGCGCCACCGAGGTGGTGCCGGTGGTGGTGGCGACGGTCTTGCCGTTCAGGTCGGCCACCGACTTGATGCCGGAATTGTTCTTGACCGCGGTGCGCACTTCGGTGACGTAGGTGGTCAGCGCGAAGGCGACGTCCTTCTGGCGGGCCTCGTTGTTAGTGGTGGAGCCGCACTCGATGTCCACCGTGCCGTTCTGCACCAGCGGGATGCGGTTGGCGGAGGTCACGGCCACGTACTCGACCGGCGTGTTGGGGAAGACCGACTTCAGGATGCGCTGGCACAGCTCGACGTGGTAGCCGGTGAACTGGTTGTTGCCCAGCGTGTAGGCGAGCGGCGCCGACGACTCGCGGGTGCCCATCACGACCTTGTTGGCGGCCTTGACCTTGGCGATCGTGTCGTTCGCCTGCGCAAACGCGGTGCCGGTGGTGACGGTGGCAGCAGCCAGGGTGGCAGCCAGCAGAACCTTCTTCATGGAGATCTCCTCGGGGGGTTCGGTTTAAGGTGAACTGACAACGAAATTCTAGGGGGCCCGGCGTTGCGGGAATACCCGCATCCCGACGGCTCGCGAAGCGAGTACCCGTCTCACGCGGTCCTGCCGCCGGCGCCCTCCAGCCGCATCGGCTGGGTCAGCTTCTCGGGCACCAGCAGGGCGTCGATCTGCGCCCGCGTCATGATCCCGAGCGACTCGGCCACCTCGTCGATGGGCGCACCGGTGGCGATCGCCGTCTTGGCGATCAGGGCCGCCTTCTCGTAGCCGATGATGGGGTTGAGCGCGGTCACCAGCGTCACCGAATCGCGCACGCGGCGCGCGAGCAGGTCCTGGTTGGCCTCGATGCCCGACACGCAGTGCGCCTGCAGCGTCAGGCAGGCATTCGACAGGTGCTGGATGCTCTTGTAGAGGCTCCAGCCCATGATGGGCTCAAAGGCGTTGAGCTGCAGCTGCCCCGCCTCGGATGCCATGGTCACGGTCACGTCGTTGCCGATCACCTCGTAGGCGACCTGGTTCATCACTTCCGGGATCACCGGGTTGACCTTGCCCGGCATGATGGACGAGCCGGCCTGCCGCGCGGGCAGGCGGATGTCGCCGAAGCCGGCCTGCGGCCCGCTGGACAGCAGGCGCAGGTCGTTGCAGGTCTTGGATAGCTTGGTGGCCACCCGCTTGAGCACGCCCGACAGCTGCACGAAGGCACCGGTGTCCTGCGTCGCCTCGACCAGGTTGGGCGACTTCACCACCGGCACCCCGCTGATCTCGGCCAGGTGGCGGCAGGCGAGGTCGGCATAGCCGGCCGGCGAGTTGATGCCGGTGCCGATGGCGGTGGCGCCCAGGTTGATTTCCTGGATCAGCGCGCGGGCCTCGCGCAGGCGTGCCTCGTCCTCCTCCAGCATCACCGCGTAGGTGGAGAACTCCTGCCCCAGCGTCATCGGCACCGCATCCTGCAGCTGGGTGCGGCCGATCTTGAGGATGTCCTTGAACGCCTCGGCCTTGGTCTCGAAGCCCTTTCGCAGCACGTCCATGGACGCGATCAGGCGGTCGATGCCGAACCACAGCGACACCCGCACCGCCGTGGGGTACACGTCGTTGGTGCTCTGCGAGGCATTGACGTGGTCGTTGGGGTGCAGCACGTCGTAGCGGCCCTTCTCGAACCCCATGCGCTCCAGCGCCAGGTTGGCGATCACCTCGTTGGCATTCATGTTGGTCGAGGTGCCGGCGCCGCCCTGGATCACGTCGACCACGAACTGGTCGTGGAAGCGGCCCTCGATCAGCTGCTCGCAGGCGCCCATGATCGCGAAGGCGCGCGCCTCGTCCAGCACGCCGAGCTCCAGGTTGGCGCGGGCGGTGGCCTTCTTGACGAAGCCGAATGCGCGCACCAGTTCCGGCATGGCCGACACCGGCGTGCCCGAGATCGGGAAGTTCTCAATGGCGCGTGCGGTGTGCACGCCCCAGTAGGCCTCGGCGGGAATCTGCTTCTCGCCGAGGAAATCGCGCTCGATGCGGTGGTCGTTGGACATGGCGTGGGCCGGAAGTGGCGACGAAATGTAGCGGCGGCGTTGCGGGGCAGCCAATGCCGTTTGCGCCCCAGCCTTATGCGAAAAAACTATGACCGGGCCGCGCGCGCCGGTGCCTCGTCCGCCGCGGCCGGACCGGCCAGGAAGGACCATAGCGCCTGCACCGTGCGCTTGGGGGCTTCGCGCGGCGAAGGCTTCTCGCGATAGGCGCGGATGTCCATGGCCATCTGCAGCGCCATGCCCGGCGGCGTCGCCGGCACCAGCTTGCGCGAGCGCAGCTCCTTCTTCACCGCGCTGTAGGGGAGGAAGGCGACGCCATGGCCTTCCAGCGCCATCACCTTCAGGCCCTCGGCCATGTCGGTCTCGTAGACCCGGTCGAGGTGGATGGCGGTGGGCGACTGCTTGAGGATCAGGTCGGTCACGCGCCCGAGATAGGCGCCCGGCGCGTAGCCCAGGTACGGCAGGGGCTGGCCGGCCCGGCCCGGCAGCTTGAACACGGGCTCGCCGTCCGGCCCGGGCTTGCAGTAGGGGGCCAGCACTTCCTCGCCCAGCGTGACCATCTGGTAGCGGTCGGTATCCAGCTGCAGCGGCTGCGACACGTGGTGGTAGGCGATCAGCACGTCGCAGCCGCCCTCGACCAGCCGCATCACGGCGTCGTGCACGTTCAGCGCGATCAGCCGGCTCTTGATCGGGCCGAACTTCTCGCGCAGGCTGGAGACCCAGGCCGGGAAGAAGGTGAAGGCCAGGGTGTGCGGCACGGCGAACTCGATCACGTCCTGGCCGGCGGTGGAGTGGCCGCGCAGCATGGCACGCGTGCTTTGCAGCGCCTGCAGCATCTCCAGCGACTGGGTGTAGAGCGTCTCGCCGGCGGGCGTGAGGCGGGTCGGATAGGAACTGCGGTCCACCAGGTCGGTGCCGGCCCAGGCCTCCAGCGCCTGGATGCGGCGCGAGAACGCCGGCTGCGTCACGTGGCGAAGCTGCGCCGACCGGCTGAAGCTGCGTGTCTCGGCCAGGCTGACGAAGTCTTCGAGCCATTTGGTTTCCATGGCCGATATTGTCTCCCGCCGCGTTGCCGGCCGCCGCTCCGGCGTTGGTCCACCACCCCGGACGCCGGGGGTCTCAGGCGGCGAACTCCATGATCCGCGCCGAGACCGAATCGCCGTCCACCAGCAGTTCCCCGGCCGCGATCGGCAGCTTGAAGCGGCGGGGCCCGGCGCTGCCCGGGTTGACGAACAGGACGCCGCCGCGCTCCTGCACCAGCGGCTTGTGCGAGTGGCCGGACACGACCACGCGCGCCGAGCGGACCTGCGCATGCTGCGCCAGCATCGCCAGGTCGTGGATCACGAACACGCCGATTCCCTCCACCGCGAGCAGCTCGCCCTCGGGCAGCCGGTCGGCCCAGGGGCCCCGGTCGTTGTTGCCGCGCACGGCGGTGACCGGGGCGATGCGGCGGAGCTGCTGCAGGATGGCCTCGTCGCCGATGTCGCCGGCATGCACGATGCGGTCGCTGCCAGCCAGGAAGTCCAGCACCTGCGGGCGCAGCAGGCCATGGGTATCGGAGACGAGGCCGATGCGCGTCATGCGGCCTCCGGTGCCCACGCTCAGGCGAGGCTGGCCGGATCGAGGTTGGCGCCGCACACGACCAGCGCCACGGATTCGCCGGGCGCCGGCCGGTACGCCTGCTGCTGCAGCGCCGCCAGGGGCAGGGCCGCGGCCGGCTCCACCGCCAGCTTCATCTGCTGCCACAGCCAGCGCTGGGCGGAGCGGATCGCCTCGTCGGTCAGCAACAGCGACTGCGGCACCCAGCGCTGCGTGACGTCCCAGGCCAGCCCGCCGATGCGCTTGGCACCCAGCGAATCGGCGGCGATGCCGCTGACCGCCACGTCGACCGGCTCGCCGGCCTCCCGGGCCCGGTGCAGCGTGGGCGCGAGCTCGGGCTCCAGCGCGATCACGCGGCTGCGATCCCGGAACCAGGACGCGACGCCGGCGATCAGCCCGCCGCCGCCCACGCTCACCAGCACCGCATCGGGCGCGCGGCCGCCCTGCTCCTCGATCTCGAAGGCGAGCGTGCCGGCACCGGTGACCACTTCGGGCTGGTCGTAGGCGTGCGTGAGCAGGGCGCCGGTCTCCCGCTGGCGCGCGAGGCAGGCCTCCAGCGCCTCGGCATAGACCGCGCCGACAACCACCACCTCCGCGCCCAGCTCGCGCAGCCGCGCCTGCTTGGCCGGGCTGCAGACGGTGGGCACGAACACCTCGCAGCGCACGCCCAGTTCACGCGCCGCGGCGGCCGTGGCGATGCCTGCGTTGCCGCCGGACGCGACGATCACGCCGCCGGCCGGAACCGGGTTGGACAGCAGCCGGTACAGCATGCCGCGCGCCTTGAAACTGCCCGAGGCCTGCAGGTGTTCCAGCTTGAGCCACACCTCCTCGCAGGCGACGCCGAGCGCGCTGCCGGGCAGCTTCCACAGCGGCGTGCGGCGGATGAAGTGCGGGAAGCGCTCGCGGAAGATGCGGGCAGCCTGCTCGATGGCGGCGCTATCCATTGATGTCATTCCCGCGAAGGCGGGGATCCAGTGTTTCCAACTTCCTCTAAAGGCTCATGCGCGCGCCCGCAACGTCGCCGGGCCACGCTCACAGCTTCAGCCCCTTCGGCAGCGGGAACTTGACCGTCTCCCGCACGCCCTCCATGGGCTGCAGCGTCACGCCGACACCCAGCGAGCGGATGCGCTCGATCACCTGCTGCACCAGCAGCTCCGGCGCCGAGGCGCCGGCCGTCAGGCCGACCCGCTTGCGGCCGACCAGCCACTGCGGATCGAGGTCCTCGGCGCGGTCGACCATGTGGCTGGGCACGTCGAGCTTGCGCGCCAGCTCGGCCAGCCGGTTGCTGTTGCTGCTGGTGGGGCTGCCCACCACAATCACCACGTCCACCTGGCGCGCCATGACCTTGACCGCGTCCTGCCGGTTCTGGGTGGCGTAGCAGATGTCCTGCTGCTTGGGCTCGCGCACGTTGGGGAAGCGCCGGCGCACCGCCGCCGAGATCTCGGCCGCGTCGTCGACCGACAGCGTGGTCTGCGTGACCAGCGCCAGCCGCTCGGTCTGGGCCGGCTGCACCCGCTCGACGTCCTCCACGTCCTCGACCAGGTGGATGCCGCCGTCGAGCTGGCCCATGGTGCCCTCGACCTCGGGGTGGCCCTTGTGGCCGATCATGATGAATTCGTAGCCCTCGCGCGCGAGCTTGGCCACCTCGATGTGCACCTTGCTCACCAGCGGGCAGGTGGCGTCGAAGATCTCGAAGCCGCGCCGGCGCGCCTCGTCCTGCACCGCCTTGCTGACCCCGTGCGCCGAGAACACCAGCGTGGCGCCGGCGGGCACCTGGTCCAGGTCCTCGATGAAGATGGCGCCCTTGGCCTTCAGGTCGTTGACCACGTAGGTGTTGTGCACGATCTCGTGGCGCACGTAGATCGGCGCGCCGAACTTGGCCAGCGCCCGTTCGACGATCTCGATGGCCCGGTCCACCCCCGCGCAGAAGCCGCGCGGCTCGGCCAGGACGATCTGCTTGGTGCCGGTGTTCACAGCACCCCGATCAGCTGGACCTCGAAGGTCACCGCCTGCCCCGCGAGCGGGTGGTTGAAATCGAACAGCACGGCGTCCTCGGCGCCCTCGCGCCCGACCTGCCGCACCGCGCCGGCGTAGCTGCCGCTGCCGTCGGGCGTGGCGAACTCCACCACCTCGCCGACGTGGTACTCCTCCTGGGGATCGCCCATCTCGCGCAGCAGCTTGCGCGCCACCCACTGCACCATCTCCGGGTTGCGCTCGCCGAAGGCCTCGCCGGCGGCCAGCTCGAAGGTGGCGCGTGCGCCCTCCTCCAGGCCGATGAGGCGCTGCTCCATGGCCGGCGACAGCTCACCCGTGCCCAGTGTCAAAGTCGCGGGCTTGTCGTTGAACGTGTTGATGACGTCGCCGCCGGGGCCGGCCAGGCGGTAGTGCAGCGTGAGGAAAGAGCCCGGCTGCACGCGGGGCGTAGGGGATGGCATGACAGGGTGGATTTTAGGCGCCCGGCACCCCCCGCATCCTTGCCCCCGGTCATTGCCCCCGCCCCTTCCGCCATGCCCCTGGACCACCTCCCGCCCGACGCCCGCCCGCGCGAGAAGCTGCTGGCGCGTGGCGCCGCCGCCCTGTCGGACACGGAACTGCTGGCCCTGCTGCTGCGCACCGGCCCGGCCGGCAAGGGCGTGTTCGCGCTGGCGCAGGAACTGGTGGAGACCTTCGGCGGCGTCGCCGGGCTGCTGCACACCCGCGCCGAGGACCTGCGGCGCATCAAGGGCCTGGGCGGCCCGGCCAAGCGGGCCGAGCTGGCCGCGGTGCTGGAGCTGGCGCGCCGCGCCCTGGCCCAGCAGTTGCGCACGCGCGAGGCCTTCGGTTCGCCGGACGCCGTCAAGCACTACCTGCAGCTGCACCTGGCGCGCCAGCCGCACGAGGTGTTCGCGGTCATGTTCCTGGACGCCCAGAACCGGCTGATCGAGATGGAAGTGATGTTCCGCGGCACCCTGACCCAGACCTCGGTCTACCCGCGCGAGATCGTGGTCCGCGCCCTGCAACACGAGTCGGCCTCGGTCGTGCTCGCCCACAACCACCCCAGCGGCACCGTCAACCCCTCGCGCGCCGACGAGGCGCTCACCCAGGCCCTGAAGGCCGCCCTGGCGCTGGTCGACGTGCGGGTGCTGGACCACGTGATCGTGGCGCCGGGGCAGGCGCTGTCGATGGCGGAGCGGGGGTTGCTCTAGGGAGCTAGGGCGTTGGTCCGAGCGGCCTGAGCAGCACCACCAGCGCCCCCGCCCCGCCCTCGTCGCCGCGGGCCTGGACGAAGGCCAGCACTTCCTTCTTCTGCACCAGCCAGCCCTGGACCTTGGCCTTGAGCACCGGCGTCTTGCCGGGGGAGCCCAGGCCCTTGCCGTGCACCACCCGGACGCAGCGCACGCCGTGGCGGTGGGCCTCGCGGATGAAGGCCGACAGGGCCTCGCGGGCGTCGTCCCGGCGCAGGCCGTGCAGGTCGATCTCGCGCTGGATGCTCCAGTGCCCCTTGCGCAGCTTGCGGGTCACGTCCAGGCCGATACCGGGGCGGCGGAAGCTCAGCGCGTCGTCCACGTCCAGCAGGGTGCTGGCGTCGAAGTCGTCGCTCAGCGATTCGGCCAGCACGCGCTGCTCGTCCAGCAGCTGCTGCACCGGGATGGGCGGCGGCTGCTCGCCGGCCAGCAGCACGCGGGGTGGGTGCCGCAGGGGCTTCACCTCGCCGGCGGCGCGCACGAACAGGTTGCGCTCGGCGGCCGCCTTGCGCTGCGCCGCCTCGCGCGCGGCCGCCTCCTGGGCGGCGAGTTGCTGCTGCTCGGCGAGCTTGCGCTGGATCTCCTGCAGGTCGCGCAGCGACTTGGCCTTCATCGCGCGCGGCAGGGCGAAACCCGGGACGTCATGGGTCGATTGTCGCAGCCGGGGCTTGCTTGAAAATCGGGCCGCCGGCCCGAACTGGGCGCCATGAACACACCGCTGACCGCCCACCGCAACCTGGTCACGCTGGTGCAGGTGCTCCGCAAGCTGGAGCGCAGCCGCGTGCCCCTGGACCCCGAGCAGTACCGCTCGGTGGTCACCCGCATCCAGGACGAGCTGCGCAACCACCCGCGCGACGCCGGCCTGGAGGCGTTGCTGGCCGCCGTGCCGGAGCTGGCCGAGTTGTACGAGAACCTGAACTACGAGCTGGCAGGCCTGTGCCGGTCGCCGCTGGAAGTGGCGGTCGGCGCGGAGCAGCAGGCGCGCGAGGCGATCGCCCGCGCCATCGGCAAGCCGGCGACCCGGTAATCGCCCCGGCTAGCGCCCGCGCCGCACCCAGCGCGGCACGCGGAAGCGCACGATGCTGATGTACGCCCACACGTACAGGGCCACGAAGCCGATGCACAGCGCCATCAGCACCCCGGTGTTGCGCCAGAACAGCGTGGCCGGCACCACCGTCAGCAGGCAGAACGCCCACAGGTAGGGCGAGGTGCGGTTGTTGCGCATCAGCATGCGCCGCGCCTCGTCGTCGTCGAACACCTCCCGCACGATGCGCTTGTAGACCAGCTGGTGCAGGTGCAGCGCGTCGGCCATGCTGGGGGACTGGCCGCGCACCAGCTTGCGGTAGATCGAGAACCCGGTCTCCAGCACCGGGTACGACAGCAGCAGCATGGGGAACCAGGGCGACACCGACGGGTGCCGCTGCACCAGCAGGATGACCGCCATCGCGATCACCACGCCCCACAGGTAGGCCCCGCCGTCGCCGGCAAAGATCAGGCCGCGCGGGTAGTTCCAGACCAGGAAGCCGACGGTGGCGCCCGCCAGCACCAGCACCACGGCCGCGATCTGCCGGTCGCCCACCTGCATCGCCACGTAGGCGATCGACAGGCAGCAGATCATGGCGACGGTGCCGGCCAGGCCGTTGTAGCCGTCGATGATGTTGAAGGCGTGGGGCAGCCCGGCGATGGCGAACAGCGCCAGCAGGATCCCGGGCCAGTGGCTGGCCGTCCAGGCCAGGTCCACCCAGCCGATGTCGAACCCGGGCACCCGCAGGCGCAGCAGCAGCACGCCGCAGATCCCCGCCACCAGGGTGAAGATCAGGCGCCAGCGGGCGCGCAGGAAGTGCCAGATGTCCTCGGCCGTTCCGCCCACGCTGGCGATCATCGCCACCGCGCACCAGGTCAGCGCCTCGAACGGCGAGAAGTCGATGCCGTTGGAAACGCCCAGGTACGGCTGGGCCACCACCATCCACAGCCAGCCCAGCAGGCAGGCGACCAGCATGGCGACGCCGCCCAGGCGCGGCACGTGGCCGGCATGGAAGCGCTGCGGCATGTCCATGCCGTAGCGATGCGCGATCCGCCGCCCCGACCGGATCAACCAGGCACAAGCGAGCGCCGACACCGACGCGCACGCGAACAGGAGGAAAAGCATGACTTCAGCTTGCTTTTTGTTGTGCCTGATTGTCCCATGCCCATCGGCACCGTCATCCGGCGGCCACCCCGTGGCCGTCACGGTTGCGTGCACCACCGGTCTTCCTCTTGTGCTGTGCAATAATCGTTCATTCAGTGAACGGAGCCGCCGTGCAGCACCCCAAGCGCCAGTCGCTGCAGCAGGAGGACATCCAGTTCCAGGTGCTGCGGCGCCTGCGCGAGCGGCCTGACATCAGCCAGCGGGAGCTGGCCCGGGAATTGGGCGTCAGCCTGGGGAGCGTCAATTTCTGCTTCCAGGCCCTCGTGCAGAAGGGCTGGATCAAGATCCAGAACTTCCAGCAGAGCAACCACAAGCTGGGATACATGTACCTGCTCACCCCTGCCGGCATCACCGAGAAATCCGTCCTGACCGCCCGCTTCCTGGCCCGCAAGATGCGCGAGTACGAGGCGCTGCGGCGCGAGATCGAACTGCTGCAGGCCGAGGTGCCGGCGAAGCACGACCCGGGCGGGAAGAAGCGTTCACCGTGAGGCAGCAGCACGCCACGACAATCCGCGGCCATCGCCCCTGAGGACAATCGCGGCGGCTGCGACCGGCCCGGACCCAGCCACCGCGAACACCCGACATCGAGAACATGAAAGTACTGGTCACCGGCTCCGCCGGCTTCATCGGTTCCGCGCTCACCCTGCGCCTGCTGGAGCGCGGCGACACGGTCGTCGGCGTCGACAACCACAACGACTACTACGACCCGGCCATCAAGGAGGCGCGCCTGGCGCGCTTCGCCGGCCATTCGGGCTACACCCACGTGCGGGCCGACCTGGCCGACCGGGACGCCATCGAGCAGGTCTTCGCCATGCACAAGCCGCAGCGGGTGGTCAACCTGGCGGCCCAGGCCGGCGTCCGCTACTCGATCGAGAACCCACTGGCCTACATCAACAGCAACATCGTCGGGTTCGCGCACGTGCTGGAAGGCTGCCGCCACCATGGCGTGGAGCACCTGGCCTACGCCAGCAGCTCCAGCGTCTACGGCGCCAACACCGCCATGCCGTTCTCGGTGCACCAGAACGTCGACCATCCGCTGAGCCTTTACGCGGCCAGCAAGAAGGCCAACGAGCTGATGGCCCACACCTACAGCCACCTGTACGGGCTGCCGACCACGGGGCTGCGGTTCTTCACCGTCTACGGCCCCTGGGGCCGGCCCGACATGGCCCTGTTCAAGTTCACCAAGGCCATCCTGGCCGGCGAGGCCATCCAGGTCTTCAACCACGGCCAGCACCGCCGCGACTTCACCTACATCGACGACATCGTCGAAGGCGTGATCCGGGTGCTGGACCACCCGGCCGAACGCAATCCCGCGTGGGACGGCGCGAGGCCCGATCCCGGCACCAGCGCGGCGCCCTGGCGCGTCTACAACATCGGCAACAACCGGCCGGTGCAACTGCTGGACTACATCGCGGCGCTGGAGAAGGCCCTGGGCCGCAAGGCCCGCATGGAGATGCTGCCGCTGCAACCCGGCGACGTGCCGGACACGTATGCCGACGTCGACGACCTCGTCGAGCAGTTCCAGTACCGGCCGGGCACGACCGTGGAACAGGGCATTGGCCGCTTCGTCGAGTGGTACCGCGACTACTTCAAGGTTCCGGCATGACGATCTCCGCCGACACCGTCGTCGCCGTCATCGGGCTGGGCTACGTGGGCCTGCCGCTGGCCGCGGCCTTCGGCCGGAAGTACCGCACCATCGGCTACGACCTGTCCGAAACCAAGATCGCGCACTATCGGCAGCGCGTGGACCCCACCGGCGAGCTCGGCGCGGAGCAGTTCGAGGCCGCCACCCGGCTGTCGTTCTCCACGGATCCCAAGGCGCTGGCCGAGGCCGACGTCCTCGTCGTCGCGGTCCCGACGCCGGTGGACGGGGCGCACATCCCCGACTTCTCGCCGCTGGTGGGCGCCTCCACGACGGTGGGGGCGCACATGAAGCGCGGCGCCATCGTGGTGTACGAGTCCACGGTGTATCCCGGCGCGACCGAGGAAGTCTGCGTGCCGCTGCTGGAAAGGCACTCCGGCCTGCAGTGGAAGCGCGACTTCCACGTCGGCTACTCGCCCGAGCGCGTCAACCCCGGGGACCGGGAGCGCACCGTCACCCGCATCGTGAAGGTGGTGGCGGGCGACGACGCCCGGACCCTGCAGGCGGTCGCCGATCTCTACGGGTCGGTCATCGAAGCCGGCGTGCACCGCGCCTCCTCCATCAAGGTGGCCGAGGCCGCCAAGGTGATCGAGAACACCCAGCGCGACCTCAACATCGCGCTGATGAACGAGCTGGCCATCATCTTCGGCCGCATCGGCATCGACACGCTGGAGGTGCTGCAGGCGGCCGGCACCAAGTGGAACTTCCTGCCGTTCCGCCCCGGGCTGGTCGGCGGCCACTGCATCGGCGTGGATCCCTACTACCTGACGCACAAGGCGGAGATGCTGGGCTACCACCCGCAGGTGATCCTGGCCGGCCGGCGCATCAACGACGGCATGGCCGCGCACGTGGCGCAGCAGACCGTCAAGCAGATGATCAACGCCGGCAGCAGCATCAAGGGCGCCCGGGTGAACGTGCTGGGCCTGACCTTCAAGGAGAACTGCCCGGACCTGCGCAACTCCAAGGTGGCCGACGTGGTGCGCGAACTGCGCGAGTACGGCTGCGACGTCCACGTGCACGACCCGATCGCCGACCCGGCCGACGCCCGGCACGAGTACGGCATCGAGCTGGCCGCCTGGGACGACCTGCCGGCCGCCGACGCCACCGTGGCGGCCGTCTCGCACGCCGAGTACCTGGCCATGCCGCTGGCGCAGCTGGTCGCCAAGACGCGGCCCGGCGGCGTGTTCGTCGACGTCAAGTCCGCCTATGGCGCCGACGCCCTGCGTGCCGCCGGCCTGGCCGTGTGGCGACTCTGAACACCGACCCCCGAACCGGAGAACCGCGATGGCAGAGATGAAGATTGGAAACCGGCCCGTCGGCAGCGAGCACCCGCCGGTGGTGATCGCCGAGATCGGCATCAACCACGGCGGCTCGCTGGACCTGGCGATCACCATGGCCGATGCGGCCATCGACGCCGGCGCCGAGATCGTCAAGCACCAGACCCACGTGATCGAGGACGAGATGTCCGAGGAGGCCCGGGCCGTGATCCCGGGCAACGCCGACATCTCGATCTACGAGATCATGGAGCAGTGCGCGCTGGGCGAAGACGACGAGCTGCGCCTGATGCGGCACGTGCAGGACCGGGGTGCCATCTTCATCAGCACCCCGTTCTCGCGCGCGGCGGCCGAGCGGCTGCGCCGCTTCGACGTGCCCGCCATCAAGATCGGCTCGGGCGAGTGCAACAACTACCCGCTGGTGCGCCACGTCGCCCGCATGGGCAAGCCGGTGATCATCAGCACCGGCATGAACACCATCGACTCGGTCCGCCCGTCGGTGGACATCCTGCGCGCCGCCGGGGTGCCCTATGCGCTCCTGCACTGCACCAACGTCTACCCCACCCCGCCCGAACTGGTGCGCCTGGGCGCCATGACGCGGCTGCAGGACGCCTTTCCCGACGCGGTGATCGGCCTGTCGGACCACACGACCTCCAACTACACCTGCCTGGGCGCGGTCGCCCTGGGCGCCTCCATCCTGGAGCGACACTTCACCGACCGCATGGACCGGCCCGGCCCCGACATCGCCTGCTCCATGGACCCCAAGGCGCTGGCCGAGCTGGTCGAGGGTTCGCGCACCATCTTCGCGGCGCGCGGCGGCGAGAAGGGGCCGGTGGAAGCCGAAGCGCCCACCATCGCCTTCGCCTTCGCCTCGGTGGTCGCGATCAAGGACATCCAGCCGGGCGAAGCGCTGGGCGAGGACAACATCTGGGTCAAGCGCCCGGGCGGCGGCGACTTCGGGGTCCTGGACTACGACACGCTGCTGGGCAAGGTTGCCCGCGCCCCGATCAAGCGCGGCTTCCAGATCCGCCGCGACCAGGTCGCCGGCGCCTGAGGACGGCACGGAGAAAGCCGATGCAGGTCGTGGTCACCGGCGCGTCCGGATTCCTGGGACAGGCCCTGCTGCGCTGCCTGGCGCAGGCCGGCGTGCCCTGCCTGGGTGTCTCGCGCCGGACCCAGCCCGGCCTGCTGCAGGTCGCCGACTACGAGCAGGCGCCGGCAGGCGACGTGCTGGTCCACCTGGCCGAGTCCAGCGACCGGGCGGCCGTCAACCAGCGCGGCGCCGCGGCCGAGGCGCAGGCCCTGGCCACGCTGGACGCGCTGCTCGCCAAGGACTACCGCCAGGTCGTCTACGCCTCGTCGGCCGTGCTGTACGGCGACCGCGGCGCGACGCCGCGCAAGGTGGCGGACCCGGTCGAAGTCGTGGACGCGTACACGCGCATCAAGCTGGCCTCCGAGCGGGCCGTGCTGGCGCGCAACGGCAGCGTCGCGCGGCTGGCCAACCTCTACGGGCCCGGCATGTCCACCGGCAACGTGCTCAGCCACCTGCTGGGCCAGCTCGGCACCGGCGCGACCATCACCCTGCACACGCTGGAACCCGTGCGCGACTTCCTGTGGATCGACGATGCCGCGCAGGCCCTCGCGGCGATCGTCGCCCGCGACGCCCGCGGCCTGTTCAACCTCGGCAGCGGCCAAGGCAGTTCCATCCGCCAACTGGCCGCCATCGCGCAGCAAGCAGCCGGCACCCGCCAGGCGGTGGTGGAGCGGCAAGCCGCCGCTGCGCCCTCCAGCCTCGTGCTGGACATCGCCGACACCTGCGCCGCGCTGGGCTGGTCGCCACGCACCAGCCTGGCCGAAGGCATCGCACGGCTAGTGAACAAGAAACCGGATCCCGTCACACCATGAGCAAGCGCACCGTCGCGGTCTTCACCGGCAATCGCGCCGAATACGGACTGCAGTACCCCATCCTGCGGGCGATCGACCGCCATCCCGACCTGGACTACCGCCTGATCGTGTCGGGCGCCCACCTGGACGCGAACTTCGGCCGCACCCTGGAGGAGATCCAGGGCGACGGATTCCGCATCGACGCCGAAGTGCGCATCGAGATGGACGCCGGATCGCTGTTCGCCACCGCGCAGGCCATCGGCTCGGGCGTGATCGAGATCAGCAAGGCGCTGGCCAGGCTCCAGCCGGACCTGATGGTGGTCTACGCCGACCGCTTCGAAGGCCTGGCCGCGGTCATCGCCTCCAGCCAGATGAACATCCCCACGGCGCACATCGAGGGCGGCGACCTGACCGAGGGCGGCGCGCTGGACGACTCGGTGCGCCACGCGATGACCAAGCTGTCGCACCTGCACTTCACCACCAACCAGCAGGCCAGCAACCGCCTGCTGGGCATGGGCGAGGAGGACTGGCGCGTCCATACCGTGGGCTTCCCCGCCATCGACCTGATTTCCGAGGGCCGGTTCGCCACCCGCGAGGAGGTGGTGCAGCGCCTCGGCCTGGACCTGTCGCGCCCGGTCGTGCTGTTCACCCAGCACTCGGTCACGACCGAGTTCGACCAGGCCGTGGCGCAGCTGCAGCCCAGCCTGGAGGCGCTGGAGCAACTGGCCGGCGAGGGCGTGCAGGTGATCCTGACCTACCCCAACAACGACGCGGGCGGCCGCCAGATCATCGAGCGGCTCGATGCCTTCGGCGCGCGCCGCGTTCCCAACACCCAGGTGCACCGCTCGCTCGGGCGCCACCTGTACCACGGCGTGCTGGCGCTGGCGCGCGACCCCGCGCTGCGGGTCGCCTGCGTGGGCAACTCCTCGTCCGGCCTGAAGGAGACGCCCGCCTTCCATTGCCCGACCGTCAACATCGGGTCGCGCCAGGAAGGCCGGCTGCGCGGCGACAACGTGGTCGACGCCGGCTACGACAAGGACGCCATCGCCGCCGCGATCCGCCGCTGCCTGCACGACGAGGGCTTCCGCGGCGCCTGCCGGGTGGCCGAGAACCCGTACTGGCTGGGCGATGCCGGCCCCAAGATCGCCAACGTGCTGGCCAGCGTGCCGCTGGACACGCGACTGATCCGCAAGCGCATGACCCTCAAGGGCGAGGTGCGCGATGGCTGGTTCCGATGAGTGACACGCGGCTTTCGCCCGGCTCGGCCCTGATCGAGGCCGTCCGCGCCATCGAGTCCAGCCGCCGCCGCATCGCGGTGGTGGTGGACGAGGACGGCCGGCTGCTGGGCACGCTGACCGATGGCGACGTCCGCCGCTGCCTGCTCGACGGCGGCAGCCTGGACACGCCGGTGGGCCGTGCGATGAATCCCGATCCCGTCACCGCCGAGGTGGGCAGCCCGCCCGGCTACGTGCTGGACCTGCTGCGTCGCGCCAACGTGCTGGCCCTGCCGCTGGTCGACGGCAATGGCCGCTTCCAGCGGCTGGTGCACCTGACCGACCTGGACAAGGGCAGCGCCGAAGCCGCACGGGGATCGGCCTTCGACTTCGCGGTGATCATGGCCGGCGGCGAGGGCACGCGCCTGCGCCCGCTGACCGAAACCATCCCCAAGCCCATGGTCGACATCGGCGGCATGCCGCTGCTGGAGCGCCAGATCCAGCGGCTGGCCGACAGCGGGGTGCGGCGCGTCTACCTGTCGGTGAACTACCTCGGCTACGTCATCGAGAACCACTTCGGCGACGGGCGCGATTTCGGCATCGAGATCCGCTACCTGCGCGAGAAGGAAAAGCTGGGGACCGCCGGCGCGCTGTCGCTGCTGCCCGAGACGCCGCAGGGGCCCATCATCGTGATGAACGGCGACATCCTCACGCACTCGGATTTCGACAGCCTCCACGCCTTCCACCAGGCGCACGGCGCCTGCGTCACCGTGGCCGCCGTCGACTACCGCGTGAGCATCCCCTACGGCGTGATCCGCTCCGACGGGCCCTTCGTCAGCGGCCTGGAGGAAAAGCCCTCCCAGCGCTTCCTGTGCAACGCCGGCATCTACGCCGTGTCGCCGCAGGCGCTGGGGCTGCTGCAGGGCGAAGGCCACTGCAACATGACCGACGTGGTGGCCACCTGCCTGGACAGGGGCCTGCCCGTGGCGGTGTTCCCGGTGCACGAGTACTGGAGCGACATCGGCACTCCCGACGACCTGGAGAAGGCGCGCGCCTTCTTTTCCGAGGACACGAAACATGACTGAATCGATCGCCGGCAAGAAAGTCTTCGTCACCGGTGCGGACGGCTTCATCGGCAGCCACCTGGTGGAGCTGCTGGTCGCCGCGGGCGCGAGCGTGCGCGCCATGACCTACTACAACTCCTGGAACGAGAAGGGCTGGCTGCGCGACGTGCCCGCGGCCACGCTGTCCGGCGTCGAGCTGTTCGCCGGCGACGTCCGCGACGCCGAGCGGGTGCGCCAGGGCGTGCGCGGCTGCGACTACGTGTTCCACCTCTCCAGCCTGATCGCCATCCCCTACAGCTACGACGCGCCGCGCTCCTACGTCGAGACCAACGTGGTGGGCGCGATCAACGTGCTGCAGGCCTGCCGCGACAGCGATGCGCTGGCCCGGCTGGTGCACGTGTCCACGTCCGAGGTGTACGGCTCGGCCCAGCAGGTGCCCATTCCCGAGAGCCACCCGCTGGTGGGCCAGTCGCCCTACTCGGCCAGCAAGATCGCGGCCGACAAGATGGCCGAGAGCTACCACCTGTCGTTCGGGCTGCCGGTGGTGACTGCGCGCCCGTTCAACACCTTCGGCCCGCGCCAGACCGCACGGGCCGTGATCCCGACCATCGCCAGCCAGCTGGTCGCCGGGCGCAACACGCTGCGGCTGGGGGCCCTGTCGCCCACGCGCGACTTCAACTTCGCCACCGACACCGCCGCCGGCATGATCGCGCTCGGCCTGTGCCCGCAGGCCGAGGGCCAGGTCGTCAACATCGGCTCCGGCGAGGAATGGTCGATCGCGCAGACGGTGGAGATGCTGTGCGACATCGTCGGCCGCCGGGTCGAGATCGTCACCGAGGAAGCGCGCATCCGCCCCGAGAAGAGCGAAGTCAACCGGCTGCTGGCCGACAACCGCCGCATCGCGCAGCTGACCGGCTGGAAGAGCCAGGTGCCGTTCCGCGACGGGCTGGCGCGCACCGTGGAGTGGATCGCGCGCAACCTGCAGCACTTCGACGTGGACCAGTACGCCAAGTAGCCGCATGAAACAGACAGACAGGATCCTGTGCGTGATCGGCGCGCGCGGCGGCAGCCAGGGCGTGCCGGGCAAGAACATCCGCCCGCTGCTGGGCAAGCCCGTCATCGCCTGGGCGATCGGGAAGGCGCTGCAGGTGCCCGGCATAGCCCGGGTGGTGGTGAGCACCGACTCCGAGGCGATCGCCGAGGTGGCACGCGCCGCCGGCGCCGAGGTCCCCTTCCTGCGTCCGGCGGAACTGGCCTCGTCGGACGCCGGCAAGTTCCAGGTCTGGCAGCACGCGCTGGCGGCCTGCGAGCAGGCGGACCGGACGAGCTACGACCTGTACGTGGACATCGACTGCACCAACCCGCTGATCGGCACCGAGCAGATCGCCGGCGCCATCGACCGGTTCCGCGCCCTGCGCGACGAAGGCAAGCGCCCGGACGCCGTGTTCACCGTGTCCGAAGCGCGCCGCAACCCCTACTTCAACCTGGTCGAGCCCGATGCCGAAGGCGTGCTGAAGATGAGCAAGAGCCTGGGCAGCGGCACCGTGCTGGCCCGCCAGCGCGCCCCGGCGGTGTACGAGCACGTGGCGGGCACCTACGTGCTGGCCACGGACTACCTGCGCTCGGCCGGGCACCTGCTCGACGGCCGCGCGTTCGGCTATGCGATCGCGCCGGATCGCGCGTTCGACATCGATTCGGAACTCGACTTCACGATCATCGAGTTCCTCCTGCGGCGGCAACTGGGCCTGCAAGCGGGCGCGGGGGTGCCGGCCCGATGAACGTGCTGTTCTGCACGCAGAGCGAAAGCCTGCAACTGTTCGACGCGCTGGGCACCGCGCTCAAGGCCCGGATGCCGGTCGGCCGGACGGGATTCATCGTCGCCGACAGCATGGCCTACGGCCGCTGGCTGTCCGCGCGCCCCGGCTTCGAACAGGAAGGCCACCTCCTGCTCAAGGAATGGGAGGTGACCCAGCGCCCGCTGGGCCGGCCCGACCTCGCCAGGCTGGCCCGCTACGAGCAGGAACTGGGCGGCCGCGCCGGCCTGTTCGGCGCGCTGGTGGCGGACCGGCGCCTGTTCATGGGCCCGGACTGCGCCTTCACCCAGGACTACCGGCGCCGCTTCAGCGACGACGAGATGCTGTGCATCCTGCAGCGGGGCCTGGAGCAGGTGGAGGCGCTGTTCGACCGCCTGGAGCCGGACCTGGTCGTGAGCTTCATCTGCGTGACGATGCTCGACTACCTGGCCTACCTCGTGGCCAAGGCGCGGGGCGTGCGTTTCCTGAACCTGCGGCCGACCCGCATCGGCGACCGGGTCGCCTTCTCGGACCACCTGAACGACCCCTCCCCCGAGCTGGCCGACTGCTACGCGCGCCTGCGCGCCGGCGAGCCGACGGCCTTCGCGGAGGAGGCCAGCCGCTACATCCAGCGGGTGCGCGAGCAGCACGGCCGCTACGAAGGCGTGGTCCGGCCCTCGGACAAGCCGGCGCTGAAGGCCAACACCGCCAAGTTCGCGCGCCTGGACCGCCTGTGGTCGGCCACCCGCGGCTACCTGTCGTATCGCCGCTCGGTTGCTGCTTCCGACAACCACGTGCCCGACCCCCTCCGGCGGCTGTACTTCACGGCCTGGCGCAACCCGCGCCACGCGGCCCGCACGAGGCGCTTCTTCTCGGACCGCTATGTGCGCGAGGCCGACCTGCCCGGCCTGCGCTACGTGTTCTTCCCCCTGCACACCGAGCCCGAGGTGTCGCTGCTGGTCTACGGGCGCCCCTACGTCAACCAGATCGAGATCATCCGCATGCTGGCCATGAGCCTGCCGGTGGACCGGGTGCTGGTGGTCAAGGAGCACCCGTGGATGGTCGGCAAGCGCTCGCTCGCCGCCTACCGCAAGATGCTGGACATCCCGCGCGTGCGCTTCGCCGATCCCTCGCTGGAGGCACGCACCCTGGTGCAGCAGGCCGACCTGGTGGCGGTGGTCACCGGCTCGGTGGCGCTGGAGGCCGCCATGCTGGGCAAGCCGGTGCTGACGTTCGGGGACTGCCCCTACAATCTGCTGCCCGATTCGATGGTCAGGCGCTGCGCCGACCCCCGGCACCTGCAGGTGCTGGTGCGGGACGCCATAGCCCACCACGCGACCGACGAGGACGCCCTCCAGGCCTACGTGGCCGCGGTCTTCGAGACGAGCGCCAGCGTCAACCTCTACTCCGTCCTGCTCGGCAAGTCCAACGTCCATGCGGAGCGCAGCGCCGCATACGCCGAGGAGATCGGCAAGCTGGCCGATCGCGTGATCGCCCAGCTGGATGCACGGGCGGCCGTGGAACCCACCCTTGCGGACCAGGCGACCTGGTGATGCACATGCAACTGAACAAGACCGACATCCAGAACCGGGTCGACGAGCTCGCCGCCGTCCAGGCCTGGAACCACAACTACTCGCTGCCCGGCGGCGTCGAGACCCGCCCCGGCACGCAGGTGTCGCACGGCAAGAACCTGGTCAAGCTGGAGCGCCTCAAGCCGCTGTTCGAGGCCATCGGGCTGCGCGGCAAGTCCGTGCTGGACGTGGGCTGCAACGAGGGCTTCTTCTCGCTGCACATGGCCGGCGAGGGCGCGCGGGTGCTGGGCATCGACATCGACGAGCACCGGATCTCCAAGGCGCGCTACGTGCAGACGCTGCTGGGCGGAGGCAAGGACGTGCGCTTCGACAGCCTGGACATCTACTCGCGCGAGTTCAAGGCGCTCGACCGCTTCGACCTGTGCCTGTGCCTCGGCTTCATCCACCGCGTGCCCGACCCGTTCTCGGCGATCGCGGCCCTGGGCGACCGGGCGGACATGATCATCTTCGAGTGGAAGGCGCTGAAGTTCGGCCCGCACGACGAGGCCTTCGCCTACTTCTCGCCCAAGCCGGTGGACCAGGCCGACTACTACGGCACCGAATACTGGCTGCTGAGCTACGCCGCGCTGGAGCGCATCCTGCAGCGCATCGGCTTCACGCATTTCCACCGCATCGACGACCCGCGCCAGCGGCGCGCCATCCTGGTGGCCGGCCGCAAGCCGCACCCGCTGTTCGAGCGGCCCGACCAGGTCATCCACCGCGGACGCCTGCGCGCGTTCCTGACCCACGGCAAGCGCTGCCTGCGCACCTTCGCCGGCATCCTGAGCGGGCGCGTGAATGCTTGACAGGCCCCTCGCCCGGCTTCGCTACGCGGGCGGCAACGCCGTCCGCGCGCTGAGCCGTCCCTGGCGGCAGCGGCGCATCGCGCCCGGCGACGCCACCACGCTCTTCGGCTGCTCGTTCGGCGACGGTGGCTGGCACCACTTGCGGCGCACGCTGGCGGAGTTCGATGCCGACCCGTCCATCGCCGCCGGCGACACCTCGCTGGGCCGGTTCCTCTCGCGCTTCTGCCCGACCAGCATCTCCACCCTCGCGGGCGTGACCGACGAGGAGCCGCTGGAACTGTTCGTGTATCCCTGGGGCACGTTCAACGACGGTGCCGCGCGCAGCGGCAAGAGCGCCTGGGATTCGCGCTTCTGCGGGCCCTCGAGCGAGGAATTCATCGAGCAGGAATTCGAGCGCACCCTCCGGCTGTACCGCGAGATGCGGGGCAGCGGCTACCAGCCCACGCGCTTTCCCAACTCCCACATCGGCGGCACCTGGCTGGTGGCCGCGGACGGGCGCCGGCGCTTCGTGGTGATGCAGGGCAACCACCGCATGGCGGTGCTGGCCCACCTGGGCCTGGGGCACGTGGACGTGCGCACCATCCGGCAGGCGCTGGCGCAGGTGCGCGAGACGGACATCGCGAGCTGGCCGCTGGTGGCCAGCGGGCGCTGCAGCCTGGCGCATGCCCGGCGCGTCTTCGAATTCTTCTTCCGCGAGACCGGCTGGCACGTCGCCCGCCTGGTCGAGCCGCAGACGCCATGAACGGCCATCCTGGAACCCGCTCGGTCGACGCGTGCCCCGCCTGCGGCGGCGCGGACTTCCGCCGCCGCGTCGCCATCGAGGAGGACGGCCGCCGGGAGCGCCTGCGCCGCTTCAGCGAGCTGAAGTACGGCGGCCTGCTCGACGAGTGGCTGGAGGAACTGCGGCCCGAGATCGTGGCCTGCGACGACTGCGGCCACCACTGGTACCGCCGCCAACCCTCGGCGGCGCAGCTGTCGCGCATGTACGCGAGCGGGCGCCCCCTGGTCGAGGCCGCCGTGTCGCGCGAACCGACGCCCGACATGCTGGTGGAGATGCAGCGGCTGGCACGCATGTCCGGGCGGCGCGCGCCGCGCCTGCTGGACTTCGGCTCGGGATTCGGGCGCTGGGCCCGCGCCGCCGCGCGCGCCGGCTTCCGGGTGCACGCCTACGAGCCCAGCGCCGCGCGCGGCGCCGAGACCGTGGAGGAGTTCACCCTGGTGCACGAGCTGGCGGCGATCGCCGGCATGCAGTTCGAAGTGGTCAATCTCGAACAGGTGCTCGAGCACGTGCCGGATCCGCTGGAGACCCTGCGCCTGGTCCAGGGCCATTTCGGCCCCGACACCCTGCTGCGGGTTCGCGTGCCCAACATCAACCGCCCGCCCGAAGGGCCGGGCGTGTGGCGCGACTGGCCCTACGACGGCAGGCGCGTGCACATCATGGCGCCGTTCGAGCACCTGCACGGGTTCACGCCTGCCTCCCTGCGGGCGCTGGCCCGGCGCGCGGGGCTGGCCCCCGTACCGCGCTGGCGACTGGCCCGCAACTATCCCGTGGCCTGGCTGCGCCAAGCAGTCGAGCCGGTCCACCCCCGTTGGGGAAGCACGTTCGCCCTGCTGACGAGCGCCGGCACCCCGGATCGAGAACAACATGCTCACTGAAAACTGGAAAGGCAAGTCGGTCCTGATCACCGGCGTCTGCGGCACGGTCGGCAGCGAACTGCTGCGGCAGGTCAGCGCCCTCGGCTGCGCCCGAATCATCGGGATGGACAACAACGAGAGCGAGCTGTTCTTCCTGGGGCAGGCCTATGCCGGCCGCGACGACGTGCGCCTGTTCATCGGCGACCTGCGCGACCGAGAGGAGATGCTGCGCCGCATGCGCGGCATCGACATCGTGCTGCACGCCGCCGCCCTCAAGCACGTGATCCTGTGCGAGGAAGCGCCGCGCGACGCCGTGCAGACCAACATCATCGGCATGATGAACATCATCGACGCCGCGGAAACGAACGGCGTGCAGCGGGTCATCTTCACCTCCTCGGACAAGGCGGTGAACCCGACCAACGTGATGGGCACCACCAAGCTGATGGGCGAGCGGCTGGTCACGGCGGCCAACGCGCACCGGCACAGCGAGGACGGCACCATCTTCGCGTCGACCCGCTTCGGCAACGTGCTCGGCTCGCGCGGTTCCGTGGTCCCGCTGTTCCGCCGCCAGATCGCCGCGGGCGGGCCGGTGACCCTGACCGATCCGGCGATGACCCGGTTCATCATGACGCTCGAAGAGGCCGTGCGGCTGGTCATGTCCTCGGTGTTCCTGGCCCGTGGCGGCGAGGTGTTCGTCACCAAGATGCCGGTGGCCCGCATCTCGGACCTTGCTGCCGTGATGATCGACGAGCTGGCCCCGCTCCACGGCTACAAGCCGGCGGACATCCCGATCCGCCACATCGGCACCAAGGCGGGCGAGAAGCTCTACGAGGAACTGCTGAGCGAGGAGGAGATCCGCCGCACGGTCGAGCTCGAGAACTTCTTCGCCGTGCTGCCGGCGTTCAAGTCGGTCTACCGGTCCATCGACTACGGCTACGAGGGCCTGGTTGCCGACCGCGTGAGCCAGCCCTACAACTCGCGTCTGCAGGCGGCCATGAGCCCCACCGAACTCGCGGCCTACCTGCGGGCCAACGACATTCTGAAAGCGGAGGACTGATGCGCATCCTGATTCTGGGCGGAGACGGCTACCTCGGGTGGCCGACCGCCATGCACTTCGCCGCCCGGGGCCACGAGGTCACGGTGATGGACAACTACCTGCGGCGCCGCATGGCGCTGGAGAAGGATTCCGAGCCGCTGGTGCCGCTGGTCCCGATGCCCGAGCGCGTGCGGCGCTTCGAGGCGGAAACCGGCAAGCGCATCCGCGCCGTGGTGGGCGACTGCTGCGACCACGAGCACCTGCTGCAGGTGGTGCGGGATTCGGCGCCCGAGGTGATCGTCCACTACGCGGAGCAGCCGTCGGGCCCGTACTCCATGTCCGACTACCGCTCGGCGCGCCTGACGCTGGAGAACAACCTCGGGGCCACCTTCAACGTGATCTGGGCGGTGATGGAGGCGGCGCCCGACTGCCACATCGTCAAGCTCGGCACCATGGGCGAGTACGGCACGCCGAACATCGACATCGAGGAAGGCTGGATCGACGTCACCCACAAGGGCCGCACCCAGAAGTTCCTCTACCCGCGCCAGGCCGGCAGCCTGTACCACACCACCAAGGTGCTGGACACGGACCTGCTCTGGTTCTACGTGCGCATGCACGGCCTGCAGGTCACCGACCTGATGCAGGGCCCCGTCTACGGGCTGAGCACGGAGGAGACGGACCTGCACGAGGAGCTGGCCACCTCCTTCAGCTACGACGACATCTTCGGCACCGTGGTCAACCGCTTCGTCGTGCAGGCCGTGGCGGGCGTGCCGCTCACCGTGTACGGCAAGGGCGGGCAGACCCGCGGCTACCTGCACATCCGCGACACCCTGCAGTGCATCGAACTGGCCGCGAACTCGCCGCCCGGCAAGGGCCAGCTGCGCATCCTCAACCAGTTCACCGAGCCGTTCAGCGTCAACCAGCTGGCCGAGCGCGTGAAGACGGTCGGCGACCGGATGGGCCTGAAGGTGCAGGTCCAGCCGGTGGAGAACCCGCGCAAGGAAGCCGAGGACCACTACTACAACCCGGCCCACAGCGGCCTGCTGGAGCTCGGCCTCCAGCCCCACTACCTGACCGACGAGGTGATGGCCTCCATGCTGGAGCAGGTGCTGCGCCACCGCGACGCCATCGACCGGCGCAAGATCCTGCCGCGCGTGCGCTGGAGTTCGTGACGATGGCACCGCAGGCGTTTTCCGATCGCTTCGAGATCGACGGCCGCCCGGTCGGCGCCGGCTGCCCGGCCTACGTGATCGCCGAGGCCGGTGTCGCCCACTTCGGCAGCGAGGAGAAGGCCTACCGGCTGGTCGACCTGGCCGCCGACGCGGGTGCCGACGCCGTCAAGTTCCAGGTGTTCGACGTCGATGCGCTGATCTCCGGCGAGCTGCCCGAGTGGAAGGACCGCCTGTCCAGCCGGCACCTGCCCTACGAGGCCTTCCGGCGCATCCAGGCCTATTGCCGCGACAAGGGCATCACCTTCTTCGCCACCGCGCATGACGAGCCCTCGCTCGACTTCCTGGGCACGCTGCAGGTGCCGGTCTACAAGGTCGGCTCCGGCGAGGTGGGCAACTGGCCCTTCCTGCGGCGGGTCGCCTCGATGGGCAAGCCGATGATCTTCTCCACCGGCATGTACCAGCGCAGCCAGATCGGCGAGGCGCTGGACGCGGTTCGGCAGGCCGGCAACCGGGACGTCGCGGTCCTGCATTGCGTGACCCGCTATCCCACGCCGCCCGAGGAGGTGAGCCTGGGCAACATGCAGTGGATCCGCGAGAACCACCGCGTAGTGACCGGCTACTCGGACCACACCAGGGGCTTCCACTTCCCGCTGGCCGCCGTCGCGCTCGGCGCGCAGGTGATCGAGAAGCACATCACGCTGGACTACGACGTGCCGAACGCGCAGGACTGGAAGGTCTCGTGCGGGCCCTCCGACCTCGGCGTGTTCATCCAGCAGCTGCGCGAGATCGAGGCCGGCCTGGGCCTGCGCGACTCCGGCCCCACCGCCGGCGAACGCGACAGCCTGGTGTGGGCCAGCAAGAGCCTGGTGCCCGTGAGGGACATTCCCGCCGGCACCGTGCTGCAGGCGGCCGACCTGGCCGGCAAGCGGCCCGGCACGGGCATCCCGCCCTCGCGCATCGCCGAGGTCGTGGGCAAGACGACAAGAACCGGCCTGGCCAGGGACCAGGTCATCCGATGGGAGCAGCTGTCTTGAGCAAGCGCAAGATCTGCATCGTGCTGACCACTCGCGGCAACTACGCCAAGATGAAGTCGGTGATCCGCGGGATCCAGGACCACCCGGACCTGGAACTGCAACTCGTGCTGGGCGGCATGGTCGTGCTGGAGAAGTACGGGCGCATCCTCCACGGCCCCGAAGGCCAGCGCCTGCCGGTGGCGCGCACGATCAACTTCGTGATCGAGGGCGAGAGCCTGTCGACCATGTCGAAGTCGGCCGGGCTCGCGATGATCGAGTTCAGCACGGTCTTCGACGACCTCAAGCCCGACGTGGTGGTGGTCATCGCCGACCGCTTCGAGTGCCTGCCCATCGCCATGGCCGCCGCCTACATGAACATCCCGGTGGCGCACGTGGAGGGCGGCGAGGTCTCGGGCTCCATCGACGAGTCGATCCGCCACGCCATCACCAAGCTGGCGCACGTGCACTTCCCGGCCTCGCGCGAGGCCGCCGAGCGCATCCAGCGCATGGGCGAGGACCCGGCCACCGTGTTCGCGGTGGGCGGCACCAGCATGGACGCGATCCGCGAACTGGACCTGGCCGACCTGGAGCCGGTGCGCAGGTACCAGCGCGACTACGGCATGGGACCGCTGGTCGACCTGGTGCCCGGCCAGTACCTGGTGCTGATCCAGCACCCGGTCACCACGGAGTACGACGAGAACCTGGCGCACGTGCGCGAGACCATCGCCGCGCTGGAGCGCCTGCGCATGCCCACCGTCTGGATCCTGCCCAACATGGACGCGGGCTCCGACGGCATCAACAAGGGCATCCGGCAGTTCCGCGAGAACCAGCGCCCGGACTACATCCACTTCTTCAAGAGCCTGCCGATCGAGTGCTACGCACCGCTGATGAAGAACGCGGCCTGCATGCTCGGCAACTCCTCCAGCGGCATCCGCGAATCCGCCTTCCTGGGCACGCCCAGCGTGAACATCGGCTCGCGCCAGCACGGCCGCGAGCGCGGGCACAACGTGGTGGACGTGGACTACGCGGCCGCCGAGATCGAGGCCGCCGTGCGGCGGCAGGTCGCCCACGGCCGGTATGAGCCCGACCATCTCTATGGCGACGGGTACGCGGCGGAGAAGATCGTCAGGACGCTGGCCGAACTGCGGTTCACGGTCCAGAAGACGATCACCTACTGATCGGGGGCACCGGTGGTCATCCAGGGCATCCCCCTTCTCCTGGCCTCCAAGTGGGTCGGCCTGTGCCGGCGCTGGCAGGTGCGCGAGGCGAAGCGGTTCACCTCGCGCGAGACGCCGCAATTGCTGGCCGCCTACCGGCAGTTCGCCCAGGCGAACCAGTCGGGGGCACCCCGGCAGCCGTTCAAGGGAAGGGACCTCTGGCGGATCCTGGACTCGGTGCGACCCGCATCCATCGTGGAGCTGGGGTCCGGCACCACTTCGGCCGTCTTCGCCCTGTGGGCGCGGGAGCACGCAGCGCGCTACACGGCCTACGAGCACCACCAGGCCTGGTCCGAGGTGACCTCCCGCTGCCTGGACGAGGCGGGCCTGGCGCCTGCGGCCGGCTCCGCGGGCATCGTCTGCATCCCGACCCGGGTGGCCGCGGACCAATCCAGCATCGGGTTCGCGCAGGCCCTGCCTGAAGACGCCGATTTCCTCTACGTCGACGGACCGCCGTGCGTCCTCGACAGCGGCCGCAAGGTGCCCAACGACGATGCGACGCGCCTGCTCGATGGCGGCCACCGGCCCCGTGCGATCGTGATCGACGGCCGTACCGAAACCGTCGACCTGCTGCTCAAGCACCCGGCCATCTCGAAGTACGACTTCCGGCCGGGCCTGGCCTATTGCCTGCGCAAGGGGCTGTTCCTGCAGGCCCTTGCGGGCCGCGAACACACTCTCTTCCTCCTCAAGTGACCCGACCCGTCGCCCTCTACTACCGGATCCTGAAATACCAGCCGGAGAACCTCGCCACGCTGGCGCGGGAGTTCGACCTGGCCGAGCTGGATTCGCCGGCCCAGGACACCCCGGACCTCCTGTCCCGCGTCGAGGTGCTGTTCGCGCCGCTCGGCTACCAGGTGGATGCCGCCAAGATCGACGCCTGCCCGCGGCTGAAGGCGATCGTCTCCAACACCACGGGCCACCCGCACATCGACGTCGAGCACGCCCGCCGCAAGGGCGTCTTCATCGCCTGCCTGAAGTTCGCCCCGGAGTTCCTCAAGCGCATCACGCCGACGGCCGAACACACCTGGGGCCTGCTGCTCGCGCTGACGCGCAACCTGGTGCCGGCGCACCGCGCCGCGCTGGCCGGCACCTGGGACCGGCGGCCGTTCGGCGGCCGGGCGATGCTCTCGTCGATGAGCCTGGGCATCGCCGGCCACGGTCGCCTGGGCGGGATGGTGGCCCGCTACGGCGCCGCCTTCGGCATGAAGGTCCGCTACTACGACCCCTACGTGGAAGCGTCGGCCGAAGGCGCCGAACGCGTGGCCACGCTGGAGGAGCTGGTCGAGTGCAGCGACGTGGTGAGCATCCACGTGCCGCACGAGAAGGAGACCGAGGGGATGTTCAGCGCCGAGGTGTTCGCGCGCTTCCGCCCCGGCTCCTGGCTGGTCAACACCGCGCGCGGCGAGCTGGTCGACTGGAACGCGCTGCTCGCGGCGCTGGAGAGCGGCCGCCTCGCCGGCGCCGCGCTCGACGTGTTCGAGGACGAGTTCGCGCCGGGCTTCGCCGGGCGCTTTCCCGCCCACCCCCTGCTGGCGTACGCGCGCCGGCACGACAACCTGCTGCTCACGCCGCACATCGGCGGCTCGACCGTGGACGCCTGGCGGCTGACGGAAGCGCATGCCATCGAAATGGCGCTGGCCCACCTGCGCTCGCTGCACCGATGACCACCCCGCAACCCGCAAGCCAGGCCGGCGGCAACTCCCTGGTCGGCGCCGTGATCGGGCCCTTCCGCCGGCGCGGCCTGGGCGTGCTGGCGCTGGTGCTGGTGGACACCGCGCTGGCCAGCCTGGGCATCGGCATGGTGTTCCCGGTGTTCCAGGTGCTGCTGGACCCGGCCAACGGCAGCCCGGTGCTGAACGAGGCCTTCCCGGTGCTGCAGCGCATGGCGCCGGACACCCGGCTCGTGCTGCTGGCGGCCGCCACCATCGCCGTCTTCGGACTGAAGGCGGCGATCGCGCTGCTGACCACCTGGTCGACCAACGCCTTCCTGCAGGACCTGCGTTTCCACTGGGTGGCCCGCATCGGCGAGAACTACCTGTACGGCCCGCACCGGCGGCTGGCCGGGCGCAAGCCGGGCGAACTGCTCAACGACTGGTTCAACGAGACCGTGGCGGCGACGCGGTTCTTCCAGTCCTCGATCGCCTGGCTCTCCTCCGGCATGCTGGTACTGGCGCTGGTCGTCGTCGGGCTGGTGGTCGACTGGCGGGTGACGGCCGGCACCGTGATCGGCGGCGGCCTCATCTGGGCGCTGGCGCGCAGGCGCCTGTTCGGCAGTTCGGCCCGCCTGTCCAAGACCAAGGTCGCGCTCAACCAGGCGGTCACGGCCGGCATGATCGAGGACCTCACCCACGCGCGCGACATCAAGCTGCTGCAGGCCGAAGCCGCGCGGCTGCGCAGCCTGGACGAGACCGGCCGGGCGCTCGCCAGGGCGGTGCTCAAGAGCGCCGTGTTCGCGGACATCCCGCGGGTGGCCGGCGAGTTCATCGCCGTGCTGGCGCTGATGGCCTTCGTCGTGATCAGCGTGCAGGTGCTGGACCGGCCGCCGGCCGACATGCTGCCGCTGCTGGCGTTCTTCTTCGTCGCCTTCTACCGGCTGGTCAGCGCCGGCAGCACCGCGATGGCGGCGCGCGTCAAGGCCCTGAACGAGATGCACTCGGTGGAAGTGGTCAGCCGGCTGCTCGCGGCTTCCGGCGAGCGCGAGGACCACGGCGGCGGCCTGCCGCTGGACCGGCTGGACGGCGACATCGTGCTGCGCGACGTGCGCTACGGCTACGACAAGGAGCACGCCGTGCTGGGCGGCGTCAGCGCCACCATCCCCCGCGGCAGGACCACCCTGCTGGTCGGCCCTTCCGGCTCCGGCAAGTCCACCCTGCTGGACCTGCTGATGCGGCTGGAGAACCCCGACGGCGGCTCGATCGAGGTCGGGGGCCGCAAGTCGACCGACTACCGCCTCGCCGACTGGCGACGCCAGTTCGGCTATGTGAGCCAGGAAGCGGCGCTGTTCAACGGCGACATCCTGTCCAACCTGCGGCTGGCCGACCCGGACGCGAGCGACGCGCAGCTGGAGGCCGCCTGCCGGCTGGCCGGCGCCGACGAATTCATCCGCGCGCTGCCCAACGGCTACCGCACCCTGGTGGGCGACCGGGGCTATTCCCTGTCGGGCGGCCAGCGCAAGCGCATCGCGATCGCACGGGCGCTGGTGCGCCGGCCAGCCGTGCTGATCCTGGACGAGGCGACGACCTCCTTCGAGCAGTCGCTGGAGCAGGCCATGCTCGCCACCCTGCGCGCGGCCATGCCGGACATGACCGTGCTGCAGGTGACGCACCGCCTCGCGGCGCAGGAGGGCGTGGACTGGGCGATCGCCCTGCGGCAGGGCCGCGTGGTCGCCGAAGGCCGCTGGGCCGACCTGCAGCCGCACCTGAGCCCCATGGTCGAGAACGCCACCGCCTAGAAGGAAGCATCCATGGCCACCCAGCCCCCCATCGACGACGACATCGCCATCGGCCTGATCCCGGCCCGCGGCGGCTCCAAGAGCATCCCGCTCAAGAACCTGGCGCCGGTTGCCGGCACCCCCCTGATCCGCTTCGTGATGGACGCTGGCCGCAAGGCCTCGTCCCTCGCCGCCGTGTACTGCTCCACCGACCACCCGGAGATCGCCCGCGCCTGCGGCGAAGGCGGCGTCGAAGTGATCGAGCGGCCGCCGGAACTGGGCCAGGACGACACGCCCGTCACGGCCGTGCTGCTGCAGGTGCTGGACGCGCTGGCGCGGCGCGACGGCCGCATGCCCGGCATGGTGGCCCTGCTGCAGCCGACCTCGCCCTTCCTGCTGCCGGCGCATGTCGACGCCTGCGTGTCCGCGCTGCGCGCCCACCCCGAGGCCGATTCCGCACAGACGATCACCCCGGTCGTGCACAACTCGCATGCCTTCAACCAGCGGGTGGTGGAGGACGGCAAGGTGCGCTTCCGCTTCCTGGAGGAGCGCCGGGCCGCCTACAACAAGCAGCGCAAGCCCAAGCACTTCACCTTCGGCAACGTGGTCGTGACCCGCTCGCGGTCGCTGCTGGACGGACAGGACTGCTTCGGCAACGTGTCGGTGCCGGTGGAGATCCCGCGTGCGTACGCGCTGGACGTCGACACGCTGGAGGACCTGGACTACGCGACCTTCCTGGTGGCCGGCCACCGCATCGACCTGAACGCGTGAACAAGAAGATCCTCGCCCTCTCCCGCGACCGCGGCAGCATGCAGGCCATCGCACCGGTGGTCGCTGCGCTGGCGCAGGCCGACGGGGTGGACGTGATCACCGTCGCCACCCGGGAGTCCCTGCCGGTCCTCGGGCAGCTGGGCCTGCTGGCATCGCCGCTGGACGAGGCAGGGTTCGGCGAGGATCCGCAGCAGTGCATGCAGGCCCTGTTCGACGCCTGCCGCCCCGACCTGGTGCTGTCGGGCTCGGGGCCCGCCCGGGGCCGGCCGCCGGAGTCGCCCGAGCAGTTCGCCATCCTGGAGTCGCGGCGGCGCGGTTTGCCGTCGGTAGCGGTGCAGGACTTCTGGGGCATGTACGTCGAGCGCTTCTCGCGCGACGGCGCGTCGCTGGCCGAGGACCTGCTCCCGGATCGCCTGTGCGTGCTCGACCGCCGCGCCCTGTCGGAACTGCAGGCCTTCGGCGTGCCGGCCGACCGCATGGCGGTCACGCACAACCCCTGGCTGGACGCCCTGGTGGCGCAGGCCGAGGTACCCGTACCCGATGCCGCCCGGGCGCACCCGGGCGCGATCCGCGTGGTGCTGGCCTCGCAGCCCCTGTCCGCGATGCGCGAGGTTCGCAACTGGCCCTACGACCAGTTCACCCTGTTCGAGCAACTGCTCGCCGCCATGCCGGCCCCGGCCGCCGGCGGCGGGCCCTCGGCCATCGACGTGGTGCCACACCCTTCGGAAGACCTTGCCCGCTGGCACGACCGGCTTGCGGCACCGCGCCGGCCGGACGTCGCCGTCGAACTGCACGGGGGCAGCACGCGCGAGCTGCTGCGCACGGCGGATTTCCTGGTCACCAGCCATTCGACCCTGGCCTACGAGGCCCTGTATCTCGGGACGCCCTGCATCTCGCTGCGGCCGGCCGACCGCCCGGTGATGCGCCTGTGGATCGACGACGCCGGCCTGTCGACCGAGTTCCGTGACGCGCAAGCCTTGCGCGACTACCTCCTGCGCGCCGACCCCGCTGCCGAACGCCGGCGAGTGCTGGCGCTCAAGCGCGAGCTGGGCGCGGCCGGCCTGTTCTTCTCCGACGGCGGCGCCACCGCCCGCGTGCAGCGGGAAGTCGAGCGGCTCCTCTCCGGCGGCACAACGACATGACGACCATGAACCGGATTGCCCTGCTGACGTCCAACCACCGCCGCCATCGCTGGGTGGCTGCGCAGCTGGCCGCGGTCGCCGAGCTGGCCGTGGTGCTCACCGAATCGAAGCCGGCCCAGAACCAGGGCTCCTCGGCCGCCGAGGGGGCCGAGATCCGCGACTACTTCGAGGCCCGCGACCGCAGCGAGGCCCGCTGGTTCCGCGACGCCCCGGAGCATTTCGCCGACGTGGCGGCGCACGTGGCCGAGCTGCCCTGGCAGGGGTCCAACTCGCCCGAGGCCTTCCAGCAGCTGCGCGACAGCGGGGTGGACCGCGTCTTCCTGTTCGGGTCCTCCATCATCCGGGACCCGCTGCTCTCGCATTTCGAGGGTCGCATCGTGAACATGCACCTGGGCCTGTCCCCCTACTACCGCGGCAGCGCGACCAACTACTGGCCGCTCGTCCACGGCCTGCCGGAATGCGTGGGGGTCACCATCCACCACGCGACGGCCGTGGTCGATGGCGGCGGCATCCTGGCGCAGGCCCGACCGGCCATCGAAGCCGGCGACAGCGTGCACGACATCGGATGCAAGACCCTCATGGCCGGCACCGCCCTTCTGCAACACTATGGCGCCGCCGGCCTGCCGCTGCCCCCCGGCGTACGGCAGAGCGGCCAGGGCAGGCTGTGCCGGCGCGCCGACTTCGGCGTCGACTCGCTGCACGAGCTCGAGTCCCGCATGCGGTCCGGCATGCTGCACGACTACCTGCTGCACAAGGCGGCTCGCGATGCCGCCTACCCCATCGTCCCGCTACCGACGTCCCCTTCCAAGCACTGAACGGAGTTCCGCATGGCCACCATCTCGGTCCTGATCAACGCCCGCACCCGATCCACCCGCCTGCCGCGCAAGCTGGTGCTGCCCTTCGCCGGCACCACGCTGATCGACGTGGCGCTGGAGAAGCTCGATCGCATGGATTTCTTCGCCCATCGCTACTTCGCGGTGGCCGAGCCCGAGTTGCGCGAGAAGGCCGTCGGCCTGCGCAACGTGGAGATCCTGGATCGCGACCCCGACGCCGTGCTCCCCGGCTACAACGACCACCGCAAGGTGTTCGCGCACTACGAGCGGGTGGACTCGGACTACATCATGTGGCTGAACCCCTGCCACCCCCTGCTGAGCCTGGACACCCTGCGCCGGGCGGTCGACCACGTGCTGGCCACGGGGCACAACAGCTACACCTCGGTGATCCCCACCACCGACTGGATCTTCGACGAGGAGGGCAACGCCGTGACCAACACCCGGGCCACGATGCTGTCGACCGCGCACTCGCAGAAGTTCTTCAAGGTGGCGCACGCCTTCCACGTCATCCGCAAGGCGTTCTTCCTCCAGGAGTACCAGTACTGGACGCTGACGAAGAACGATCCCGCGCTGATCGAGATCCCGGAAGAGGAAAGCTACGACGTCAACACCCCGATGGAGTTCGAGATCGCCGAGGCCGCCTACAAGCGGGCCCTGCAGGCCTCCCGTTGACCCGCGCCCCCGCAGCGCCATGAAGCAGGCCCGAACCCTCATCGTCAACTACCACTACTGCGTCAGCGAGGCGGACAACCCGTGGCTCGCGCGCACGGCGGTGGCCCCGGACCGTTTCGAGCAGCAGGTGCAGCAACTCGCGCGCCTGGAGGCCGAGCGCGGGATCGTGCCGCTGGTGACCTTCGACGACGGGACCAGGGACATCTGGCGCAACGCCGTGCCGGTGCTGCGGCGCCACGGCGTGCCCGGCATCCTGTTCGTCTGCAGCATGCCCCTGCTGGAGCAGCGGCTGCTGAACGTGACCAAGGTCCACCTGCTGCAGGCCAGGCTGGGGCCGCAGGCCTTCCGGGAGCGCTTCATGGCGGCGCTGGAGGCGATCGGGGAGCCGATCGAGCTCGACGACCCGGCCCGCTTCGGGCTGGGCCGCATCTACCGCTACGACGGCCCCGAGGTGCGCGAATTCAAGCTCCTGCTCAATGCGAAGCTGCCCTACCCCATCGTGACGCAGTTGCTGGACGGCCTGTTCAGCACCGAGTTCGGCGACCAGGCCGCTGCGGCCGCCTCGCTGTACATGTCAGCCGACGAGGTCAAGGGCGCGCAGGATGCCGGCCTGCGCATCGGGCTGCACACCCACAGCCACTTCATGCTGGGGCGGCTGCCGGCCCCGGCGCAGGAGGCCGAGATCGCGCGCGGCCACCGCTATTTCTCCGACCTGCTGGGGCAGGCCCCGGCCGATCTCTCCTATCCCTACGGCGTGCCGGGCACCTGGAACGCCGACACCAAGTCCATCCTGTCGCGCCTGGGTATCCCGCGCGCTTACACCCTGGGCCGGGAAATCCACGACCCCCAGGTGCACGGCGACGCGCTGGAGATCCCGCGCTTCGACGTGAACGACGTCTTCGAACGCGACGGGCGACTCAAGCAGGACCTGGCTGGATGAAGGAATACGACCTCATCCTGGTCGTCGGCTACTTCAGGACGGCAGCGTCGTTCCTGTCGGTGGCGCGCGCGCTCGGCCGCTCGCTGCGGCTGGCCGTCGTGCCGGCCGATGCGGACCCCGCCATGAAGAGCAAGACCGGGGAGGCCCACGAGACCTTCATCGACCTGTGCCGGGGCTGGGGTGCCGACATCCTGGCGCCGGGGGAGCCGGCGCGCTGCGCGCTGATGGTGGTCCAGCAGTTCCCCTACGGCAACGAACTGGCGGCCACCCTCCGGCGCAGCATCGATGCCCGGCGCCAGGTGGCGCTGATGACCCTGGCCATGGCCGGCCTCGACAAGCACGACGCCTTCCTGGCCCAGTTCGACATCCGCAAGGCCTACGTGCCCAGCCGGCGTTTCATGCAGTTCCTGCTGGAGCGGCGAGGCGCGCAGGCGCGCTGGCGCGGCGTGGAGGTCGAGGAGGTCGGCCTTCCGTTCGCACGCCACCGCGTGTTTCCCGATTTCGGCGCCGACTGGCTGATCGCGGCACCGACCCTGTTCAGCTTCCATTCCGAGGCCGGCAAGCAGCAGTTCCTGCAGACGGTGCTGCAGTTGCTGGAGCAACTGCCGCCGCAGGACGTGGTCGTCTACAAGTCCCACAACGGCAACAGCCTCGACTACTTCGCGCCGCGCGTGCACCACCGGCTGGCCGGCCTGGTGGGGCGCATCCCCGGCGGCGGGCACCTGCTGCAGGGGCTGCGCAAGCTGCCGTCGGCCTGGCTGCGCCGCCAGGCGGACCGGGTGAGGACCTGCCTCCTGCACCGTGCCGTCCTGCGGCGTGCGGTGCCGATGGCAGATCTCACGCCCCATGCGGGCATGTCGCTGGAGGCCTTCCTCCCCGGCGTGCGCAAGGGCGTCATCGGCGGCCTGTCCAACACGATCTGGGGCGCGGCGTACTTCGACCTGCCGTACTACAACTGCGTGGACCCGTCGCTCCGGCAAGGCGCCTCGGAACTGCTGAACAAGCGCTCGGATGCCCTGCTCGACCTGAACCTGCAGTATTTCGGGGTGCCCTTCTGCGATGGCGACCTCCGCATGGATACCCGCCAGCTGCAGATCGTCCGGCCCGACGAGCGCCGCGGCGACCTGGTAGCCGCCCTCCTCGGCGACCTCGAACTGGCGCGCGAAGCCGCCACCGCACAGGCATGACCGGGGTGTCGCTGTCACGGCTGACCGCATGGCTGATCGCGGCCTACGCGCTGGACGTGCTCGTCCCCATCATCGACATCTTCGGACTCCCGGTGCCGAGGTACGTCGCGTCGATGTCGCTGTCGTCGGGCTTCATCCTGCTGGCGCTCGCGGCGCTGGTTCCGCTGGCGCGGCGCCAGCGCGTGCCCTTGCTGGGCCGGATCGAACTCGCTTTGGCCGGGGTGATCGCCTTCTGGGCCGGGCTGGAGAACCTGGCGGCGACCCGCATGGCGGGGAGTGCCGACTACTCGCAGGTGCTCGACTTCGTCCCGCCGCTGCTGGTGATCGCCGCCACGCGCCTGCACCATCGGCTGTTCGGCGAGCGGGACACCCTGGTGGAGGCCTTCGTCGCGCTCTCCGCCGCCATGGTGGCGGCGCATACGGCGCTGCTGGTGGCCATGACGCTGAACCTGCCCCTCCCCATGGTCCGGTTCGGCGAGCTGCGGGGCCGCAACGCCATGGCCCAGCTGATGCCTCTCTGCCTGTGGCTGCTGGCCTTCTTCCCGCTCCGGGACTGGCCCGTCCTCGGGCGCCGGTACGGGATGCTGGTCGTGCTGGGGCTGCTCAACCTGTGGCTCACGTCCACCCGGTCGGCGGTGCTGGTCATGGCCTGGTGCGTCCTGGTGGGGGTGATCCAGTGGTTCCCCGCCTGGCGGCAGCTGCTGTACGCGGCCCTGCTGCCCGCCGGGCTGCTGCTGGTGGCCCTGGCCGCGCTGGCCTATCCGATCGCCATGGGCCTGGGGGACGAGGTCCAGCAGTTCGTCGGCCACGGCGACAACGCACTCAGCTTCTGGTCCCGGGCACGCACCAACTTCATGCTGCTGGAAAAGCTGGCGGAGGATCCCATCCTCGGCCTCGGCTGGCGCGAAGTGGCCGCCACCCGGATCTATGGCTACATGGGCCACACGCTGTACGTGAACGTGCTGGCGGCCTACGGCTGGATAGGAGCGCTGCCGGTGCTGCTGCTGGCCGGCGCCTGGCTGTCCGGGCTGCGGCCCCGCGGCCGCGAGGCCGCCGCGCACTTCATCGTCCTCGCGCTGATGATCGAGAGCGTATTCAACAACGTGTTCGCCTTCTTCGGGGTGCCGCTCGCCCTGCTCGGGGCGGCACGCCTGCAGCATCTCCCGGAACTCCAAGAACATGGCTCAAAAGAAATCGCTCATCGCACCTGACGGATCGGCCCGGCGCTGGGCCGCCGCGATCCTGGTCTCCGTGCTGGCCTTCGGCCTGATGGCCTACGGCCTCGGGCTGCGGCCGGCCTACGTCTCCAGCGCCACGGTCCGCATCGGCGGCATCCTGGACAGCGGCACCGGCGGCATCCCGCACTTCGTGGCCTTCGATGGCGCCAACGAGGTCGAATACTTCTATTCCAACGAGGTGTTCTCCGGCATGCCCGAGGTGGCCAGCAACTGCACGGTCAACTCCAGGTACTCGCCGGACGGTGGGCGCGTGCAGTTCAGCTGCAAGGCCGGTACCGAGGAGCGGGCGCGCGAGCTGACCGAGACGGCCCTCAAGCCGATGCTCGATCGCCACGCCCGCAAGTCCGAGATCGCCGAGGAAATCGATGCGCATCGCAGGACGCTGATCGAGCAGCAGGCACGGGGCTACCAGCAGTCGCTGGACATCCTGCTGCAGGCGCCCGTCTCGGCGTTGACGAAGGTGCAGATCATCGAGTACCAGCTCAAGCTGGAAGCCCTTCGGGAGCGGCAGATCCTGGACCGGGCGCTCGGCCAGCGCGTCCGCCGCAGCGGCCTGGAAGGATCGACGATCTCGGTGACCGACCGGCGCCCGACCACCCGGACCTGGGCCCTGGTCGCGGCCCTGGCCCTCTTCGCAGGTCTCTTCGTGGCCAGTTTCTCCTGGATCCTCAAGCGCCTCGGCTATGACCCCGCTCGACACGACGCGTGATCGCCTGGCCGCCTTCGCGCGTGCCTGCGAGGCCGGCCAGGACGCCTTCCGCCTGACGCCGCAGGCGGAGCCCACGCCCTATGCGCGCTGCTTCGCCGTCTTCGTCTGGCGCCTGCTGAAGGATCCGCAGCTGCCGCAGCGCTCGGCGACGCTGGCCCGAGCCATCGTGGACGACATGCGCGCCTTCCGGGCCCGCCCGGGAATGGACGTGAAGGGCAAGCCCTACCGCCAGCTGCTGACCTTCTCGCTGAGCGCGCTGGCCGCCCTGCCGGGGTCATCGCCGGGCCTGCTCGACGACCTCGTCGCCGAGCAGCTGGCGGGCGATCCGGTGAGCGACCTCGAGGCCCTGGGTTGCCTGGCCGGCCGAGCCGGCAGCGGCAACCAGGCCATGTTCATCGCGATCTTCCTGCTGCACGGGCGCGACCGCCTGGGCCAGGCCACCCAGCCGCACATCGATCGCTGGGTCGACCGGCACCTGCGTCACATGAACCGGTTCGGCTTCTGGGGGCCGGACCGGCACATGACCCACCTGCAGTTCCAGAACGGCTACCACCAGCACGAGGTGCTGGAGTACCTCGGCGTCGACCACCCGCGCATCGCCGATGCGGTGGCTGCGGTCAGGGGCCTGGCCGACGCCAAGGGGCATTTCGCGCCCTACCCGGGCGGCGGCGGGTGCTTCGACTACGACGCCGTGTTCATGCTCACGCCGCATGGCCGGGTGCCGGACGAGGCCACGCGGGCCCAGCTGCTCAGGACCGCTTCCACGATCGCCTCCGAGCAGCGGCCGGACGGCGGCTTTGCCGAATCGGTGCACGTGCGCCCGCGCTCGCCGGCCAGCCTGCGCGGCTTCGCCACCCACATCCTGCAGGCGCGCGGCAACCGCGCCCTGTTCGCCGAGCGCCTGCGCCAGGGCCTGACCCTGCAGCGCCCCAAGCACGATCGCATCCACACCCACTGGAGCCGCTACTCTCGGCGCTGGGACGAGGCCGACCTGTGGGACAGCTGGTTCCGCATGCTGGCCCTGGCCCGCATCGAAGTGGCCATGGACCCGCAGCGTGCAGGCGACTGGGGCTTCATCGACTACCCCGGCATCGGCTACCACCCCTCGCTGGCCGCCGGCCAGGTCCCACACTGATGCGCTTCCACTACATCTCGCCCTCGACGCTGCCGTCGCGGGCGGCCAACTCGGTGCACGTCGTCTGGCAATGCGAAGGCCTGTGCCGCGCCGGGGCCGAGGTCAGCCTGTATGCGAAGCGCGCCATGGCGGACGCCGGGCAGCTGCGCGCCGCCTTGCGCGATGCCTACGGCGTCGACCACGCGGCGCTGCACCTGGACACGGTCCACAGCGACTCGTCGCGCGGCGACAACCTGCGCATCGCGCGCCATGCCGTGGCGGCCGTGCGGCGCGCCGGGCGGGGCGAACCCATCCTGTCGCGCAACCTGTACGCGGCCTTCGTGCTGGCGGTGCTGTACCGGACCCCGCTGCTGTTCGAAACCCACCAGCTCGAGACCGGCCTGCGCAAGCGGATGCAGCAGGCGGTGATGCGCAGCCCCTGGGTGACCACCATCGCGATCTCGGACCACCTGGTCGACTGCCTGGCGCAGCACCACGGCGTGGCGCCGCGCCGCTCCATCGTGCTGCACGACGCCGCGCCCGCGGGCATCCAGCCGGTCCCGGCCGCACAGCGGCGCACCCGGCTGGCCGCGCTGGCACCGCAGGCCGAGGGGTCCTGGAAGCGCGTCTGCGGCTACTTCGGCCACCTCTATCCGGGCCGCGGCATCGAGCAGGTCGAGGCCATGGCGGCCGGCCGCCCCGACTGCCTGTTCCTGGTGTACGGCGGCACCGAGGCCGACCTGGCCGCCCGCCGGGCGGCCAACCGGCTGCCCAACCTGCACTTCATGGGCCACGTGCCGCACCCGGTGGCGCGCGAGCTGATGGGCGTGGTCGACGTGCTGCTGATGCCGTACCAGGAGAGCGTCTCCATCGGGGTCGCCGGACACGACACGGCCCGCTGGATGTCGCCGATGAAGATGTTCGAGTACCTGGGTGCCGGCGTGCCCATCATCTCGTCGGACCTGCCGGTGCTGCGCGAGGTCCTGCAGGACGGCGACAACTGCCTGCTGGCCGCGCCGGCCGATGCCGGCGACTGGCTGGCGGCGCTGCAGCGCCTCGATGCCGATCCGGAACTGGCGGCGCGCATCGGCACCAACGCGCACGCACAGTACGAACGCAGCCACACCTGGACCCGCCGCGCCGAACGGATACTTGCCGCCGCCCGCGAACTGTGATGCGCACCGTCTTCATCCTCGTGCCCGCCCCGCGCCCGACCGGCCCGGTCAAGGGCGCCTATGCGCTCGCCAATGCACTGGCGCCGGCGCGGCCCGTGCGCCTGGTGTTCCTCAAGCCCGGGCCGGGCGTGGACGCGCCGCTGGATCCGCGCGTGCAGGTGATCTCGCTCGCGCAGGCGCCGGGCGGCTGGCGCGGCCGGCTGGCCGCCTATCGCGACTTGCTGCGCGGCGCCGGTGGGCGGCAGCAGGTCGGCTCCATCTCCATGTGCCTGTCGGCCGACTGGCTCAACCGCTTCTGCCGGGCCGAGGCGGTCACCTGCGCCAGCGTGCGCGGCAACCTGCCGCAGAACTACCGGCACGACTACGGCTGGACCGGCTCGTTCCTGGCGATCGCCCACCTGCTGGCGCTGCGGGCCTTCGACCACGTGGTGGGCATGACCGAGGCGATGGCGCGGCAGATCCGCTCCATTGCCGCCGTGCGCCCCCGTGTCATCGGCAACTTCGTGGACGAGGCGGCGCTGGACCCATACCGCCGGCCAGCGCCGGGCGACGGTCCGCTGCGCTTCGTCTTCGTGGGCTCGCTCGGTCCGCGCAAGCAGCCAGAGCTGGTGGTCCGGGCCATGGAGGCGCTGGCCGGCCACGACGTCCGCCTGGACGTGATCGGCGACGGCCCCCTGCGCCAGGCCATCGAGGCGTCGCTGCCGGCCCGCGGCCTGCAGGACCGGGTGCGCTTCCACGGCCAGCTGGCCGACCCGTATCCGCTGGTGGCCGCCGCCGATGCCTTCGTGCTGCCCTCGCGCTCCGAAGGCGTCTCGCGGGCCGCGCTGGAGGCGCTGCACCTGGGCGTGCCCTGCGTGCTCAGGGACGTGGACGGCAACGGGGAACTGCTCGCCGACCCGGCCGCCGGCACGCTGTTCATGCGCGAGGACGAGCTGGCGAATGCCATGATCCAGACCGCCACCCGTTCGCGGACGCGCGCCAGCCGTGCCAGCCTGCTGCCGGATGCCTTCCGGCAGGCCACCGCCGCCACCCAGTACCTGGCCCTCCTGGAAGGGACTGCATGACCGCCCCGGACAACTACTACGAATACCTCAAGGGACGCAGCCGCCTGGGCCTCTGGTACCGCCGCCATTGGCTGTACCCGCGCCTGTGCCGCCACGTGAAGGGCCAGGCCCTGGACGTCGGCTGCGGCATCGGCGACTTCCTGCGCCACCGGCCGGGCACGGTCGGCGTGGACATCAACCCGGCCACGGTCGAGTGGTGCCGGCAGCAGGGGCTGGACGCGCGCCTCATGTCGCCGGACCGGCTTCCGTTCGACGATGCATCCTTCGACAGCGTGGTGCTCGACAACGTGCTCGAACACCTGGAGGCCCCCGGCCCGCTGCTGGCCGAGATCCGCCGCGTGCTGCGGCCGGACGGCGTGCTGGTGGTGGGCGTGCCGGGCCGGCGCGGCTATGCGAGCGATCCGGACCACAAGGTGTTCTACGACGCACCGGCCCTGGTTGCGGCGATGGCGCAGGCCCGGTTGGCGTCGAAGCGCCTGTTCTTCACGCCGTTCCGCTCGGCCTGGCTGGACGGGCACATGCGCCAGTACTGCGTCTACGGGGTGTTCCGCCGTGACTGAGGCGGCCCGCCCATCGATCGCCGTGTCCGTGGTCAGCCATGGACAGGGCCGGCTGGTGGCCGACCTGCTGCGCGACCTGGTGCTATGCCCCGAAGTCGGCGAGGTGATCGTCACGCAGAACATCCCGGAGCCCGAGATCAACTTCCCCGAGGCATTGCGAAGCCGGGTGCACGTCATCCGCAATGCGCAGCCGATGGGGTTCGGGGCCAACCACAACCAGGCGTTCCGGCATGCCAGCTCGCCGCTGTTCGCCGTGCTCAATCCCGACGTGCGCCTGCCGGAGGACCCCTTCCCGGCGCTGACCGCTGCGCTCGAGCGGCCGGGCGCCGGGCTGGCGGCGCCGGTGGTCCTCAGCCCCGAGGGCACCATGGAGGACAGCGCCCGCTACTTCCCGACGCCGGGGCAGTTGCTCTCGCGGCTGCTGGGCGGCGGCGAGGGCCGGTTCCCGGTGCAGGGACAGGCCCCGCTCGCCGTGGACTGGGTGGCCGGCATGTTCATGCTGCTGCCGACCGCGGTCTTCCGGGAGGTCGCTGGCTTCGACGAAGGTTTCTTCCTCTACTGCGAGGACGTGGACCTCTGCGTGCGCCTGTGGAAGTCGGGCCACCGGGTGCTGCTGCATCCCGGCGTGTCGGTGGTCCATGCGGCGCAACGCGCCAGCCGGCGGCGGCCGCGCTACCTGGCCTGGCACGTGTCCAGCCTGGCCCGGTACTTCTACAAGCACCTCGGGCGCTTGCCGCGCATCCGGCCCGAGTGAGGACAGCCGCCGCGGCGACGCGCGGCCCGCCCTAGAAGTGAATCCCCCGCATCATCTGCTGCAGCGCCACCGCCTCAGCCGACAGCTGCGGCTTTGCGCCGTCCTTCTCCCCCTTGGCGGCCGATGAATCCGGGAACATCCGGAAGCTGGTGTTCATCACGATCTGGGCAATGCGCGGCACCAGTGCGTGCAGCAGCTCGCCCGTGATGCCCAGCCGGGTCGCGATGCGCACCGGCTTGGCGATGCAGGCCTCGGCGATCATGTCGGCGGCCTCCTCCGGCGAGAGCGTGGGCACGTTGTTGTAGATCTTGGTGGGCGCGATCATGGGCGTGCGCACCAGCGGCATGTTGATGGTGGTGAAGGTGATGCCCTGGTCCTGGTACTCGCTCGATGCGCAGCGGGTCCAGGCGTCCAGCGCCGCCTTGCTGGCCACGTAGGCCGAGAAGCGCGGCGCGTTGGTCAGCACGCCGATCGAGCTGATGTTCACCACGTGGCCGCGGCGCCGGGCCACCATGCCGGGCAGCAGGCCCATGGTGACGCGCAGCGTGCCGAAGTAGTTCAGCTGCATGGTGCGCTCGAAGTCGTGGAAGCGGTCGTAGCTGGCCTCGATGGCGCGGCGGATCGAGCGCCCCGCGTTGTTGACCAGGAAGTCCACCCCGCCGTGGTCGGCGACCAGCTGCTGCACGAAACGGTCGCAGTCGGCCATGTCGGCCAGGTCGACCGGGTAGGCGATGAACCGGCAGCCCTTCGCCTGTGCTTCGGCGCAGGCTTCGTCCAGCTTGTCCTGGTCCCGTCCGCAGATCAGGGTGGTCGCGCCGGCCTCGGCGAACTTGTGCGCCGCGGCCAGCCCGATGCCCGAGGAGCCGCCGGTCACGAGCACCACCTTGCCGCCCACGGTGCCGCGCAGGCTGCGGTCGATGTGCAGGTCGGGGTCGAGGTGGCGCTCCCAGTAGTCCCACAGGCGCCAGGCGTAGTCCTTCAGGTTGGGACAGGCGATGCCGCTGCCCTTGAGCGCGGCCAGCGTCTCGCGGCAGTCGAAGCGAGTCGGGTAGTTGACGAAGTCCAGCATGTCCTCGGGCAGGCCGAGGTCCTTCATCACCGCCCGGCGGATGCGGCGCACCGGCGCCACCGCCATCAACCCCTTCTTCACGCTCTTGGGAATGAACCCGAGCAGCGCGGCGTTGACGAACAGGTTCATCTTGGGCGCATGCGCCGCCCGCGCGAAGATGTCCAGCACGTCGCCGACGCGGTAGCCCACGGGGTCGACCAGGTGGAAGCACCTGCGGTCGATCTGGGGCTTGTGGCTGATGTGGTCCAGCGCGTCGACCACGAAATCCACCGGCACGATGTTGACGCGCCCGCCCTCCAGCCCCACGGCGGGCATCCAGGGCGGCAGGACCTGCCGCATGCGCTGGATCAGCTTGAAGACGTAGTACGGCCCGTCGATCTTGTCCATCTCGCCGGTGCGGCTGTCGCCCACCACCATGGCCGGGCGATAGACCGTCCACGGCACCTTGCATTCCTTGCGCACGATCTTCTCGCTCTCGTGCTTGGTCATGAAGTACGGGTGGTCCAGCCCCTCGGCCTCCTCGAACATGTCCTCCCGGAACACGCCTTCGTACAGGCCGGCGGCGGCGATCGAGGACACATGGTGGAAGTGCCCGGCGGCGATCGCCTTGGCGAACTCCACCGTGTTGCGCGTGCCTTCGATGTTGACGGCGACCTGGCTCTCCTCGTCGGCCGAGAGGTCGTAGACCGCGGCCAGGTGGTAGAAGTGGTCGACCTGGTCCTTGAGCTGCCGGATGTCCTGCGCGCTCACGCCCAGCTTCTTCGCGGTGAGGTCGCCGTACACCGGGATGGCACGCGAGGCCGGCACGCCCCAGTGCTCGCGCAGCGCCGCGACCTTGCCTTCGCTTTCCTTGCGGATCAGGAAATGCACGACCGAGCCCTTGCGCTCGAGCAGCTTGCCGACCAGCCGCTTGCCGATGAAGCCGGTCGCGCCGGTGACGAAATAGTGCATGGGAAGCTCCTCCGGATGGGCGCCGCCGCAGCAGGCGGGCACGTGTTCGTTGGCGGCAGATTCTGGTGCAAAGGCGGGCGGCGCCGTTTCCGCGTTAACCCACAGACCGGCGGGCGCGGCGAGCGCGGGGGCTGCGCGCAGGCGGGCCGATTTAGGAACCCGTGCCTACCGCATGCCCGCCCTGCGCCGTACAGTCGGCTGCATCCATCCACCCCACCTGGAGTCCGCACCATGGTCAAGAAGATCCAGCGCACCGGCGAGGCCGGCACCAACAAGAAGGACAAGGGCGGCGTGCCGCTGTCCAGCACGGTCCGCGAATCGGCCAGCCAGATCTGGCTGGCGGGGCTGGGCGCCTTCGCCAAGGCGCAGGGCGAGGGCAACAAGGTGTTCGACACGCTGGTCAAGGAAGGCCTGTCGATCCAGCGCAAGACGCAGGCGGTCGCCGAGGAGAAGATCTCCGAGGCCACCAGCCGCATGGCCCTGATGGCCACCGACCTGTCGTCCAGGGCCTCCGGCCAGTGGGACAAGCTCGAAACCATCTTCGAGGAGCGCGTGGCCCGCGCCCTGAAGAAGCTGGGCGTGCCCTCGGCCAGGGAAGTCGATGCGCTGATCGCCCGCATCGACGAACTCAATCGCAGCGTGGCCGCCCTGGGCGGCAAGACGGCGTCCACCGCGCGCAAGAGCAGCAGCACGCGCGCGAAGGCGAGCGCGAAGAAGGTCGCGGCCAAGCCGTCGAGCAAGCGCGCGGCCAAGAAGGCGGCCTGAGCAACCGTCTTGGCGGTCAAGCGCTATGAAGCGTCGGGTCCCATCTCGAGCCGTGCTTGGCGATAGCGTTGAGCATTGTCAGCAGCTTGCGCATGCACGCCACGAGTGCGACCTTCTTGCGCTTGCCAGCCGC
>NZ_DASPLW010000008.1:0-29300 GCF_035627355.1 Ramlibacter sp.
GGCGCCCACGCCAGCACCGACGGCGGCGCCCACTCCGGCGCCGACCCCAGCGCCAACGCCGGCACCATCGCCGACGCCTGCGCCATCACCGACGCCCGCGCCACCGCCGCCTGGACCGCCCGGGCCACCCGCTCCGGCGCCCGCGCCGCTGGCAGGCATAGGCGGACTGCGCGGCTGAGCGGGCGCGTTGCGGCGCGTCAGGCGTCGCCGGTCAGTCCGAGGAAGCTGTCCAGGATGTGGAAGTGGTCGTCGTGGAACTGCGTCTCCATCGCGACCAGTTGCGCCACCGGGATCCAGTGCGCGGCGGCCGCGTCGTCGCCGCCCTGCACCGGCGGCGGCGACGAGACCCCGAGGTCGAAGCGATGCGCATGGGTGACGATGCGGCCGCGCTGGCTGCGCTGCGGATGGTCGAACACCTTCACCTCGCCCAGCCGGCGCACCAGCTCCCGCGGGGTGAACGGCAGCCCGGTCTCCTCCAGCAGTTCGCGCACGGCCGCCTGCAAGACCGTCTCGCGCGGGTCCAGGAATCCGCCGGGCAGGGCCTGCAGCCCGCGCCCGGGCGAACGTCCGCGCCGGACCAGCAGCACGTGATCGCCGGCCAGCACCACCGCGTCCACGGTCACCAGCACCACCGGGTAGGGCGCCACCGACCACGCCTGCTTCTCGCCGGCCATCTTCCGCCACTCGCCGCGCAGTTGGTCGAAGGCCGGGCTGGCGATCCATTCGTGCAACTGCGCCACGGTCGCCGGCGCGAGCTGCTCCTGCAGGGCCACCAGCGTGGCCGCCGGATCGGCTGCGGCATACAGCGCATCGAGCCGTTCCCCTGTCCGGCTGTCGTCCTCCTGCCAGTCGACCTCGCCTGGCAGGGGCGCATCCAATGCCTCTTCGCGCAAGGCATCGGGCAGGTGCCACGCCACTCGCTCCTGCGCGCCCGCGATCGCCTGGCGCACACCGGTGGCCACGGCCTCCAGCGTGCGCGCCGGGTCGTAGTGCTGGCGCACCGGCACGAAGCTCACCCGCTCCCGTTCGTCCTGCGGCAGCGACTCGCCCAGCATCCGCGCGCGCGTCTCCCGATCGAAGGGATGCGCCGGCGAAGGCGCCTGCCAGCCCCAGTCGATGAAGAGGATGCACCTTGCCGCCCGCGCCAGCGCCGCACGGATCTGCGCGACCTGTGCGCGGTCGGGCAGCTGGTACTCCGACAAGCAGGCCGCCAGCGCGAACCCGCGCGGCGGTGCGCTCATGGCGGCGTCCGGCCTTTAGGGTCCAAGGCCTGCAGCGCCGATGCCAGGCCGCTGGCCGCCAGCCGCTCGCGCGTGCGGCTGTCCGGATCGGGTTCGCACAGGTAGATCTCGCCGGCCGGCCGGCTGCGCACGCGCAGGCCGCTGGAGCGCAGCATGGCTTCGATCCCGGCGTGGTTGGGCACCCACCAGTTGGTCGGGTCGCCGGCGAAGCGGTGCTCGATGAAGGCCATCTTGGGCCAGCCCGGATCCAGCAGCGGCTCGCGGTCCGTGATCGGGTGGTCCCGGGTGTCGGGGTAGACGCTGTCGCCCGGCATGCTCAGGGTCTGGAACATCATCAGCCGGCGCGTGCGCTGCGCGAGCAGGTCCAGCGCCAGCAGCGGGTAGCGCAGGTGGTAGAAGACCCCCATGAACCAGACCAGGTCGAAGGACTCGCGCAGCGAGGCGATCTCGTACACGCCCATGCGCCGGATCTGCACGCGGTCGGCCAGTCCCAGCACCTGCGCGGCCCAGCGCGCCTGCTTCAGGTAGTGCTCGTCGACGTCCACCGCCAGCACCTGGGCGCCGCGCCGCGCCAGCTCGAAGCTGTAGAAGCCGGCGTTGCAGCCCACGTCCAGCACCGACCAGCCCGACAGGTCGGCCGGCAGGTGCGGCGCGACCTGCTGCCACTTGAAGCTGGGGAAGTCGCCGCCGAGAAAGTGGTCGGGCACGGTCTGCACGCCGCCGGGCAGGTGCAGGTTGTGGAACCAGGGCCCCAGCGCCTCGGCTTCGCGCGCGACGGTCGTGGGATCGGCGAGGTGGGTCATCGTCCGATCGCGTGGTACTCGAAGCCGAGCTGGCGGATGCCCGGGTCGTACAGGTTGCGGCCGTCGAAGATCACCGGCTGGCGCATGGCCTGGCGCAGCGCATCGAAGTCCGGGCTCTTGAAGGCCTTCCAGTCGGTGGCGATCACCAGCGCGTCGGCGTTCTCGGCGCAGGCCACCGGCGTGTCGGCGTAGCGCAGCCGGTCCAGCAGCGCGATGCGGCCGGCGAAGTCGCGCGCCAGCACCTGCCGGGCCTGCTGCATGGCCACCGGGTCGTGCGCCATGACGAAGGCCCCCCGCTCCAGCAGCGCCCGGATCACGATGCGGCTGGGCGCCTCGCGCATGTCGTCGGTGTTGGGCTTGAAGGCCAGGCCCCAGAGGCCGAACTGCAGGCCGCGCAGGTTGCTGCCGAACCGGGCGGCGATCTTCTGCACCAGGATGTGCTTCTGCGCCTCGTTCACCGCTTCCACCGCCTCCAGCACTCGCAGGTGGCAGCCGTGTACCGAGGCGGTCCGGATCAGCGCCCGCACGTCCTTGGGGAAACAGCTGCCGCCGTAGCCGGTGCCGGCATACAGGAAGCTGTAGCCGATGCGCGGGTCGGCGCCTATGCCCTTGCGCACCTGCTCGATGTCGATGCCGGCGCCGGCCGCGAGATTGGCCAGTTCGTTCATGAAGCTGATGCGCGTCGCCAGCATGGCGTTGGCCGCGTACTTGGTCAGCTCCGCGGCCTTCAGGTCCATCAGCAGCACGCGGTCCTGCACCCGGTTGAAGGGCGCGTACAGGCGCTGCAGCAACTCGCGTGCGCGCTCGCCCGGTTCGCCCGGCTCGGTGCCGATCACGATGCGGTCGGGCCGCTGGAAGTCCTCCAGCGCCGCGCCCTCCTTGAGGAACTCCGGGTTGGAGGCGACGGCGAAGGCCGCGGGTCCGTTCGGCAGGTTGCGCGCCAGCAGCGCGTCGCCGATGGCGGCGCGCACGCGCTCACCGGTGCCCACCGGCACCGTGGACTTGGTCACCACCAGCTTGAAGCCGTGCATCCAGCGGCCTATGCCGTCGGCGGCCGACAGCACCTGGCTCAGGTCCGCGCTGCCGTCCTCGGCCTGGGGCGTGCCGACCGCAATGAAGATGACCTGGCCGTGGTTCACGGCCGCCTGCGTGTCGGAGGTGAAGTGCAGCCGCCCGGCCGCGAGGTTGCGGGCCACCAGTTCCTGCAGCCCGGGTTCGTAGATCGGCAGCTGGGCGGCGGCCAGGCCGTGGACGCGGTCGGGATCGGCGTCCAGGCAGGTCACGTCGTTGCCGCCCTCGGCGAAGCAGGCACCGCTCACCAGGCCGACGTAGCCGGCACCGATCACCGTCACGTTCATGGCGCGGCCTCCAGGTCCACGTCCAGCGCATGGGCCACGAGTTCGCGCGCGCGATGGGCGGCGGTGTGGCGCTCCAGGATGCGCCGCCGCGCGCGTTCGGCCATCGCCAGCCGTTCGTCCTCGCCCAGGTCGCGCAGCACCGCCAGCACCTCGGCCGGCCCGTCGGCCAGCACGATCTCGCGGCCGGGCGTGAACAGCGTCTCCAGGCCCGCCCAGCGGTCGCTGACGATGGGCGTGCCGCAGGCCGCGGCCTCGAACAGCCGCACGCTGGGCGACCAGCCGGCCTGCACCATGTCGGCACGGGTGATGTTGAGCGTGAAGCGCTGCCGGTTGTAGAAGGCGCGGTGCTCGGCCGGCGGCAGGTGCGGGCGGTATTCGACGTTCGCGGGCCACACGATGCCGGCGGGGTACTGCGGGCCGGCCACGATGAATCGGCCGTCGCCCCAGGCGCGCGCCGGCTGCAGCAGCAGGCGGTCGACCCCGGGCTGGCGGTCGTCGCTGTAGGTGCCCATGTAGCCCAGGTCCCACGCGGCCGGCTGCGGCTCGGGGTAGTACAGCTGCGGGTCCACCGAGCAGTACAGCACCCGCGCGCGCGGCGAGCCGAACTCGCGCTCCAGCCGGTCCAGCGTGGGGCCGCCGGTGAAGGACAGGTACAGGTCGTAGCCGGCGACCTGGTCGGGACGCAGGTAGTCGTGCTCGCCGCGGCCCAGCTTCGCCAGCGTGACCGGCGTGTCGATGTCGTAGAAGGCCTTGACGCCGCCGGCCTCGGCCTGCACCCAGTCGCCCACCTGGGCACCCTGCGGCACGAACGAGCCGACGATCACGAGGTCGGCGGTGCGCACCGCCTCCGCGAAGCGGTCGTGCAGCTCCGCCAGGCTGCCGTACAGCGCGGTGCGGCCCCAGGGCGGCTGCGGCAGGTCGCGGTTGCCCGCGTACCAGGGCTGGTCGCGCTCCAGGAACAGGACCTCGTGCCCGGCCGCCACCAGCTCGCGCACCAGCGCCCGGTACGTGGTCGCGTGCCCGTTGCCCCAGGACGAGGTGATGGACAGGCCGAGGATGACGATGGAGAGGCGCCGGGTCATGGCGTGGCCTCCGCAAGCCGCGACCGGCCTTCCAGCACTGCGTCGAACTGCGCCGCCCGGTGGTCGTAGGTGTGCTCGGCCAGCACGCGGCGATACGCGGCCTGGCCGATGGCCCGCGCGCGGTCGGCATCCAGTGATTCGAGGTGCGCCGCCACCTCGCCACCGTCGCGCGCGACCAGCACCTCGGCCCCCGGCTCGAAGAACTGCTCCAGCCCCTCCCAGGCGTCGGTCATCAGGCAGGCGGCGGCGCCGGCGGCCTCGAACACCCGGGTGGCCGGCGAGAAGCCATAGCGCGCCATGCTCTCGCGGCTGACGTTCAGCACCGCACGCGGCGTGCAGTTGAAGGCGTTGTGGTCGGCGGTGTAGACGTGGCCCAGGTAGCGCACGTTGGCCGGCAGGGGCTTGTCCTGCCAGCCGCTGCCGCCCAGCAGGAAACGCTGCCTTGGCAGAGCGGCCGCCGCCTGGAGGAAGAACTGCTCGACCCGCGTCTCGCGGTCGGGCAGGCGGTTGCCCAGGAAGCCCAGCTCGCCCTCGAAGCGCGGGTCGGGCGCCACCGGGTAATGGGTCGATGGATCGAGCGCGTTGTAGATCGGCACGCACTCGCGCGCACCTAGCGCCTGGTAGGCCTGCCGCACCGGCTCCCCGCCGCCATAGGTGAACACCAGGTCGTAGCGCGGCACCAGCGGCCGCAGCGCGTCGCCCGGGTCGGCGTGCATGCGGTCCAGCGTGGCCGGCGCATCCACGTCCCAGTAGACGACGGTGGTCGACGGGCCCTGCAGGTCCAGCACCGCGCGCTCCAGCAGCTCGTCGTGCACTCCGACGCCGCTGGCCTTGACCACCAGGTCGGCGCCGCGCGCCGCCTCCACCGTGCGCAGCACGTCGGCCTCGCTGTCGGCCGGATACACCACCACCTCGGCCCAGTCGGGATCGGCCATGTCGCGGTGCTGCTGGCGGCCGAACGCATCGGGCTCGTAGAAGGTGACGCGATGGCCGCGGGCGTGCAGCGCCCGCACGATGCCGCGGTAGTAGGTGGCGGCGCCGTTCCAGTAGGCGGACACCAGGCTGGATGCGAAGAATGCGATGTGCATCCGATTCCTCATGCATTGACCTCCCGTGCAGGTTGGCGCGGCGGCGACAGCTCGGCATAGATCCGCAGCAGCTCGTCCACGCGCTGCGCGCAGCTGTGCCGCGCGGCGATGGTGCGAAGGCCGTGGTCGGCCAGGGACCGGGCCAGCGCCGGGTCGGCGAGCACGGCGCGCAGGTGTTCGCGCATCTCGCGTCCGTCGCGCGCCACCAGGAAATCCGCGCCGGGCTCGAACAGCCCTTCGCAGTCGTCCCAGGGCGCCGACACCAGCGGGATGCCGCAGGCCAGCGCCTCGAACACGCGGATGGTGGGGATGCCCGGCAGCGCCTGCACGTAGGGCCGGCGCGGCACGTGCACCGTCACGCGATGCGAGGCGAACACGCGCGGCGCCTCGAAGTTGGGCAGCCAGCCGCCGTAGGTAATGCCGGCTTCGCGCAGGCTCTGCAGCGCGTGGTCGGGGTAGCGCACGCCATGCACCCGCGCGCGCAGTCCGAGCGCGCGCACCGGCTCCAGCAGGAACTCGTGCAGCTCGGCGCTGCGTTCGCCGTCGCCCCAGTTGCCGATCCAGGCCAGGTCCCCGCCCTCGCCGCCGGGCGTCGGAAGCGGCCGGAACATGCGCGTGTCCGCCGCCTCGTGCCAGGTCCAGGCCCGCTCGCACCAGCCGTGGCGCCGGTACAGGTCGCGGATCACCGAACCGAAGGCGAGCACGCCGTCGTAGTGGCGCAGGTCGTAGGCCGCCATGGCCTGCGGCTCGGTCACGCTGCGGTGGTGCGTGTCGTGGAACAGCAGCCGGTACTGCGGGTTGTCCCTTCGGTGCAGTCCGATGCGGTGCACCAGGTCGTGCTCGTTCCACTCGTGCACCAGCACCAGGTCGGCGTGGTCCAGCACCCGGTCCAGGTCGAGCGCGTCGTGCGCATACCGGTGGCTGCGCAGGTGCGGGTAGGCGTGGGCGAAGGCGCGCAGCGCGGACTCGCCGTGCTCGGCCAGCAGGTGGGTCACGCTCCAGGCGTCCTGCGGCTCGTGCACCTCGACCTCGTGGCCGCGCGCCAGCAGCTCGCTGCAGATGCCGCGCAGGAAGTGCGCGTTGCCGTGGTTCCAGTCGGACACCAGCGAATGGCAGAACAGGATCACGCGCATGGCAGTTCCTCGGTGCGGCCGGCCAGGGCCGGCGCGAGCTCGGCGGCCACCGCCAGCCAGGCCGAGGCCATGGCGGCCGGATGGAACTGCAGCGCGCGCCGGCGGGCCGCGTACGCCAGCCGCCCGCGCTCGTCGGGGCGGGCGATCAGGTGCAGCAGCGTGCGCTCCAGCGCGTCGGCGTCTGCGGGCGGTACGTAAAGGGCAGCCGGCCCCCACACTTCGCGCAGGCTGGGGATGTCGCCCAGCACCAGGGCGCAGCCGCTCAGCGCGGCTTCCAGCACCGACAGGCCGAAGGGCTCGTAGCGCGCCGGCAGCGCGTAGATCGACGCGCTGGCCATCTGCGCCGCGACCTCGGCCGCCGGCAGCTCGCCCAGCGACTGCACGCCGCCGGGCCAAACATCCCGGCCATCCGGGTGCCGGCAGGAGCCGGCCACGCACACCGCCCAGGGCAGCCGCGGTGCAACGGCCTGCAGGGCGGCCAGGTTCTTGGCCTCGTCCCAGAAGCGGCCGGCCGAGAAGACGAAGGGCTGCTTGGCGCCGGCGCGGAACAGCGCCGGGTCGCGGCCGTTGGGCAGCACGGTGCCCTCGATGTCGACCTCGTGCTCGGCGAGCAGGGCCGACAGCATCGCTGCCGTGGGCGCGGCGACGCGATCGGCGCCGCGCAGGCCGGCGGCGGTCCGGTGCCGGTAGGTGTCCCATTCGGCCGGCGCGCGTTCGCCGTGCACGGCCCGCCACCAGCTCAGCACGCAGGAATGGGCGACCAGCAGCGTGGGCGCCTGGAAGGGCAGGGCGCCGAACGCGAACTGGTTCAGGTGCACCAGGTCGGGCTGCGACTCGCGCTCCAGCGCCAGCAGCCAGTCGCCCGCCGCGTCGACGTCGTTCCACGGGTCGGGCATCCATTCCAGCGCGAAGCGGCTCTCGTGCAGGGTGACGTGCGACAGGTGCGCGATCGTTTCGCGCTGGTGGGGCCGCACCGGTCCGCCCATGCTGGCCAGGTGCACGTCCAACCCGAGCGGACCGAGTGCGCGGGCCAGCTCCACGGTGCAGGTCCAGACACCGCCCACGGTGTCCGTGGTCATCAGGACGCCGGGCCTGCGCTCACCGGGCATAGGCTGCGTCCAGCACCCCCGCCACCGGCAGCAGGGTCTCGATGGCCGGGCAGTAGCGCGCGCCGGCGCCGAGGCGGCGGGCCCAGTCCACGACGGCGCGGCCACCCCAGGCGTCGGGCGGCTCGGCCAGCACGACGCGCTGGTTGCCGTGGCAGCGTTCGGCCACGAAGTCGTAGAACGAGCCGTCGCGATTGCGCATCGAAGCGCTGCCCCGGCTGCCATGGAAGTGCGCCTCGATGACCGCATCGCGGCCGGCGGAGAAATCCCAGGAGCAGGCCAGCCGCACGGTGGTGCCGCCGGCGAGGTCGAGCTGCAGCAGCGCATAGTCCTCGCATGCGGCGGTGCCGGGCGGCAGGGGCTGGCCGTGGGCGTAGAGGCGGCTGTCCACGCGCCGCACTTCGGGAAAGCCCAGCACCCACAGCGCCAGGTCGACCAGGTGCGTGCCCAGGTCGATCGCGCAACCGCCGCCGGCCAGGCCCGGGTCGCGCGCCCAGCCCTTGTTGGGGCCGTACGCGTTGTGGAAGACCAGGTCGGCCGCGTAGACGGTACCGATCTCGCCCTCGACCACCGCGTTGCGCACGCGCCGCATGGCTTCGGTGTGGCGGTAGGACAGGTCGCAACCCAGCAGCCGGTCGGCCTGGCGGGCGGCGGCCACGATGGCCTCGGTCTCGGCCCGGGTACGGGCCAGCGGCTTCTGGCAGAAGACCGCGAGGCGGCGCTCCAGCACCTGCAGCGCCTGCGCGGCATGCAGCGCGCTGGGCGTGGCGATCACCACGCCGTCGAGCTCGTGGGCGAGCAGTTCATCCAGCGAGGCGACGATGGCGGCGTCGGGCGCGAGCTCGCGGGCGCGGGCCTGGATCTCGGCCGACGGGTCGCCGATGGCGACCGCTTCGCAGGCCCGCTCGTCCAGCAGCGACTGCAGGCGGTGCTGCCCGATCCAGCCGAGTCCCAGGAAGCCGAGGCGGGGCAGGGCGCTCATGTCGTCACCAGCGCCTTCATGAATCCGTCCGGCCGGGTGCGCGTCAGTTCCAGCGCTTCGCCCAGCCGGTCCAGCGGCAGCCGGTGGGTGTACAGGGGCTGCGGGTCCAGCACGCCTTGTGCCATGAGCCCGATCGCCGCGCGGATGCCGTCCACGTAGGCGCGCGGATCGCGCTCGTGGGCGTTGATGACGTCCAGGCCGCGCCAGTTCCACAGCTGCACGTTCACTTGCCGCAGACCGTCCTGGTGGTAGCCGGCGATCACCAGCCGGCCGCGCTCGGCGGTGAGTTCACTGGCCAGCTGCAGCGGCCATTCCAGCCCGGTGGCCTCGATCACGCGCTCGCACCAGCGGCCATCGGTCAGCGCGCGGACCTGCTCGATCACGCGCGCGTGGTCGTCCATGGTCACCAGGTGCTGGGCGCCGCACTGGCGCGCGAAGTCGAGCGAGAAGGCGCGCCGCGACACTGCGATGACGCGCGCGCCGGCATGCACGGCCAGCTGGGTCAGCAGGCAGCCGAGGAAGCCGATGCCGACGATGGCGACCGTCTGCCCGGCCTGGATGTCGCTGCGGCGGAAGATGTTGACGGCGCAGCCCAGCGGCTCGCCGGGCACCGGCTGGCCATCCAGCGCCGCCGGGAGGGGGACGACGGCATCGGCCTGGGCCAGGTCGTACTCGGCATGGGCGCGGTAGCTCAGGGCCGCGACCCGGTCGCCGGGCGCCAGCCCCTGCACGCCGGGCCCGACCGCGGCCACCCGACCCCAGCCCTCGTGGCCCGGCGCGCCCGGCGCCTGCGGGTACTCGAACCAGCTGCGTCCTTCCCAGACCGGCACGCTGGAGGCGCACACGCCCGAGCCCTCGAGGCGCAGCACCACCTGCCCGGGCCCGGGCTCGGGACGGGGCGCATCCTCCAGCAGGGCCTGTTGCGGCCCGGTGATCACGGCTGCCTGCATGGCCGCCTCAGTGGGCCGCTGCGGCCTGCAGTTGCGGCTCCGGCGTCCGGGGCCGCCGGTGCGCGGCCAGCCAGGTGTGCAGGCGCGCGATGCCGGCCCGCGCCGACACCCGCGGTCGCCAGCCGGTAGCCTGCTCGAAGGCCCGCGTGTCGCTGACGTACCAGCGCTGGTCGCCGGTGCGCCAGGCATCGAAGGCCGCGGCCGGCCGGCGGCCCTCCAGCGCCTCGATGCGGTCCAGCAGGTCCAGCAGGCTGATCGCGTTGCGCGGACCGCCGCCGATGTTGAAGGCGCGCCCGGCCAGCCCGCGGCCGTTGCGCTCCGCCAGCAGGAAGGCGTGCACCAGGTCTTCGACGTAGAGGATGTCGCGCACCTGGCGACCATCGCCGTAGACGGTGATCGGCTCCCCGTCGAGCGCGCGCAGCAGGAAGTGCGCCACCCAGCCCTGGTCCTCGGTGCCGAACTGGCGCGGGCCGTAGATGCAGCTCATGCGGAACACCACGGTGCACAGGCCATAGCTGCGCGCGTAGTCCAGCGCGTACTGGTCGGCCGTGCCCTTGGAGCAGCCGTAGGGGCTGTGGAAGTCGAGCGGCCGGCTCTCGGCGACGCCGCGCGCCTGGATGGCCAGGTCCAGCGGCTGGTAGTGGGGGCCGACCGGCTGCAGGGCAAGGTCGGCCAGGTCGCCGTACACCTTGTTGGTGGACGTCATCAGGAAGAAGGGCGGCACCGGCCGCGCGCGCACCGCCTCCAGCACGTTGAGCGTGCCTTGGCCGTTGATGGCGAAATCGCTGCGCGGGTCGACCAGGCTGGTGGTCACGGCCACCTGCGCGGCGAAGTGGAACACCTGCGCGGTGCCCGCCACCGCCTGCTGCACGGCAGCTTCGTCCCGCACGTCGCCCAACTTCACCTCGAGCGCGTCGCCGTGGTGCTCGCGCAACCACGCGAGGTTCTGCTCCACCCCGGGCCGCGACAGGTTGTCCAGGATGCGGACCTTGCGGCCCATGGACAGCAGCTGGTGCGCCAGGTTGGATCCGATGAAGCCGGCCCCGCCGGTGATCAGGGTCAGCGCTTCGCTCATACGGTCAGCCCCCGGGCGCTGAGCTCCGCACTGGCCTGCGCCACCTTGTCCACCGCGGCCTGGCCGGCCAGCCAGGCCGAAAGCTCGGCCATGCCATCGTCCAGCGTCACCTGGGGTTCGTAGCCCAGCAGGCTGCGCGCGCGGGAAATGTCGGCGAAGCAGTGGCGGATGTCGCCCACGCGGTACTTGCCGACGATCTCGGGTTCGATGCCATCCTTGCCCATCACGCGGGCGAGCCGCGCAGCGATGGAACGCACGGTCTGCGGCTGGCCGCTGCCGATGTTGAAGACCTCGCCGGCGGCCCGCGGCGACTCCAGTGCGAGCCGGCAGCCGCGGGCCACGTCGTACACGCTGACGAAGTCGCGCTGCTGCAGGCCGTCCTCGAAGATCTTCGGTGGGCTGCCGTTGAGCAGGCGGGAGGCGAAGATCGCGAGCACGCCCGTATAGGGATTGGAAAGCGCCTGCCGTGGTCCGTAGGCGTTGAAGAACCTCAACGCAACCGTATCGAAGTTGTATGCACGGCCGGCCAGCAGGCACATGCGCTCCTGGTCGTACTTGGACAGGGCGTAGATGGACGCGAGCGCAGGCGACTTGCTCTCGGGGGTGGGCACCGGCTCCAGCACGCCGCCGTGGGCATCGCGCAGTTCCCAGTCGGCGCGCCTGAGCTGCTCCAGCGAGCGCTCGCCGGCCTCCAGCACGCGGCCGCTGCCATCGCGGTACAGGCCCTCGCCGTACAGGCTCATGCTGGAAGCCACCACCAGGCGCTGCACCGGATGGGCCATGAGCGACTCCAGCAGCACGGCCGTGCCCAGGTTGTTGGTGCGCGTGTAGTGGGCGATCTCGTACATGCTCTGGCCCACGCCCACCGCCGCTGCGAAATGGAAGACCGCATCGACGCCCTGCAGCGCGCGGCCGACCGCTTCCTTGTCGCAGACGTCGCCGACCTGCAGTTCGACCTCGGGATTCAGGTAGGGCGGCCGGCGTCCATCCTCGCCGTGGACTTGCGCCACCAGGGGATCCAGCACCCGCACCCGGTAGCCGCTGCGCAGGAGCTCATCGGCCAGGTGGGATCCGATGAATCCGGCGCCGCCGGTGATCAGCACATGTCGCATGGTTTCCATTTGATTTCGTTTTTAGTTGGCAACCGATGTTAGGTGCACTGCCTGCGTGCGTGGGTCGCACGGTAACGCTTCAATTCAGATTAGTTGCCCGGATGAGCAGGAAAACTGCAAGGAGGAGTTGATCGCGCAAGTAGGATGCACCGCTGGCTTTTGCAGGAGTCGTGATGTCATCGATCCGCGTGGCGATCATCGGGGTTGGAAACTGTGCCTCGTCCCTTGTCCAGGGTGTTCATTTCTATCGGGATGCAACGGCGGATGACTTCGTTCCCGGCCTGATGCACGTCGACCTGGGCGGCTACCGGCCGCGCGACATCGAGTTCAGCGCGGCGTTCGACGTCAGCGCGCACAAGGTCGGGCTGGACCTGGCCGAAGCCATCCATGCGACGCCCAACAACACCATCCGCTTCGCCGAAGTCCCGCCGCTGGGCGTGAGGGTGCACCGGGGCATGACGCACGACGGCCTCGGGACCTACCTGCGCGACGTGGTGCCCAAGTCCGGTGCGAGCACGGACGACATCGTCGGCATCCTGAAGGCGACCCGGACCGATGTGGTGGTCTCCTACCTGCCGGTCGGCTCGGAGATGGCGACCAAGTGGTACGTCGAGCAGGTGCTGGAAGCCGGCTGCGCCTTCGTCAACTGCATCCCCGTGTTCATCGCCTCGGCGCCCTACTGGAACAAGCGCTTCGCCCAGCGGCGCCTGCCCATCATCGGCGACGACATCAAGTCGCAGGTGGGCGCGACCATCGTTCACCGCGTGCTCACCGACCTGTTCAGGAAGCGCGGCGTGCGGCTGGACCATACGTACCAGCTCAACTTCGGGGGAAACACGGATTTCCTCAACATGCTCGAGCGCGAGCGGCTGGCCTCCAAGAAGATCTCCAAGACCCAGGCCGTCACCAGCCAGCTCGGCCATCCCATGCAGGCCGCCGACGTGCACGTGGGCCCCAGCGACTACGTGCCCTGGCTGGCAGACCGCAAGTTCTGCCACATCCGCATGGAAGGCACCGGCTTCGGCAACGTGCCCATGCAGTGCGAGGTCAAGCTGGAGGTGTGGGATTCGCCCAACTCGGCCGGTGTCGTGATCGACGCCGTGCGCTGCGCCAAGATCGCCCTCGACCGCGGCATCGGCGGTGCGCTCAACGGGCCGGCCAGCTACTTCATGAAGTCGCCGCCGCTGCAGTTCAGCGACGACGAGGCCCGCGAGCTGGTCGAGGCCTTCATCCGCGGCGACCCGCCCGTGCGCCAGCGCCGCCGCGGCGCCAAGTCCACCCGTCCCCTCGCCCGCAAGGCCCTTGGAGAGTCATGATCGAAGCCATCAAGTTCTGGAACGAACCGAACAACAAGTCGCACTGGGACCTGGAGCTGGACCCCGACTGGTCCCGCTTCTCCGGCATGGTGCAGCTCGCGGCGCAGGCGGTGAAGGCCGAGAACCCGTCGCTGACCCGCGTGCTCGGCGGCATCTCGCCGATCGATCCGCTGTTCCTGCAGCGGCTGGACGGTGCCGGTGCGCTGCGCGACATGGATGCGGTGGCCGTGCACGGCTTCCCGCTCGACTGGAACCACTGGCAGATCGACGAGTGGCCCGACAGGCTGGCCGAGATCCAGGCCGTGACGCCGCTGCCCGTGTGGGTGACGGAAGTGGGCATCTCCACCTTCGGCGCCGAGGAGGTGCAGGAGTGGGGCCTCAAGCGCACCGCCGAGCTGCTGGTCGGCCGCGCGCCGCGCATCCACTGGTATTCGCTCTACGACCTGCCCAAGGCCTGGCCGGCGACCACGCGCCACCGCGAGGCCGAGGGCTCCAGCTATTACCGGCATTTCCACATGGGACTGCTGCGCGAGGACGGCTCGCCCAAGCTGGCCTGCGCCCGCTTCGCCGACTACACGCCGGCGCTGGGCATCTGCCAGTGGTTCCATTTCGAGGACCACCGGCTGGATGACGCCGTGCGATGGCTCAGGCGCCTGGGCGTGAAGAAGCTGCGCACCGGGCTGTCCTGGGCCGACAGTTTCCGGCCGGATGCCGATGCCTGGTTCGACCGCCAGATGGCCGCGCTCGAGGGCTTCGACCTGACGCTGACCTTCTGCTTCACGCCCGAGCACCGGGGGATCAACCCCCACCATACGAGCGCGCCGCAGGAGCCCGAGGAGTACGCGGAGTTCTGCGCGCGCATGGTGCGGCGATACGCGCCGGCGCAGGGAGCAGCCGCGGGCGCCGCGGCACGCGGCGAGGCGACCCTGGCGTGACCACCTTCCTGCTCGTGCGGCACGGCTCGCACGACTGGCTGGCGCGCGGCATCGCCGGCCGGCTGCCGGGCGTGTCGCTCAACGCGCAGGGCTGGTTGCAGGCCGAGGAACTGGTGCGGCGGCTGGACGGGCGCGACATCGCCGCCCTCTTCAGCAGCCCGCAGCCGCGGGCGCAGGAAACGGTGGCGCCGCTGTCGGGGCGGCGCCGGCTGCCCGTACGCGTGCTGGACGCGTTCGACGAGATCGATTTCGGGGACTGGACCGGGCTGGCGTTCGAGGCCCTGCAGCGCGAGGGCTCGCGCTGGCAGCAGTGGTGCGAGCGCCGCAGCCAGGCCCAACCGCCCGGAGGCGAGACCATCCGGCAGGTGCAGCAGCGCGCCATGGACGGGCTGGAGCAGTTGCGCGTGCGCTACCCGGCCAGCGCCGTGCTGATCGCCACGCATGGCGACGTGATCAAGGCCGTGATCGCCGGCGTCCTGGGCATATCGCTGGACGACCTGGAGCGGTTCGAGGTCGCCCCGGCCTCGATCAGCATCGTGGAGGCCGGCGAGCGCTGGCAGCAGGTCCGGCTGGTGAACGGGCTGCGCTGAGTGCGCGCGGCGCAACGGCGCTATCCTGTGACCGACGTCCGCAACTGCCTTTCGCCATGACCACGCACCGCATGCCCGCAGCCTTCATCGGCCATGGCAGCCCGATGAACACGCTGGAAATCAACCGCTTCACCAGTGCCTGGCGCGACATGGCCCGCCGGATCCCGCGGCCGCGCGCCATCCTGTGCATCTCGGCCCACTGGTTCATCCAGGGCAGCGCGCTCACCGCGATGGATAAGCCGCGGGTGATCCACGACTTCTTCGGCTTCCCGCGCGAGCTGTTCGAGTTCGACTACCCGGCGCCCGGCTCGCCCGAGGTGGCGAGCGAGATCGCCGACGTGGTGCAGCCGGCCTTCGTCGGGCTGGACGAGGACAGCTGGGGACTCGACCATGGCACCTGGTCGGTGCTGGCGCACATGTACCCGGAGGCCGACGTGCCGGTGCTGCAGCTGTCGGTGCACAGCGGCGAGCCGCTGCAGTACCACTTCGAGCTGGGGAAGCGGCTGGCGCCCCTGCGCGAGCGCGGCATCTTCGTGCTGGGCAGCGGCAACGTGGTGCACAACCTGCGCCGGCTCGACTGGGGGCTGGACGACCGCGCCTGGGACTGGGGCGAGCGCTTCGATGCCGAGGTGCGCCGCATCTTGACCAGCGACCCGGCCCGGCTGCCGTCGGTGCAGTCGCATCCCGACTACGGCCTGTCGGTGCCCTCGCCCGAGCACTTCCTGCCGCTGGTGTACCTGGCCGGCATGGCCCATGCCAGCGGCGAGACGCTGGTGCCGTTCGCCGAGGGCGGCACCAAGGGCGGCATCACCATGACCAGCTACGCGCTGGGCGCCGGCAGTTCGCCGCATGCGACGTCCGGCGAGCGCGCGGGTGCCTTGCCCGATCCGGCCGTGGTGCCGCCGGAGCAGACCAACCTCTGACAGCCGGCGCTCAGGCGGCGTGGTCGCGACGCGGCGCGCGCCGCGCCGCCAGGGCAGCCGCCACGTCCTCGAGCAGGCCGGTCCAGTCGCCGCTGCGGCCTTGGCGGAACAGGCGAACCGAGGGATACCAGGGCGAGTCCTCGCGCCCGTCCATCCAGCGCCAGTCGGCCTCGTGCTTGAGCAGCACCCAGGCCGGCCGGCCCAGCGTGGCGGCCAGGTGCGCGAGCATGCCGTCGGTCGCGATCACCAGGTCCATGTCCAGCATCGCGGCCGCGGCATCCTCGATGCGTGCGGTGCGGCGCCACAGGGGGACGAGACCGGGCGACGGAACTGCCTGCAGCGCGGCAGGGCCCTGCTGGAGCACGTGGAAGCGAATCCCCGGCACCTGCAGCAAGGGCTGCATCGCGGGCCAGGGCACCGAACGGCTGGGGTCCCAGTCGCTGGTCGCCCAAGACAGTCCCACGTCCAGGCGGCTGTCGCCGCCGGAGGCCAGCCTCAGGTCTGAACGTTGCCGGGCCAGCGCACCCAGGTGGGGGTAGGGCGGCGGGACCGTGGCCGCCGTGGCCCGGAAGGCATAGGCCAGTTCCATCACCTCGATCTCGATCTCGTGCGCCGGCCAGTTCGGCCCCTGCCAGCCATCGTGCACCTGGCCGAGGCCGGGCCCGCCCTGCAGCAGCCGCACCAGCGGCGGCTGGACCATCAGGTGCAGCTCACGGGCGCGCCGGTCCAGCAGCGGCAGGAAGCGCAGGAACTGCAGCGTATCGCCCAGCCCGTGTTCGCAGCGCACCAGCACCGAGCGGCCGTCGAAGGGCTGGCCGTCCCAGCACAGGTGGTGCGGCTGCGGCTGGAAGCCGGGCTCCTCCTGCGATCGGCGGCGCGGCAGCTCCAGCACGTCGGTCGCCTGCCAGGCCGCTTCCCAGTCGCCGGCCCGCATGGCAGCCATCCAGCGAGCGCCGACCTGCGCGGCCAGCGGGTCCGTCGTGACCATGCCGTCGTCAGTGGACGACCTGCAGCAGCTCCTCGAAGTATTCGATGGTGCGCGCCAGGCCTTCACGCAGCTGCACCGTGGGCTCCCAGTCGAGCAGTTCGCGGGCCAGGGCGATGTCGGGGCGGCGCTGCTGCGGGTCGTCCGCCGGCAGCGGCTTGAAGACCAGTTCCGATTCGGAATCGGTCAGTTCGATCACCAGTTCGGCGAGCTGCCGGATGGTGAACTCGCGCGGATTGCCGAGGTTGACCGGGCCGGGCATCGACTCCTCCAGCGCCATGTACCGCAGGAACCCCTCCACCAGGTCGTCGACGAAGCAGAAGCTGCGCGTCTGCGCGCCTTCGCCGTAGATCGTGATCGGTTCGCCGCGCAACGCCTGCACGATGAAGTTGGACACCACCCGGCCATCGTTGGGGTGCATGCGCGGGCCGTAGGTATTGAAGATGCGGGCGATGCGCACGTCGACGCCGCACTGCCGGTGGTAGTCCATGAACAGGGTCTCGGCGCAGCGCTTGCCTTCGTCGTAGCAGCTGCGCAGCCCGACCGGGTTGACGCGGCCCCAGTAGCTCTCCGGCTGCGGGTGCACGTCGGGATCGCCGTAGACCTCGCTGGTGGAGGCCTGGAACACGCGGGCCTTGGTGCGCCGCGCCAGCTCGAGCACGTTGAGCGCGCCCAGCACGCTGGTCTTGACGGTCTGCACGGGGTCGTGCTGGTAGTGCACGGGCGAGGCCGGGCAGGCGAGGTTGTAGATCTCGTCCACTTCCAGCTGCACCGGGAGCGAGATGTCGTGCCGGATCAGCTCGAAGCGGGGGTGGTCCAGCAGGTGATCGATGTTGCGGCGCGTCCCGGTGAAGAAGTTGTCCACGCAGAGCACTTCATGGCCCTGGTCCAGCAGTCGCTCGCAAAGATGGCTGCCCAGGAATCCGGCCCCGCCGGTGACCAGCACCTGGCGGCTGGCGTTGTACTTGCGCATTCGGAACTTCTCCTGCGAGGAAGAACAAACCTCGTGCATGTTTATATCCATGGGCCGCGATCTTGTGGGCCCGTGCGCAAGCCGAAGAGTTGGCATTTTTGTCCCGACGCTGTTTCCAGACTTTGCGGTCGCGCCGGTCAGTGGGCGCACAGCGCGGCGGTATGCGCATCCCGTTCGCCGCCGCAGAAAGCCTGCAGCACGTCGTCGAACAGGGGCTCGGCCGGCGCCGCCAGGGCGAACAGCGTCATGCACGACCTCAGCTTCAGGTCGTCCGGGCTGCCGAAGACGTCGTGCGCGCTGCGCCCCCTGGCCTGCAGCAGGGCTTCGCAGCAGGTGCGCAGGCGCGGGCCGAGCACCGGATGCGCCCAGTAAGCCCGCGCCTCGTCGAGCGAGCGCAGCCCGTAGTGCCGGGCCATGTGGCTGCGGCCCAGCGCGGCCAGTTGCGGGAACACGAACCACATCCAGTGCGTGCGCTTGCAACCTGCGCGCAGTTCCTGCAGCACGGTGTCGAGCACCGGATCCTGTGCAGCCACGAAGCGCTGCAGGTCGAAGGGGTCGGCGGCCATGGCGCAATCTACAGCGCGCGCCACGGCGGCGGGAAAGTCCGGCCGGGCAACCCGTCCATCCGATTGGCCCACAATCGCCGGTTTCCCTTCAGCCTTTCACGAGCGACATGACCTACCCGAACACGCAGCTCTTCATCAACGGCCAGTGGCTGGACGCGGCGGACGGCCGCACGCTGGCGGTCCACAACCCGGCGACCGGGAAGGAGATCGGTCGCGTCGCGCACGCCGGCAAGGCCGACCTGGACAAGGCGCTGGAGGCGGCGCAGAAGGGCTTCGAGACCTGGCGCGACATGACGGCGGCCGAGCGCAGCAGGATCATGCGCAAGGCGGCCGGCTTCATGCGCGAGCGCGCCGAGGCCATCGGCCGCCTGCTGACCCAGGAGCAGGGCAAGCCGCTGGTGGAGGCAAAGGGCGAGGCGATGGCCGCCGCTGACATCATCGAGTGGTTCGCCGAGGAGGGCTTCCGCGTCTACGGCCGCATCGTGCCTTCGCGCGGCAACCTGGCGGTGCGCCAGATGGTGATCAAGGACCCGGTCGGCCCGGTGGCCGCCTTCACGCCGTGGAACTTCCCGATCAACCAGGTGGTGCGCAAGGTCGGCGCCGCGCTCGCGGCCGGCTGCTCCATGCTGGTGAAGGCGCCGGAGGAGACGCCGGCCGGCCCGGCCGAGCTGATCCGCGCGTTCCAGGACGCGGGCATCCCGCCCGGCGTGCTGGGGCTGGTGTACGGCAACCCGGCGGAGATCTCCAGCTACCTGATCCCGCACCCGGTGATCCGCAAGATCACCTTCACGGGTTCGACGCCGGTGGGCAAGCAGCTGGCCGCGATGGCAGGCCAGCACATGAAGCGCGTGACCATGGAGCTGGGCGGCCACGCGCCGGTGATCGTGTGCGAGGACGCCGACATAGCGCTGGCGGTCAAGTGCGCGGGCGGCGCCAAGTTCCGCAACGCCGGGCAGGTGTGCATCTCGCCGACCCGCTTCCTGGTGCACGAGAGCATCCGCAAGGACTTCGCTGCCGCCATGGCGAAGCATGCGCAGGGGCTGAGGGTGGGCGACGGCCTGGCCGAGGGCACGCAGATGGGTCCGCTGGCGAACCCGCGCCGGCTCACCGCGATGGCCGAGTTCATGAAGGACGCGGTGGAAAAGGGCGCCAAGGTGCTGGCCGGCGGCGAGCGCATCGGCGATGCCGGCAACTTCTGGCAGCCCACCATCCTGGACGAGGTGCCGGTGCAGGCGCGCGTGTTCAACGACGAGCCGTTCGGCCCGGTGGCGGCGATCCGCTCGTTCGAGAAGCTGGAGGATGCGATCGCCGAATCCAACCGCCTGCCCTACGGGCTGGCCGGCTATGCCTTCACCCGCTCGCTGAAGAATGCCGACCTGCTGGCGCGGCGGGTGGAGGTCGGCATGCTGTGGATCAACATGCCCGCCATGCCCTCGGCCGAGATGCCCTTCGGCGGGGTCAAGGATTCCGGCTACGGCAGCGAAGGCGGTCCGGAGGCGCTGGACGCCTACCTGAACGCGCGGGCCGTGGCGGTGATGAACGCCTGAGCTTCACGCGGCGATGTCGACGGTGATCGCGCCGCAGATGTTGCCGCCCTGACAGTTTCGCCGCGCTAATCTTGCGCATGCTCGAGAGATGGCGGGCACTGGTCCCGACGCGCGATGAATTGCAGCGCAACCGCTGGCTGCGCTGGCTCGGGCCTGCGCTGCACCACCCGCGTCTGTGGCACCTGAGCCGCCGCGGCCTGGCGCTGGGGATCGCGCTGGGCGTGTTCTTCGGCCTGCTGATCCCGCTGGCGCAGATCCCGTTCTCGGCGGCGGCGGCCGTCGCGTTGCGCGCCAACGTGCCGGCGGCGGTGGCCAGCACCCTGGTGACCAACCCGGCCACCTTCGGGCCGATCTACTACGCGGCCTGGCGGGTGGGCGCGGCGCTCCTCGGCGAGGAGGGGCCGGCGCCCGGCGAGGAACTGCCCGAAGTGGAGCCGGCCGAAAGCGCGGTGCCGGATGCCGGCTGGTTCAGCCGCGCGATGCGCCAGGTCGCCGCCGTCGGCAAGCCGCTGCTGCTCGGCCTGTCGATCTTCGCCGTCGGCATGGGCCTGCTGTCGTACTTCCTGGCGTCCTGGATCTGGTCGCTGCGGGTGCGGCGGCGGCGCAAGCGCCGGCTGGCCGCGCGCGGCGGCACCTGAGGACTCACACCGGCACGGTGTAGTTCAGCGTCATCCGCCCGCCGTCCACCACCACGATCTCGCCCGTGACGTAGCTGGCCGCATCGCTGGCCAGCCAGGCGACCACGTCGGCGATCTCCGAGGGTTCGCCCAGGCGCTTCATGGGGGTGCGGCTCATGATGCGGTTCTTCGCGTCCTCGCTGGTCAGCACCGCCTTGGCCGCGAGTTCGGTAGCAATGGTGCCTGGCGCGACCGCGTTGACGCGGATTCCCTTGTCGGCCAGCGCCAGCGCCATCACGCGCGTGAGCTGGTTGATGCCGCCCTTGCTCACGTTGTAGCTGGCGATGGTGGGGATCGCCAGCACCCCGTTGACCGAGCTCATGTTGACGATGGCGCCGCGGCCGGCCTTGGCCATCTCGCGTGCCGCGGCCTGGCCCACCAGGAACGATCCCTTGAGGTTCACTCGCAGCACGGCATCGAAGTCGGCCTCGCTCACCTCCAGGAAGTCCGCGGCCTTGAAGATCCCGGCGTTGTTCACCAGCACGTCGATGCGGCCGTGCCGGCGCATGGCCTCGGCCACCAGCGCATCGACCTGCGCCTTGTCGCCCACGTCGCAGTGCACGAACAGGCCGCCGAGCTCGGTCGCCAGGGCCTGGCCGCGCGAGTCCTCGATGTCGGCGACCACCACCTGCGCGCCGTCGGCGGCCAGCCGGCGGGCGCAGGCCTCGCCGATGCCCTGGGCGGCGCCGGTGACGATGCAGACGCGGCCGTCGAGGCCGAAGCGGATGGAGGGGTTGGGGGTAGCAGCCATGGCGGCCATCGTAGTACGCGCGCCGATCGGGGCCGCTACCATGCGCCCTTCCGCGCCATCGCGACCACGCACCCAGCCCCCATGAACTTCACCAAGGTCGTCCTCTTCACCGACACCGACGGGCGCGCCCGCTTCCGCGAGGAATCCGTGCCGCTGGACCAGGGCAAGCCCGAGGCCCGGCTGTCGGCCCTGCTGCCAGCCAGCGGCGCGCAGCTGCGGCACAGCCCGGTGGGCTTTCGCAGCAGCTTCCATTGCTCGCCGCACACGCAGTGGGTGTTCATCCTGTCCGGCGCGATGGAGATCGGGCTGCAGGACGGCAGCACGCGCGTGTTCGGACCCGGCGAGCACTTCTGGTCGGCCGATCTGCTGCCGGCCGGGGCCACCTTCGACCCGGCGGTGCATGGGCACCGCAGCGCCCAGGTGGGCGACCAGCCGCTGGTGACGCTGTTCGTGCGCGACTGACGCGCGGCTTCAGCGCCGCGCGGCCCCCTGCATGCGCCCCGAGAGCAGCACCGTGGTGCCGCGCGACCCCGGCAGGGCCTGCAGCAGCGCGGCGGCCACGTCGGCGGCCCGGATCGAGCGGTAGTTGGCGGGAATCAGCGGGCGCAGCGAGGTGCTGAGCTTGAGCGCAAGCTGTTCGCCGGATCGCACCGGCTGGCCCAGGGTGTGCCGGTCGCCGGCCAGGAACGAAGGCCGGGCGATCACCAGCGCTTCGTAACCCAGGCCGCCCAGGGCCTGTTCGAGCTCGCCCTTGACCCGGTTGTAGAAGATCGACGACCGGGCGTCGGCGCCCATGGCGCTGACCAGCCCGAGGCGGGTGGCGCCGGCTTCGCGCGCCGCGCGTGCGACCGCGAGGTTGGCGTCGTAGTCCACGGCGCGGAACGCGGGCTGGCTGCCCGCGACCTTGATGGTGGTGCCCAGGGCGAGATAGACCTCGTCGGCCGGTGGCACGGGCGCGAGCGCGCCGAAGTCCACGCGGTGCTGCACCAGCTTGGGATGCGAAGCGGGCAGCTCGCGCCGCGCCAGCGTGTGGACCTGGCCGATGCGCGCATCCGCCAGCAAGCCGGCGAGGAGTTCGCGACCGACCAGGCCGGTGGCGCCGGCGAGCAGGGCGGTGCGGGAGGCGGGCGGCGCGGTCGGTGGCATGCGCGGATTCTGCGCCTCAGGTCGTCGCTATGCGCGCCTGCCGTCATCCCCGCGAAGGCGGGGATCCAGAGCTCCCGCATTCGGCAGCACGCACGGCGCGCATCAAGACCGTCGAGCTGAGGCCTGGGGGCGCGGCGGGCGGCGCCGGACGTTGCTTCATGGTGTGGCGGCCCCTGCTCGCTGACGCTCGCAGGGGCTTCCCGCGAAATTTCTCCGGCCTGGGGCGGGCGGCGAAACTCGTTGTGCTCCTTCGTCGCACTACTCAAACAGTCGCCGCCAAGTCAGTGCACGGTCGCGCGCCTGCGGCGCGCTGCCCCAGTCCGGAGAAATTTCGCGGCACCACACAAATCAGCCCCGCCCGGCGCCGCCCGCCGCGGGAACGGCTCTGCGGGTGCGAGCACGAAATGAGCCCCCGGTCGATGCGAACAGGTCCCGGACAGCAGTGCGCGAAGGCGGGAAAGCTACCGCGTTTCGCGAGTGCCGGAGACCTGCCTGGATCCTCCGTCTCCGCCAAGGAGGACGGAAAAGGAAAAGGGCGCCTCGCCTGGAAAGACGAAGGCGCCCCCGGAGGCGGAGACGAAGCGCTTACCGCCCGTAGCCGCGCGAGCCACCGCGGCTGCGGTTGCCGCTGCCGCCGCCGCGCCGGTTGCCGGCGCCCATGGCGTCGATGCTGGTGCGCATCGGGTCGGGCTGGCCGCCGCCGCTGGCCGGGCGGCGCACGCCGATGGTGTCGCGCCGGCTCGGCAGGTTGGTGCGCAGCGGATCGACGTTGCGCGGCATGCGGTCCTCGCGATCGTCGAACGCGTCGTCCTGCACGTCGTGCGCCACGCGGGGCTGCTGCGGTGCGCGGTGCGCGCCGCCGCCGTTGTGCGAGCGTCCGTTGTGCGAGGGCGCCGGGCCCTGGCCCGCCGGGCGGCTGCGCTGGGCGCCGTTGGCACCGTCGCGCCGAGCCGATCCGTTGCGCGCGCCATTGGCGGCCCCGTTGCCGTTGCCGCGCGACTCGCCGCCGGCCGGCTTGCGCTCGCCCTTGTTCTCGCGGATGCGCTGCATCATTTCCTGGCGCGCCGCCTTGGCGGCCGCGGCCATCACCTCGCGGCTGGGCGGCTTGCCAGCGCCGCCCCACAGGGTCTGGCGGCCCATGGCGATGGGCTCGGCCCGCTCGTCCGGTTCGGGGCCGAAGCCCTCGATCGACTGCACCGCGATCTGCTGCCGGGTGAAGCGTTCGATCTCCTGCATGAAGCCTTCCTCGTCCAGGCACACCAGGCTGACCGCCTGGCCTTCCTTGCCGGCCCGGCCGGTGCGGCCGATGCGGTGGACGTAGTCTTCCGGCACGTTGGGGATCTCGTAGTTCACCACGTGCGGCAGGTCGTCGATGTCGATGCCGCGGGCCGCGATGTCGGTGGCAACCAGCGCGCGGATCTCGCCGCTCTTGAAGCCGGCCAGGGCCTGGGTGCGGGCGCCCTGGCTCTTGTTACCGTGCAGGGCCATGGCCGTGATGCCGTTCTTGTTCAGGAATTCGGCCACGTGGTTGGCGCCGAACTTGGTGCGCGTGAAGACCAGCACCTGGCTCCAGTCGTGCTGCTGGATGATGTGGGCCAGCAGCTGCTTCTTCTTCGCGCGGCCCACCGGATGCACCACTTGGGTGATTCGCTGGACCGTGGTGTTGCGAGGTGTGACCTGGATGCTACGCGGATCGCGTAACAAAGCGTTTGCAAGGTCACGAATTTCATCACTGAAGGTGGCCGAGAACAGCAGGCTCTGCTTGTCCTTGGGCAGCAGCGCCAGCACCTTCTTCACGTCGTGGATGAAGCCCATGTCCAGCATGCGATCGGCTTCGTCCAGCACCAGGATCTCGACGGTGGACAGGTCCAGGTGGCCCTGCTGCTGCAGGTCGAGCAGGCGGCCCGGCGTGGCCACCAGGATGTCCACGCCCTTCTTGATGCGCTCGATCTGCGGGTTCATCCCCACGCCCCCGAAGATGACCGTGGAGGACAGCGGCAGGTGCTTGCCGTAGGTGCGGACGGACTCTTCCACCTGGGCGGCGAGTTCGCGCGTCGGCGTCAGCACCAAGGCCGCGATGCCGTCCTTGCCGAACTTGTTGGTCTTGCCCTGGCCCTTGGAGAGCTTGTGCAGCAGCGGCAGGGTGAAGGCGGCGGTCTTGCCGGTGCCGGTCTGCGCGCCGGCGAGGAGGTCGTGGCCTTCGAGGACGGCCGGGATGGCCTGGGCCTGGATGGGGGTGGGGGTTTCGTAGCCCTGCTCGCGCACGGCCTTGAGGATGGCGGGTGCCAGATTCAGTTCGTCAAAGGTCATTGAACACTTGAGCGCCAACCGTGGCGCGGGGTATCGGCCTGTACGACGCCTGCAGCGCCGAGCCAGTCAAAGGCAGATGGGGTTGAGGTCGGGAGCCTGGCGGCAGCGGGGCCGTTGACTCCCCGGCGAAATCGCCGAGCCCGCGCAAGCGACTGCTTTTTCACGCGGGAGCCCGCATTGTCGCATGCTTCGCAAAGCTGAGCCGGCTGGCCATAATGAACCGGACCATGGCCAAGATGCTTCCACGGCGAATCGGTGTCGCGGACGATCCGACGGCAACGCAGCCCAACCTCAACGACTGCCTCGCGACCATGCTGCAGCAGGCGCAGCCCCTGATGGCCGAAGTGGTGCAGGGACTGGTCCGGGGCGCCGCACCGGTCGGCCCGCAGAGCGTGGCCGCCTTCCAGCAGCCCGGCATCAAGGAGGCGATCGCTGCGCTGCAGGCGCAGTCCGTCGCCGTCCAGGCCACCTACCAGGAGGAGCTGACGCGCATCGCGCGCGAGGGTGGCGGCAAGGAACAGGTGCAGACCGAGGTGCTGCGCTACGAGGACCTGCAGCTGTTCGGCGACGACGAGCTCGACCAGAGCATCGAGGTCGCGCGCGCCCAGCAGGAAGTGTCGTTTGCCGTGGACGACGTGCTGCCCACCGTGGACGCCCTGCTCAGCACGCTGCTGGGCTGGCGCACCATCCAGCCCGGCCTCAATCCGCTGCGGCCCGAGGTCTTCGTGCGTGCGCTGCAGGCCACGCTGGCGGCGCACGTGCCCGATGCGCAGGCGCGCGAGACGCTGATCGCGCCGGCGGGCGGCCTGCTCGGCGCGCAGCTGCGGCGCCTGTACCGGGAGCTGTCCGACTGGCTGCTGTCCACCGGGGTCGAGCCCGCGGTGCCGGTCGGCGGCAAGCTGCAGCAGGGTGGCGGTGCGCAGGGTGCGCCGGCCAGCGGCAGCATGGCCAGGACCCTGCTCACGCTGGATCGCCTGCGCAAGCTGCTGGCCGGTGATTTCGACGCACCCGCCGGCAACGGCAAGATGGAGTTCCTGCACACGGTGCCGGCCTCCATGGCCCTGCTGCAGGAGCTCAAGCAGGTCGATGCGCTGGTCAAGAGCCTGGAGGCCCGGCCGAAGGCGCCGGCGCCGGCCCCTGCCCAGCCGGTTGCGGCCCACGAGGGCGCGCCCATCCGGCTAGGCCACCAGCTCGGCCAGGAGGTGCTGCGCCTGATGTTCGAGACGCTGGCCAAGGACACGCGCCTGCTGCCCGGCTTCAAGGAGCAGCTCGGCCTGATCGAGCCGGCGGTGCGCAAGCTCGCACAGCAGGATTCGCGCTTCTTCAGCGACCGCGCCCACCCGGCGCGCCAGTTCCTCGACCGGGTCACCCAGCGCAGCCTGGCCTTCCAGGGCACCGACGACCCGGGCTGGAAGCGCTTCCTCGATTCGGTGCAGTACGCCGCGCACTGGCTGAACGAAAGCAAGGTGGTCGATGCCGGCACCTTCGCCGAACTGCTGGAGCACCTGCAGAAGGTCTGGACCGAACAGGACCAGGCCGTCCGCCAGCGCCGGGAAGAGGCCGCGCGCGCGCTGCAGCATGCCGAGCAGCGCAACCTGCTGGCGCAGAAGCACGCCGCGGAGTTCGTGCAGGCGGCCGAAGGCCTGGACGTCGCCCCGTTCGTGATCGACTTCCTCAAGGGCTCCTGGTCGCAGGTGGTGGCCGAGGCGCAGCTCACCTGCACGGACGGCTCGGACGACCCGTTCGGCTACCGCGCGCTGGTCGACGACCTGGTCTGGAGCGTGCAGAAGTCCACCGCGCAGCGGCGCCGCGCGCACAGGCTGGCGCGCATGGTGCCGGCGCTGGTGGCCAAGCTGCGCGAGGGCCTGGAGCGCATCGCCTACCCGGCGGAGCTGACGCAGCGCTTCTTCGACGATCTGGGCGCGCTGCACGCCGCCGCACTGCAAGGTGCGCAGGAGGAAGCCCGCCGGCGCGCGGCCGAACTGGAGTCGGCGCCCCCGCCGGCCGGCGCGGAGCCGGAGGCCGAGCCGTGGCTGGCCGACAGCGAAGTGCAGGAGTCGGGCTGGCTGGGCCAGGACTCGCTGCTGCCCCAGGAACTGGCGGCCGCCGGCATCCCGTTCGACGATTCCGATTCGCCGCACGAGCCGGTGGCCGGCGCCGCCGACCTGCGCACCGGCACCTGGGCCGAACTGGTGGTGGAAGGCCGCTGGATCCGGGTGCAGCTCACCTGGGCCAGCCCGCACGGCACCCTGTTCATGTTCACCTCGCTGTCCGGCACGGCGCACTCCATGTCGCGGCGAACCCTGGAGCGGCTGCGCTCGCAGGGCTCGCTGCGCGTGGTCGCCGACCGCCCGGTGGTGGACGACGCGCTGGACCAGGTCGCCAAGGCGGCGCTGAAGAACAGCCTGGACGGCGGGCAGGGCTGACCGGGGCCCGCCGGCGCGTCGGTGCGCGCCGGCCGCAGGGAGATGGCGGGGCAGCGATCCCCGTCCGAATGACGCACCCAGCCCTGCGGCAATCCCCAGCGGGGATAATGCGCGGTTTCGCCCGGCATTCCTACCAAGCTCCCATGGCCCAGTACGTCTACACCATGAACCGCGTCGGCAAGATCGTGCCGCCGAAGCGGCAGATCCTGAAGGACATCTCCCTTTCGTTCTTTCCCGGCGCCAAGATCGGCGTGCTCGGCCTCAACGGCTCGGGCAAGTCCACGCTGCTGAAGATCATGGCCGGCCTCGACACCGAGATCGAGGGCGAGGCCACGCCGATGCCGGGCCTGAAGATCGGCTACCTGCCGCAGGAGCCGCAGCTCGATCCCGAGCAGACCGTGCGCGAGGCGGTCGAGAGCGGCATGGGCGAGGTGGCCGACGCCAAGCAGCGGCTGGAGGAGATCTACGCCGCCTACGCCGAGCCCGACGCCGACTTCGACAAGCTGTCGGAGGAGCAGCAGAAGCTCGAGGCGGTCATTGCCGCCGCCGGCGCCGAGGGCGACTCCGAGCACCTGCTGGAGATCGCGGCCGACGCGCTGCGCCTGCCGCCCTGGGACGCGGTGATCAAGAACCTGTCGGGCGGCGAGAAGCGCCGCGTGGCCCTGTGCCGCCTGCTGCTGTCCAAGCCCGACATGCTGCTGCTGGACGAGCCCACCAACCACCTGGACGCCGAATCGGTCGAGTGGCTGGAGCAGTTCCTGCAGCGCTTCCCCGGCACGGTGGTGGGCATCACCCACGACCGCTACTTCCTGGACAACGCCGCCGAGTGGATCCTGGAACTGGACCGCGGCCGCGGCATCCCGTGGAAGGGCAACTACAGCACCTGGCTGGAGCAGAAGGAAGCGCGCCTGGAGGCCGAGCAGAAGGGCGAGGAAGCCCACGCCAAGGCCATGAAGCGCGAACTGGAGTGGGTGCGCAAGAACGCCAAGGGCCGCCAGTCCAAGAGCAAGGCCCGCCTGGCCCGCTTCGAGGAGCTGTCCGACGTCGAATACCAGAAGCGCAACGAGACCAACGAGATCTTCATCCCGGTGGCCGATCGACTGGGCACCGAGGTGATCGAGTTCGAGAACGTCTCCAAGTCCTTCGGCGACCGGCTGCTGATCGACAACCTCAGCTTCAAGGTGCCGGCCGGCGCCATCGTCGGCATCATCGGCCCCAACGGCGCGGGCAAGTCAACGCTGTTCAAGATGATCGCCGGCAAGGAGCAGCCCGATTCGGGCACGGTGAAGATCGGCAAGACCGTCAAGCTGGCCTTCGTCGACCAGAGCCGCGACGAGCTGTCGGCCGACAAGACCGTCTGGGAAGACGTCTCCGGCGGGCTGGACATCATCACCGTCGGCAAGTTCCAGATGGCCAGCCGCGCCTACTGCGGGCGCTTCAACTTCAACGGCGGCGACCAGCAGAAGAAGGTCGGCACCCTGTCCGGCGGCGAGCGCGGCCGCCTGCACCTGGCCAAGACGCTGATGCAGGGCGCCAACGTGCTGCTGCTGGACGAGCCCTCCAACGACCTGGACGTGGAAACGCTGCGGGCGCTGGAGGACGCGCTGCTGGAGTTCGCCGGCAGCGTGATGGTCATCAGCCACGACCGCTGGTTCCTGGACCGCATCGCCACCCACATCCTGGCCGCCGAGGGCGACAGCCAGTGGGTGTTCTTCGACGGCAACTACCAGGAGTACGAGGCCGACAAGAAGAAGCGGCTGGGCGAAGAGGGCGCGAAGCCGAAGCGCGTCCGCTTCAAGGCACTCAAGTAAACCTCTCGTCATCCTCCGCGCAGGCGGAGGATCCAGCGCAACGCGCGGGCGAGCACGGCGGAGCCGTCCGGGGCCTAGAGCTCCGACGCCGCCGGCACCCGCACGCCGTCCACCGTCATCCCGCGCGCCATGCGCACGGCCCGCACAGTGGCCAGCGCCACCGCCTCGGCGGCCATGGTGGCCAGCAGCATCATCTCCGCCGCCCGGCCCGACGCACCGGTGCCCAGGGCGAACAGCGTGTCGCCGTCCAGCAGGGTGTGCGCCGGGTTGATGGCCCGCGCGAAGCCGTCGTGGCCCACGGTCGCCAGGCGCGCGGCCTGGGCCTTGGTCAGCACGGCATCGGTGGCGATCACGCCGATGGTGGTGTTGCTGCCGGGGATCAGCCGCTTGGGCGGCACGCCGGCCAGCAGGGCG